>CAZIOH010000029.1:0-68356 GCA_964540815.1 uncultured Myxococcales bacterium | reverse complement strand
GGCGGCGCGACCAGCACCGGAGCGGGCTGGGCGAAGACGGTCCCCGACGCGAGAGAAAGTCCGATCACGATCTTAACTAATTTGGTCAAAGGACGATCCTTTCCCCTTCCGTCTCTAGACCACCCGACAGCTGCGTCAATAAGGGTGGAACGCTGTGCATCTTAGGCATCGCATTCCGGTGTGTCAACCTTCTGACGGTGGCAAAGCCGCGACGGAATGCGGGTCGCGCGGGTGTGTGGTGGGCGCCTCGGTGGCGTGGCAAAGGCGTGGCAAGAGTCACGCTCGTGGCTGTGGGGCTCACGCATGTTAGAGGCGGGGCGGGCGGGCGATCATCAACGCCGCGAGAATGGATCGGCCGACGCCGTTTGCGAGATCGGGTCCAGTCCCCGTAACGCCCCCGGCGAGGCACGGCGCTGTGGCCGCACGGGGTGAAGGGGGCCCCTCTCCCTCACCCTCCCCCCGCGGAGGGGGGGGAGGGATAGGAACAGGCGGGCGGGCCTCGGCTTTCATTCGGGCTTGCGCCGCCCGGACCCGTCCCCCCGTTGGCGGAAATGGAGTGGCCGGCGGGGCCCGGCTCTCCCGGCGTGGGACTCCCGCTTCGCGGGGCGAAGGGATGAGAATTGGGGGAGTCGCAAGTCGGAGCTGCGGGGCCCTGGCCGACTCCGGCGGACAACTGGCCTCGGCGAGCACGGGGCTCGCGGGGGCTCGCCGCCCTCGGCTACTGCGAGGCCTGGAAGACGAAGGGGAAGGAGACCTCGACCGAGCCGCCCGAGGGGGCCGGGAAGCGCCACCGCGCGATGAGCGACTTGATGCACGACGCGACCTCGCTGTCGCCGAGGGTGTCGTTCTCGACGTCCACCCCCGAGACCGTCCCGGCCGCCGTGATGGTCCAGTGGATCACGATCTTGCCGCTCAGCGTCGGGTTCCGCTTCAGCGCCCGCTCGTAACAGGCCTTGACCGCCCCGAGCCGGCTCCGGACCTCCTTCGACACGATGCTCGGGTCGAGCTCGCCATCCACCGCCGGCGCCTCGCTCTTGACGATCCCGGAGACCCGCTTCTCGCTCGGACCGCTGCCGGTCTCGCCATTGACGATTCCCCCGCTGCCCCGCAGCCCGCCCACGCTCGCCACCTTGCCCGTGCCGCTGCCGCCGCTCTTGATTCCGCGCAGCGCCGCGTCACTTCCGCTCGCCACCCCGACCCCGCCGATGCCCTGGAAGGCCTTCTCCTGGTCGCGGTCGACGTCGCCCTTGCCGAGCACGTCCGCCAGCGAGCCACCCCCATCCGACTTGGCCCCGAGCAGCTTCAGCAAGCCGGTCGACTTGACCTGCTCGGCCAGCCGCGCCCGGCGCTCGGCCTCGGCCCGCGCCCGATCCTCGGCGGCCTTGGCCTTCTCCTCCTCCGTCATCTCGTGCTTGGCGGGCTTCTCTTTCTTCTCGGCCCGCTCCTGCTTCTCGGGCTTGTCCTTCTTCTTGTCGGCGGCCTCCTCGGGCTTGTCTTCCTTCTTGGCCTCGACCTTCTTCGGCTCTTCCTTCTTGGGCTGCTGCGCCACCATCTTCACGAAGCGATCCGGGATCTCCTCGATGTCCGGCTTGCGCGGCCAGTCGACGTTGCGCAGGTACACCACCATCATCAGGTGAACCAGGAAGGAAACGCCCGCGATGGCGGTGAAGAACCAGTCGATGTCGCTGGTCAGCGACCCGCGCACCGACGCCGGCAGCTGCGGCCGCGGCTGCGGCGGCGGCGGCGTCACGAACTGAAAGAGGATCGTCATGTCGCCAAGGACGATCTTTCCGCGCGACCGCTCGTCGAGCGGCATCACGTAGCTCTGGCCCTTGCGCTGGATCTTCCCGGCCTGCTTGAGCTGGGCCAGCGAGATGATCTCGCTGCCCACGGCGATCCGCGCGTCCATGCCATCCGAGAAGTGAGCTTGATAGCGGTTTCCCGCGATCTCGAAGAGCAGCCACTGGCGCGGCAGGGCGTCGGAGGGGACCACGAAGGTATTCTTGGCGGACTGGCCGATCGTGATGTTGTCGCGGCGGCGAACCAGCCGCTCCTCGACGATCCGGCCGCCCTGGATGATCCCGATGCGCAGGATCTTCGGCTTGGCAGCTCCGCTGGTCGAAAGCTGGGCTATCGCGGCTCCCTGAGTGGCCATGCGTGGGTACCTCGCGGGCTAGAACGGAGATTGGTTGACGCTATCGAGGATCCTGGGGATGAAGTCTTGCTTCAGCTCCTGCCAGTCGTAGTTGATGCTCGACTTCTGGTAAAAGAAGAAGGCCTCGGGCTTCTGGATCTTGCCCTCGATGCGAATCTCCTCGGTGATCCGGTAGACCTTCTTGCCACCCACGCCGCGCTCGACCTTCACCTTGGGCGTGTCGGTCTCGGCCGGCTTGCCCGGGATCGGGACGCCGCCAATGCCGGCGCCAGCGCCAGCAACCGAGCTCGGCGGGGACGGCCGCTCGGCCCGGGCGGGCCCGCTCGCACGGGCCGCCGTCTGCGCCCTTGCCGTACCTTCTCCTACCAAGGCTCCAACGACGGCCGCGGAGACGAACAAGACGGTCGGGAATCTGCGGGTGCGGATCATCTGGTCACCTCACGGTCGTCCCGGTGCTGCGCCCGCTGCCGGCTTGCCGTCCGCGGCGGCAGGAGGCGCCGCCGCCCCCCCCGGGCCCGGGCCGTCGGCTGACGGAGCTGCGCCGCCAGCCGAGGTGGGGCTCGCCGCCTTCTGCGCGGCCCGCTGGCGCTCGCGCTCCTCGGCCTTCTTCTGGCGCTCGATGCGCTTTTGCTCCTTGGTGATCTTGTCCTGCGCCTCGAGCGCGTAGGTATCCACCGGATCGCCGGCGGCCAGGGTCGAGCCCATCATCTGCTTGTACTTCTGGAAGTACGAGATCGCGGTGTTCAGCTTCGCGATGGTGTCCGTGTTCGGCATCTTCTCTGCGTCCAGGTAAAGAATTCCGAGATTGAACACCGCATCGGCGTAGTTCGGGAAGAGCTGAAGGGCCCGCTGGTAGGCGCCGAGGGCCTTTTCGTAGTCCTTGCCCCCGCGGTAAGCGCTGCCGAGGTTGAGGAAGGCCTTGGCGAAGGTGGGCTGCAGCTGGGTCGCGCGCTCGAGGGCCGGGGTCGCCTCGCCGTAGTTCTTGGCGATGAGGTATTCGGCGCCGAGGTTGTTCCAGACAATCGCATCGTCCGGCTTTGATTCGGCGCCTTTCTTCAACATCTGAATGGCGCCAGGGGTGTTCTTTTGCTGAATCTCGAGGAACGCGAGCATCTGGTAGACCTCGGCCCGCTCGGCCTCGGACGCGCCGTTGGCCTGCATCATCTCCCAGATCTTCCGGGTCCACTCGTACTTGCCGAGCTTGAAGTAGGCCTTGGCCATGATCAGCATGGCGGGCGTGTAGCGCTCGTTCTTGTTGAGGGCCGCCTTGGCGCTGGTCACGGCCAGCTCGTACTGGCTAGATTTGTAGGCGCTCGCGGCCCGCTGGGTCTCCTCGGTCGGGATGACGGCCGGCGGAGGCTGGCGGCGCCGCCGGGTGCCAGGCGCGTCCGCGGCAGGCGGAGCGGCGGCGGCGGCGCTGGCGCCCGCGGGGTCCGCCGCAGCCTCTGCCCGGGCGGGGCTGGGGGATCCGGTGACGCCCACGGCTCCTATCACCCCCAGCGCCAGCGCCAGCACCGGCGCCGACCGACGTCCGCGCCGTGGTGCCCCGGCGGATCGCATCGCCATCGACCCGCGCCTCACGGCGCTCACGGCGCCTCCAAGGCGACGCGCTCGTCCTTGATGAAAGGGAACTCGTCCGGCAGGTACTTGGACAGGTTTTCGCGGGCCTTGTTCACGTACTCGTTGGTCACGCCGAGCTGGACCGCGCGCGCGAGGGTGTCCTTCCAGCGCTTCTTGGCCTCGTCCTCGACCGGGGTCACGAACTGCAGGATAGCGTCCTTGTACTGGGTCTCGACCAGGCCGCAATCGTCGGGGTTGGCCTTGCAGGCCTGCTTGCCCAGCTTCTTCAGCTCGGCCGGCGGCGCGTCGGCCGCCTTCAGCAGCTTCTGGGCGAACTCGTAGTAGATATCCCCGCTGCGCAGGAAGGCCGCGAGGGTCCAGGTGGCGTCCTTGTAGTTCCAGATCTTCTGGTACTCCTCGTTCAGCGCCTTGGCCTCGTTGGAGAAGGCCTCGAAGGTCTTCTTCACCTGCTCGGGCTTGCTCCCGAACGTCAGCTCCTTCTTCTGGAAGGCCTTGAACTTCTCCTCGGCGATGAGGAAGTCGGCCTTGGCGGCGAACCCGGCCGCCGGGGTGGCCACCGGGAGCTTCCGGGCCACGAACTCGTCGCGCACCTTCTTGTAGGCGTTCTCGATCTGGCGGCGATCCTTGGTGGTCTTCTCGGTGATGAGGGCGGACTTCATGTAGGCCTGCACGACGTAGTCGCTGGCGGCGGGCTGGCTCGAAAACTTCCGGATGAATTCCTTGAGGCAGGCGGACTGCTTGGTCTGGTCCTTGGCCTTCTCGTAGGCGTTGCAGGCGAAGAAGTAGGCCTGCGCGGCGTCCGACGGCTTCTCGGTGATGGCGTCGGAGTAGCGCTTGTACAGCTCCGCCGCCCGCCCGTACTGCTGGTCGTTGTCGAGCAGGGAGGCGGCGAGGCCGAGGGCCTCCTTGCGGTGCTCGGATTGGGCGAACTTGGGGCTGTCCGCCAGCTGCAGGTAACCCTGCACGGCCTGGTCGAACTCGAAGAACCGGTAGTGGTTGCGCGAGGCGTTCCACAGCGCCTCCCGACCCCACTCGGAGTCGGGATAGTCCCGATACAGGCGCTCGTAGCACTTGGTGGCTTCCCCGAACTGGAAGAGCTTCTCGTAGATGACGCAGGCGTTGTTGAGGGCGGTGGGTGCGTCCGGGTCCTTGGGGTTGCTGTTGACGACGTCGACGAGATCGAGCGCCAGCCCCACGTCGAGCTCGGTGGAGATCTTGCTCGGGGCCTTGCCGGCGGCGGTGGTGGCCGGCGCCCCGGCGGTGGTGCCCCCCGGACCCGTGGCCCCCGGCCCGGCGCCGGTGGCGACCTCCCCTGGCTTGGCGAGCCCCGAGACGATCGCGATGCCGCCCGGGCCCTCCTTGCACACCGTCAGCTCCTTGCTGGTCCCCTTCTCCTCGTTCTCCATCGAGAGCTGCAGGCGCTTGGTGATGATGGTGGTCTTCACCGACGAGCGGATCTGCGCGATCCGTTGCAGGTAGGGCGCGGCCGCCGGGGACTTGCCGCAGGCCGAGTCGCTGAACTGGTCGGCGATGCTGAGCAGCTTGCCGAGCGCACAGTCCTTGGCCTCCTCGTCCTGGATCAGGTAGTCGATGAAGTAGGTCTGCAGGATGGCATCGTAGGCCTTGAAGCCGACCTCGGGCTTGGTCCCGCAATACTCGTCGGTGAGCCGTGAGAGGCGCGGCCGGGCTTCCGCCCAGTTGTGGTAGCGCAGGTACACCACGGCAGCCGCGTACTTGAGGTCCGAGGCCCGATCGCTCTTGATGTACTCGACGTACCAGTCGATGGCCTGGGCATATTTCTGGTAGACCTCGGGCATGGGGAGGGGGGCCACGGGGGGCTTGGTGTTTTTCTCGTCGGGAATGGGCGGATCCTGAATCCGGCCGGCCCGCTTGTCGGCCTCGATGATCTCCTCGTAGGCCTTGATCATCCGGAAGGCCGCGTCCTCCTGGTACCGGTTGTCCATCTGCGAGTCGCGGACCGACTGGTAGGCGGCGATGGCCTGGGGGAGCTGGCCGGAGTAGTAGAGCGTGTCGGCGTAGAACTCGGAGAACTCGTAGCTGCGCTTGGAGTTCGGGTAGGCCGCCAGGTACTTCTCGTAGAGCTCGGCCGCGCTCCGGTAGAGCTGCTGACACTCGTCGAGCTTCTTGAGGTCCGCCTGGTTCTCGAGCCACTTGGTCCGGCACGCCTGGGCGCCCGCGTGGACGTTGGTGGCCGCCATCAGCAACGCGTCCTCGGCCAGCTGCTGGGCCGCGGCCAGGGCCTCCGGGTTGTCCTTGTTCTGGGCGTACCAGTCGGTCCCCTTGGTGTAGTTTCGCCCGAGGGCCTCGCGCTCCTTGGCGGCCGCGATCATGTTGCGATCGCGCTCGTAGCTGCGCACGATCTTGTCCTGGACCTTGGGGGCGTCCACGTAGTACGGCCATTTCTGGAGGAGGGTCTTGTAGACCGCGATGGCCTCGGCGTACTTGGTCGAGTCGAAGAAGATGTCGCCGAGGCGCTGGTACACCTCACGCACGTGCAGCTCGGCATCGCGTCCCTTGTAGAACTTGTTGATGCGCTCGAGGCCGCTCTCGGGGTCGGGGACCGAGTCACCGTTCCAGTCGGGCTCGGCGAAGCTCACGCCGAGGTACTGGATGGCCTCTGGCCGCAGGTCCGAGCCGACCTTCTGGCCAGCGGCCTTGCGGGCGTCGGCGTACTTGACGAGCCCGTCGAACTGGCGAACCGCCTCCGGGAAGTTGTTGTCCCGGTAGTAGGACCAGGCGAGCTTGTACAGCGCGCGGTCGTAGTAGGGGGAGTCCTTGAACTCGAGCACCCGCTGGAAGGCGGCGATGGCCAGCCGCAGCTCGTTCGGGGCGTCGAAGTGGAACTCCCCGATCCGCGTCCAGGCCTCGGGCAGGAACTTGGAGTCCTTGCGCACCGGGGTGCACTCCCGGTAGGGGTCTTCCCCGGTGGGGTTCGAGGCCGGGGGATCGAGAGGCTTGTACTGATTCGCACAGACCAAGGCCAGGAGGGCCTGGCGGGCCTGCGACTCCTGCCCCATCTCCCCCAGACAGAACCCGAGCAGGTAGTAGGTCGCGTCGAGGAAGCGGTAGTTCGGAAACTCGGTGAGCAGACGCTTGTAGATGGTGATGGTCGGCGTGTAGTCGACCCGGGGGGGCTGATCGGTCGGGGGCGTGGGCGAGTCGATGGCCTTCTTGTAGGCGTCGTCGGCCTCGAGGAAGTCCTCCGCCGACTTCTCGTAGTAGAGCTCGGCCAGGCGGAACATGGCGTCCGGGGTCCAGCGCTTGTCGTTCGGGTACTTCTGCAGGAAGGCCTCGAACATGGCGATGGCGTCGCGCCGGCGATCCTTGGCCTCGCGCTCGTTGGCCTCGATCTGCGGCTCGTACTTGTCGTTCAGCTCCTTGAGCTTGGCCGCGTAGGTCCGCTTGATGATCAGGCGCGCGGTCCCCTTGTACTCCTGCACCGCCTCCGCGAAGCGCCGCAGGTCCTGCATGACCTCCTCGAGCGATCGGGGATCGGCCGCGGCCATCTCCCGGGCGGGCGAGGCCGCCACCGCCACCCGCGACGACGAGACAGCCTGACCGGCGAGGCCGGCCAAGCCCGCCAGGCCCGCGACCAGGGTCGTCCGCAGGGCGCGCGCCGCCCCGCCCCGTCCGAATCGCCTGCCTGATCGCCGTCCTGGCTCGTCACGTCCCGTCGGGCTCTGCATGGCGGGATCCGTCGGCGCGCTCACTTCTCCTCCTCCAGGAGCTTCTTGAAGTCCTCGTCGAGGGCCTTGACCTCCAGGTTCTTCTGAGTGGTGAGCTTGGTGACCGCCTGGGTCTTCTGGTCCTTGAGCCCCCAGGCCACGTCGATGATTCCCACGTCCGCGTTCACCACCAGGTCGTAGAAGCGGTTGGCGACCTTGATGAACATGGTCTGGGCCAGCCCACCCCCGAGCGACTGCGACTCGCCCACCACGAGGTCGACCTTGGCCGCCGACTGGTGCAGCTCTTCCTTCTCGGCGCTGAGGTAGCCGCGCACCTTCTCCAGGCGAACGTCGGCCTGCGCATCGATGCGCGCGTCGTAATCAGCGAGCTGTCGGTCGATGGCATCCACCCGGGCCAGGAGCCCGGCCGCGCGGTCGATCTGGACCTGCTGATCTCCCGGCAGGCGATACTTGGCTTGCCCCTGGATCGCCTGTTCCTGCTTGAGCAGCTCGGCCACCCTGCCCGTCATGCGCCGCTCTTCCTCGCCAGCGGCCCCGGCCGTGCTCGATTCGCGGGTGGCCTCGGCGATCTCGTCGCGCGTGCGATCGTGCATGCGGTGCAGATCGTCGATGGCGGCGCGCAGGTCCTTGACCGGGCCGAGCATGTCCTCGGGCCGGATCTTCTGCTCGGCGCGCGATCCCCGGTAGTACTGCTCGATCGCCACCAGCTGAGCATCCAGGCTCTGGATCTCCACGTTCAGCTCGGAGGCGCTGGCGTCGAGCTGCTGGAACTGGTCCTTCATCTCCTTCTCGTGGGCCTTGATCGCCTCACGCGTGAGGGGGATGTTGCGGATCCGTTGCTCGAGCGAGGCGCGCTCGGCGCCGATCCGGTCCAGCTGGGCCGCCTCCTCCGCCGACAAGGTCGGGGCGAGCAGCGCCCGGGTCTTCCCGACGAAGCGCTGGCGGGTCTCGACCAGCTGGTTGCTGATCTCGACCGACTGGGTGCGCGCCGCCGCCAGGTCCGGGAAGATGCCGGCCTTGCCGGAGGTCTGGATCGCCCGCTCGAGCCGGATCACGATCTGTTCGCTGTCCTTGAGGGCGCGCTCGATGTCGCCGACGTCCGAGGCGAGCACGAGCATCCGCTCGACGTCGGGATCGGACTTGACCCACTTGGCGGCGGTGGCCGGGATGAACACCGCGATGTCGAACTTGTCGAGGTTCTTGCCGACCAGGTTGTCGAAGTAGGCCGGGTCCTGCTGGGACTTCACGATCTCCGTCTGCAGCTGGCGTTGAATGGGCTCGAACTCGTCCCGGGCCTTGGAGAAGGCGTCGCTCGCCAGGTAGAAATTCTCCATCCGAAGGTGGAGGTTGCCCATCAGCAGGCGGAGCTCGGGCGCCTCCTTGCTGTCCGGGCTGGTGAGGAGGAGCAGGTCGAGGGCGTAGTACGCCTTCTTCCATTCCTTGGCCTTGATGAAGGTCCAGGCCTGCTCGAACAGGGCATCCACGAAGTAGCGCGACTGGCGCGGCACCCCCTGGTAGGACTCGACGGCCCGGTCGAACTGGGAGCGCTCGTAGAGGATTCGCCCCACCGCCATGCGCGCCAGATCCTGGATTTCCCGGGAGTTGTCGTCGGTGGGCTGGAGCTTCAGGAGCGCATCGAACGCGGCGGCGGCACCGGCCAGATCGCCGTTCTTCACCAGGATGGTCGCGAGAAAATAGCGCGACTGGAAGTAATAGGGGTTCGAGGGGATGACGGTCGCGAAGACCTGAGCCGACTCGGGCAGCTTGCCGCGGAAATAGAGGTACTTCCCGTGGACGTAGGGGATCTCGGGCTCGGTGGTCTGCGGCGGGATGTCGCGCAGCCGCTGCAGGTAGACGTCCATCTTGTCGTAGTCGCCGGTCCGGAGCGCGATCTCCACCAGCCGGCCGAGCGCCTGCTGCTCGCGCTTGGAGTTGGCGAGCTTCTTGAGGGTGAGCTCGAAGTACTCGCGCGCCGGAAAGTAATCCCGGGCCTGGTAGAGCGATTCGCCGAGCAGATACACGGCGTCGTCGTAGGCCTGCGAGTTCGGGTAACGCTCGACCACGTCGAGCAAGATGGTCGCCGCCTCCTCGTAGTTCTTCAGGCTGAAGAGCACCTGGGCATCGAGGACCCGGCGATCCGCGGCGTTCGGGGTGGGCGGGGCGGCGTCCTTGAGCTCGGCCGACATCTCCCGGACCCGCTGATCCAGATCGATGAGCTTGCGGGTGTAGTCGTCGATCTCGTCGGCGCGGGCGACGGACGCAGCCGAAAGGGCCACCATTCCGAATGCGAGTGCGGCGATGGTTGGCTTGCCCTGTGTCATCCGCCCTTTTCTCAGGCTCCTCAGTGTGCGCGCGCGGCCGCGGTGTGGGATTACTTGGGGACGCCGGTGGGAGACGTGGTGGATGCGGTTCCGGCGGGCTCGACCGACATGACGTTGACCCGGAAGTCGACCGCGGGTCGATCCTGCAGGTTGGTCGTGAGGTTGCCCTTCTCGTAACCCACCACCGTGATGGCGGTCGACTTGGCTTCACCGGCCACGAAGGTGTGGCTGGATCTCACCGTCATCTTGTAACCCTTGAGGTAGCTGAACACCCCGAACCCATTCCCCTGATAGACCATCATCACGGTGAGCGTGTGCGATCCAGGTTGAATGGCGCCGTTGTAGATGTCGAATTCCGTCATCTCGGCCAGGCGCCCGGAGTCGTCGGCGCGCGAGTAGATCTGCACCCCGTCGAGCGCGTACACCGCCTTGATGAGCCGGTAGGAGGTCCCCATCTCGTTCTTGTGATGGATCACGGCGCGAGACGCCCCGAGCGTGCCGCCGAGGACGGTCTCCTTGAGGAGGTTCAGCCTTGCCTTGGTCCGGAAGATCTGCTCCTTGAGCTCGTTGACGTTCTTCTCGAGGGATCTCAGGCGGACCGTGTATCCACCTTCGGTCGGGGCGGGCGACGACGAGGCCATCGGCTGAGAGCCGGGCGGGGCGCCAGCCACGGGAGCGGCCTCCGCCGGGGCCGGCGGCGCCGCGCTCGGGGCGGCAGCCGACGTGGCGGATGCCGCGGGCCCGGCACCACCCGGATCGGCGGGAGGCGCCGACTGGGCGTGGGCGACTCCACACAGGGAGCCCATCAGAGCGAATGCTCCCATCGCGTAGCACAGGCTAGGCCGGCTCGAGTTACGCAGCAATCTCATCGGTTTCGGCTCCGTATCCATAGGCGGGCACAGCATGTGATCGGTATGAGCCCGAGGATGGTCTGTATAACAGGGACGCACCTCGTCGGTCAATTTTTGCCAGCCGTCGCGAGGCATCGCTCCGCGAGTCGCCACTGACCGGAGACGCAAGTCGATCGACCGCGCGGGCCGACCGAGCGGCCGTGACGATTCTCACCCGAGGGTCGACGGGTCAAAGTCACATCTGGGCGGAGAGACCAAGGGCGAGTTCGAGCTCGAGGGGGGAGTGGGGCGTTCGTGTGGGTCAGAGGGACCCCCGGCATCTCAACGCGCGCTTCGGGTCCGCCCGGAGCTCGACCGCGAAGGCGATGGCTTCGGCGTCGGCGTCGGCGTCGGCGTCGAATCGGCGGCGGCCTGGACCTCGCGGCGCGATCGTTCGAGCTGCTTCCACACGCGTTCGAGCAGCTCTGGCACGCCTGCGCCGGTCGCGGCGCTGATGGCCAGCACCTCGATCCCGCGCGCCGTGAAGGGACGCGTGAGCTGGGCACGCCGGCGGCGCACGTCGGGGAGATCCATCTTGTTCAGGACCACGATCTGCGGCCGACCGGCGAGCGCGGGATCGTAGAGCGCGAGCTCGCGGTTGATGGCGAGGTAGTCGCGCCAGGGCGAGCGGCCCGCGCCGGCCCCCGCCTCGAGCATGTGAACCAGCACCCGGGTGCGCTCGAGGTGGCGCAAGAAGCGGTCACCGAGGCCGGTGCCGGCGTGGGCCCCCTCGATGAGGCCAGGCACGTCCGCCACCACGAACGAACGATCCTGGGACAGCCGGACCATTCCGAGGTTCGGCACCAGGGTGGTGAAGGGATAGTCGGCGACCTTGGGCCGCGCGGCGGAGATCTTGGCGATGAGCGAGGACTTCCCGACGTTGGGAAACCCCAGCAGCCCCACGTCCGCCAGCAGCTTGAGCTCGAGCCGCAGCTGGCGCTCGGTGCCCGGGAGCCCGGGCTCGGCCTTGCGGGGCGCGCGATCGGTGGAGGTGGCGAAGTGAATGTTGCCGCGTCCCCCCCGTCCGCCCGGCGCGACCACGAAGCGCTCGCCGTCGGCGCGCAGATCGACCAGGACCTCGCCGGTCGTGTCGTCGAAGACCTGGGTTCCGGGCGGGACGCGCAGGACCAGATCGGTGCCGGCCCTGCCGTACATGTCCTTGTTCGCCCCGGAGCCACCGGCTGGCGCCGCGTACTCGCGCTGGTAGCGAAAGTCGAGCAGGGTCGACAGACCACCGTCCACCACCATGACCACGCTGCCGCCATCGCCCCCATCGCCGCCGGACGGCCCACCCTTGGGGACGTACTTCTCGCGGCGAAAGGCCACCGCGCCGTTACCGCCCTTTCCACCAGCCACGTGGATGAGCGCTTGATCGACGAATTGCATGCGGAGGACCCGGCTGGCGGCGCCCCCCACGCCCGACGGGTGGGGAGTGCCTCCGAGGCGAGCGGCGCGCGGCTAGGCCGAGGCCGGCGGTGCCGGGACGATGCTGACCAGGCTGCGAGGACCCGAGCGGTAATACTTCACCGTTCCGCCGCGCAGGGCGAACAACGTGAAGTCACGACCCATCCCCACGAACGGACCGGCGTGCACCACCGTGCCGACCTGGCGGACCAGGATGTTCCCCGGGACGACCTGCTCGCCCGCGAAGACCTTGATTCCGCGGCGCTGCCCCTGAGAGTCGCGACCGTTGCGTGAGCTACCTTGTCCCTTTTTGTGTGCCATGACGCTGCTTCCTTCGAACGGGGAAATTCACGCTGCCGGATTCAGGCGGCCAGATTCAAGCTGCATTTATCGCGGTGATCTTCAGGGCCGTGAAGGGCTGGCGATGGCCCGCCTTGCGGCGGTAGCTCTTGCGGCGCTTGTACTTGAAGATGGTGATCTTCTTGTCGCGGCCCTGTTCGATGATCTCGGCGTCCACCGAGACGCCCAGCACCTTGGGCTGACCGATGCGCACGTTGCCACCGTCGTCGGCGAACAAGAGGGTCTCGAAGCTGACCCTGGTCCCGGCCTCGCCGGCCAGCTTTTCGACGCGCAGGGTCTCTCCCTGTGCGACACGGTATTGCTTTCCACCTGATTGAATGACGGCGTACATGGTGACGGGCGGCCCTCCGAGCGAGCGCGGGAGTTTAGGGAGAAGCGGACACTTGTCAAGGTCCTGTGTCCTGGTTTCCGCGGGTGGGCTCGACTGGATTCGAACCAGCGACCTTCGGCTTCGGAGGCCGACACTCTATCCACCTGAGCTACGAGCCCGGGAGGGACGCTTCTTAGCGCGGCCCGCCCCCCGGAGCAAGAGGCGCCCGGGAAGATGTGGGGCGGCTGGCGTTTTGCGCGCGATCGGACCGAGCAATTCCGTTCCAGGGCATTAGATTAGCGTTCGATCGTGAGCACCGGAGAGGGCACCCGAGAGCAACTGGCGCACCACGCCGCGGACGCCGCCGTCGGTGCTCTGCGGCTGGGGGTCGTGACCGTCTCGGACACCCGGACCGCGGCCGACGATCTCGGCGGGGTGGAGGCCTGCGGCCGCATCGGCGAGGCGGGCTTCCTGGTGATGGCGCGGCGGATCGTGCCGGACGAGGCGGACCTGCTGCGCGAGAGCGCACGCGAGCTCACGCGCCCGGGTGCGGGCCTCGACGCGCTGGTCTTCACCGGGGGCACCGGGTTCTCGGCGCGCGACGTGACCGCCGAGGCCATCTCACCGCTCTTCGACCGGACCATCGATGGGTTCGGGGAGCTGTTTCGAATGCTCTCCTTCGCCGAGATCGGAGCGGCCGCGATGCTCTCGCGTGCCACGGCGGGCCTGATCGGGGGCGTGCCGGTGTTCCTGTTGCCCGGCTCGCCGGCGGCGGTGCGCCTCGGGCTCGATCGCTTGATCCTTCCCGAGCTGCGGCACCTCCTCGGGCAGCTGCGGAAGGATGGACGTGGGCGCGGGCATGAACATGGGCATGGGCATGGGTAGCCACGCGGGCACGGGTGCCGACAAGGACGCCGAGAGATCCGAGCTCGTCGATGGGCAGCAGCGGCGGATCGACTACCTGCGGGTGTCGGTGACGGATCGCTGCAACTATCGATGCACGTACTGTCTGCCCGAGGCGGGCGTGCCGCACGCGGCCCGCGCCGAGGTGTTGACGTTCGAGGAGACGGTCCGCCTGGTCTCCTGCTTCGCGCGGCTCGGCGTGCGGAGGCTTCGCCTGACGGGCGGCGAGCCCACCGTGCGGCGGGATTTGCCGGTCCTGGTGCGCATGTTGCGCGCGATCCCGGGCCTCGAGGACATCGCTCTGTCCACCAACGGGCATCTCCTCGGCGAGCTGGCCGAGCCCCTGTTCCGGGCCGGCGTGACCCGACTCAATGTCAGCCTCGACACGCTCGACCCGGTGCGCTTTGCCTCGATCACGCGCGGCGGGGATCTCGCGCGGGTGCGGGACGGGCTCGAGCGGGCGCGGGGGCTCGGCTTCGCGTCCATCAAGATCAACACGGTGGCGGTGCGGGATTTCAACCACGGGGAGCTCGGCGAGCTGTGTGCCTTCGCCTGGGCCCGGGGCCTCGTGCCGCGCTTCATCGAGCAGATGCCGATGGCCGATGGCGCCCTGTTCGTTCCCGGCCGCTTCATGAGCGCGGCGGAGATCCGGGCCGAGATCCAGGCGGCGCATCCGCAGGGGACGCTGGTGGCCGACGAGGCCGGGCGACGCCGGGGCGCCGGGCCGGCCCGCTACTGGCGCGTCGAGGAGCAGGGCGACAGCGAGCGCGTGCGAGAGCGGGTGTTCGGGATCATCTCCCCCATCACGGAGCACTTCTGCGAGGTGTGCAACCGGGTCCGGCTGTCCGCGACCGGGGCCCTCCACACCTGCCTCGCCTACGACGACGCCGTCGACCTGCGGGGGGTCCTCTGGTCGGGGGGCGAGTCCGCGGTGCTCGCCACCATCGGCGAAGCCCTGACCGGGAAGCGCCCCAAGCACGGGTTCGGGTTGCTGGGAATCGGTGGCCCGCGCAAGGCGATGATTCAGATCGGCGGATAACCCGGCATAATGGCGGGCGATGACCCCGACCGCGACCAAGAAGACCACCGAGGTGACGGCCATCCCCGCCCGGCCGGCGACCGAGAAGTCGACCGGGCGAGCGAGCAAGCCGGCCCGCAGCCCCCGCCGAACATCCGGAGGCGGAGGTCGCGCGGCCCTGAAAGCAGCCCCGGCCGGCGGCGGCGGCGCGATCACCAAGACGACCACGGTCCTGAACCAGGGTGCCCTGCGCGCCCGCGTGGCCGAGTGGCGAGGCGAGTACGAGGAGCGTCTGGCGGCACTGGTCGAGATCCCCACGGTCAGCATGGATCCGACCTGCCAGCCGGCGATGGCGCGAGCAGCGGAGCTGGCCCGGCAGCTCATCCTCGAGGCCGGCGGCCAGGTGGAGATCGTCGAGACCGGGGGCTATCCGATGGTGGTTGGTCGGCTCGGTGCCGAGCCGGGCTTGCCGACGGTGACCGTCTACAACCACCTCGATGTGCAGCCTGCCGAGGCCTCCGAGTGGCGGACCCCGCCCTTCGCCTTCACGCGGGACGGCGACCGCTACTACGCGCGCGGAGCCACCGACGACAAGGGTCCGGCGCTGGCCGCGCTGTTCGGGGCGCGCCTGGCCCGCGAGACGGGCGCGCGTATCAACATTCAGTTCCTGTGGGAGCTCGAGGAGGAGATCGGCAGCCCCAACTTCGCGCGCGGCCTGACCTCCGCGATCGGTGCCGGAGCTTCACGGGGGCCGGGAGGGCCGCGTGGACCGAAGGAGCCGGGCGACGCCGCCCAGACGACGGACGGGGCCGCCACGCCGGCCGTGCCCGGGCCCGTGGAGGCCGCGGGCCTCGCGACCGATTCGGTGGTGGTCTCGGACACCATCTGGACAGCGGCTGGAAAGCCTTCCATCCCGTATGGCCTGCGCGGGCTGATGGGGTTCACGGTCGCGCTGCAAACCGGGGAGAAGGACGTCCACTCGGGGACCACGGGCGGGGCCGCTCGCAACCCGGTGGCCGAGCTCGCGGCCCTGGTGGGGGCTTGCATGGACGCGCGCACCGGGCGGGTGAAGATCCCCGGGTTCTATGGCGGCGTGCAGAAGCTGACGGCGGCCGAGCGGGTGGGGTTCGGGCGGGCGGGATTCACCGCCAAGAAGTTCCGCGCGGCCCACGAGCTGCGCACGCTGCGACCGCACCGAAGCGACTTCGCGGTGATGGAGTCCATCATGGCGCGCCCGACCTTCGAGGTCCACGGGCTGGTCGGCGGCTACACCGGCCCCGGGATCAAGACCATCGTGCCCCACCGCGCGGAGCTGAAGCTGTCGACCCGGCTCGTGGCCTGGCAAAAGCCAGAGGCGGTGTTCCGCCTGGTGAAGGCCTTCATCAAGAAGCAGATCCCCGACGCCGAGGTCACGCACCAGGCCTCGCTCGCCCCCTACCTCGCGCCGCTCGGCGGCCCCTTCAACGCCGCGGGCGCGGCGGCCATGCGGGAGACCTTCGGCAAGGAGCCGGGCTTCACGCGCGAGGGCGGCTCCATCGGGGCGGTCTTGACCATGGAGCACCTGCTCGGTGCGCCGGTCAACTTCCTCGGGCTGTCCTTGCCTGAGCATGGCTACCACGCGATCAACGAGAACTTCGACTGGCCCCAGGCGTCCGGCGGAATCGAGATGTTCTGCCGCTACTTCCACCACCTGGCGACGCTGCCCGCGGGCCGCCGACGCTAGCGGTGAAGTGGGCCCCTCTCCCTGACCCCAGCCCCGCTTCGCGGGGCGAGGGGACAGGACCAGGGACAGAGGCTAGGAGCCGCCGCCGCCTCGGCCGCGACCGATGCCGGTGTAGGTGAAGCCGGCGGCCCGCAGCTCGGAGGGGTTCCAGATGTTGCGCCCGTCGAAGACCACCGGCTGACGCATGGCCTGCTTGAGGCGCGCCAGATCCGGGCGGCGGAACTCGTTCCATTCGGTGACCAGCACCAGCGCGTCTGCTCCGTCGACCACGCCGTAGTGGCTGGGATCGAGGCGGATGCGATCGCCGATCAGCTTCTGGACCCCCGGCATGGCGACGGGATCGGAGGCGGCGATCTCGGCGCCGGCCTCGAGCAGCTGGTCGATCAGCACCAGCGCCGGGGCCTCGCGGATGTCGTCGGTGCCGGGCTTGAACGCCAGGCCCCAGACGGCGATCTTCTTGCCCTTCAGATCGCCGCCGAAGTGCGCGACGACCTTCTCGCCGAGGCGCCGCTTCTGGCGCTCGTTGACCTCGACCACCGCGTTCAAGATCGCCAGCTCGTGGCCGGCCTCGTGGCCGGTGTTGATGCAGGCGCGCAGGTCCTTGGGGAAGCAGCTTCCCCCGAAGCCCGATCCGGCGAACAGGAACTTGGGCCCGATGCGCGGGTCGGAGCCCATGCCCTTGCGCACGAGCTCGATGTCGCAGCCGAGGAGCTCGCAGAGGTTCGCGAGGTCGTTCATGAACGAGATGCGGGTCGCGAGCATGGAGTTGGCGGCGTACTTGGTGAGCTCGGCCGAGCGGCGGTCCATCACCAGCATGCGATCGCTGGTCCGGGTGAAGGGCGAATACAGGCTGCGCAGGAGATCCACCGCGCGCTTGTCCTCCGCGCCGACGATCACCCGATCGGGCTTCATGAAGTCGTTGACGGCGTCGCCCTCCTTCAGGAACTCGGGGTTCGAGGCCACCGCGAACTCGTGGCGCGTGCGCTTGCGCATCAGGGCCTCGATCTTGTCGCCGGTGCCGACCGGGACGGTCGACTTGGTGACGATCACCGCGTAGCCGCTGAGCGCGTCGGCCACCATCTCGGCGGCCTTGAAGATGAACGAAAGATCCGCGGACCCGTCCTTCCCCGGCGGCGTTCCCACGGCGAGGAGGATCACGTCGGCCCCGACCACCCCGGAGGCGACGTCGGTGGTGAACTGCAGGCGCTTCTCGGCGGCGTTGTGGGCCACGAGCTTGTCGAGCCCGGGCTCGTAGATCGGAAGCTCGCCCCGGTTGAGCCCGTCGATCTTGGCGCGATCGACGTCGCAACAGATGACGTCGTTGCCCATGTCCGAGAACCCCGCTCCGGCGACGAGGCCCACGTAGCCGGTACCGATCACGCAAATTTTCATGGCCCGATTAGATACCATGCTAGCGTCCTGTCTTAGAAATCCGCCACACATGTCGACGACGATCCAGCCCGGCCGCTGCGTTGCTCCTCCTCACCGTACCTACGGGTACGCCTCGTCGTCGCGCCTTGCGGCCAGCCCGGCTTGTCGACGCCATGTGCACCGTATTTCCAAGACAGGACGCTAGCGTCGGAAATCGATGCGGGTGATGCTGCTGGCGGCCGGCCGGTCGACGCGTCTCGGCGCCATCGGGCAGCTCTTGCCGAAGCCGTTGGTCCCCATCTGTGGATATCCGGCGATCCGGTTCGGCATCGCGGCCGCGGTGGCGGCTGGATTGCGAGAGATCGTCATCAACCTGTTTCATCGCGGCCAGCACATCCGGGACGCGCTGGGGGACGGCGCGGCCCTGGGCGCGCGGATCGCGTACTCGGAGGAGGAGGAGCTGCTGGGAACCGCCGGGGGCATCGCACAGGCGCGCGCGCAGCTCGGGGAAGGGGCGGTGGTGGTCATGAACGCGAAGGTGGTGTGCGACGTGGACCTACGCGCGCTCGTCCGCGCGCACGAGCGGGGCGCGGCGGGAAATCCGTCTGACGCCGCCACGCTGGCCCTGAGGGACGATCCCCGGGCGGAGGAATGGGGGCCCATCGGCGTCGACCGCGATGACCACATCGTCCGCATCCTCGGCGGCACCGCCCCTGGCCAGCCCCTGCCGACGGGGGTGCGCATGTTCACGGGGATCCAGGTCATCGGTCCGACCTTGCGGGCGCGCATGCGCGCCGCGTTCTCCGACACGGTTCGCGACATCTACATCCCGGCGCTCGCCGAGGGTCTGCCCATCGGCTCGGTGCGCCTCGACGGTCATTTCGCCGAGCACTCGACCCCCGAGCGCTACCTGGCCGGTAACCTGGCCCTGCTGCGCAATCCGGGCGCCATCCGTCACCCACCGGGTCCCCTGGTCGGCATCGATCCGACCGCCAGGGTCCATCCTGGCGCGACCATCATGCACCCTGTCCGCATCGCGGCCGGCGCCGAGATCGAATCCGGCGCGACGGTCGGCCCGGAGGTGGTCATCGGCGAGGGCGCGGTCGTCACGGCCGGCGCCCACCTCACGCGCGTCGTGGTCTGGCCCGCCGCCCGTGCCGCCGGCACCATCGCCGACGCCATCGTCACCGAACAGGGCGAACACCCCGTCGCTTTGGTTCCCCCACACGACTGACAAGTCGCGCCTCTCCCGGATGAAAGCTGCGGCGACGAAGTGACGTGGGGCCCCTCATCCTCTCCCCGCTCCGCAGGGCCAGGGGATAGGGAACGGACGAGGGGACAGGAAGGAAAGGGTTAGGCCTCAGTCCCAGGGCAACTCACCCCCTCGCGATCACGTCCTCCATGCGGTGGATCGGAGGTTGGCTTTGCCAACCGGAGAAGACATCGGCCAAGCAAATCCGGGCTCGAAGCTTGTCGTCCGGTGGGAGGGGCCCGCGAGGAGGGGTCCGCCCCTTCCCGCGAGCGCCGAAGGCGCGCTCCGTCCGCCCCTTCCCGCGAGCGCCGAAGGCGCGTCCTAGGCTTGCTCGAGCCGAACCAGGACGGCGGTGACGTTGTCGAGGCCGCCGTTGCGGTTCGCGAGCACGATCAGCTCCTCGCAGGTGCGGTCGAGATCCTGGGACCGGCCGATGACCTCGGCGATCTGGTCGTCGGAGATCATGCCCGAGAGCCCATCCGAGCAGAGCAGGTACGTGTCACCGAGGCGCGGAACGTCGACGTGCACGTCGACCTGCACCGTGTCGCGCATCCCGAGCGCGCGAACGATGACGTTCTTGTGGGGGAAGGCCGCGATCTCGTCGGGGCTGAGGTGCTTCATCTTGATGTAGTCGTTCAGCAGCGAGTGATCCTCGGTGAGCTGATCGAGTCGACTGTCCCGCTGGCGGTACAGCCGACTGTCTCCGACGTGACCAACGATGAGCGCGTCTTCCAGGAAGAGCGCCGAGATGACGGTGGTCCCCATCCCGTGACACCTCGGATCGCGCTGGGCCTGCTCGTGAATCTTCAGGTTGGCGAGCTTGATCGAGGTCACCAGCCGGTTGATGTCGTAGCGGTGGCCGCGGTCCATCTTGAACGGCCAGGTCAGCTGCTGCTCGTCCTGGGTCGTGCGGAAGAAGCCCGCGATGGTCTCCACCGCCAGGCGGCTCGCGACCTCGCCCGAGGCGTGTCCGCCCATGCCGTCGGCGACGATGGCCAGGCGTTCGAACTCGGGCAGGTACAGCGCGTCCTCGTTGTGGGCGCGCTTCATCCCGACATTGGTGTCGCCCGCGAATCGAACGCGCATGCCATCGAGCGGGAATGAAGTGCTCATAGTGAGTGGGCCTTTATCGTATCTCCGAGCGACCAGCGCCGCAACGAGCGGACGCCCGGAAAAGCATCAGGTGGATGCGAACAGGCCTCCATCGACGGCGCTCGCGCCGTCGTCGGCATCGGCGCTCGCGCTGGGATTGGCGCTCGCGCTCGCGGCATCAGTGGCGCTGGCGCTTGAGCGAAGCGCCCCCACGGGGATCGACGAACTCCACACGCGGTCCGATCGCGACCCGCAACGGCTCGTGCAGGCGGTAGAGATCGCCGTCGATGGTGTACGGGCACTCCCCGTCCGCCGGGACGATCTCGAGCTCCGTGGCGAGCGTGCTGTAGGCGCGCGCGACGGAGATGCCCCGGCCCATGTAGACGGAGAGGATGTCCGGAATGAGCGTCCGCGCGGTTCCGTGAATGGCGAGAACGGCAAAGCGATCGGGATCATCGTCGGCCCGATGGTTCAGCTTGAATCGCAACCCGACCTCTCGAACGGTGCCCGCCGAGACCGCGGTGAGCGCCGCGAAGGGCAGCACCTGGCCATCGACGGTCACGCGATCCCGGCGGGGACGAAAGACGCGCTCCGCCAGAGGGCCGCTGGCCACCGCCGACACGAAGATCTTGGCGAGCAACCAGAATGCCCGGGCCGGGCCATACCCCGGCCGGGCGTAGTACTCACCGAGAAAGTTGGCCAGGATCCCGTTGCCGAAGACGAACCCGAACTGGTTGCCCACCTTCATGCAGCGCCGCGCGACCGTCGGGAAGGGCGTCCCCGCCCGCGCCTGGCGCGCCAGGTCGGCCAGGAAGGGAAAGGTCCGCGCGCGAATGCCGAGCGAGGCCGACACCACGTTCATCGTCCCACCCCCGAGGATGGCGATGGGCGGCAGCGGGGGCCCGCCCGCGAAGGCGTCGAGCAGCGCGGTGAGCACGTGGTGCAGCGTCCCGTCGCCGCCGTGCACCGCGATGACCCGCGGTGGGGCGGCGGCCAGTGAGCGCGCATCCTCCGCGAGCGCCTCGAAGGTGGGCGATGCCAGCACGCGCCCTGCATCGCCGAGGGTCCTGGCCAGACGGCGGCTGAGCCCCGGATCCCGCCGGTTGGCTCGCGACCGAGGGTTGAGGAAGACCACGATCATGGGTGACGGCCGAACGCAGCGCGGTCGCCCGTGGTTCGTCGGCCGACCGGGCGGCGCGATGCACGCCTCATCGACCGGCGTCCCGCTCGGAATCCCGCCCTTGGAGATCGCGCCCCCGGAGATCGGGGATTGGCTCGTCTGGAAATTCGGCCATCTGGCGGCTCCCGGGAGAGAGTAGATGCCTTGCCGCATCGAAATCCACACGAATGCGACAAGTTTCTGTAACGGCGCGCGGCGCGCACCGCCGGCACCACCGGTGACGATCCAGCGCGCCAGCGCGCCCGCGCGCCCGCGCGTGCTCGGTCGATCGCTACGGGACAGGAGGAGGCGATGCGCCGCGGAGCGCGCCCGCGAGCGCCTGTCGCGCCTCGGGCGCGAGCTCGACGAACTCGATCCCCATGCCCGGGGCCTCTTCGGCGCGCGAGACCCGCACGACCCGGCCCCGGGCTCGAACCCGCAGGCCGGGCGCGACGTGGATCTCGAGGTCGAGCACCTCGCCCACCTCGAACAGGAGCTCCGAGCGCAGGAACGCCCCGCCCTGCGAGAGATCGGCTGCATCGAAGGAGATGGCCGCCTGCAGATCGTCCGCCGCCTCGGTGACGAGCACCGGAAGGCTCAGGCTCCGCCGCGAGTACCTGCGCATGTCACGGCGGACATGCGCCGTGGTCACGGACGCAGCTCCACCAGCGTCGAGGTCCGGATCTCGACCGAGATCTCGGTCCCCGAAGGCGAACCCGAAGGCGACGCGAGCGTCTGCTCCGAACGCCGAACCACATCCAGCGCGGCGGCGATCGGCGCCCCGGCAATCCCCCCCGCCGCCGCCACCAGCCGCGCGAGCAGCTGGCGGGACAGCGCGAACGAGGTGTCGCCGACCGGCGCGGCGTCCCCGGCCGCGCCTCCCCCGGTCCCTGCCGCGCCCGTGGGTGCCACCGGGGCCCCGACCGGGGTCGTCGTCGCGGATGCCGAAGGTCCGGCGCCCACGCCGCCCGGTCCGGACGTCGCCGGGAATCCCGGGGCCTGTCCCGCTTGACCTTGGGCCAGGAGCGCGAGCGGGACGGTACAGGTCAGGGCGACGGTCGCACCGAGGGGTCGCAGCTCGACCGTGGTATCCGCGGAGCCCGGGATGCTCAGTCCGAGCTGGAGATCGCTGCCCAGCGAGATCGCCTGACCCGCCGCGCTGGCGGCGCCGTTCACGAGCCGGATCCACGCCGGCGCTGGCAAGGTGACATCCGCCTCCGAGGCCCCGTTGACCGCCGACGCGGAGCCCGCGGTCACCCGCACCTGTCCGGGGAGCTCGGGCAGTCCGACCGGCCCGCCTTCGGAGACGACCCCGCCAATGCTGGCCGCGATGTCCGGAAACAGCCGCGGGGACAGGCGCAGGAGCTCGGCCCGGGTCGGATCCAGCGCCGACACGGCGATGCCCTTCAATTCTTCGAGCTCGATGGAGTCCCCGTGGGCGGCGAGGTCGGTCGAAGCGCGGTCGAGATCGCGAATCACACAGCCAGGCTCGGCATCGGCGCGGCCGCCGGTCGCCGACGTGGCGGGCAGGGGAACCCGGCTGGCGACGCCCCCGGCCAGGGGATCCACGAGGCCGAGCACCTCGCGCCGGGAGATCCCCGAGTAGGCGGCCCGGTACGCGAGCGCGCTCAACGAGGCTGCCGCCGCCGGCTGCACGTCGACGCGCAGGGCGATCTGGGCCGCGTTCGAGGCGACCGGGGTGGAGGCGTCCGTCGCGGCCGTCCCGGCATCACAGGCGGCGATGGCCAGGGCCGAGAGCGAGAGAAGGACGAGGCGCGCGCGTCCGCGTCCGCCCCCGGAGGACGATGACGACGACCGCCGAAAATCGATGTGGGATGATGTGCGCACGTGTGGCCTCGCTCGGAGGTCGATCATTGTACAGCCCCTCCACACCCGGGGGCAATCTCTGGTAGTAGAAGGGGCTTCATGTCACGAATCCGGCCTGAAGAAGTGCGCGAGATCGCCGTCCTGGCCCGGCTTGCCCTCGACGATGAGGAGATCGCCCGGATGACCCAGGATCTTGACGCGATTCTAGGATACGTCGCGGCGCTCGGCGAGCTCGACACGACTGCCACCCTGCCCATGACCCATGCCGTGCCCTTCGATTGCCCCCTGCGCGAGGACGTCGTCACGGTCGCCCTCCCGGTGGACGCGGCGCTGGCGAACGCGCCTCAGCGCGAGGCCAGCTTCTTTCGGGTCCCGCGTATCGTGCCCTCCGCCGGGGCGCCGAGCGGGGCCATGACCGCCGGGACGCCGCCGGAGGAGGGGTGATGGCGAGCGCCGCGTCATCATCCACCACCTCCGCATCCACGCTGCCCGAGGTGCGTGGCGCCTCGATCGCCACCCTCGCCGAGGGCGTGCGCGCCGGACGCTGGAAGGCGCGGGATCTGACCGAGGCCTACCTCGATCGGGTCGCCCGGCTCGACGGAGCGCTCGGGACCTACCTGCTCGTCGACGGGGAGCGCGCCCGGCGCCGGGCCAGCGCCATCGACGCCGCCCGGGTCGAAGGGCGCCCGCTCGGCCCGCTCGCGGGTGTGCCCATCGCGCTCAAGGACATCTTCATCACGCGCGATATCGAGACCACCTGCGCCTCGAAGATCCTGCGGGGCTTTCATCCGCCCTACGAATCGACCCCGTCGCAGCGGCTGGCCGACGCCGGGACGGTGATGCTCGGCAAGCTCAACATGGACGAGTTCGCCATGGGCTCCTCCAACGAGAACAGCTCGCGCGGGACCGTCAAGAATCCGTGGTCGCTGGCCCACGTGCCGGGAGGCTCATCGGGTGGCTCGGCGGCGGCGGTGGCGGCCTCGCTGTGCGCCGGCGCGCTCGGGACCGACACGGGGGGCTCGATCCGTCAGCCCGCCGCCCTGTGCGGGGTCGTGGGGATCAAGCCAACCTACGGCCGGGTCTCGCGCCACGGCGTGGTGGCCTTCGCCTCGTCCCTGGATCACCCGGGCCCCTTCGGGCGGACGGTCGACGACGTGGCCACGCTGCTGGAGGTGATCGCCGGGCCGGACCCGATGGACGCGACCAGCATCCCGACCCCGGTCGGGCGCTACCGCGAGGCGGTCCGCGCCGGCAGCCAGGCCGGCATCGCCGGGGTGCGGGTGGGGGTTCCGGCCGAGTACTTCGGGGCCGGCATGGACGCCGAGGTCGAGAGCGCGGTGCGCGCCGCGATCGCCGAGGTCGAACGCGCCGGAGCGAACGTGGTGCCGGTGTCGCTGCCCAACACCAAGTACGCCATCGCGACCTACTACCTCATCTGCACCGCCGAGGCCTCGTCGAACCTGGCTCGCTACGACGGTGTGCGCTTCGGATACCGCACGCCCGACGCGCACTCGCTCGAGGAGCTCTACACCCGGACCCGCGGCGAGGGCTTCGGCTGGGAGCCGAAGCGACGAATCATGCTCGGGACCTACGTCCTGCGCGCCGGGTACTACGAGGCGTACTACGGGAAGGCCCTCAAGGCGCGGCGGCTGCTGGCGGACGACTTCGCGGCGGCGTTCGCCAGGTGCGACGTCATGCTGACCCCGACCTCTCCGATTCCGGCCTTTCGCTTCGGGGAGAAGACCGCCGACCCGCTGCAGATGTACCTGGCGGACGTGATGACCGTGGCCGCCAACCTGGCCGGGATCCCGGCGCTGTCGCAGTGCTGCGGGTTCACGCGGGCCGGGTTGCCGATCGGCCTGCAGGTCATGGGGCCGCCCCTCGGGGAGGAGGCGGTGTTCCGGGTGGCGGGCGCCTACGAGGCCCGCACCGACTGGCACCGGCGTCTGCCAGAAGACCCGCGCGCCAGCGGAGGTGTCGCGTGAGCACGGATTCCATCGCTCCCGGGCGAGCAGGCGTGGGCACGGGCGCAGGCGCGCGCGAGAGCACGGCGGGGGGGACGGGCCTCGGCAAGTACGAGGTCGTGATCGGGCTCGAGGTGCACGCCCAGCTCGCGACCCGCTCGAAGATCTTCTCGGGCTCGTCGGCGGCCTTCGGGGCCGAACCGAACGCCGCCACGGATCCGGTGTGCCTGGGATTGCCCGGCACCTTGCCCGTGCTCAACCGGGCGGCGGTGCTGGCCGCGGTCAAGCTCGGCCTCGCGGTGGGCAGCCACATCCGGCAGACCTGCCGCTTCACCCGCAAGCACTACTTCTATCCCGACCTGCCCAAGGGCTTTCAGATCTCGCAGTTCGACGAGCCCATCTGCGAGGGCGGGACCGTCCGCTTCCGGCTGCACGGCGAAGCCCGCTCGGTGCGCCTGGTGCGCATCCACCTCGAGGAGGACGCCGGCAAGAACCTGCACGCGGCGGCGGGCGCCAGCTTCGTCGACTACAACCGGGCGGGCGTGCCGCTGTGCGAGATCGTGAGCGAGCCGGACGTCCGCTCGGCGGAGGAGGCCTCCGAGTACGTCCGGGCCCTGCGGACGCTGGTGCGCTACCTCGGGATCTGCGACGGCAACATGGAAGAGGGTTCGATGCGCTGCGACGCCAACGTGTCCCTGCGGCTGCGCGGCGCGGAGCGGCTCGGCACCAAGGCCGAGCTCAAGAACATGAACTCGTTCAAGAACGTGCGGGACGCCATCGAGCACGAGGTGCGGCGGCAGGCCGCCCTGCTCGACCGCGGCGAGCGCGTGATCCAGGAGACCCGCCTGTGGGACGCCGCGCGCGGCCTGTCGGTGGCCATGCGCTCGAAGGAGCACGCCCACGACTACCGCTACTTCCCCGAGCCGGATCTGCCGCCGCTGGTGGTGAGCGACGCCTACCTGGCGGACGTGCGCGCCTCGATGCCGGAGATCCCGGAGGCTCGTTACGCGCGCTACACCGCCCTTGCCGCCCTGTCGCCGCAGGACGCGAGCGTGCTGTGCGCCGAGCGGGAGATCGCCGACTACTTCGACGCCACGGTGCGCGCGGGCGCGGCGCCGAAGAAGGCGGCCAACTGGGTCATCAACGAGGTGCTGGCGCGGGTGGACGACGCCCGCCTGCTCGGTGAGGCCGGGGTGAAGGTGGCGCCCACCGCCCTGGCGGAGCTGATCGCGCTGGTCGACGCCGGGACCCTCTCGGGGAAGCTCGGCAAGGATGTGTTCCTGCGGATGTGGGCCGAGGGCCGCACCGCCCGGGACATCGTGGCCGCCGAGGGGCTGGCGCAGGTCTCCGACACCGACGCGATCCGGGCGGCCGGCGAGCGGGTCCTCGCGGCGCACCCGGACGAGCTCCGCCGCTACCGCGCGGGCGAGCGCAAGCTCATGGGTTTCTTCGTGGGCGCGGTGATGAAGGAGATGGGCGGCAAGGCCAACCCCAAGGGTGCCAACGAGGTCCTGAAGCTCCTGCTGGAGGGATGAGCATGGGCGGCAGCGGCAACGGCGGCCTGCGGCTTGGCCCGGGTCAACGACCGCCCGGTCACCCGGACGTGCTCTCGCCCATCTTCTGGCTGGATGAGCGGGTGGCGATCCTGGATCAACGCCGTCTGCCGGACGAGGAGATCTGGACCGCCTACGACGATCCCGCCGAGGTCGTGCGCGCGATCCGCGAGATGGAGGTCCGGGGCGCGCCCGCCATCGGCTGCGCCGGGGCCTTCGCGGTGGCCCTGCTGATGGCGAGGGGCAACACCCCGGGCCCCGAGCTGCGGCGGCGCATCCGGGAGATCGCCGAGGCCCGGCCCACCGCCGTGAACCTGGGGATCGCCGTCCACCGCATGAGCAACGCGGTGATGATGATGCAGGACCCGATCGCGGAGGCCCAGGCCATCTGGGACGAGGATCTGGCCGCGTG
Source organism: uncultured Myxococcales bacterium (assembly GCA_964540815.1). GTDB lineage: Bacteria > Myxococcota_A > Polyangia > Fen-1088 > Fen-1088 > CAZIOH01. Next base: position 41,354 of record CAZIOH010000029.1, on the reverse strand, counting down.
CCGGGCCATCGGCGCGCGCGGGGCGGAGCTGCTGCCGGACGACAGCACCATCCTCACCCACTGCAACGCCGGCGCGCTGGCCACCGCCGGGTACGGCACCGCCCTCGGCGTGGTCCGCTCCGCGGTGGCGGCCGGGAAGCGCATCCGGGTCCTGTGCGACGAGACCCGGCCCTGGTTGCAGGGCGCGCGCCTCTCCGCCTGGGAGCTGGCGCAAGACGGCATCCCGGTCGAGGTGATCGTCGATGGCGCCGCCGCGCACTTCCTGGCGTCCGGAGCGATCGACGCGGTGGTGGTGGGGGCGGACCGGATCACCCGCACGGGCGACGTGGCCAACAAGATCGGCACCCTCGGCCTCGCGGCCAGCGCCAGCGCCTTCGGGATTCCGTTCTACGTCGCGGCGCCCTCCACCACCATCGACCTGTCGACCGGGGCCGCCCACCGCATCCCCATCGAGGAGCGTTCCCCCGACGAGGTGGCCTTCATCGGCGGCAAGCGGATCCTGCCCCCCGGGGTGGGCGCCCGCAATCCGGTCTTCGACGTGACGCCCGCGCGCTTCATCACCGCCATCGTCACCGAGCAGCGCACCGAACGTCCGCCCTTCGCCCTGTCGAAGCCCTGACGAGACGACGCGCCCGGTGCCTTATTTGGGGGGACGGGCGCCGGGACGATAGAGTGTGGGGTCCTTGCATCCGCGCCACGCCTCGGGGCTCGCCCTCATCGCCGTCGTCGCGCTCTCTGGTCGGCCGGCCGAGGCGGCTGCCCTGGCTCCGTCCTCGCCGTCACCTTCGCTGGTCCCGGCCTCGTCCGCGCCCATGGGCGCGGATCTCGCGGGAAGTCCGACCGTCGCACGCATCCGGGCCGCCCGCACCGAGGGCCCGGTGATCATCGACGGCAAGCTCGACGACGCGGCCTGGGCCCGCGCACCGGCGGAGGGACACTTCACCCAGCAGCTTCCCTACGGGGGACAGCCGCCCGCCGAACCCACCACCGTGCGGGTGCTCTACGACGCGCAGGCCATCTACATCGGGATCGACTGCGAGCAGAAGACCGCCCCCATCTCGCCGCACCTCACCCGCCGGGACGAGGATTCGGAGAGCGACTGGGCGACGGTCTACCTCGACAGTCGGAGAGACGGAAAATCCGCCAACCTCTTCGCGCTCAATGTGGCGGGGGTCCAGTTCGACGGGACCCTGCACGACAGCTCGGCCTTCAGCAGCGAGTGGGACGAGAACTGGGAGGGGCGCGCGGCCATCACCGGCTCGGGCTGGTCGGTCGAGCTGCGCATCCCGCTCCGGGCCCTGCGCTACGCCGCCGATCTGCCGGTCCAGGACTGGGGCATCTGGATCTCGCGCTTCACGGCCGCCCGTCAGGAGCGCGACGACTGGCCGTACATCCCGCGCGACGTGGCGGCCCCGATTCCGCTCTTCGCGCGCCTCGACGACCTGCGCAGCCTGCCGACGCCGAGCCAGATCGAGGTCCGTCCCTTCGGGGTGGCGCGCCTCCGGCGGGTCGACACCAACCAGGACGTCCTGACCCACGGCTGGGATGGCCCGCTCGCGGGCTTGACCGCGGGGCTCGATCTCAAGCTGCACCTCACCCAGTCGGTGACCTTCGACGCGGCGATCACGCCGGACTTCGCCCAGGTCGAGTCCGATCAGCTGGTGTTCAACACCACCAACTACGAGACCCAGTTCCCCGAGAAGCGCGCCCTCTTCCTCGAGGGCGGCGACCAGTACGTCACCCCCCTGCTGCTCTTCTATTCTCGGCGCATCGGCAGCTCGCCGCTCACCCCGACGCTGAAGAGCGGGAGCAGCATCACCCAGCCGGCGGACGGGGTGCTGGTGGACTTCCCGGTGGGAGCGACGATCTACGCGGCCGGGAAGCTGGGCGGGCGGGTGCGCGACAGCTGGACCTTCGGTGCGCTGTCGGCCGTGGCCGCGCGCAACGACTACGACGTGCAGCTGGGGGCGGCGGGGACGCCGCGGGAGCGCCGGACCATCGAGCCGCTCACGGTGTTCAACGTGCTGCGCTTGCGCCGCGATCTCGGGCGCGAAGGGCAGCTCGGGGTCCTCGCCACGGGGGTGTCGCGCTTCGAGGTCACCGACCGGGCCCGTACCTGCCCGACCGGGCTGGCGGTGGCGGCGGGGGTGCGCTGCTTTCACGATGCCTACGTGGCCGGGGTGGACGGGCTCGCGCGCTTCGGCGGCTCGAACGAGATCGTATCGGGCCAGGTCGTGGCCAGCACGGTGCGCGACGGCCCGCCGGACGTGCAGGCGGACGGCACCCCCATCCGGTCCGGGGATGGGGGGCTCGGCGGGTGGGCCCGAATCGCGAAGGACGGTGGCACCCCGCTGCTGGCCGAGCTGGTGTACACCGGCGCCAGCCGCCGGCTCGACTACAACGATCTCGGCTTCATGCTGCGCCAGAACCTGCACGACCTCCGCGCCGGGCTCGAGCTGCGCTCTCTCGAGCCCGGTCCCCGCACCCTCGAACGACACGCCCGCCTCGACGTGTCCGCGCGGCGAAACCTCGATGGGCTCAACCTCGGGGCGGCCGCCGAGGTGAGCGGCAACGTCCGCTTCCAGGGGTTCTGGTACGTGCGCCTCGCGCTCGGGGCGACCAGCGACAGGTACGATGACCGCGAGATCGGAGACGGCTCGGCCCTCGACCGGCCGGCGTTCTGGAGCACCAGCTCGGAGCTGTGGACCGACCCGCGCCGCCTGCTGGCCGCCGAGGCCCGGGTGGACACCCGGGTGCTGGCGGAGGGCTCGGCGGTGACCGGACAGCTCCTGCTGTCGGTGCGTCCCGCCACCAACGTCCAGATCGATCTCGGCCCTCAGGGAGGCTACGAGCGCGGCGAGCAACGCTTCGTCTGGCACGCCGAGACCGCCGACACGGCCCCCTATCTCTTCGGCCGGCTGTTCGACCGGAACGCGAGCCTGACCCTGCGCGCCACGTACACCTTCTCACCGAAGATCTCCTTGCAGACCTTCGCCCAGCTCTTCATGGTGGCCGGGCACTACACCGATCTGTCGTCCGCCCCGCGGAAGAGCGGCTCGCGCCTCCACGCGTCGGATCTGACGCCGCTCGCCGGGCCCCCGCCGCCCGACGCGGACTTCCAGGAGGCGGCCCTCAACGCCAACGTCGTGCTCCGCTGGGATTACCGCCTCGGCTCGACGCTCTACCTGGTCTACAGCCGCTCGCAGATCCCGACCGTCCGGCTGCAACCCAACGAGGAGGCCGCCCTGCGGGCCTCGGACATCGGGCGGGTGCCCGCCATCGATGTGATCATGGCCAAGCTTTCCTTCTGGTGGGCATCCTGAGCCGGCTCGGGGCGGCTTTGGTCGGCGCGAAGAAACTAGATTTGGTTGAGACGTCGATCGGGTAAGATGACGGGGGTCCGGTCGTCAAAATTTCTTTCGATAATCGACGTGGCACGCGCAACGGTGACGAGACGACGGTGCGGACCTTCAGCGGACTTTTCCATTGACCTCAGGGACCCTCTTATCGCCTCGCTCCGCCGGATCCCCGGGGGAGACAGGGAGCTTAAACATGACATCGGGCAGCAAAGCACGAAGCGGCGCGCATCGGGATGGAAACAGGGCCGCCGCGATCTTGTCGGGAGCGCTGGTTCTCGTGGTGGGGCTCGGGGTGATGCGGAGGGCGGAGGCCCAGTCGTTGCGGCCGAACATCCTGTTCATCTTCGATACCTCGGGCTCGATGCGCGAGAGCGCCGCGGGCGTCAACGTGGGCGAGGCCACCAACATCTGCCCGGCCGGAAACACGAGCCGCATCTACAACCTCAAGAGCGCGCTGCGGGCTGCGCTCGCCCAGGTCGGAAGCGACGAGGCGAACTTCGGGCTCATGTCGTTCCCGCAGGTGGTGAACAACGCCTTCGCGGCTGGCGTCTGCTCGGCGGGCCACTACACGTCCTCGCCCCAGCAGATGGTGACCACCCCCAACCGGGTCGCAAACGGCAACAACCAGAACATGGCCACCCGCTTCGTGACCGGCTGCCTCATGAGCACCAACCTCGCCAACGAGAACACCTTTGGGCCCTGGTACACGATGGGCGCGGGCCAGGTTTTGCGGGTCGGGGTGACCACCGCGGCGCCAGGGGTGGCGCCCGTCGCGGCCAACTTCGATCCTCCGGACGCCAACATCCCGGCGATCTACCGCTGGCTCGACAACGTCGAGCTGCCGACCGCCAACGGGGCGGTGACCGACCCGGAGCTGCACGCGCAGGGGAACACCCCGCTCGGCCGCTCGCTGATGTACGCGCGGGTCTATTTCGACGGGCTGATCAAGCCGAGCGATCCGCGGGGGGCCTGTCGCCAGAACGTGGTGGTGCTGATCACCGACGGAGCCGAGACCTGCGACGACGCCACGGCGCCAGACGCCACCTTCAACCTCGCCACCTGCACCGGCGGCGTGGCCTATGACCAGTTTCATCCGGTCGCCCAGGCCTGCCAGCTGTTCCGCAACTCCGGGATCAAGACCTACATGATCACCGACAACGGACTGCCGGCCGCGGATCTGGCCAACGCCGACCGCATCGCCGCCGCCGGGGGCTCCACCGCGGCCATCCGGGTGTCCCTGAACGACGCCAACGCGGCCAAGGCCGCGGTGGTCGGCATCATCGCCGAGACGGTGCCCCCGGCCGAGGTGTGCAACGGCAAGGACGACAACTGCAACGGCCTCATCGACGAGGGGGTGTCCAACATGTGCCCGCTCGATCTGGTCACGCTCAAGCACTGCGCGGTCGAGATCCCCAACTGCCTCGACGACAACTGCAACGGCCTCATCGACGAGGGCTTCCCCCCCAACGCCTGCGGCAAGGGGGCCGGCTGCCCGATCCCGCCCGAGATCTGCGACGGCATCGACAACAACTGCGATGGGAACATCGACGAGGGGTTCGACGTCGGCGCCTCGTGCAACAATGGCCTGACCGGGGCCTGCCGCCGGGTGGGCCTCAAGGAGTGCTCGGCGGACAAGATGAGCACGACCTGCAACCTCGGCGGCTCGGCGGTGGCCATGGAGGTGTGCAATGGCCTCGACGACGACTGCAACGGCCTGGTCGACGACGGCCTCGGCCCCGCCCAGGGCGTGGGCGTCGACTGCGGCATCCAGGGACAGGGCTGCAACAAGGGCGTCACGCAGTGCGTGGGCGGCAAGATCGTGTGCAGCTCGACCTCCAACCCGCAGGCCGAGGTGTGCAACGGCAAGGACGACGACTGCAACGGCCTGGTCGACGACGGCGTGTTCCCGGGGGTCGGGGACACCTGCCTCTGCCCGGGCCTCGATGCGTCCCAGGTCGGGGTGGGCATCTGCAAGGCTGGCAAGAAGGTGTGCAAGGGCGTGGACGGCATCCAGTGCGACGGGTGCGTGCTGCCCCAGCCCGAGATCTGCAACGGCAAGGACGACGACTGCGACGGCGTGGCGGATCACAACGCCACGTGCCCGAGCGGATTCGGCTGCCAGGACGGCGCGTGCGCGATCCTCTGCCGGGCGGACGAGTTCCCGTGCCCGACCGGGTACGATTGCGTGAACTCGTATTGCGTGCCCAATCGCTGCCGCAACGTCCAGTGCCTGATCGATCAGAAGTGCGACAACGCCACCGGCAGCTGTGTGGATCTCTGCTATCAGGTGAGCTGCCTCAGCGGACAGACCTGCATGGGTGGCAAGTGCCTCGATTGCAGCAACAGCGATCTCCTGAAGTGCGACCCGGGTCAGCGTTGCGTGAACCGCCAGTGCGTGAGCGATCCCTGCGCCAACGTCACCTGCGGCACCAACGAGTACTGCTCGACAGGGACCTGCGTGTCGCTCTCGTGCGGGACCGGGTGTCCGGCGGGGCAGAAGTGCGTGGCGGGCGCCTGCCAGACCAACGGGTGCGACACCATGACGTGCCCGTCCTCGGGGCAGTATTGCGACTGGGCGACCACCACCTGCAAGCCCGACCTGTGCGTCACGAAGACCTGCCCGAACTGCGCCAAGGACACCGGCGAGTGTCTGCCGGATCCCTGCGGGCAGATTCGTTGCCCCACCGATGGGTGCTGGACCTGCCAGGTGAGCCCCACCGGGGATCCCTACTGTGATCTCGGCCCCAATTGCAGCTACGTGAAGACGGTGGCCGCGAACAGCGGTGGGGGATGTGCCTGCGATGTCGGGGGTTCACCTTCCTCGCCTGCGGCTGCGCTCGCGCTTCTGGGCCTGGCCGGGCTCGGTCTCGCCTGGCGGCGCCGGCGCTCAGGAACCTAGCAGCCCGTGGTGAAAGTCTCCGCGTCGCCGAAACGGGCGGGGCAAAGCCGTCTGCGGCGTCGCCGCTCGCTTGAATACCGCCAGTATTCCGCGCTTCGCTGCTCCTTGCATCCGGCCTCGCCGCGCCCATTTCGGCTCGGTCCGACTTCCACCACGGGCTGCTAGCCTCGTCCTCGTCCTCGTCGCGTTACTCGTCCTCGCTCGGACGCGACGGGAAACGAGGACGAGGACGGAGACGAGGACGGGGAATAGGGCCCGGACTTCTGGGGGACTTGTCCGAGGCTTCTCGACAAACCGCGCCCCGAGCGCCGGGGGGCCGCCGCCAGCGTGGTAGATTCCTCGGCAGTCGATCGCAATGGCGCAACATGGTCGCTACACCGTCCTCCGAAAGCTCGCCAATGGTGGCATGGCGGAGATCTTTCTGGCGACCCAGCAGGGTCATGAGGGGTTTCAAAAGCCGGTCGTCCTGAAACGCATCCTCGGCAGCATCTCGGCCGACCCGCAGTTCCAGAACATGCTCATCGACGAGGCGCGCATCTCGATGATGCTGACCCACAGCAACATCGTGCAGGTGCTCGATCTCGGGCGGGCTGGTGGGCGCTATTTCCTGGCCCTCGAGCTGGTGGATGGGTGGGATCTCGGGCACGTGCTGCATCGGTCCAAGCTGGCGGGATGGCCGCTGCCACCCCCGCTCGGGCTCTTCGTGGTGGCCGAGGTGTGCCGCGCGCTCGCCTACGCCCACGCCAAGCGCGGGCCCGACGGGCAGCCCCTCGGGATCGTCCACCGGGACGTGAGCCCGAACAACGTCCTCATCAGCGAGCATGGCGAGGTCAAGCTGACGGACTTCGGCATCGCCAAGGCGATGCGGAAGCGCGAGCACACCGGCACGGGCGTGGTGAAGGGCAAGGTCGCCTTCATGTCTCCCGAGCAGGGGCTCGGAAAGCCCATCGATGCCCGCTCGGATCTCTTCTCGCTCGGGACGCTGCTTTACCTGGTGATGACCGGCGTGCGGCCCTTCGAGGCCCCGACCGACCTCGAGACCCTGTTGCGGGTCCAGCAGGCCGAGTTTCGCTCGCCCGCCGAGGTGCGCCCCGATCTCGCCCCCGACGTGGTCCACATCGTCCTGCGCGCCATGCAGCAGAACCTCCAGCTCCGCTACCAATCGGCGGACGAGATGCTGGTGGATCTCGAGCGCGCCCTCCGCGCCGATTTCGGCGGGGTGGGGCAGACCGAGCTCAAGCAGTACCTCGCCGAGCTGGAACGGCGGGACGGCATCCCAACCATCGCGCGGGCCCAGCCGGTCGTCGAATCCCAGGACCAATCGAGCGGTCCGGCCCTGCTCGAGGGCAACGCGGTGGTGCTGGCGGACGCCAGCGATCTCGGGGCCGAGGACAAGACCGCCCTGTCGGAGCTCGCCGGGGGCAACGGGGGAGAGCCGCTGCGCCTCACCCGACGCGCGGCGGGGGGCGCGGATTTTTCGGGCTCGGGGCCGACCGGGACCCTCGGCGATGGGCGGGATGGGCGGAACGGGGATGTCGGTGACGATGCCTACGACGAGCTCGGGGATCTCGGCGAGCCCCCACCCATCCGACGGCCCGCGCCGGCGCTCGGGCGCGGCCGGGTCGCGGCGGGGGGACGGGGGCCAGGTGAGCTCGCCAGCGCCGCCGGACCGGCGCCGCGAGCCAGGCGACGTCAAGTGGAGGAGCTGTCTTTTCCGGACGATGCCGCGGACGATGCTCCACCCAGCCGCTACCGGGGCCGAAGAAAGAGCCGGGCATTGCCGGTGTTTTTGCTCGTGCTCATCGGCGCGGTGGGGGGGTTCTCGGCGGTCCGTCACTTCGGATGGCCGGTGGCCCTGGCCGCGCTCATCGACCACGCCCTGACGGTCGCGGGGACCGCCACCGGGACCAACCTCGGCAGCGCGACCGAGCCCAGGGCCGTGGCTCCTGCCGCACCTCCACTCGGCAGCGCGGAGGGCGGCGGGCCGAGGCCAGCGCCGCCGGGCCCGGGGGGAGGTGGTGCGGCGTCGCACAAGGCCCACCCAGTTCCGATGGCTGGTGCGCCGAGCGTCGGTCGCCCGGCCACCGGCAATCCCGCCATCCCAGGTCCGGGGAGCGGCGCCGAGGGCGCCACTGGCCCGGGGGCCCGCGTTCCCGCTGGTGCGGGGGTGGCGACCGCAGGCCACCTGCCGAGGCCCGTGGGGACCCCGGCACCCGGGTCGGAGACCGCGGGCGCCGCCCAGGCCGTCGTGGTTTCCCGACCGGCGACGCCTGCGCCTGCACAGAGCGGACAGCTCCGGCCCCAGGGGGCCGGACAGGCGGGGCTGGGATCCGCGGTCACGCCTCCACCCGCACCGGGGGTCACCCAGGCGGGCGGCACGGCAGCAAGGCACCCGGGCGGTCCGGAGCGGGTCAGGGCCAAGGTCGGCGCGGGCACGGGCGCGGGCGCGCCGATCAATCGCGAAAACGACGTGTTCAAGGAGAGCGCCCGGCGCGTGCGCAGCTTGCAGGGGATCGAACAGTACCCCCCCGGCACCATTCAGCTGAGCCCGCCGGCCGAATCACCGCCTCCCCCCCCGCCGGCCGCCCCGCCCCCGAGCTCGGGCCCCGCCTCGGGCAATGAGCCCCCGAGCGCCACCGAAGCGACGCCCTGACCGCGCGCTTGAAATCCCTGGAAGCCAGCGAGATGCCGCCCGCCGTGCCACCCGACGTCGCGCCTGCCGTGCCGCGCACGCAAGAGCTCGGGGCCCGGGACGACTCGGCGGCCCGGGTACCCGCAAGCTCCTCTCCAGGTCTTCTTCGGCGTCCGGCCGGAACCCGGTCCTTTCTCACGGTGATCGGTGTCGGCGCGGTGGCGACCATCGCGGCGCTCGTGGTCGGCTCGAGACCGCTGTTCGAGACGGCGCGTGCCCGCGCCCGCGCCGACGCGGCCGCGGCCGTGCTGCGCGCCCGCGAACCCCGACGTCGTGCCGGGATCGTGGTGCGAATCGCACCGCCGCTGCCGCTCGAAGGGCCCCAGCGGCTGGCGGCCGAAGCCGGCCCCGGCCCGGACGCGCACGTGGAGCTGGTGGCCACTGGGGAACGCCTGCGCATCGGCATCCAACCGGGTGGGCACGCCTACTACTTCGTGGTATCGGTCGACGAGCGCGGGCGGGTGGCCCCGCTCTACCCCGAGTTCGGGACCAGCCTCGATCTTTCGCCCGCCTCGTCGCTGCAGGATCTCCCCGACGCCATCGAGCTGACCGGCCGGGGCCAGGAGCGGCTGATCGTGCTCCTCAGCGACGTCCCGCTCGAGCTCGACGAGATCCAGCGGGCAGTCACGAGCGCGATGGCAAGAGCTGGCGGTGTCCTCTCCCGCATGCCGAGGCTCTCCATCGCCGGAGAACAGTTCCATCGGCTCTTCCAGAAGCCCACACCGCCAAGATGACCAAGGCCGACCGCCAAGGCCGGACGACTGTGGGGACTGCGCCGAGGAAGGAGGAGAAGGAGGAGAAGGAGGATGGTGAAGGTGCCCGAACGCCTATATGCTCCTGGCGGTCCCAGTCGCGACACGGCGGGAGTATCCGCAATTTGCGCTATTCTTGAAGGGGCGGCGACCGCCGGGTTGCCCAGACGAGGTACCAATTGGCAGAGCACTTTCGAAGAATCGATCCGCGATACGATCGCGAGCTCAACGTGGACGTGAGCTTCGACGGACAGAGCCAGACGGGTCGAAGTCTGAACCTCTCCCTCGGGGGGATGTTCGTGGAGTGCGTGCGCACCCTGCCGATTGGCGCCGCGGTGGCGCTGCGATTCAAGGTCCCGACCCAGCCCGAGCCCATCGAGGTCACGGGTGACGTTCGCTGGATCGTCCCGGCGGGCTCGAGCCTCGGTTCGAGCTCGGGGCAGGTGGGAATCGGTGTGCGTTTTCAAGGGCTGCGGGCCCGCGACGTCTGGGCGCTCAACCGCTTCTTTCTGACCTGATCTCAGTCCTCAGTAGGTTCCGATCGCGCCGAGGAGCGTCTCGATCCGACCATCCGGGGTACGGGTGGGCAGCAAGGTCAACACCGGGAAGCTCGGGCTTCCCTTCGGGGCTGGCACGCTGCGGTCCACGTTGCGGGTGAGCAGGACCCCCCCCGCGAGCCCCGCAGCGCCGCCGACGAGGGCCCAGGTCGCGGCGTGCGCCCGCGAGGCCGACTCGGCGTTGAGCGCCCCGACGCACGCGTTCTCGGAGACGCACCCGCCGATCCCGAACGCGATGGCGCCCGCCGCCGCCGCCAGATCGATGAGCCCGACCCGCTGCCAGGTCGGCCCGTAGCGCGACTGATCGGGGAGGTACGCGCCGAGCAGCCCCGCGCCGAGGCCCACCGTGAGACCGAGCGCCGACGGGATCGCCAGATCCATCACGTCGTCGAGGTGGGGGGTCGACCCGGCAGGGGCATCGGGGGCCGGGATCACCACGCGCTCGAAGCCAAACGGGCTCCACTGCAGCGCCACCGCGCTCAGGGCTCCGAGCAGCGCGCCGCCCGCCGCCGCGCTCTGGATCAGCGCCACCCGCCCGTAGGTCGGCGCGCGGTGGCTGAGCATCGCCCCGGCGGTGATCCCGAGCGCGAGGCCAGGCACGCTCCCCACGAAGGCGGCGCGGGAGAGATCAGGCGGTTGCCGGTACCGCGGCAGATCCGGATACCCCTCGGCGGCCTGCGTGGGCCCGTTCGCCGCCTGGAACTCTCGCGCGATGATCCCGAAGAGCGCACCTTCGGCGCCGCCTATCCACATGGCTCCGATCACGAAGAGCGCGCGGTTGTCCGGGATGTAGGCCGGAACGGAGTCGTTCGCCACCAGCCCCCCGGCGATGAGACCGGCGAGCGTGCCGCCGATGGTCAAGCTGACGGACGAGACGTTGGCCTGCGCCACGGACTTGTTGAGGCTGGCGGCGACGGCGCCCGCGCCCACGAAGGCGCCCATCAGGGCCGATGCGGCGACCAGCTCCGGGCGGCCCGAGCGCTGGACGTAGCGGAGCTGGAAGGCATGCGAGCCGGTGAGCAGGCGGCGCTCGCCTGGACCGAGGAAGACCTCGTCGGTGCGGTTCTCGTAGTCGGTGGCTTCAGCGAAGATCTCGTAGTGTCCCGGCGGGACGTCCTGGCGATAGGGATTGCGCGCCCGGTTGCCGTTGACGTAGAGCGTAGCGGTGCGGGGGATGGTCTCGATCTCGAGGCGCCCTGGAATGGGGTCGAGCTTGAAGAAGAGCGGGCGGGTCTCCGCGACCTCGAGATCGAGCGTGACCACCTGGGGCGTGTAGTTGGGCTTCGACACCCGGACGATCCAGCGCCCGCGCGGGACCGAGAAGTTGTTGGGAGCCTGGCCTTGGATCGAGGCGGGGGTGGAAGGCGCAAGCGTGGCGGACGGCAGAGATGGCGACGGAGGAGGAGGCGGCGGCGATGATAGCGGCGGAGGCGACACCGATGGCGACGGCGACGGCAAGGGCGGCGGCGGCAAAGGCAGAGAGGTCGGGCCGGGGGTGCCTGCCGACGAAGCGGTGCGCACCTCGGTCACGAGGACGTCCACGCTGTCCGGGACGCAGTTGATGACCAGGATCGCGGGGCGACGGTTGATGCTCTCGATGCGATCCTTGGCCACCTCGACGAACTCGCCGCTCGGGCTCTCGCGCAGGTACGACTCGTAGTGCTCGCGCGCGACGGGCAGCGCACCCACGAGATACTCGCACTGGGCCATCATGAACAGCGTCGCCGGCCGGGGCTTTATCTCGTGCGCGCGCTGAAATTCGACCAGGGCCTGCGCGTGCTCGCGGGCGTAAAACAGCTCGAGCCCGGTCTCGTAGTGCTTCCGGGCCTGGTCGGTGGCATCGTCCGCCGTCGCCCGACCGGCGACGAGGAACAAGAGCGCCGCGAAGAAGGAAGCCAGCACGACCCCCCTCCGGCGGGCCTCAGTTCTCAGGGTAACCCTCTCCGGAGCGGCTCGGGAGCGCACCCCGCAGGGCCGCCTCGGAGCCCGAGGAGTCGCGCGTCCCAGCGGTGGGATCGTCCGGGCGGGCCCCGCGGGCCGGGCGCGGGGCGCCCGCGCCCCGAACCATCGTTCTGGCCGGGGTCGTCGGGCGCGGGGCGGCTGGCGCGGCGGTCGTCAAGGGCGTCACCCGGTTGACCCGGCTGCGGCGCGCGCGGTTGTCCCCGGGCTCCGGCCCCGGCGGCGAGCGCCTCGTCGCATCGATCGCGGCGGACGAATCGGTCGTGGCGGTCGCGGGAGCCTCGGCGGGCGCGGTGGCCGATGGCCCTCCGGAGAAGTCCGGTGCGCCCGGCGCCGATCGCGCCTCGACCCGGGCGGGGGCCGTCGGTCCCGGTGCCGTGAGCTTGGCCGTGGCGGCTTCGGGGGATGCGCCCGCGTCCAGGTCGCGGGGATGCCGGAGAACGGCGATGACCCCCGCCACGAGCGCGAGCGCCGCCGCACCCCAGACCCACGGACGAGCCGTGCCGGCGCGACCGGGCGACGGCGGCGGCGGCGTGCTGCCCGATCGCGGTTCCGCGAGGAGGACCACCGGCGAGCCCACGTTCTGGTCACCGGCCAGGAGCCGCTCGAGATCGCGCTCGACCTCCGCCATGGTCGTGTAGCGGCGGTTGCGGTCCTTCTCCATGGCGTGCATCACCACCGACTCCACGGCCTCCGGGATCCCCAGCTCTGGCCGCAGCTGCGACGGTGGGCGGGCGTCGTGGGTCAGGACCTGGGAGATGATCCCGAGGTAGTTGTTGGCTCGAAACGGGACCTCGCCGGTCAGACACTCGTAGAGCATCACCCCGAGGGCCCAGATGTCGACGCGCTGATCGAGCTCCTCCTCGCCGCGCGCCTGCTCGGGCGACATGTACAGAGGCGTGCCGAGCAACAGCCCCGTGTGGGTGAGCCGGTAGTCGGGGCCCTCGTCGCCGAGGCCTTGCCCCTGCTTGACGGCCTTCGAGATCCCGAAGTCCACGACCTTGACGAAGTCCTCGTCACTGCGGCGCACGAGGTACACGTTCTCGGGCTTGATGTCGCGGTGAACGATGCCCTTGGCGTGGGCCGCCCCGAGCGCGCTCGCCACCTGCCGCACGATCCGCAGGCTGCGCTCGACCGGCAGGGGGGCCTCGCGCATCACCAGCTCGGCCAGCGACTCCCCGTCGAGGAACTCCATCGCCACGAAGGCCCGGCCATCGTCGGTCGTCCCGAAATCCGTGACGTCCACGATGTGCTCGTGCCCGATGGCGCTGGCGAGCCGCGCTTCCTGGAGCAGCCGGGCCACGAAATCGGTCTTGGTCAGGAACTTCTCGAGGAGGACCTTCACCGCCAGGCGTTTCCCGATGATGGTGTGCACCGCCTCGTACACCGCCCCCATCCCACCCTCGCCGATGCGGCGGACGATGCGATAGCGCCCGGCCAGGGTCGCGCCGATCATCGAATCGAACACCTCGCGCGCATCCGTCTCGGGCGCGGGCGCGACGGCCAAGGCGCTTGCGGCGCCAGCACCTGGAGCGACCAGCGCCTCTGCCCCGGGTCCACCGCCCGGCGCGGCGCCCTCCGACGCCGCGGGACGAGCCAGCAGCGCACCGTCCCGCGCGCACACCGCCACCCCGTCGGGATAGATGGTTTGGCACAGCGCGCAGGTGGGCATGGGTCCTCGGAGTGTAGGAAGAAAGTCGCAGCCTGGCGACCCCGATCCCGAGGCCACTCGACGGTCGCGGACCACGCCGAGCCACCGTGGCGTCGTGTCGAGGTCGGCCCGGGGGGCGCTGGCTTGACGGTGGGCGGCTCGGCTTGCGAGATTGGCGGACGTGAACGACGCCCACGGCCACTTCCCGGGAGCCGCCGCCATCTTCGACCTCGACGGCACGCTCGCCAATTCCATGCCCGTCCACTATCGGGCCTGGGAGGAGATCGCCGGCGCGTTCGGCTTGCAGTTCCCGGAGCGGAGATTCTATTCCCTGGGAGGCATCCCGACCCTGCGGATCGCGAGCATGCTCATCGCCGAGCAGGGCCTCGACCTCGACCCGCTGGTGGTGAGCCTGGCAAAGGAGAAGGCCTTCCTGAGCCGGTTCGAGGAGGTCGCGCCGATCGCGCCGGTCGTGGAGATCGCGCGCCAGCGGCGAGCGCTGGGCCCGGTCGCCGTGGGCTCGGGAGGGACCCGCGCGATGGTCGAGCGCACGCTGCGCCAGATTGGCCTCCTCGACTGGTTTCCGGTGATCGTCACCGCCGAGGACACCGTGCGGCACAAGCCCGAGCCCGATGTCTTCCTCGAGGCCGCGCGCCGGCTGGGGGTGGACCCGGCGTCGTGCGTGGTCTACGAGGACACGGATCTCGGGCTCGAGGCGGCGCGGCGGGCGGGCATGCTCGGCATCGACGTGCGGCCCCTCTACGCCCATGTGCCGTCCGGAGCCGCGCTCGGCGGCAGCCCGTCGGAACGCCGGTGATCGTGGAGGGAGCACCGGTGGAACCGGCGTGGCGAGCCCTGCCCTTGTGGAATCCCGAACTGCCCGTCGACGCGCGGGTGGCCGATCTGATCGGGCGGTTGACCCTGGAGGAGAAGGCGGCCCAGATGCTGCACGAGGCCCCGGCCATCCCGCGGCTCGGCGTCCCGGCCTACACCTGGTGGAACGAGTGCCTGCACGGGGTCGCGAGGGCCGGCATCGCCACGGTGTTCCCGCAGGCGATCGGCCTCGCGGCGATGTGGAACGCCGACCGCATGTACGAGATCGCCGTCGCCGTCTCCGACGAGGCGCGGGCCAAGCACCACGAGTCCGTGCGTCGGGGCGATCGCGGCATGTACAAGGGCCTGACGTTCTGGACCCCCAACATCAACATCTTCCGGGATCCGCGCTGGGGGCGCGGGCACGAGACCTACGGCGAGTGCCCCTACCTGACCGGCCGCCTGGCGGTGGCCCTGTGCAAGGGGCTTCAGGGCGAGGATCCGCGGTACCTCAAGCTGGTGGCGACCCCCAAGCACTACGCGGTCCACAGCGGCCCGGAGGCCCTGCGCCACAGCTTCGACGCGCGGGTCAGCCAGAAGGACCTGCGCGAGACCTACCTGCCGGCCTTCTTCGAGTGCGTGACCGAGGCGCGCGCCGAGAGCATCATGGCGGCCTACAACCGCACCAACGGCGAGCCGTGCTGCGGCAGCCCGACCCTGCTGCAGAAGATCCTGCGCGACGAGTGGGGGTTCGACGGCTACGTGGTGAGCGACTGCTGGGCCATCAAGGACTTCCACGAAGGGCACCTCGTGACCCGCACCTGGGAGGAGTCGGCGGCGGTGGCGGTCAAGGCGGGCTGCGATCTGAACTGCGGGTGTACCTACGAGCACCTGCCGGCGGCGGTGCGGGCCGGCCTGGTGTCGGAGGCGGAGCTCGATCTGTGCCTGGCGCGGCTCTTCCGGGCGCGCCTGCGGCTCGGCATGTTCGATCCCCCGGAGCGGGTGGCCTACACGGCGATCCCCTACGAGGTGAACGACTGCGCCGCCCACCGCGCGCTGGCGCACACGGCCGCCCGCGAGTCCCTGGTCCTGCTCAAGAATGCCAATCGCACGTTGCCACTGTCGAAGACGCTCGGCAGCCTGGCGGTGATCGGGCCCAACGCCCACCACCCCGAGGTGCTGCTCGGCAACTATTTCGGCACCCCGTCGGCCACCGTCACCCCGCTCGACGGCATCCGCGCGGCGGTCTCGGCCGGCACCAAGGTCTGGTACACGCCCGGGTGCAAGCTGCAGGGCCTCAAGGACGGGGGCCTCGGAGCGCACGGTAACCTGTCCGAGGCGGTGAGCGTGGCCATGCGCGCCGAGGCGTTGGTGCTGGTGCTCGGGCTCTCGGCGGACATCGAGGGCGAGCAGGGCGACGCTGGAAACAGCGAGGCGTCGGGGGACAAGCTCGGACTCGAGCTGACCGGGCTGCAGCAGCGGCTGATGGAGGAGGTGGTGGCCCTCGGCAAGCCCACGGTGCTGGTGGTGGTGGCGGGCAGCGCGCTCGATCTGCGCTGGGCGGCCGAACACGTGGACGCCATCGTGCAGGCCTGGTACCCGGGCCAGGAAGCCGGACGGGCGATCGCGGATGTGCTCTTCGGCGACTACAACCCGGCGGGCCGCCTGCCGGTGACGTTTCCGGGCAGCACCCACGATCTGCCCGACATCACCGACTACCGGATGCAGGGACGGACCTATCGCTACCTCGAGCGCGAGCCGCTGTTCCCGTTCGGGTACGGCCTCTCGTACACGCAGTTCACGTATGGGGGGCTCAGGGTCGAGGCCACGGGCCCCACCGACACGACCGAGGGGGCGGCGGCCGGCGTGCCCGCGACCCCGGGGGGAAGGTGGCCGGTGCTGGCAGAGGTGCACGCGAACGTGACGAACACCGGAGCGCGCTCGGGCGACGAGGTGGTCCAGCTCTACGTCAAGCACCTCGACGCGCGCGGCGCCGTGCCCCACCACAGCCTGCGCGGCTTCGCCCGGGTGGCGCTCGCCCCCGGCGAGTCGCGCCAGGTGACGTTCGCCCTGACGGCCCGCGATCTCTCGCTCATCGACGAGACCGGCACGCGCGTGCTCGAGCCCGGCCGCCTGCGCCTGACGGTCGGCGGCAGCCAGCCCGATGCCCGCAGCCGCGCCCTCACGGGAACTGCTCCCCTCGTCGCCGAGCTCGAGCTGACCGGCGCCCGGCGTCCGCTGCCGTACTGACGACCCCGCCGGCCGAGCGCGGCACCAGCCTCGGGGCTATTTCTCGGGGCTATTTGACGAACGTGACGTCGTCGAAGTAGAGGTCGACCGGGCAGGGCATCTGGGGGGCGCCGGGGGCTCCCTCCGGGATGGTCAGCTGCCATTGAATGCCAACCAGCTCCGTCGAGCTGAAGGCGGTGGGCGCCGCGCCTGTGAGATCGCTGAAGCTCACGGTGACCGTTCCAGGCACGGTGAGGTTGCCCTTGCTGGCCGAGGAACAACCGCTCTGGCATCCCCCGTTGTTGGCGATCGGCTTGGTCGAGTAGGTCTGCAGTTGGAGCTCGAGCGCGCAGCCGCCGGTGCTCCCGGTGACACTGAAGGAGATCCCCGTGTAGGCCGCGGCGGTCGCGCAGATGTCGAAGGACAGGCCGCCGCCGGCGTAGCCCCCGCCCGTCATGGCCGGAACGACGTTCCCGACGAAGTGCAACGCCTTGTCCCCGGCCGCCGTCGGCTTGTCCACCACGCTCACCTGGAGGGTCGACATGGTGCTCGCGTAGTTGAAGAGCCCACCGAGGATGGAGTTGGCGGAGCCCCACTTGCCGGAGATTGGATTCCAGTCGGAGAAATCGGTCAGGGTGGCGGGCGCTGCGGTCGGCGTCTGACACGCGAGCGGGGCGGCCCCCCCGCTGCCCGAGGCGGCGCCGCCGGTCCCGACGCCAGAGCCCGCGCTACCGGAAACCCCGCCGGAGCCAGAAAGGCCGCCCGCGCCGCTCGTGGTCCCCCCGGTGCCTGTCCGTGAGCCGCCGCTCGAGCCCCCGCATGCGGCGACCGTGGCCACCGCCAGCATCGTGGTCGTGAGTCCTGTGAGACGCCGTGGTGGCTGCGTAGGCTTCATCGAGGAGAGTCCTTTGGAGAGAGGAAGGGGAGACGGGGTTGGCGTGGCGAGACATGACAGACCGCCCGAGCGCTCCTCGTTCTACCAGCGGGCACTGCGGCGGAGCAAGATCGGTCCCACACCACCTTGGCCGACCCTCACGGGCTTCCGTCTTGATCTCGGGGAGCGTGGGTGGCAGTGTCGCGCCTTCCTCGATGTGGCTCATTCCCCTGAGGTCGGCAAGACCCTCGGCCAAGGCGCTCTGGCCGTCGCTGGTGCTGGTGCTGGTGGGTCTGGGGTGGGCGGGATGTCACTCCCCGTCCAGCACCTTCCCAGACGCCGCCTCGCCTCTGCCATTGACCTGCATCGGGACGTGTGAGCCCGATCCCGGGCCGAAGCCTCTCAGCCTCGACGACTGTCGCGCCCAGGAAGCGGGGCTCGAGTTTCTTCCCCTCGCGGGGTGGGATTTCGAGAGCGGCATCGCCAGCAACATGTACATCTACACCGACGCCACCACGGCCAACCTCTACTCCTACGCCGACGCCACCCAGCCGGACTACAGCCAGCGGGCGGGATGGCAGCCGACGGCGGCTCTGGCCAAGCGGTGCGGGGCCTCGGATCCCGGCAGCTACGTGATGCATGTCGCAGGGGGGCCCTTCCGCGGGTTCGGAGGGGGGATGGGCATCTCCTTCTCGAAGCTCCACGGCCTCGGCCAGATGTGCCCATCGGCGCCGGATGCCTTGCTCCCAGCGTACTGCCCGAAGGCCTCGGCGGAGTATCAGTACCAGACGCTCGATCTCAGCCAGTGGGACGGCATCAGCCTCTGGGCGCGCCGCGGCCCGGACGGGCAGGCGGCGATCCGGGTCGGTCTCGGCGATATCGATACGGACGACGACATCAGCTACCTCAGCTCCACGGCGAATCCGAACAAGCCGCGCAACTGCGAGCGCAACATCGAGTGTGCCTGCGGGAATCACAAGCCCTGCACCGACTACCAGGGGGTCTCGTACTGCTGGGATCCGAGCACCGAGGCCAGACCAACCTTCGACGACGATGCGAATGCCCTGTGGATGGACAAGCATCAGCTGGTGCTCACCTCGCAGAAGTGCGGGCAGTCCCGCTGCGATGACCTGTACGCGGCGGCTCAGGCCCCGGACCCGATCTTCAATGGACACGCCTGCACCGCCTACCAGAGTCCGCTCGGCATGGCCTCGCAATGGTGCTTCGATCCGGGGAAGGACCACGTCCCCTACACGATCGAGGATTCATGCGGAGATCACTGGGTCTTCCCGGTCAACCTGACCACCGACTGGAAGCTGTACCTGGTCCCCTTCACCGAGCTGTCGCAGCAGGGATTCGGCAAGAAGTTCGCCCACCCGATCCTCTCGGCGGCGTCGATGCTGCGCCTCATGTGGGATGTCGGCTGGCTCGACGTCTGGTTCGACGACGTGAGCTTCTACCGGGTCAAGAAGAACTGAACGGCCCCTCGGGGCAGGTCCGTGGCGTCGCGCCGATCCGCGCGGAGCGGCGCTGGCGCTCGACCTCGAACAGCCCGACGGCGACCGACGTCGACAGGTTGAGGGAGCGCAGGGCGGGGTCGGCCATGGGGATGGAGACGGTGGACGCGGCGTGCGCCTCGAGGATGAAGGCCGGTAGACCCTGGCTCTCGCACCCGAAGACGAGCACGGTCGACTCCGGATACGCGACCTCGGTGTACGCGCGGGTGGCCCGGGGCGCGAAGAAGAACGGTGTGCCGAGCCCGGGAAGGGCCGCCTCGAAGGTCGCCCAGTCGTGCCACACGTGCACCCGGACGCGCGGCCAGTAGTCGAGACCGGCGCGGCGGAGCTGTCGGTCGTCGAGCGAGAAGCCGAGCGGTCGGACCAGATGCAGATCGGCGTCCACCGCCAGGCAGGTGCGCCCGGCGTTGCCGGTGTTCCAGTGGATTTCGGGTGCCAGGAGGGCGACGTGCAGTCCAGCCATGTGCGTGCCTCGCGCGCGTTGCGACAAGCGTCGCGGCGGAGAGTATGTTTCATGGCGTGCCGGCGCGGCTCGACGAACTGCTCTCTCGCAACCTCGGGATCTCCAGGACCATGGTGGCCCGCCTGGTGGACGCGGGCCGGGTGACCGACCGCGCCGGCCGCCCGATCCGCGACCGGAAGGTGGCGATTCCCCTGCCCGGCGACAGCGGCGGCGGTGACGGCGGCGACGACATCGACGGGACCGCGGTGGTCTCGGTGGATGGCCAGGCGACCCCCCTCTTCGAGCAGGCCCTCGTGCTCCTGCACAAGCCGCGGGGCGTGGTCACGGCGCTGCGCGATGCGCGGCACCCCACCGCCCACGCTCTCTTGCGCGACGCGCCGCTCTTCGCCGAGCTCCGCCCGGCCGGGCGCCTCGATCTCGACACCACGGGTCTGCTCGTCTGGACCACCGACGGGGCGCTGATCCAGCGGCTGACCCACCCGAAGCGGAAGGTCCCACGCACCTATCAGGCGGCCCTGACCAGCGACTTCGGCCCGCCTGGGCCTCGCCAGGATCTGGTCCTCGAGGACGGGCATCGCCCGGAGATCGCCGAGCTCGTGACCCTTGCGCCCGGCGAGATCCACCCCGCCCTGGCGGTCCCCCCGGAGACCCGGGCCCTCGCATCGATCACCATCGTCGGCGGGGCCTACCACGAGGTGCGGCGAATCTTCGCCGCGCTCGGCAGCCACGTCCTCGGCCTTTGCCGCACACGCTTCGGTCCATATGCGCTCCCGCCCGAGCTGCCCGCTGGAGCATGGCAACTCCTGCCCTCGCCCCGACCCCGGGACTGACACGGTCAATCTGTCGATCTCGGGTGGATCCGCCGGAACATCGAATTCCCCACCAACTCTGGCGATTCCCTTCCGATTTGTCTTTCCTTCCCATCGTGGCAGGCTCGCCCGTCATGCAGGACTTCACCCATTTCACGCCCGTCGCAGCCCTCGAGGGGGGCGCCCTGATCGGGCTCGCCGCGTCCGGTCTCTTGTTCTTCACCGGACGGGTTGCGGGAATCAGCGGAATCCTCGACGGGTTCCTGCGCCCGTCCGCCCGGGACTGGGGCTGGCGCGCCATCTTTCTGGCCGGTCTGCTGGCGAGTGGAGCGGGACTCCTCGTGCTGCGGCCCACGGCCCTGGTCGAGCCCATCCGCTCGCTCGGGGTGCTGACCGTGGCGGGCTTGCTGGTCGGCTTCGGCTCGCGCATGGGGAGTGGCTGCACCAGCGGGCACGGGGTCTGTGGGATCTCCCGCTTTTCCCTGCGCTCCCTGGTCGCGACCCTGACGTTCATGGCCACTGGAATCGCGACCGTGACCCTGGTCAGGATCCTTGGAGGTCGGTGATGCGCCGGCTCGCGAGCGCGGCGTTGTTCGGGTCGATGTTCGGCCTCGGCCTCGGCGTCTCCGGAATGACCCAGCCCGGAAAGGTGATCGGGTTCCTCGACCTGTTCGGGGGCCACTGGGATCCGAGCCTGGCGCTGGTGATGGGGGGCGCGATCGCGGTCCACATGCCGCTCGCGTGGTGGTGGCGAAGGAGGATGCGAACGACGCCGTCGACGGAGCGGCCCCAACCGACGGAGACCGGCCAGGACGACGGCCCGGAGGGCGACGTGGGGACGAGCCGAGCGTTGTTCGCACGGGTGAATCCAAGGCTGGTGGTGGGCGCCGCCATCTTCGGCGTGGGGTGGGGCCTCGGTGGCTACTGCCCCGGGCCGGCGCTCGTCACCCTGGTTGGCTTCTCACCGGGGATCCTGGTGTTCGTGGCCTCGATGATGATGGGAATGTGGCTCTTCCACCTGCTCTCCGGGCGAGACCCCGCCGACCTCCCGAGCTCGTCGCGTCCCCCGGCCAGTGTCACCGCCCTGCCCTGGGTTCGGGGCAGCGAGAAGGACACGAGAAAGACCGAAGCGTAGAGAGCCCGGTCGACCGACCGCGCTCCGGCGACCTTCGGGCGGGATCGAGGGCTACGAGGAGCCTCCTCTGCGGAGCTCTGGGTGCTCGTCGAGGAAGGCCTTGCGGCTCTCGGGGCTGATCTCGCACACGACGAGGACGTCGCGGAGGACCTTGGCCTGACAGCCGAGGCGCGACTCGGGGCGCACGTCGAAGGCCTTGTCCATGATGTCCTCCTCGCGATCCTGCGGCGCCGAGAGCGACGCGAGGTTCTGCTTGACGTAGACGTGGCACGTGGAGCAGCCGCACACGCCACCGCACGCCGAGCCCACCTGGGCTCCGGCAGCACGCGAAGCATCGAGGATGCTGGTCCCGAGCGGGACCTCGATCTCGATGCCGTCGGGCTCGAATCTAACCTTGGGCATGGCGGAGTCGTTCCTCATCCATGGGAATGACCGCGGTGGCCGGCCCGCGCCAGACGCTGGTCCAGGCTGCCCTCGGCGGCCGATTTTTCCATCTCGGCCTCGACCTGCCCGAGTGAGCGACCGCGCAGGCCCTCCTCGAAGGCGCGGTTCATGCGCCGCCCCGCGAACTCCTTGGACGCACGATCCAGAGCCTCGATGGCCTGGCGGATCGGCTGCGCGTGCTCGCCGCGCGCAGCCTGCTCCAGCTCGACGCGGGCGGCCGCGATGTGGCTTCGATCGTCCTCGGTCAGCAGCTCCGGGCTGGCCGCCATCGCGCCCCGCAGGGCCTGCAAGATCCGGCTCGCCTCGATGCGCTGCTCGGCGAGCTGCCGCTGCCGCACGTCGTCCTCGCCGTGGGTGAATGAATCGAGCAGCATGCGCTCGACCTCGTCCTCGGACAGACCATAGGAGGGCTGGACCTGGACCGCCGCATTCAGGCCGGTGGCCTCCTCCCGCGCCGTCACCCGCAAGATGCCATCGGCGTCGACCACGAAGGTCACCTCGAGGCGCGCCAGGCCGGCGGGCATGGGTGGAATCCCGGTCAGCTTGAAGCGGGCCAGCGAGCGACAGTCCGCGACCAGCTCCCGCTCGCCCTGCACCACGTGCAGATCGAACCCGGTCTGGTCGTCGGCGTAGGTGGTGAAGGTCTGGGTCGCCCCGCAGGGGACGGTCGAGTTGCGGTGGATGATCTTCTCGACCACGCCGCCCATGAGCTCGAGCCCCAGCGACAGCGGCACCACGTCGAGCAACACGAGATCGGGGTTGGCGCTCCCACCCGCCAGCAGATCGGCCTGGATCGCCGCGCCGAGCGCCACCACCTGATCGGGATCGATGTCCGCGAGCGGCTCCCTCCCGAAGATCTCGGCCACGAACCGCCGTACGAGCGGCATGCGGGTGGCCCCCCCGACCAGGATCACGCCCGACAGGTCCGCCGGCGTGAGCTCGGCGTCGACCAGCGCCCGCCGCACGGCCGGCGCACAGCGCGCCAGGATCGGGCGCACCAGGGCCTCCATTTCCTCGCGGGCCAGTCGCAGCGGCGGTGGTGGCGGCGGCTGACCCTGCGTGGCGCCGGGGCCCGACATCCACCCGGGCGGGGGCGGAATCTCGACCACCAGGAGGGTGGTCAGCGCTTCCTTGGCCGCGCGGGCGGCATCCAGCGCCCAGCGGGCCATGGACCGCGCACGCTCCGGTGGAGAGTCCGCGTCAGCCGCGCCAGCCGCTTCGCCCGCTGCTACCCCGCCAGGATCCAGCCGCGCGAGGAGATGTTCGGCGATGGCGCGGTCGAAGTCGTCGCCGCCGAGCGCCGAATCGCCCCCGGTGGACTTCACCTCGAAGACGCCCTGCTCGAGCTTCAGGACGGAGATGTCGAAGGTCCCGCCCCCGAGGTCGAACACCGCGAAGGTGCCCTCGGCGGCCTTGTCGAGCCCATACGCCAGCGCCGCCGCCGTCGGCTCGTTGAGCAGGCGCAGGACCTCGAGCCCGGCGATGCGGCCCGCATCCCGGGTGGCCTGGCGTTGCCCGTCGTCGAAGTAGGCCGGCACGGTGATCACGGCGCCCGCGAGCGGCGCACCCAGGCGGGCCTCCGCCCGCAGGCGAAGCGCCCGGAGGATCTCGGCCGACACCTCGACCGGCGTGACCGTGCGGGTCCCCCCCGCCACCACGAAGCGGACCACGGACTCACCCGGCTGCCCTGGCGCGAAGCGATACGCCGTGAGCTTGCGCTTGGCCTCGGCGTCCTCCGGCCCGCGTCCCATGAAGCGCTTGACCGAGGCGATGGTGTCGGCGGGAGCCCGCGCGGCCAGGACCTCGCGGGCCTGCTTCCCGACCACCACCTCCCCCGCACCCGCACCCGCACCGGCCTCACCAGCCGCGGCCACCAAGCCAGGGCCGGGCGCCGCGTAGTGCACCACCGACGGCAGGATGGCTTCGCCTTCCTCGTCGAGCAGCACCACCGGTCGCCCGTCCTCGATCGCCGCCACCAGCGAGTTGGTCGTGCCGAGATCGATCCCGATCGCGCCGGTGGTCCCGGGAGGACAGGCCGCGCGCGCGCGCGCCTCGCCGGGCTCGGAGATCTGAAACAGCCCGTCGGCCATCAGGGGCTCCCTCGATCGGCGGAGACGCCGCCGCCCCCCGCGGCCGGGCTCGTCTCGCCCGCCTCGAGCTCCTCGAGAAAACGCTGGTAGTATCGGATGGCGATCAGCTTCTCGGCCACGGTGTCGAGCTTCTCTGTCTTCTCGGCGACGAAGTCAACCGCCCCGATGAGGTCGCCCTCCTCGCCAACCAGGCTGTCGCGCGCTCGGTCGCCCCCGAGCCCCCGCGCGACGGCCGCGAGCGCCTCGCGCAGCCGCTCCGCGACCTCGGCGCCGAGCCGGTGGACCGCCGCCGCATCCCTGGCCGCTCGCGCCTCGAGCAGGGCCTCGCGCAGCTCGAGGACGTCGTTGAGCAGCGCGGGCGGGACCGTCAACCGGACCCGCCCCGGGTCGGCACCCACCGGCGGCGTCCGGCCCTCGCCTGCGGCGCCGGGCCCGGTGGGCCCGCCCTCTCCGGCGAGGTCATAGCCCTGCAGACGCATGAGGTACTCGGCCCGGCGCACGGGATGCTTGATGGTGCGCCAGGCCTCGTTGAGCTCGACTGTCCGCCGCAGCGAGATCTGCCGCGCGCGCGGGTCGGCCCGGGCGAATCGATCGGGGTGCACCAGCCGCGTGCGTTCCTTGAACCCCGCCTCCGCGGCCTCGAGATCCACGGCGTACCGCTCGGGCAGGCCGAGCACCGCGAAGAAGGTCTCGCCCACCACCGGCGCCGTGAGCGCTCCGCAGCGCACGCAGGTCAGCCCAGCTCCGGTGTCGCGCTCGCACGACCAGCACAGGCTCATGGGAGAGATCCTCGATGCTTCGGGGTTTGACGGTGCCGCCGCCGGAGGGCCGGCCGCGCGTGTCCCGGCGGCGCTCTCAGAACGAGACGCTCTCGCCGCACCCGCACGCCGACTTGACCTGCGGGTTCACGAACTTGAACCCACGTGAGACCATGGAGGTCGCGTATTCCAGGGTCGAGCCGTCCAGGTACACGTAGCTCTTCGGGTCCACGAACACCCGCACCTTGCCCTCCTCGAAGGACAGGACCTTGTCCTCCGGGCGCGGCTCGGCGTCCGACCACTCGAACAGATAGGTGAAGCCGGTGCATCCACCACCACGAATTCCCACCCGCAGCCCGCGAGGAGGCTGGCTGCGCGCGGCGGCGGCCTTCTTGATCTCGCTGACGGCGCGATCGGTGACTGCGATGGCCATGCCGACGCCTCAGGTGCTCGCAGGCTGCCGAGGCTCGGCCGCGGCATGCTTGGCTTTGTAGTCCGCGAGGGCCGCCTTGATGGCGTCCTCGGCCAGGACCGAGCAGTGGATCTTGACCGGCGGCAGGTTCAGCTCGTCGACGATCTGCGTGTTCTTCAGGCTCATGGCCTGCTCGATGGTCATGCCCTTCACCCACTCGGTCGCCAGCGACGACGACGCGATCGCCGACCCGCAGCCGAAGGTCTTGAACTTGGCGTCCTCGATGATCCCGGCGTCGCTGATCTTGAGCTGCAGCTTCATCACGTCACCGCAGGCCGGAGCCCCCACCAGGCCAGTCCCCACGCGCGGATCGTTCTTGTCGAAGCTCCCGACGTTCCGGGGGTTCTCGTAGTGTTCCAGCACTTTCTCGCTGTATGCCATGACGGTCCTCTTCTCTGGTCTTGTCTCTGGTCTTGTCTCTGACTTGCCCTGGTCCTGGAGTGAGCGACCGGGTCAGTGAGCGGCCCAGGCGATGCTCTTGAGGTCGATGCCTTCCTTGACCATCTCGTAAAGCGGCGACAGCTCCCGCAGCTTGTCCACCTTGCGCGCCACCAGCTCGATGACGTAATCGACCTCTTCTTCCGTGTTGAAGCGCCCGAGGCCGAAGCGGATCGAGGTGTGCGCCATCTCCTCCTCGACGCCGAGCGCCCGCAGCACGTACGAGGGTTCGAGCGAGGCCGAGGTGCAGGCGGAGCCCGAGGACACCGCCACGTCCTTCAACGCCATCAGCATCGCCTCGCCCTCCACGTAGGCGAAGCTGATGTTCAGGTTCCCGGGCAGGCGATGCTCGAGCGAGCCATTCACGAAGGTGTCGCTCACCCGCGCCTGGATGCCCTTGCGTAGCCGCTCGCGCAGGCCGAGCACCCGCCGCGACTCCTCCGGCAGCTCGGCCATCGCCAGCTCGGCGGCCCGTCCGAAGCCCACGATCCCCGGCACGTTCAGGGTGCCCGACCGCATGCCCCGCTCGTGTCCGCCGCCGTCGAGCAGCGCGGTCAGGCGCACCCGCGGCTTGCGCCGCACGTAGAGCGCGCCCACCCCCTTGGGTCCGTACATCTTGTGGGCCGTCACCGACACCAGGTCCGCCCGAGCGCGGTTGACGTCGAAGGGGAGCTTTCCGACCCCCTGGACCGCGTCGATGTGAAACAGGGCCCCCTTCTCCTTGACCACGGCCCCGATGGCCTCGACCGGGTTGACGGTCCCGATCTCGTTGTTGGCCAGCATGATCGAGACCAGCACGGTCTTGTCGGTGACGGCCGCGCGCACCGCCTCGACGTCGACCACCCCATCCTTGGGGACCGGCAGGTAGGTGACCTCGAAGCCCTCCCGCTCGAGCCGCTTGCAGGTGTCGAGCACCGCCTTGTGCTCGAGGGCCGAGGTGACGATGTGCCGCCCACGGTCCTTGTAGAACTCGGCGGCGCCCTTGATGGCGAGGTTGTTCGATTCGGTCGCCCCCGAGGTCCAGACGATCTCCTTGCCGCTCGCTCCCATGAGCGCGGCCACCTGGTCGCGGGCCAGCTCGACCGCCTTCTCGGCCTCCCAGCCGTAGCTGTGCGAGCGGCTGGAAGCGTTGCCGTAGATCTCGGAGAAATAGGGAAGCATGGTCTCGACCACGCGCGGATCCACCCGGGTGGTCGCGTGGTTGTCCATGTAGATGGGAAGCTTGATGGCCATGGCTCTCGTCTTCTTTCAGCGGACGTCTGGAGGTAACGGTCGGCGGCGGGTCATGATCTGGAAATCCCGTCGACCAGCAGGGGCGCCTTGCCCTCGTGGCCGTGGATCCCGCAGGTCCCGCACTCGTCCTGCGCGTGCTCCGGCCCGCACGAGCGACAGCTGTCCATGTAAGCCAGCGTCTCCTGCATGTCGACCACCAGCTGGTTCAAGCGCCCGATGGTGGCGCGGGTCTCCTGCAGCTTGTCGGTGAAGATCTCGCGCAACCTGGACATGGCCTGGGTGCCGGTCTCGCTGTGCTCCCAGTCCCGCAGGAAGGCCTTGATCTCGGTCAGGCTGAACCCGAGATCCTGCAGCTTCGAGATCCACTCGATCCGGGTCACCGCCCGTCCGTGGTAGAGTCTGAACCCGCCCTTGGAGCGAACCGCCGGAGCGAGGAGGCCGAGCTCCTCGTACAGGTGCACCGCGCGCACCGTCTTGCCGGTACGCCGTGCCAGCTCGCCGATCTTGAGGAGGACGAGCTGATCCACCGAGATGGGTGGCAAAGTGGGACGGGCGGACCCGCCGCCTGAGTTTGGGTTATCGCAGCTCATGAGCTCTCGACCGTTCTGGTGACGTGTGGGTATGGGTGTTACAGGTGCCCGACTTCGAGCTGGGCTGTGAACCTAACCCTTACGTATACGTCTGATTATTGGCCGGGGGCGCCCCTTGTCAAGCGCAGACTGCGCGCGGCACCAATTTGCGGCGGCGCCGGCGCGGGCACATCCGATCGAGGACACTGAAGGGTGGTTTCCCCGCCGCCCCCCCAGCCGACCGGTCACGCGTCGACGCCGTCAGGGGAGCACGGGCGGGCCGCCGGCCTCCACGACACCATCCTCCGCCTGCTCCACATCCTGATCGCGGGCTTGGCCCTGCTCGGAGCACCAGGGTGTGCCCACACCACCGCCATCGGACGGGGTGGCCCGATCTTCGCGGTCTCCGTGGAGTCCATCGATGGCTACCCCGTCGTCACGGGAGGCCGTTCGTCCGGCTACTGCTACCTCCTCCAGGTGGCCGACCGGGCGGTCCGGGTCTGGCCGGTGGTGCGGAGCCCGCGCGCGGTCGAGGCGGACACCTTCGTCCCGCCCGAGGCGGGTGAGACGCTGCTCGAGGCCGATGCCGAGGCGCTGAAGTCCGGCATCCTCATCGAGCGCAGCTGGAATCAGGCGGTCGTCCACGAGGTCACCGACGAGGAGCTCGACGTGGGCGCGGCGATGATCTTCGTCCCGGGGGAACGGCGCTCGGTGGTGGCGGAGCTCCGGTTTCGCCGCATCGGCGACCCTCGCCCCCGCGCGACCCGCGGCATGCGCTCGCCCGCGGACGGAGAGCCCGGAGATTCGGCGTCGGTGGCGATCCGCGAGCCGTGAGTCGGGTCGATCACGATCACGGCGGCTCTCGGTCAATGATGTGGGGAGGATGATTCCTTGCGCTGCCGGTGAGCGGTGTAGACGAAGAGCACCCCGGACAGGCCGAAGGCCGCCACCGTGATGAGCAGGCTGTGGGCGACGGTCGTGTACCCGCCGATGAACCCCACCACCGTCCCGGCTGGCGCGTCGCCGAGCACGTGGATTCCGAACATGAAGACCGCCTGCAAGGTGGCCGCATACTGCAGCGGCGCGAGCTGGTGGATCACGACCGCCGCCGGTCCGTTGTAGACCGACAGCAGAAAGACCGTGGTCGCGGTGAGGACCGCGAAGACGGGCTTGTTGGTGACGAGCAGGCACCCGAGCCCGAGCGGGACCGCCGCCAGCAGCGACACCCCCATGACGAGGGCGTGTCCACCGCGCCGGTGGCGTCCGACCACGTCGCCGATCATCCCGCCGGCCAGCACGCCCCCGATGCCGCACACGATCCCGATGAAGCCCATGAGGACGGTCCCACCGACCACGCTGAACCCCCGCTCTTCGATGATGAGCCATCGGGCCCAGAACAGCAGCCCGCTGGCGCCGAAGGTGACCAGGATCCCGGCTGCGAGACAGATGAGGTAAGTGGGATTGAGGAGGTAGCTGCGGGCCGGCAGGGAATGCGGTCTATCGATGTGGGTCGGCGACTTGATGAACAGCGAGAGCAACGCGAGTCCCCCCGAGGGGATGCCCGCGATCCAGAAGACGTTCCGCCAGCCGATGTGCGGAGGCAGGAGCGCCCCGAGGGAGAGGCCCACCGAGGCCCCGATCGCCATGCCAGCGTTGTAGATCCCGAGCGCGCGACCGCGCTGCTTGGGCGGAGCGTCCACGCAGAGGAGCGCGTTCGCACTCGGCCCGTAGGCCCCCTCGCCGATGCCCACCAGCGCCCGGAACACGAGCAGCATCGGGAACGAGACGGCCAGGGCCGAGCCGATGGTGGCCGCGCTCCAGATGAGGATCCCGGCGAAGATGACCCGCCGCGGCCCCAGGCGATCGGCGATCGGCCCCGACACCAGCGACGTGATGGCGAAGACCGCCAGGTTCACGAGCGACAGGAGCCCGAGCCGGCCCTTCGAGATCCCGAACTCCGCCGCCAGGAAGGGGGTCATGGTGTAGACCACCTGGCGATCGATGTAGTTGAAGAAGTTGACCGCGGTCAGGACCGGCAGCGCGGGGAGCCCGCCCCGGCGTCCGCCCGGGACGGCGCCCACCCCGGTCGGGGCGGGCCGGCTGCGAAACTCCCCGATCCCGGCCTCTATGACTCCGTCGGACACTCCGCGCTCCGCCGGAAGGTGGACGTGGGAGCGGACGTGCAACTCCGCCTGGGTGTCTGCTTGGGCTCCGGCCTCGGCCTGAACGGCCGCCTCGGCCAGCGGGGTCTCGAGTGGGGTGATTTTCATGGAGGCGCCCGGCCACCGGCCGGTGAAGAGGCAGCCAGGCTAGCAGACGACGACGCCGGGCGAGCACACAAGTTGGAGCGCGCGGGCCCGGTCCCCGGGGCTGGAGCCGGCGCGGTCAGAGCGTGAGGACGATCTTTCCGAAGACGTCACGCGATTCGAGCGCGGCGTGCGCCGCGGCGATCGACGCGAGGGGCAGAAAGCGATCGACCACCGGGCGGAGCTGGCCGCTCGCCACGCGGTCGAGGATGGTGAACAGGCGGGCCTTGGGCGCCAGGGTCGAACCCAGGATCGACAGCTGCCGCCAGAAGACATGTCGCAGGTTGAGCGTGGCCTCGTGCCCGGCGGTCGCGCCACAGGTCACGATGCGTCCGCCGCGCGCGCAGGACACCACCGACTTCGGAAAGGTGGCCGCGCCGGTGTGCTCGACCACGATGTCGGCACCTCGCCTGTCGGTCAGGCGCTTGACCGCAGCCACCAGCTCCTCGTTCACGTAGTCGACCGTCTCGTCGGCCCCGAGGGCACGGGCGCCCTCGAGCTTGCGCGCCCCGGATGCGGCGGCGATCACGCGCGCGCCGAACAGCTTGGCGATCTGGGTGGCCGCCACGCCCACGCCCGAGCCCGCACCGAGCACGAGCACCGTCTCGCCCGGCCGCACCACCGCCTTGTCGACCAGCATGTGCCAGGCGGTGATGAACGAGATCGGCAACGCGGCCAGGGCCAGCATCGCCTCGGGCCCCGCCGCAACACACGCGGGCGGGATCGGCACGAGGTTGGCGGCGGGCACCACCACGCGCTCGGCCATCGCCCCCTCGGTGTGCTCCCCCAGCATGCGGAAGTCGGCGCACAGGTTGTCCTGTCCACCCCAGCACAAGCGGCAGCGGCCGCAGGAGAGCCCCGGGTTGATGAGGACCGGGTCCCCCACCCGCAGCCCCATCACCCCCGGACCCCAGCTCGCCACCGTGCCCACCGCATCGCCGCCGCTGATGTGCGGCAGGGCGATCTTCATGGCTGGCAGCCCGCGCCGCATCCACAGGTCGATGTGGTTGAGGGCCGCTGCCTGCACCCGAACCTGCACCTCGCCGGGCCCCGGCTCGGGGGCCGTCACCTCGCCTACCTCCATGACCCCGGGCTCGCCGTGGGCTCGAAAGAAGGCTGCGCGCATGGTGCTCATCGGATGGACTCCGCCCGGGGCGAGGTTCTCGGGGTTCCGGAGCGCGTGCCCGACGGGCTCTCCCGGTTCTCGAGCGCCGCCAGGACCACCTCGGTCGTGGCGGCGAGGAAGGCGTCGACCGTCGCATCGGACAGCTCGCCCATGTTGGCCACCTGCATGTGGCGCTCGGCCAGATCGCCCTTGCACCCGTAGACCACGAAGCCCCGTTCCTTCAGGCGGTCGTAGAGGTGGCGAAAGGCGAGCCCCTCGGGGAGCCGCAGGGTGGAGATGGTCAGCGACTCGCGTCCGGTGTTGGTGAAGGACTCGAACCCGAGATCGGTGAGGACCCGGCGGATGCGCAGGTTCCGCTTGCGGTAAACCTCGCGCCGCGCGGGAACCCCCCCCTGCTCCGCCAGCTCGTCGAGGGCGGTCTCGAGCGCGAAGAAGGTCGACACCGCCGGGGTGAAGGGGGTCTGCAGGAGCTCGTGCTGGTACCGCCGGTAGCGGAGAGCGTCGAGGTAATAGACCCTGGGCGCGATCCCCTCGATCCGCTCCCAGACGTGGGGGGCGACGCACAGGAAGGAGACGCCGGAGATGGCGTGCAGGCACTTGTTCGACGACGAGAACCCGATCCCCACCCCGTCACGAACCACGTCGACGTCCTCGGCGCCGAGCGCCGACACGGCGTCCACGATCAGCAGAACGTCCCGTTGCCGACAGAGCTGGCCGACCGCCCCGACTGGATTGAGCAGGCCCACCGAGGTCTCGTGGTGAATCATGGCCACCGCCGCCACGTCGGGATGGGCATCGAGCGCCTGGCCCACGTCGATGGGATTCGGAAGTTGCCCCCAGGGGGTGCGCAGCACGGTGTGCGGGATCGCGTGCAGCGCGGCGATCTCGGCCAGCCGTTCCCCGAAGGCCCCGTTGCTGACCACCAGCAAGCGCCCTCCGGGTGGCAACGACGAGGTGATCGCCATCTCCATCGCCGCCGTCCCCGAGCCGGTGAGCAAGAGGATCTCGTGCGCGGGCGAGGCCCCGAACACCGGACGCAGCTTGTCCTGCAGGCGCCGCACCACCCCCGAGTAGTCCGCGTCCCGGTGGCACACGTCGTGGTGGACCAGGGACGCCTTCACGCGCGCCGAGGTCATCACCGGACCCGGATTGAGGAGGACGTGTCCGGGCTCGTCCTTGAGGGTGAGCAGGCGATCCACGAGGGCCATGGTGTCGTCGGCGGGTGACGGTGCGACCTGCGCCGCCACCGCGCCCGGCACGGCCAGCTGGTCCCCGTACACCCGCAGCAGCCACTCGGCGTGCAGCCGCATCTGAGGCGAATCGACGTCCTGCCATAGCTGCGTCCCGATGTCGTGGGCCAGCACCTGGCCGGCGTCCGCCGCGGCCTGCACACCCTCGGTGAGCGATGGCTCGGCCAGGCGGTCGAGCTCGGCCAGCAGGGACGGCGCCATCACGAATAGCCCCACGCTGACCGCGTCGGCGTCGGCGTCGACCAGCTGCTTGCCGATGGCGCGGACCCGCGCGAGCGGCGGCGCGGGCGACGGGAGCTGCCCGGGCGCGACCGGGCGGGTGGCGACCTTGGTGGCGTCGTCCAGATCGAACACCCGAGCGAGATCGCGATCGATGCACAGGATCGACTCGTCTCCGGAGGCGGACGCGCGAGAGAGCTCCTCGACCAGCGCCGGCGCGGCGATCTGGTCAGCCATGACCAGCAGGCAACGCTCCCGCTCCACGAATTCGCGGGCCACCCGCACCGACTCTCCGTTCGGTCCATCCCAACCGGGGTTCTCGAAGAAGCTGACCTCGAGCCCGAGCGCATCGAGCAGCCCCCGTTCGGCTTCGGCCGCCACCGCGCGGCGGATCAGATCTCCGCGCCACCCGACCGTGATGGCGATCTGCCGAACGCCCGCCTGCCCGAGCACCTGCAGCGTCCGCCGCAGCAGCGACGCGTGGCCCACGCGCGCCAGACAGTTGGGCACCCCGGGCTCACCGATGCGCACCCCCCGCCCGGCGGCCAGGATCAGGGCCCGGGTGATCACGTGGCGTTCGAAGCGACCGCGCGCGGGGCTTCGGCCTGCTGCTCGCCCCGGAAGGTCAACTGGTAGACGGAGTTCTCCGTCTCGACGTAGAGCTTGTCGCCGTCGAACGCCCCGAGCACGCGCCGCACGGGGGTCGTGACCATGCGGTGGCCATTCGGGTCACGGAAGATCACCATCCCACGTCCGACGCTCGGATAGGTCACCAGGTACCCTGCATAGATCCGCCCGACTCCCATCGAGCCGTGCTCACGACCATTGTCGCGAATCTTGCGGGCGGTCACGCTGACCAAGGCATCCCTCTCAAACTGAGTCTATCACCATTTTTCGGGCAGGCGACGAGAGGCGCCGGCCCTGCTCGACCGGCCTCTCTTCCCAGAGAAATCGGGGCCGCGCGCGTGGGGTATGGCCTCGTCGGGCTCAATCGGTAGCGCGGCTCGCGGCCCCGTTTGGGGGGCCGCGGCGGCGTCCGGTGTCATTCGATCTGGCCCTGGCGCGGCATGCCCAGCGACGCGGACACCGGCCGCTGGATGACGCGCCTTTTCGGGCGAATGGCTTGACGGATGGCTTATACTGCGGCCCCTTCGATGACCAGGCGCACGCCCTACGGAAACCTGACCGCGGTGCTGGTGGTCGTGGCCCTGCTGGAGTTCGTGTTTCACCGCCTGGTGGGTCGCATGTTCCTGTCGTCCGGATGCCGGTCGAACCTGGACTGCTGGCTCCCCAGCGTCGGTCCGTTCTTCCTGTTCCTCTCGGGCGTGCTCGCGATCGGCATCATCTCGATCGCCATCATCGGCCAGCTGCGACGGGGCGAGCTTCATCCGCGCGGACCGTTCCGGCTCACGCTCGGGTTCCTGGCCGGGGTGTTCGTGGTGCTGGTGGCCCTGTCCCTGTGGCTCGGACGGACGCCCGAGCGCTACCTGACGGCGCTCGAGACCAGTTTTGCCTTTGTCATTCTGCTCGTGAACACGGCGCTCTGGGGTCTGCCGGCGGCGAACCCCCTGGGTCGGGGATCTCTGCTGCGCGCCAAGCTGGGGTTGGCGGCCTTCTCCCTGCCGCACCTGCTGCACGTGGCGAGCGCCATCGGTGCGCGCTCCGGCTGGGCCCGCGAGGGCACGCCACGTTCGAACGGGCTCTTGCTGCTGGCCGAGGCCTCCTGGCTGCTGGCCGGGATTTGCTCGCCCACCTTGCTGCTCGTGGGCAGGACCTCCCGGGCGCGCCTGGCCACGGCCCTCGGGTTCGCGGCGGGAGCCAGCGCCTTCTTCTTCGTGGCCTTGCTCGGCCGTTACGATCTGGTACAGGCGATCGCGCTCTACGGGCTGCGCATCGAGCTGCCACACGCCGTCTCGCCGCTCGGCTTCGCGTATGCCCTGGCACTCTTCGGTTTCGCCACCACCAGCACCGCCCTCCTGCTCAAGGCCGGGCCCACCCGACTCACGGGCCTCGGGATGGCGCTGGTGTGTCTGGCCGGCTACCAGACGTCGTCTCCGGTCGAGCTCTCGCTGGCCCTGTGCGGGCTCTTGGCCATGGCCACCGGCATCGCGCGCGGGGAGAGCGTGCGTGCCTCCGCGGCTGCGGTGCCCGCAGCCTGGTCGAGCTCACCGCCCGGACAGTGGCGGGCGCTGCTCGGCTCGTTGACGGCGGCGCTCGCCGATCCACCGCCCGGCCCCGAGATGGAGCCGGCGCTCATCGAGGTCATCCCAGGCGACGATCCCGACAGCGACGATTCCCGCATCCGGGCGGTCCGGCGCGGCCATCCCGTCTCCCTGAGATTCATCCGCACGCATGGGCAGGTCGATTCGGTCCGCGCCGAGGTGGGGATGCCCGGCGACGACACGCCGGACGCCGCGATCGAATCGCACGAGCGCTGGCTGGCGCGGCCGCCTGAGAACCGGCTCAGCATGGAGCGCGTGCGGACGGGCGACCGACCGTTCGATCGCAAGCTCGGTGTCTACGGAAAGATCGCGCTCGCCGACCCGCTGCTGCGGCGGCGGCTCATGCGGCACCACGATGGATCGTTCACGTTCTGGAACGGGCGCGCGGCGGTGTTCCTCGCTCTGCGCGACGCCCGCCCTGGCGCGAGGCTGGACACGCTGACGACATCCGCGCAGCTGCCGACGCCGGCCATCTTGCACCTCATCGATACCCTGGTGGACGTCATCGAGAGTGATCAGGCTCCCGGCTCGCCGTCCTCCACGCCCACGGCAACGCCGCACTGAGACCAGCAGGTCCCCGACCGCTCCGCGAACGAAGCGACGCGCTATGGCTCGGGAGAGACCGGAGGAACGCTGGCTGGCGCGGTGCTCGGCGCGGCAGCCGGACCGCCGAGCGCCGCGACGCCCGCCTGGATGATCTTCCGGAGGCCGGCCACCGTCAGCCGCGGGGTCTTCTTCTCCTCCTCGAAGATGATCTGAGCCAGCGTGGCCGTCGTGAGATCGGCACGCGTGGTGTTGTCGACGACCTTGACATCGTCGCCGGCCCGCACCATGGCCGCGATGTGATCGAGCGTCACATAGCGACTGTCGCGGGTGTCGTAGAGCTTCCTGTTCGCATAGCGCTTGATGGTGCGTGCAGTGTTCATTGTCTAATGGTGTCACGCAAAATTACAAGGGTCAATCATGTAATATTGAAGACACTAATGTTCATGTCTGCCATGTAGTTCCTGATTAAAAACAATATGTTAGCGCACCTCGTTAAAGACGAGGCGTCATCATGCCGATGCGCGTCTTTTCCGCCCGAGGCTCCCGCGCGGGACGTCCGAGCGTCACACCGATGAAACGGACTCGGCCCTCCGGTCTCGGAAACCACCTTCGACACTCTCGCGACGGTCGACGACCGTGAGGGGAATTTTCGGGGCTCCAGGCGTCGGCTTGACGCTTCGGGCGCGCACGGACGGACGACCGTCAGCGTTGCGCGCGTCGGCATTGCGGGCCTGTAGGTTCCGCGCACCGCGCGCGCCGCGCGTGCGCGTTACGAGCTGCTGCTGTCCTTGGACGATTTGGCCGGCGTCGCCGGGTTGGACTTGGCCGCGTCGACCTCGCGCTTCGGCGTCACGTCGATCTCGTTCAAGGCGCCCACCGAGCGCTTGAAGTTCTTGATCGCGCGACCGAGCCCATCGCCGAGCTGGGGCAACTTGGTCGACCCAAAGACGACGAGCACGATCACGAGGACCAGGACCAGCTCTCCGAAACCCATGCCGAAAGGCATGCGCTGACTCTAGCGCACAGTTCCACGCAGGCAACAAACGCTTTTTTGGCGTGCCCGGAGCAGGTCCAGTACGATCCGCTCTTGTCGATGTCGTGGACCCGGTTGGTTCGGCCGGACGCGTGCGCTTGCCTGGGTGCTGCCCGCGGGCTGCGCCGGCTGTGCTGGGCGCGCCAGCGCGGGCCCCGCCGACGATCGATGTCTTCACGCGCGACCACCATCCTGACCTTCTTGGTCATCTCGGCGGCCGCGGGCGCGTCGGCTGGCAGCGGCGCGCCGAGCCGGGCGGCGGGCAAGCCAAGGCCGACCGGCGAGCCGACGAGCGAGCCGGTGACCGGGCCGCACGCACAGCCGCAGGACAAGGATCGCGAGAGCGCGTCCGAGCGGCGCGCGGTTCGCGGCTCCGCGGTCGACGAGAGCCTCGAGAGCCCGGAGCTGAGCGAGCTCCGACAGTTCGAGGAGCAGACGTTCTCGCGAAGCGGTGGCACCGCCAGCGTGCGCGACACCGACGCGCCCGAAGAGGCGCCGCCCGAGCTTCCCGGCCGCTGGGAAGGCAGCGGGGACGTGCCCGAGGTTCTGCGGTCACCCGAGCGTGGCGCGACGCCCGGCGCGGGCTCGGCCGCGAGTCGCGCGCCGGCCCTCCCCGACTCGGAGTGGCTGCGCAGCCTCAAGCTCCCGGAGCTCCCCGTGCGCTGGGATCCGACGGTGTTGCACTATCTGGAGTTCTTTCGCAGCCATCCCCGGGGCCACGCCATCATGGGTACCTGGTTGCGCCGGGCGGGCCGTTTTCGGGGGCTCATCGAAGCGACCCTCGACAAGGAAGGGCTCCCGAAGGATCTGCTGTACCTGGCCATGGTCGAGAGCGGGTTCGACACCGGCGCACGCTCCCGGGTCGGCGCCGGTGGCATCTGGCAATTCATGCCCGGCGCGGCCCGCGCGTATGGCCTCGAGGTCGGCTACTGGCTGGACGCCCGCCGCGATCCCGAGCGCTCGGTGGAGGCCGCCGCCCGCTACTTGAAGGATCTCTACGTCCGGTTCGGCTCGTGGCACCTGGTGTTCGCCGCGTACAACGCCGGCTACGGGGCGGTCCTGCAATCCATCACGCGATACAACACCAACGACTACTGGGAGCTCTGCCGGCACGAGGCTGGGTTACCCTGGGAGTCGAGCCTCTACGTCCCCAAGATCTTGGCGGCGGCCATCGTCGGGCACAATCCTGAGGCCTTTGGATTCGGCGATCTCGTGCCCGATCCCCCGTTCGCGTTCGAGCGGGTGGATGTCCCGGGCGGCACCAGTCTGGCAACCGTGGCGCGCGCCATCGCGGCGCGACCCGAGGCCCTCGCCGCCCTCAATCCGCAGCTCGCCCGGGACCGAGCGCCGCCCGACCGGCCCACCTACAGCCTGCGCCTGCCGGTCGGATCGCGCGAGCTCTACGCGGAGAGCTTCGAGCGGGACCGAGCGGCCGGTGGCCGGTCGGGCGACGGCGATCGCCTCGACACGGTGACCTTGCGCTTCGGGGAGACCCTGGAGTCGCTGGCGAGGGCGCGGGGCACGAGCGTCCGCGAGCTCCGCCGGCTGAACGGCGTCAAGGATGGCTCCGAGCTGCGCGCGGGCGTGGCGCTGCTCGTTCCGCGGCGGCGCGAGGCGAGCCGGGAAGGCGGAGGAGCCCGCGATGGGACAGCGGTGGGACCGGCCACCGCGACCGCTGGCGGCGAGGCCGCCAATGTCGGAGCCGGAGCAGGAGCCGCTGGCAGCGACGACGACGAGATCCTGGTGGCGATCCCGGACCGGGTGTTCAACTACGAGGGGCGCGAGCGGGTGTTCTACCGGACCCGGGACGCCGACACCCTCGAGGAGATCGGCGAGGTCTTCGGTGTCCGGGTGGACGATCTCGTGGAATGGAACAACCTCGATGCCAGCGCCAAGATCCACCCGAGGATGGTGCTGCAGATCTTCGTGCGCAAGGACTTCGATCCGCGCAACGTGGTCTTGCTCGACCCGGCCCAGGTGCGGGTGGTGACCCTCGGCTCGCGCGAGTTCCTCGAGCTCGAGGCGGCGCGCCGCGGGAAGAAGCGGCTGGTGGTCGAGGCGCGGGCGGGCGACACCCTGGCCAAGGTCGGTCGCCGGTACGGGCTGACGGTGGGCGATCTGGCCCGCATCAACCGATTCTCGTCCAGCACCGACTTGCAGGGCGGCCAGCAGATCGTGGTCTACTCGCCCACCGGTGGACCCCTGCGCGAGGTGGCGCGCGGAATGGCCATCGATCCGCGCCGCCAGCGCGATCGGGAGCACGATCGCGTCGCCGGGGCGAAGGTCTCCACCACCGTCTCGGCCCGCCCGGCGTCGACCCCGGCGCCGCGGCCGCCGCTGGCGCCGGCGCCGGCGGGCGCCAAGTGGACGGCCAAAGGGAGCGCCCAGGGGATGAATCGAGCGGAAGCTCCGACTCGAGCCAAGCTCCCGTCGCTCCGACAACCGACCGAGCGCAAGCTGGCGGAGGTGCGCCCCGTGCCGGACAAACCCGGGACATCCGCGCGGCCGAAGGCCAGCGGAGGCGCGAGCGGCTCGGGCGCCGCGATCGGTGGCAAGGGCCCCCGGCCCGGCGAGAAGCCCAAGGCTCCGGTGCGCAAGGCCGACGGATCGAAGACCGACGCCCGATCGCGCAACGCTCCGCCGGCGGCACCCGGGGCGATCGGCTCACCTGGAAAGGGCGTGAGCCGCAAGCCCCGATGAGCCCAGCCACGTGAGCACCGAGGAGAGCGCGGCGCGAGCGCCCGGTCGACGCTCCGTGGTGCGGATCGAGCCGGGCGCGGACGGGCGACGCGCCGACAGCTTCCTGGCGAGCCTCTGGAAGGTGAGCGTGGCCGAGGCACGGCGACGCTGGG
Source organism: uncultured Myxococcales bacterium (assembly GCA_964540815.1). Lineage (GTDB taxonomy): Bacteria > Myxococcota_A > Polyangia > Fen-1088 > Fen-1088 > CAZIOH01. Next base: position 2,087 of record CAZIOH010000029.1, on the reverse strand, counting down.
TGACGGCCGAGGTGCGGGTCGACGGTCGGCTGGCCCGCAAGGGGGACCGTCTGGCGGCGGGGTCCGCGCTGGAGTTCGAGGAGCCGACGACGTCGTCGAGCGAGACGACGGGGACGTCGGGGACGGGGATTCGACCCGACCCTTCGATCGTGCTCCCGGTGCTCTACTGCGACGACCAACTGGTGGCGGTCGACAAGCCGCCGGGCATCGCCTCCCACCCACTCGGCCTCGATGAAGTGGGAACGGCAGCGAGCGCCATCGTCGCGCGCTTTCCCGAATGCGCGGGCGCCTCTCCCGACGCGCGCGAGGGCGGGCTCGTCCATCGCCTGGACCAGGGCACGAGCGGCGTGCTCCTGGCGGCGCGCTCGCGTGCCGCGTGGATGTCGATGCGACAGGCCCTCGCTGACGAGGTGTGCAACAAGCGGTATCTGGCCGAGGTCAACGGTCACCCACCTCGGGTGGGTAGGATCGACGCGGCGATCGGCCGTACCGGACGCGCCGGTGGGACCGTGCGGGTCGGCGGAGGCGGACGCCGACCCCTCGCCGCCGAGACACGCTGGCGGGTGGTGGCCGAGACGGAGGCCACCGCGCTCGTGGTGGCCGAGCTGCACCGCGGGCGCCCGCACCAGGTGCGGGCCCACCTGGCGGCCGCCGGGTTTCCGCTGGTGGGGGACACGCGCTACGGCGCGCCCCGCGCCCTGGCCGACGCCGAGTTCCACCTGCACGCCTGGTCCGTGGGCTTCGTGCACCCGGTCACGGGCGAGGCGGTGGTCATCTCCGCGCCGCTGCCCGGGTGGGCGAAGGCGGCGGGCGCGGTTTAGGACAGGCCAGGGGCCAACCGTCGAGATTCCACCACCACGATCGGGTTTCTTGCCGGCTCGCTCTCGTGGCTCGGCTCGGGTAAGTTGCGGCATGCGCCGGGCGCTCGTCATTCAACACGTGGAGATGGAGGGTCCCGCCCGCATCGCCGAGATCCTCGCCGAAACTGGGGTCGCGCTGGAGGTGGTGGCCGCCTTCGCCGACCCGGTGCCGACCGCGCTCGCGCCCGAAGAGCTGCTGGTGATCATGGGGGGATCGATGGGGGTAGCCGATCGCGCCGATCCGCGCTTCCCGTTCCTGCCGCGCGAGATCGCGCTCATCGAGCGGGCGCTCCGGCAGGGAAACCCGATCCTCGGGGTGTGCCTCGGCGCGCAGCTCCTGGCGCACACCGCCGGGGCGCGGGTCTTTCCCAACGTCGGACCCGAGCCCGACGCCGCGGGCCGGCCCGTGCCCGTGCGCGAGGTCGGCTGGGCGCCCATCACCCTGCACGGGCTCGGACGCGAGCCCGCGCTCGCGGGGCTTCCCGAGCAGATGACGGTCCTGCACTGGCACGGCGACACCTTCGACTTGCCCCCCGGCGCCGTGCACCTGGCGTCGAGCGCCCGCTGCCGGAACCAGGCCTTCCGCCTCGGCGAGCGGGTGTTCGGCCTGCAGTTCCACGTCGAGGTGGACGGCGCGACCGCCGCGCGGTGGGCGCGCGAGGACGCCGACTTCGTGCGCAGCGCCCGGGGCCCGGCCGGCCCCGCCGAGGTGGTGGCCGAGTCCGCCCGGCTGGCGCCCGCCGCGCTCCCGGCGGCGGATCGCATGATTCGCAACATCGTCGGTTGCATGGGCGGCTGAGATCGCGATAGGACGGAGCGCCATGCTTCGAACCCAGCCTCCGCGTACCTTCAAGCTCGGCCTGGTCCAGATGCGCTGCACCCCCGATGGGGCCCGCAACCTGTCGCGGGCCATCGAGCTCATCCACGAGGCCGCCGGGCGCGGGGCCGAGATCGTGTGCCTGCCCGAGCTCTTCCGCAGCCAGTACTTCTGTCAGACCGAGGACCACGCCAAGTTCGATCTGGCGGAGCCGATCCCGGGCCCGAGCACCACCGCGCTGGCGGCGGTGGCCCGTGAGCGCAAGATCGTGATCGTCGCCTCGCTCTTCGAGCGGCGGGCGGCGGGGCTCTACCACAACACCGCGGTGATCATCGACAGCGACGGGACGCCGGTGGGCAAGTACCGCAAGATGCACATCCCCGACGATCCGCTCTACTACGAGAAGTTCT
>CAZIOH010000028.1:0-68363 GCA_964540815.1 uncultured Myxococcales bacterium | reverse complement strand
AGCGAGCCACGTCCCCGATACATACAAGGGCTAGGGAGAGGGGCCCCACTCTTACTTTCATCCGTAGGGATGGGCCGCTACGACCCACCGGAGCTCCGCGGGGCGAGGGGATCGTATGGAGGGCGGGGTTCGGCCTTCATCCGTGGGGAATCGCCCGAGCAGGCCCGGTGACTTCACGATTGGCGGTACCGGGTCTGGATCCGCGGCCTTCAGGTTTCGCGCACCGAGATCGCCAGGCGGATCACGCTCTTGACGACGTGCGGGACGCGCTTCAGGAGATTGATGGAAGGGGGGCGCTTCTCGCTCACCGCGAAGGGGATCTCGAGGACCTTGATGCCCTCCCGGTGCGCCCGGATGACGAACTCACTCGCGAACACGTCGCGGTCGAGCACGCACCGTTGCGCGGTGGCGAGCAGGGCCTGCCGGCGAAAGGCCTTGAGCCCGTGGGTGTCCGTCCCCGGGTACCGGCACACCGCGCGCAGCATCCCGTTGTAGACCCGGGTGGCCACCCGGCGAAACGCCGGGCGCTGATCGTGCGAGCCCACCATGGTCTTCGAGCCCACCACCAGCTCGGTGTCGCTCCGCTCGAGCAGGGCCAGCGCCCGCGCGTAGAACTCGGTGTCGCACAGATCGATCTCGTCGCAGATCACGAAGGTCCCGCGGGCGTCGAGGATCCCGGTCTTGAGGGCGAGCCCGTAGTTGGGCTGTCCCACCGAGATCATGCGCACCTCGGGGATCTCGGCTTCCAGCTGCTTGCCGATCTCCACCGTCCGGTCGCGTGAGCCATTCTCGCAGAGCACGATCTCGTAGCTCCAGCCGAACGGCCGCAGCTTCTGCTGCAGCTCGAGGACCGACCCCTGCAGGATTCCCTGCTCGTTGTAGACAGGGATCACGATGGAGACATGCGGGGCCACGGGTGGACTCGGAGTCGGGACACTGGCGTTCATGGGTTTCGTGGTCCTCGGGCAGATGCGGGCGCAGCGGCGGCGGCGGATGAGTCGGCGGCGGACGGACGATCGAGCCGGGCGACCCGGTCGAGCCGATTCTCGATGGTCTCGGCCACTTCCCGCCCGGCGAGCACGCAGTCCTCCATGGCGTTGTAGGTCCAGGCCCCGTACCGCCCGCGCGGAAAGATCTGGTGCGCATCGAGGAAGGCAAAGATGGCCTGGGTGGCGGCGTAGTACGCGTGGTCGAAGATCACGTAGGCGTACTTGATCTCGCGTGGCTCCGCGAACAGCACGTCGGCCGGGCTGCGCAGCGCACCCGCCTCGACCAGCCCGGCAAACGCCCCGCGCAGATCCGCCTCTGAGACGGGACCGCGCGCCGCCATCTCGACGTACAGAGAAGCGCCCCCCGTCGGGGCCATCGACGACATGGCGTTACTGTAGACACCGGCCCTGTAGAAGGGGTACTTCGGCTCGGGGACGTAGATCCAGTGAAAATCGGCCGGCGGCGTGGTGCGCGTCGCCAGGTTCAGGTACGTGAGGGTGGTGCACCGCAGACGGCTCGCCGCGGCCTCGATCTCGGCCGGCAGCTCCGGCATCCGTCGCAGCAACTCAGGCAACGGGATGGTCGAGACCAGGGCCTCGTAGGAGATCCGCTCGCCCCCCACCTCGATCTGCTTGCGCCGCCAGTCGACCACGTCCGGGGTGGACGACGTGTGGACTTGCCCGCCCGCCATCCGCGTCTGCAGGGCGCGGGTGAAGGTCTCGATCCCGCCCGCCTTTGGATAGCGGAACGAGATGTTGTACCCGAGCTCCGGCGGGCCCGCGCCCACCGCGCCGGCGATCACCTGCTCGAGGTTCGGGCGCGGCACGAAGCGCGCGCACCAGGCGGCCGTGATGTCCCGTGGCGACGTCCCCCAGAGCCGCTCGTTGTAGGGGATCATGAAGTGCCGCGAGATCCCGGCGCCGAAGTGCCGCAGGCAATACTCCTCGAAGTTGGTCGGCTCGGCCTCCGGGTCCGTTACCGCCGCCGCCGCCGCCGCCGCCGCGCGCCGCGCGCTCGCCACCTCCGCCTCCACGACCCCGAGCAGGCACTCCTTCACGATCTCGGGCGGCAATCCATGCAGGTTGGCCTGGTACGGGTACCGGGTGAGCCGCCCGTGCGAGAAGATACGCGCCTTGCGGGCCACGGTGGCCATCTGGCCCGGCAGCAGCTCGTCGACCATCCGCTGCACCTGCGGATCGCGCAGGTGCAACCAGTGGCCGGTGCGATCGAACCGGTAGCCCTCCCGCTCGTCGGTGCGCGCGTGTCCCCCGAGGCGCGCCTCCGCCTCGAACAGGGTCCACGGGCGACGAAGGTGGATGGCGGCGGAGATGCCGGTCAATCCGCCACCCAGGATGACCACGGGTGCGTTGGGGGAGGGCACGGTCGGGAGGCAAGACCTACCACGGAACCGCGCCCGGCGCTTCGGCCAGGCTCGCCAGGCTCGTGTCCGCCGTGGTTGCCCGCCGCCCGGGGCGCCTGCACAATGGCGGCAGTGACTCTCGGCGACGACCCCAGCGCTGGCGCCGTCCTCGAGCTGGGCGAGCGCCGCAGGCTGCTCGACCTCGCCCACCGGGGGCGCAGCTTCGGCGCGCTGTCGGCCGTCCTGTCGCTCGGCATGTTGCGCCGCTCCTGGAGCCGGCTCTGGACCGCCCCCGTGGTGAGCCCACCGCAATCGATCCCTCGCGCTGCCCCTGGGGTCGTCGCGCTCACGCTCGTGGGTCACGCCACGGTGATGTTGACCACCCGCAACACCCGCGTCCTCGTAGATCCACTGCTCGGCGACTGGATGGGCGGCCTGCGCCGGGCCCGAGGCGCGGTCCTCGCGGACTGTGATCTCTCCGACGTCGAGCTGGCGCTGGTCTCCAGCACCGACCGCGACCGTCTGGCGATCGCCTCGCTGCGACGCCTCCCACGCACCGCGACGCTGGTGGTGCCCCGCGGCTGCGGCCCGCGCATCCATCGCCATCGCCTCGGGCTCGCTCGGGTGGTCGAGCTGGCGGTGGGCGAGACCTTCCGCTACGCCGACCTCCAGATCACCGCGACCCCGGTCAGCGGACCGTCAGCCCACGGTCGCTGGCTCCAGTCCTCGGGACACTTGATCCGCGGCGAGGGGCACACCCTCTACCTCGCCGGCCCGACCGGATACTTCTCCGGATTCCGCGAGCTCGCGGCCGGAGACTCCCGGAGGATCGACGTCGCGGTGCTCCCGGTCTCTGGGTACCAGCCCGCGGCCCGCCGCCGCGATCACCTGTCCCCGCTCGACGCGCTGTACGCCTTCGAGGACTTGAGGGCGGCGCGCCTCGTCCCGGTGGGGTTCGGTTCCTTCGACGTCGGCTACGAGCCCATCGACGAGCCGGAAGAATGGCTGCGCGCGCTGGTGCGCGAGCGCGGCTGGCAAGGCGTGGTGACCATCCTCCACAATGGTCAGGGCATCACCCTCGACTGACCCTGGGGGTCGCCTGGCGGGTCTGGGGACACCGGCCGACACCTCGGGACACCGTGTCGCGGACACGTTCGTGTGGTAACACCTCCCCCTCATGCCCGGCGCGAACCACCCCCGCACCCACCGCCTCGTCCGCACCGGCCTGGTCGCCGCGCTGGGGGTGGTGGCGCCCGTCCTCCTCGCGGCGAGGATCACGACCGCGCAGACGCCGCCGCCCAGGCATTCGCCCAAGGAGAAAGCCATGTCGTTCTTCGATCTCTCGTCCGATTCCATCGACCACGTACCCACCCCTTTGTCTCGCTGGAAGGGTAAGGTGGCCCTGGTCGTCAACACCGCCTCCGAGTGCGGGAACACCCCGCAATACGCGGGGCTCGAGAAGCTGTGGGAGGAGTACCAGAGCAAGGGCTTCGTGCTGCTCGGCTTTCCTTCCAACGACTTTGGCGGTCAGGAGCCCGGCGCGGAGGCGGACATCAAGAAGTTCTGCAGCCTCAAGTATCGGGTGACCTTCCCCATGTTCGCGAAGATCAAGACCAAGGGGGATGGACAGTCCCCGGTCTACACCTTCCTGACGGCCCACCACGGCGCCCCCAAGTGGAACTTCCACAAGTACCTGGTCGGCAAGGATGGGCAGGTCATCCGCGAGTTCGCGGCCCAGGTCCAGCCCGACGCAGCCGAGCTCCGCACCGCCATCGACGCAGCGCTCGCGCAGTAGCCCGCCGCCCGCCCGTGTGCCTTCGCCGGTCTCCTTGCCCCCGATGAGCCTCCCGCCCGGAAGACCGGTCCCCGCGTCGTCGCCCGTCGGGGACGGTGGTCTCACGGCCGCGCAGCGCGCCGCCACGCTCGAGCGGTTTCGACGACACCGGGCCGCCTGGGAGCGAAACCCGGCCCTGCGGTTGCTCTACGCCCGCTGGTATGGGCAGATCGGCCAGTTGCTCGAAGGGGCGCCGCCCGGTCAGCGGGTCGAGCTCGGGTCGGGCGCGGGGTTCTCGGCGGAGTTCATCCCGGGCCTGCTGCTCACCGACCTCGTCGGCGCACCCTGGCACCACCGCGAGATCGGAGCCGACCAGCTGCCGTTCGCCGCCGGGGAACTGGCGGCGCTGGTGCTGTTCGACGTCCTTCATCACCTGGCCTCGCCGGCGCGATTCTTCGCCGAGGCCGAGCGCGCGCTCGCGCCCGGTGGCCTGATCGTGATCTGCGATCCCTACATCAGCCCGCTGTCGTACCCGGTCTACAAGCTCCTCCACGAGGAGCCCGTCGATCTCTCGGCCCGGGTGCTCGATCTGCCGCCGCCCGCTGCCACGAATGCCGGGGGCGGGGTGGGCGCGCAGGCGCAACCCGCGCCGAGGGCGCGAGCAAAGGATCCCTTCGATTCGAACCAGGCCATCGCCACCCTGCTGTTCGGGCGCCAGCGCGCGGACTTCGAGCGCCGCCATCCGGGCCTCGAGCTCGTCAGCCTCGAGAAGATGGCCGGGCCCTGCTACGCCGCCTCCGGTGGATTTTCGCACCCTCCGTTGCTTCCAATGTGGATCTGGCGGAAGCTCGAGGCGGTGGAAAGACGACTCCCGCGCGCGCTGCTGGACCGGATGGCCTTCCGCCTGCTCGCGGTGCTGCGAAAGCGATGAAGCGATCCGTCGGGGCCGAATGGACATGGTGACCATCACGATCCAGGGCTCGAAGGCCGTGTTCTCGGTGCGGGGTCTGCACCGGCTCCTGGCCTTCCGCCGCGAGCTCGAGATCCCCCTCGCGCACATCCTCGACGTGCGCCGCGCGGATCCCGACCTCGTCGGTCGTCGGTGGAAGGGTATCCGGCTGCCCGGGACCCACCTGCCGGGGCTCCTGGTGGCGGGGACGTTCTACCGGGACGGGCGCCGCACCTTCTGGGACGTCGGCCGGCACGCCGAGAACGCCATCCAGGTGATCCTCGCCGACGAGCGCTTCGCCGAGCTCATCATCGAGGTCGCGGATCCCGCCGCCGAGGTGGCCCGGTTCCAGGCCGCCCCGCTGGCCTGAGGGCGACGGAGCCCTCGGTCTTCCGACGGCTCAGGACCCAGCCGGGCCGTCGAACTCGATGGTGATCGGCCGGACGCCCCAGATGTCGGCCGCGTACTGGCTGACCGTGGCGTCGCTCGAGAACTTGGAGGCGCCGGCGATGTTGAAGAGCGCCATCCTCGCCCACAGCCGCCGGTTTTCGAACGCCTCGGCGGCCCGCCCCTCGGCGTCCACGTAGGCGTCGAAGTCCGCACAGACGAGGTAGGGATCGTGGCCGCGCAGCGCGTTCACGATGGGGCGAAAGCGCTCGGGCTCGCCGAGGCTGAAGAACCCCGACTCGATGAGCGCGATGGCCTCCGCCAGCGCCGGGCTGCGGGCGATGTACGTCATCGGATCGTAGCCCTGGGCGCGCAGGGCCTTCACCTCCGGGGTCTCGAGCCCGAACAGGAAGAAGTTCTCGGGACCGACCTCCTCCCGGATCTCCACGTTGGCGCCATCCAGGGTCCCGATGGTCGGTGCGCCGTTCAGCGCGAGCTTCATGTTGCTGGTCCCCGAGGCCTCGGTCCCGGCCAGCGAGATCTGCACCGAGAGATCCGCCGCCGGGATGATGGCCTGCGCCAGGGTGACCCCGTAGTTCGGCACGAAGCAGACCTTGATGGCGTCCTGCACGTCCGGATCGTTGTTGACCACCGCCGCCACGTCATTGATGAGCTTGATGTGCAGCTTGGCCATGGCGTAGCCCGCCGCGGCCTTCCCGGCGAACAGGTAGGTCCGCGACGTGGTCCGCACCCCAGGGTGGGCCTTGAGCCACAGGTAGTGGGACACGATCTGCAAGCAGGCCAGGAGCTGGCGCTTGTACTCGTGGATCCGCTTGACCTGGACCACGAACATCGACTCCGGCAACAGCGTCACCCCGGTCGAGCGGTGCACCAGCCGGGCCAGATCGCGCTTGTTCTCGAGCTTCACCTGCCACAGCTTGTCCAGCACCGCGTCGTCGTTGGCGAACTCGCGCAGACGCTGCAGATCACCGAGCTGGTGGCGGGTCCAGTTGTCCCCGAGCAGCTGGATCAGCAGGCGCGACAGGCGCGGGTTGGCGTGCAGCAACCAGCGCCGCGGCGTCACGCCATTGGTCTTGTTGTTGAACTTCTCCGGCCACAGATCGTTGAAGTCGGGCAGAAGCTGCGCCTTGACCAGCTCGGTGTGCAGACGCGCCACCCCGTTGACCTTGTGGGCCCCCACCGTCGCGAGGTTGGCCATCCGCACGTACTTCGACCCCGCCTCGTCGATGACCGACATGCGCGACATCCGCTCGACGTCGCCCGGCCAGCGGGTCTGCACCTGGCGCAGGAACCGGTGGTTGATCTCGTAGATGATCATCATGTGCCGCGGCAGCAGCTTCTCCATCAGCGGCACCGCCCACCTCTCCAGCGCCTCCGGCATCAGGGTGTGGTTGGTGTAGCCGAGGGTCTTCTCGGTGATCTCCCAGGCCGCGTCCCAGTCGAGGCCCTCCTGGTCGAGGAGCACCCGCATCAGCTCGGCCACCGCGATCGAGGGGTGGGTGTCGTTGAGCTGGATCGCGACCTTGTCGGGGAACTCCTGGAAGGTGGTGTGCCGGCGCTTGTACTGCTTGACGATGTCGGCGATCGAACAGGCCACGAAGAAGTACTGCTGCTTGAGCCGCAGGGTCTTGCCGTCCTCGGTCTGGTCGTTCGGATACAGGACCTTGGAGATATTCTCGGTGTCTATCTTCTCCTCGACCGCCCGCCGGTAGTCCCCCTCGTTGAAGAGCTGCAGATCGAAGTCGCGGGTGGCCCGGGCCGCCCACAAGCGCAGGGTGTTCACGGTGTTGGTCTCGTGCCCGACGATGAACGAGTCGTAGGGCACCCCCATCACCTGCTTGCCATCCACCCACTGATAGACCAGCCGACCGTCGAGCCCGCGGTGGGTGTTCACGTGTCCGTAGAAGTTCACGAGCTGCGCGTCCTCGTGCCGGGGCAACTCCCAGGGGTTGCCGTACTGCAGCCAGTTGTCGCGCCGCTCGACCTGCTGTCCGTCCTCGATGCGCTGCTCGAAGATCCCGAACTCGTACCGGATGCCGTACCCCATGGCCGGCAGCTCGAGGGTGGCGAGCGAGTCCATGAAACAGGCGGCCAGCCGCCCGAGGCCCCCGTTGCCGAGGCCCGGATCGCCCTCCTGCTCCAGCACGTCGGCCAGATCGAGGCGCTGCTCGGCGACGATCTTCTCCGCGGTCGAGTACAGACCGAGGTTGATGAGGCAGAGGCCGAGGCTGCGCCCGGTCAGGAACTCCGAGGACAGGTAGTGCGCCTTCTTGACGTCCTCGGTCGCATAGGTCCGCTGGGTAGCGATCCAGCGCTGCACCAGCCGATCGCGGATGGTGTGGGCCATGGCCCGGTAGAAGTCCACGGTGGTGGCGTCGGAGGGATCCTTGGCGCAGGTGTAGAGCAGGTGATCGAGCACGCACCGCCGGAAGGTGGCTTCGTCGAGCGTCGGTCCGACGCGGCGGCGGACGGCCGTGGTCAAGTCACGAGCGGCGAAGGCCGCACTGGCGGGCATCGTAGGAATGACGGACATGACTTTCCGTTATGCCTCGCCGCCTGCTCGTTGCGAAAGACGCAAGCCGCATCTGCGCCAAGATTAAACACCGCCGAAACACGCCATTCCCCCGTCGGAAACCTGCGTCATCGTTGGGTGCCCCTCACTGCTGCTGGGCGGAGGTGTTCACTTCGAGTGGCGCGGTCGGGCCGGTGATGCCGTGCTGCACCGCCTGGCAGACCAGCGACACCTGATCCACGACGTGGGTCAGCAGGGGATGAATGTCGTCCGGAGCCGGCTCGTTGGTCTCCTTGACGATCCAGGCGTCGAGGGCGGCCATCCGCTCGATGGCGTCGAGGGCCCCGTCCGAGGCTGCCCCCGGCCAGATTCGCCGCATCACCCCCAGCGCCGAGCGGGTGCAGTACAGCAGCGAGCGCGGGAAGGCCACCTCGCTGATGAGGAACGACACCACCGCGCCCCGGCTCACCCGTCCGTGGTTCCGGCGCATGAAGGCCTCGAAGCCCGAGCAGGCCCGCAAGAGCGAGAGCCACAGGGCGGTCTGCAAGATCTGGTGGTGGGCATCGGCACCCGACAGCATGTGGTGGTGCATGTCGAGGATGCGCGCCGTCTGCCCCACCCGCTCGAGCAACACCCCGAGCCACAGGAAATCCATGGGCGCGTCATGCAGCATCGTGCTGCGCACGAGCCCCAGGCACAGCTGGGTCGACGCCCGCACCTGCCGGAACACGTCGTCGCGATCCTGCATGTAGCGGGCGGAGGCCTCCTCACCCATGAACCACAAGAACAGCTCGTTGGTGGCCTGCCAGATGTCCCGGCTCAAGACCTCGCGGATCGACCGGGCGGTCTCGCGGGCGCTGCGCACCGACGAGCGGATCGACACCGGGTTCTCGGGCGACCAGGTCATGTAGCGCTGGACGGTCTCACCGTCCCCCACCGCGTCCGCGCCGAAGCGCTCCGAGAAGTCCGGGAACTGGCCGGACACCGTGACCAGCGGGCGCCAGCACTCGAGCGAGGTGAGCTCGGCGTCGAAGGCCAGCGAACGCGTCACCTGCAAGAGGCGCGCGGTGCTCTCGGCCCGATCCAGGTACCGGCCAACCCAGAACGAATGATCCGCCACGCGAGAAATCATCGGGTGGCCTCCACCCAGGTGTCCTTGGAGCCACCGCCTTGACTGGAGTTCACCACGTACGATCCCTCTCTCAGGGCGACCCGCGTGAGCCCGCCGGGAAGGACCCAGATCCCCGATGGACGACTCAAGATGAACGGGCGCAAATCCACCCGCCGCGGCTCGAGACAGCGCTTGTCCGCGATCCACGTCGGGCTGGTCGACAGCTCGATGCGGGGTTGCGCGATGTAGCGCCGCGGATCCGCCAGGATGCGCCCTCGAAATTCCTCCCGCTCCGCCGCCGTCGACTGGGGACCCATCAGCATCCCGTAGCCGCCCGCCTCGTCGACCGCCTTGACCACCAGCTCGCCGAGATGCTCGATGACGTACTGGCAGTCGTCCTTGCGTGCGCAGACGTAGGTGCGCACCTGTTGCAGGATGGGTTCCTCCGACAAGAAGAAGCGGATCAGGTCGGGGACGTATGCATAGGTCGCCTTGTCGTCCGCGACGCCATTGCCGGGCGCGTTCACCAGGGCCACCTGCCCCGCCGCGTAGGCCCGCATCAAGCCCCGCACGCCGAGCAAGCTGTCGGGCCGAAAGAACTCCGGATCGAGGTAGGCGTCATCGGTGCGGCGGTAGATGACGTCCACCCGCCGCGGCCCCTCGGTCGTGCGCACGAAGACCACGTTGCCGTCCACGAAGAGGTCGGTCGCCTCCACCAGCTCGAGCCCCATCGAGCGCGCCAGGAAGCTGTGCTCGAAGTACGCCGAGTTGAACGGTCCCGGGGTCAGCACCACGGGCGTGGCCGTCTCCGGATCGCGCGGCGACACCGACCGCAGGGTCTCGGCGAGCTGCGTGGGGTACTCGTCCACGCGCCGCACGCCGGACTGGTTCATCGCGTGCTGGAACACCCGCTTGGTGACCGTCCGGTTCTCGAGCACGTACGACACCCCCGACGGGGTTCGCAGGTTGTCCTCGAGGACCCGCAAGGTGCCCGCCGGATCCCGGATCAGATCGACGCCCGCGATGTGGATGCGGATGCCACCCGCCGGGCGCAACCCGCGCAGCTTGGGGATGTACTGCCGTGACTGCTCGATCAGGTTGGCGGGGATGATCCCCTCGCGCACCGAGCGCTGCTCTCCGTACACGTCGTCGAGGAACATCTGCAAGGCGCGCAGCCGCTGGACCAGCCCCTTCTCGGTCTGAACCCACTCGGCGGCCGAGATGACCCGTGGCACGAGACAGACCGGCATCACCTTCTCCGAGCCACGCTGATCGGAGTAGACCGAGAACGTGACGCCTTGCTGGGCGAGGGCCAGCTCCGCGAGCGACTGGCAGCGCGCGAACTCGTCCCCGGTCAGGTTGCGCAGGAGGTCCGCGGCGGTGCGCGCGTGGGCGCGAGGCTTGCCTTCGACGTCGACCATCTCGTCGTAGGTTCCCGGGATTGGCTTGTATCCATCGAGTAGGGAGGGAATCACCGGTATGCAATTTACGGCAAGCGTTTCCCGTACACCATGGGGCGATCGCAGTGTTACGACGATCATACCGGTACGAAACCTGCCGTTTACCGCGAAGCATTAGGTTACTCTCTCCGCGCGCTCGACGTCGTGACACCGATCCCGACGCCCGCGCGTCGCCCAGAAGGTTGTGTCGTCGAGATTCAAAGGTGAGTCTCTTTGCCGTGAGGTCTTTCCATTAAAGTCGCACTCCACCACGTCAGCCGTTATCGCTACGACCGACTGATCACGCTGTCCCCGCATGTCGTGCGCCTGCGTCCGGCCCCGCACTGCCGAACGCCGATCCTGTCGTACTCGATGACCATCCGGCCGTCGCAGCACTTCGTGAACTGGCAGCAGGACCCCTTCGGCAACTACCAGGCCCGCCTGGTTTTCCCGAAACCCTCCGAGCTGCTCGAGGTGGAGGTCGACCTGATCGCCGAGCTCACGGTGATCAACCCGTTCGACTTCTTCCTCGAGGACACCGCCGAGACCTACCCGGTCCACTATGCGCCCGGGCTCAAGCGCGAGCTCGCGCCGTACTTCGAGACGCTGCCCATCACCCCGCTCGTGGCCACCCAGGTCGAGCGCGCCCGATCCCTCTACGCGCGCCCGGGCCGCCGCACGGTCGACGTGCTGGTGGACATCAACCGCCAGGTGAACGAGCTCCTCCGCTACGACATCCGCATGGAGCCCGGCGTGATGACGCCCGAGCAGACGCTGAAAGGCGGACACGGCTCGTGCCGCGACTTCGCCTGGCTGCTCTGCCAGCTCTTGCGGCATCTCGGCTACGCCACCCGTTTCGCCTCCGGTTATTCCATCCAGCTCAAGCCGGACGAGAAGCCGATCGAGGGGCCGGCCGGGGTGGAGCAGGACTGCACGGATCTGCACGCCTGGACCGAGGTCTTCCTGCCGGGGGCCGGCTGGGTCGGGCTCGACGCCACGAGCGGCCTGTTCTCGGGCGAAGGCCACATCCCGCTCGCCTGCACCCCCGATCCCGAATCCGCCGCGCCGGTCACCGGCTCGTTCCTCTGGGATCCGACCTCCGACGACGACAAGGTCAAGGAGGTCTTCGACGTCAGCATGTCGGTCCGCCGCCTGCGCGAGGAGCCGCGGGTCACGAAGCCTTACTCCGACGAGGAGTGGGCCCGCATCGATTCCCTCGGCGAGATCGTCGACGATCGGCTGCGCCGACACGACGTGCGGTTGACCATGGGCGGCGAGCCCACGTTCGTGTCGATCGACAATCCGGACGGCGCCGAGTGGAACACCGCGGCCGTGGGGCCGACCAAACGGCGCCTCGCCGACAACCTGGTGCGGCGCCTGATGCGCAGGTTCTCTCCCGGCGCCGTGCTGCACCACGGACAGGGCAAGTGGTATCCCGGGGAGCAGCTGCCGCGCTGGTCGATCGGGTGCTACTGGCGTCCGGATGGCGAGCCGGTCTGGCGCGATCCCCAGCTCCTCGCGGCAGATCTCGCCGAGGGCGGGAGCGGCGCGGGGGGCGGCACCATCGGCCCCGAGGCCGCCGCCGCGTTCGTCACCCACCTCGGGGACCGGCTGGGGGTCGATCCGAGCCTCGCAATCCCGGGCTACGAGGACGCCTGGTACTACCTCTGGCGCGAACGGCGGTTGCCGGTGAACGTCGATCCCCTGAAGTCGAACCTGGCCGACGAGCAGGAGCGCGAGCGCCTGGCCCGCATCTTCGATCAGGGCCTGAACCGGGTGGTGGGCTACGCGCTGCCGCTCCGGCGCAACCCGAACGGGCCGGGCTGGCAGAGCGGACACTGGTTCCTGCGCCGCCAGAACCTGTTCCTCTTCCCGGGCGATTCGCCGATGGGCTATCGGCTCCCGCTCGAGGGCCTGCCCTGGTCGGTTCCCGAGGACGGGCTGCCGGTCTTCCAGGTCGACGCGCTCGCCAAGCGCGACCCGCTGCCCCGCCAGCTCGGGTTGCCGCCCGAGCCGGTGGCGGCGCACTTCGGCACCTCGCGCTCGGGCCTCGACCCGTTCGGCCCGAATGGCCAAGGAGGCGGACCAGGCGCCGGATCCGGGGCCGGCGCCACCGTGGGCGGCGCGCCCCCTCCCCGCGGCACGGCGGCGAGCGGCTTCGTGAACACCGCCCTGTGCGTCGAGCCGCGCAACGGGATCCTGCACGTGTTCCTCCCGCCCATGGGGATGGTGGAGGACTACCTGGCGCTGGTGGGCGCCATCGAGGACACCGCGCGCGACTCCGGCATGCGGGTGCGTCTCGAGGGCTACCCGCCCCCGCTCGACTACCGGCTGCGCAAGTTCGAGATCACCCCGGATCCCGGGGTCATCGAGGTCAACATCCACCCGGCGATGTCGTGGCAGGAGCTGCGCGACAACACCGTGGGCCTCTACGAGGACGCGCGCCTCACCCGGCTCGCGACCGAGAAGTTCGACCTCGACGGTCGCCACAGCGGCACCGGCGGCGGCAACCACATCGTGCTCGGCGGTCCCTCGCCGCGCGACAGCCCACTCCTGCGGCGCCCCGATCTCCTGCGCTCGCTGCTCACCTACTGGAACAACCACCCCTCGCTGTCCTATCTGTTCTCCGGCACCTTCGTGGGCCCGACCAGCCAGGCGCCACGGGTGGACGAGGCGCGCAACGACAGCATCCCGGAGCTCGAGATCGCCTTCTCCCAGATCCAGTCGGGCAAGGAGACGCCACCCTGGGTGGTCGACCGGGCGCTGCGCAACCTGCTCATCGACGTGACGGGCAATACCCACCGCGCCGAGTTCTGCATCGACAAGCTCTACAGCCCCGAGGGCGGCTCGGGGCGCCAGGGCCTGCTCGAGCTGCGCGCCTTCGAGATGCCCCCGCACGCCCGCATGAGCCTCACCCAGCAACTCCTCCTGCGATCGCTGGTGGCCGAGTTCTGGGAGCGGCCGCTCGAGCGGCGGCTCGTGCGCTGGGGAACCTCGCTCCACGACCGCTTCCTCTTGCCGCACTTCGTGGCCGAGGACTTCGACGAGGTGATAGGCGATCTCAACCGCGCCGGCTTCCCGTTCGAGCGCAGCTGGTTCGCGCCGCACCACGAGTTCCGCTTTCCGCGGCTCGGGGCCGCCTCGTTCGGATCGCTCGAGCTCGAGCTTCGTCAGGCCATCGAGCCGTGGAACGTGCTCGGCGAGCAGGGGGCCCCCGGGGGCACCGCCCGCTACGTCGACTCGTCGGTCGAGCGGGTCCAGGTGCGCGCGCGCAACATGACGCCCGGCCGCTATGCCGTCGCGTGCAACGGCCATCGGGCGCCGCTGCATCCCACCGGGGTCCCCGGTGAGTTCGTGGCGGGAGTGCGGTTTCGGGCCTGGCGCACCCCGGAGTCCTTGCACCCCAGCATCCCGGTGCACGCGCCGCTGGTCTTCGACCTCGTCGACCTGTGGAATGGCCGGTCGGTGGGCGGCTTCACGTACCACGTCTCGCACCCGGGCGGACTGTCGTACGATCAGCGACCGCGCAACGCCCTCGAGGCGGAGAGCCGCCGCGGCAACCGCTTCGTGCCGATCGGGCACTCGCCGGGACCGCTCAACCTCGGCCCCGCCGAGACCTCGGCCCAGTACCCGCTGACCCTCAACCTGATGTGGACGCCGCCACCCGGCGGTCCGTTCCGGACCGAGTCGTGAGCGTGCGGGTCGACGGGATGAGCGCGACGCGTTACCAGCGAATTCAGCGCGTGCCGCGGCGAGGCAGCGACGTCGGCGCGCGGCCCGTCGGCGTGGAGACTTTGCGCGGGGACTGTTAGTTTAGGGACCTGAAGATGTCGGAATCTGCGGCCTCCTTGAACCGCCCAGCCGGGGGCATATTCTCGCGGGATTACCCGGTCCGTCCTGGGGCCTACGACGAGTTGCACTCGCCCGACGGCTCGATCCGCGCGACCTGGAAGCCGCTGACCGAGGCCCTCGAGGATCTGGGGGTGGCGGAGCTCGGTCGGCGCTGGGAGCAGGCGCAGCAGCAGATCCACGAGAACGGCGTCAGCTTCAACGTGTACGGCGACGCCCAGGGCATGGAGCGTCCGTGGCGCCTCAGCCCCGTGCCCGTGGTCATCGGCCCGCAGGACTTCGCCCAGCTGTCGGCCGGGCTTCAGCAACGCGCCACGCTGCTCGATCTCCTGCTCGCGGATCTCTACGGCGAGCGACGCGCGCTGTCGGAGGGCTGGTTGCCCGCCGAGCTGGTCCTCGGGAACCCGAGCTTCCTGCGGCCGTGCCAGGGGATCTTGCCACCGCTCGGCCGCTGGCTGCACCTCTACGCCGTCGACATGGCGCGCATCCCGTCGGGAGAGTGGCGGGTGCTGATCGACCGCCCGCAGGCCCCGTCGGGGGCCGGGTACGCCCTCGAGAACCGGCTGGTGGTCTCGCGCGCGCTGCCGGAGGCCTTCCGCCAGTGCAACGTGCAGCGGCTCGCGCTGTTCTTCCGGACCATGCGCGCCACGCTGACCGCGCTGGCGCCGCACAACCGCGACAACCCGCGCATCGTGCTCCTCAGCCCCGGACCCTACAGCGCGACCTACTTCGAGCAGGCGTTCCTCGCCCAGTACCTCGGGTACCAGCTGGTCGACGGTGGCGATCTCACCGTGCGCAATGGCCGCGTCTACCTCAAGACCCTGGGCGGCCTGCAGGTGATCGACGTGATCCTGCGGCGGCTCAACGACGACTTCTGCGATCCCCTGGAGCTGCGCGGCGACTCCACGCTCGGCGTGACCGGGCTCGTGGACGCCGTGCGCAGCGGCAACGTCGCGGTGGCCAACGCGCTCGGCAGCGGCGTGCTGCAGACCCCGGCCCTCGGACCCTACCTCGGGCGCCTGTGCCGCGGGCTGCTCGGCCAGGACCTCAAGCTCCCGTCGGTCGACACCTGGTGGTGCGGAGAGCCGGCCTCCCTCGCCTACGTGCTCGCCAACCTCGACCGCCTGGTCATAAAGCCCACCACCTCCACCGGGATGACCCAGCCCATCTTCGGCGAGCGGCTGACGCTGTCGGAGCGGGCCGAGCTCAAGGCCCGCATCGCCGCGCGCCCGACCCAGTTCGTCGCGCAGCAACGGGTGGAGCTGTCCACCACGCCGCTCATGGACGGCGACGAGATCGCCCCGCGGCAGCTCGTGGTGCGCAACTTCCTGGTGGCGCGCCACGACGCTGGCCCGGCCGGCTACGACGTCATGCCGGGGGGGCTCAGCCTGGTGGCGGGGCGGCCCGACGATCTCGAGGTCTCGGTCCAGCGCGGCGCGGGCAGCAAGGACACCTGGGTCATCAGCGACGGGCCGGTGAGCACCTTCAGCCTGCTCAAGCCCGCCTCGCAGCCGGTGACGCTGTCGCGCGGCGGCGGCGATCTGCCGAGCCGCGTGGCCGACAACCTGTTCTGGCTCGGGCGGTACGCGGAGCGCGCGGACACCATCGCGCGGCTCGGACGCACCCTCAGCCTGCGGGTGCCGGACCAGAACGTCGAGCAGAGCGAGGTCGCGGCCTTGCTGCGCACCATGGGCGTCCTGACCCACGCGCGGACCCTGTCGGCCGTCGGTGAGCCTCCGACCTTCGTGGACGCCCGCACACCTGAGCGGTTCTTGCTCGACGCGCTGTTTGGAACCGAGCGCCAGGGGACCCTGCGGGGGATCGTGCGCGAGACCCACCGGCTCGCGGGGGTGATCCGCGACCGCATCTCGATGGACACCTGGCGCATCGTCAACGCGCTCGACCAGCAGATGAACGAGCCTGAGCGGGGCAGCGTTCGCCGCATCCTGAGCGCGGTGCCCGCACGCCTCGACCGCTTGATCATGACCCTGGCGGCGGTGTCGGGGCTCGCCATGGATGGGATGACCCGGGGCGACGGCTGGCGGTTCCTCGACATGGGCCGCCGCCTCGAGCGGGCGGCCAACCTCGCCACCCTGGTGCGCGAGAGCCTGCTGTCGTCGACGGAGCGCGATGGCCCGGTGCTGGAGGCGTTGCTCGAGGTGGCGGACAGCGGGATCACCTACCGCCGGCGTTACCTCGCCAGCCTGCAGGTGGCGGCGGTGGTCGACCTTTTGCTCATGGATGAGACCAACCCGCGGGCCATCGCCTTCCAGCTGGTGGCGCTCGGCGATCACCTGGCGCAGCTCCCGCGCGAGAGTTCGCGCGGCCTGCGCGGCGCCGGCCAGCGCAGCACCGAGGATCGCCTGGTCCTGGCGTCGCTGTCGCGCCTGCGGCTGGCGGACGTCGAGACCCTCTGCGCCACCGACGCGCAGGAACGGCGGCCGGCGCTCGAGGCCTTGCTGCTCGAGCTCGCCCGGGCCTTGCCCGCGCTCTCCGATGCCCTGAACGGCAGCTATCTCAACCACGCGGTGCTCTCGCGCCAGCTGGCTGGCATGCCCCGCAGCGAGCAGCGCTCACTCCCGCTCGGGACCGGCGACAAGATCGCGTGATCTATCGGGTCTCACATCTGACCGAGTACGTCTACTCCGACTTCGTGTCGTCGTCACACCACCAGGTGCACCTGCTGTCCCGACGCCTGCCCAACCAGTCGACCCGCTGGGAGGAGCTGTCGGTGGACCCGATCCCGGGGCGAAGGCACGATCACACCGACGCGTTCGGCAACCGGTCGACCCACCTCGAGATCCACGAGCCCCACCGCCGGCTGGCGGTGATGTCGCGCAGCGAGATCGAGGTCGAGGCCTCGTCCTCGCTGTTGCCGGCGCTGGCGCCCCCCTGGGAGGTGGTGCGGGATCTGGTGCGCCTGCGGAGCTACCACCCGTGGCTCGAGGCGTTCGAGTTCACCTTCGCTTCCCCCTACGTCCCGATCTCGGAGCGGGTCGCCGAGTTCGCGCGTCCCTCGTTCCCGCCCGGGCGGCCGATCATCGAAGCGGCCATCGATCTGATGCATCGAATTCACGACGGGTTCACCTACGACAGCCAGGCCACCAACGTGTCCACGCCGGTCGAGGAGGTGCTGAGCCTGCGGCGCGGGGTGTGCCAGGACTTCGCGCACCTGTCGCTGGCGGCCTTCCGGGCGCTCGGGCTGCCGGCCCGCTACGTGAGCGGCTACCTGGTGACGGCGGTGGCCGGGCAGCCGCGGCTGGTGGGCGCGGACGCTTCCCACGCCTGGATCCAGGCCTACTGCCCGGACGCCGGGTGGGTCGACTTCGATCCCACCAACGACGTGCTGCCGACCGACAAGCACATCACGCTGGCCTTCGGTCGCGACTTCGGGGACGTCACGCCCTTGCGGGGGGTCATCCTCGGCGGTGGACGGCACCAGCTCCGCGTGGTGGTGGACGTGGCCCCCCTCAGCGAGGAAGACTCGCAGCCCACCGAGCTCCCCGCCGCGCGTCCATAGTGCCCGCACGCCCGAGCCACGGCTCGTGCACGGATCGGCATTCTGCGGGCACCGGTGACGGAAAATCCTTGGGGCGGTGTTAATTTGACGTGCCTTCGCGCCGGGTGGGGCATCCCAAACTGCACGACACCCAATCCCAACGCCTGTGGCAAGCTGTCGACCTCGCTCGTTTGCTCACCTGTTTGCCTGGACTCCCCGCAGCCTCGATGAGAATCGGAGACCCCTCCCATGAACGATAAAGCCGGCTCGCTCGTGCAAACCATCCTGGGCTTGCCCATCTTTCGCTCCGAGTGGGTCCTCTATCTGCTGATCGCCCTGTCCCTCGCGTCGATCGCGGTGATGATCGAGCGCTGGTATTTCTATCAGAAGCGCTCCATCGACATCGCCGAGGTGCGCGACGCCATGACCCGCTCGCTCGACAAGGGCGACTTCAGCGGGGCGGCGACGGTGTTGCAGCAGCACGACTCGCTCGAGACCAACGTGGTGCTGGTCGGTCTCAAGGCTTACCAGAAGGGCCCCGAGTCGGTCGAGGACCTGATCGCCGGCTCGCTCGGGCAAGAGCGCGCGCGCTACGAGCGGCGGCTCGGGTTCCTGGCCACCCTGGCCAGCAACGCCCCCTACATCGGCCTCTTCGGCACGGTTCTGGGGATCGTCCGCTCGTTCCGCGACCTCGCCAGCAACATGACTGACGCCAGCGCCTCGGTCATGTCGGGCATCGCCGAGGCCCTGGTGGCCACCGCGGTGGGCCTGCTGGTGGCCATCCCCGCGGTCATCGCCTACAACGTCTTCCGGGGGCGGGTGAAGAGCTCGGTGACCGACTGCCAGATGCTGTCGCGCATCTTGCTCTCGCAGCTGAAGTCGGTGGATACCCGCCCCGCGGGTGCGGAGTAGCCGTGGCCAGCCTCAACGACATCGAGGAGGACGAAGGTCCGCTGGCGTCGATCAACATCATCCCCTTCGTCGACATCGTGCTCGTCTTGCTGGTGATCTTCATGCTGACCTCGGCCACCATCGTGCGGGCCAGCCTGAAGGTCGAGCTGCCCAAGGCCGCGAGCGGCGGGGGCAAGGTGGAGTCGACCATCAACCTGCTCTACAACCGGCAGGGTGAGCTGTTCCTCAACGGTGACAAGCTCGCGTCGATCGGCGCCGCGGCCGCCCGCATCCGGGCCGAAGCCCGCCAGAACCCCAAGGTGCAGGCGGTCATCTCGGCGGATCGGGGCGTCGAGTACGGCCACGTGGTGGAGATCATCGACGTGGTGAAGCAGAACGGGGTGGGGGCCTTCGCCCTCGACATCGAGCGAGGACCCGCTCCTGCCGGTGGCAGCGACCCGACCCCGACCTCGACCCCGCCCGCGGCTCCCGTTCCAGGCACGCCCACCGCCCCCGGGGCCCCGCCCGGATCCCCTTGAGGCCACTGGTTCCTTCCACCCCCACCGCGACGAGCCGAGACCCCGCATGTCAGAGCCCATGGATCGCCCCACCCGGCGCACCGTCCTGCCGCTTCGACGGCAGGCGGATGCCGTGGATGCCCTGGACGCGGTGTCCAATCGACTGACCCTGCCTCGCCGATCGCTCTCCGTTCGGCGCGACCTCGAGCGCCGACAGGCGCGCCAGCGGATCGCCGGCACCATCACCACCCGGCTCGGTCCGGAGCAGCTGGCCTTCGACCCCCTCGGGCGCGATCGCCAGCAGCGTCGGCGGCGCATCTGGATTGGCCTGCTCGCGGTCCTGGGCTCGGCGGCGCTGCACGTGGGCGTGGTCGGTAGCGGGCTCGGCTGGCGCTGGATCCATCCCGGAGCACCCGCCCGGGACGAGGTGAAGATCGAGGTGCGCGAGCGCCCGCCCGAGGTGAAGCCCGAGCCACCTCCACCACCCCCCCCGCCGCCCCCTCCGCCGGTCGACAAGCCCATCTCCCGCCCGAAGCTCGCCAAGGCCTTGCCTCCACCCGAAGCCCCGCCCCCGAGGGAGCCGCCCAAGGCCAAGCCGGTGCGCGTGGTCGGGCTCAGCCTCGAGTCCACCAACGGGACGGGCGACGGTCCGAGCTTTGCCGTGGGCAACACCCGCATGGGCGAGACCGACAAGAAGGCCGTCGCGCCCGAGGCGGTGCCGCCTCCCTCCGTCGAGGCGCCGCCGGTCGCCGCCCCGAGTGGCCCCGCGGCCAGCAACCAGGTGGCGAGCCGGATCCCGGTGGCGGGCGTGAAGTACACCCTGCCCAAGCGGCGAAATCCCAAGAAGCCCCCCTACCCCGCCACGCTCAAGACCCAGGGGATCGAGGCGGACGTCACCGTGCTCGTGAACATCAGCGCCGAAGGCAGGGTGACGGCCGTGAAGCTCATCAAGGAGGCCCCCTACCCCGAGTTCAACCAGGCGGCCCGCCAGGCCGCCCTCGACGAACAATTCGAGCCCGCCGCGCGCGACGGCGTCCCCATCCCCTACACCCTGAGCTTCACGTATCGCTTTCGCCTGGAAGACGAATGATGACCGCCCACGCCCAAGCCGCCACGTTGCCACGCTCGGTCCCTGCACGCCCGGCCCCGTGGGTGCTGGCCATCGCCGCCGGGCTGGGAATCGCCACCGCGCTCGCCTGCTCGAGCAACTCGGATCCCTACAACCGGCTGACGACCTTGCGCGTCCTGGCCCTGCGCAGCGAGGTCTACGTCGACGCCAGCCATCCCGAGATCGGCGTCACCCCCGCGGCGGTCCCCGCCCCCGGGCAGTCCGTCCGCCTTTCGGCGCTGATCTACACGCCCCCCGCTGGCCCGACGGCCCCGAGCGGCCTCGACCCGACCCTCACCTACGCCTGGAGCTGGTGCCCGTTCCCGGGCCCTGCCGGCCAGGGCTACCCGTGCCTGGTGACGAAGGACGAGGTGGCAATGGTCACCGCCGGCACCGCCCCCGATCTCGACCTCGGACACGACCCGACCGCGTCGTTTCCCCACACCATCGATCCCGCCTTGCTCGAGAAGAATCTGTGCGGAGGGATGGGGGGAATGGCGGCGCTCGACTGCACGGGGGGGGTGCCCATCCAGATCGCGCTCGTGGTCAAGACCGCGAGCGATCAGACGGGCGTGAGGTCGGTCTTCACCATGCGGCTCGGGCTCCTGGCCACGGACGCCAACAGCAACCCAGCCATCTCGGGTCTGGCGGCCTTCCAGAACGGAGCTCCGATCGCCATCGATCCGGCGAACACCAACGGGGTGACGTTGATCCGCGACGTCGAGAACCCCCTCGATCTGCCGAGCGATCTCGTGAATCAATCCGAGACCTACCTCGGGACCGATTCCAGCAACCAGCCGGCCATGGTGCAGGAGCGGCTGTTCGTCACCTGGTTCGTGGAGACGGGCGACACCAAGGATCAGAGCACCGGCCTCATCGTCGGCTCCTCCGATCCGCAGATCTTCCTGCACGACACCTGGACCCCCGCCATCGTCAAGAAGTACCCGCGCACGAGCGCCCGGATCTTGCTGGTGCTGCGGGACAACCGGGCAGGCGTCGGCTGGACCGAGGGCCAGGTGAACCTGGCGGAGGCGCCCCAGTGAGGGCCCCCGCATCCGGCGTGGCGCTGCTGACAGCGGTGGGCCTGGTGATGACGGCGGGCTCGGCGCGGGCCCAGCTCGACGGGCTCAATGTGCCCCCGCCCGAGGATCCGAACGCGCCGAAGCAGATCGACGCCACCAAGCTCACGAAGCTGCCGAAGCAGACCAAGTTCGTCGAGGCCGAGTACCCGAAGGAGGCCAAGGACAAGAACATCACGGCGAGCGTGGTGCTGCTGCTCGACATCAACGCCGCCGGCAAGGTCGACTCGGTGGGGGTCGCCGAGCCGGCGCAGCCGCCCGGCCTCGGCTTCGACGAGGCGGCCCTGGTGGCGGCCCAGCAGTTCGAGTTCGAGCCGGCCGAGCTCAACGGCAAGAAGCTCCCGGTGCAGATCACCTACAAGTACAAGTTCACCCTGTCGGCCAAGGCGCCACCCCCTCCTCCACCGACGGGCCCGGCCGCCGGGGGGCCTGCGAGCGCCGCACCCGGGACCGCCCCGGCCTCGGCCGGCGCCTCCGCGCCCCCGGCGACGGCTCCCGCCCGCCTGCCGGTGGTGAATTTCTCCGGCATGCTCCGCGAGCGCGGGACCCGCCTGCCGCTCGCGGGCGTGGTCGTGACCGTGTTCCGCGACGACGGCGAGAAACCCCTCGGCTTCGAGGCCAGCGCCGACGAGAAGGGGGTCTTCCAGTTCTTCGACCTCACCCCCGGCGACTGGAAGGTGCTGATCGAGCCCCCGGGCTTCTACCCCTACCGCACCACCGAGACCATCACGCCCACCGAGCGGGTGGACGTCACCTACTACGTCGAGCGCGGCTCGTACAATCCCTACGACGTCACGGTGACCGCCACCCGCCCGCGCAAGGAGGTGAGCCGCACGGTCCTCACCGCGCAGGAGATCGACAAGATCCCGGGCGCCGCCGGGGATCCCCTGGCGGTGGTCCAGAACTTCGCCGGGGTGGCCCGCACCCCCGTGGCCGGGCAGATCATCATCCGCGGGTCGGCCCCCCAGGACTCCAAGGTCTTCATCGACGGCGCCGAGGTCCCCCTCATCTACCACTTCGGCGGCCTGCGCAGCGTGGTCCCGGTGGGCCTGCTCGACTCGATCCAGTTCTACCCGGGGAACTTCTCCCCCATGTACGGGCGGGCGACGGGCGGGGTGATCGACGTGCAGCTGAAGAAGCTGCAGCCCAAGAAGATCGGCGGCTACGCCGACGTCAACGTCTTCGACTCCGGCATCTACCTCGAGGTGCCGGTCACCGACACGCTGGCCTTCGCGGTCGCCGGGCGGCGCAGCTACATCGACTACATCCTCAACGCCGCGGTGCCGAGCGACGCCAGCGTGAACCTGGTCACGGCGCCGCGCTACTACGACTACCAGCTGCTCGCCAACTGGCGGCCGGCGCCGGCCCATGACTTTCGCGCGCTCTTCTTCGGCTCGGACGATCGCCTGGAGCTGCTCTTCAAGAACCCAGCGAACTTCAGCCAGGACGCCACCAGCAACGTCTTCTCGGCCTCGACGACCTTCTATCGCTCGCTCTTGACCTACCGGTTCGTGCCGAGCGATCGGGTCGAGAACGTCCTCCGGGTGTCCCAGGGGCGCAACTGGATCCTCTTCCGGGCCGGTCAGCTGGTCTTCGATCTCGACACTTACACCAGCCAGATCCGCGACTCCCTGCGGCTCAAGGCCGCCGAGACCCTCAGCCTGCACGTCGGCTTCGACGGGGTGTTCTCCAAGACCGACGCGCACGTCAACCTGCCGCGCCCACCCAAGGAGGGCGATCCGGCCAACCAGGGGATGCCCGATCTCTCGCAGACCATCCGCACCGATCGCACCGGAGTGTTGCTCTTCTCCCCAGCGGGGTTCGCCGAGGCCGAGTGGAAGCCCCTGCCCGGCCTCTTGCTCCTGCCCGGGCTGCGCCTCGACTACTTCAGCCGCGTCCACCAGTCGGTGCTGCAGCCGCGCATCACCGCGCGCCTCGGGGTCGGCCAGCGGGTCACGCTCAAGGGCGGGGTCGGCCTGTTCGTGCAGGAGCCGACCTTCGACGAGACCGACGCCAACTTCGGGAACCCGGACCTCAAGGCCGAGCGGGCCATCCACTGGTCGGCGGGGGTCGAGGTCAAGCCGCGTCCCTGGATCACCCTCGACGCCACCGGTTTCTACAAGGACATCTACGACCTCGTCAGCCCCACCACCGCCACCGTCGTGCGCAACGGGATGACGGTCCCGCTCGCCTACGACAACAACGGCCAGGGGACCGTGTATGGCCTCGAGCTGGTGGCGCGCCACGAGTTCGCCAACAACTTCACCGGCTGGCTGGCCTACACCCTGTCGAAGGCCACCCGGCGCGACTCGGGGGCGACCCAGGATCGCCTGTTCGACTTCGACCAGACGCACATCCTCACGCTGATCGGCAGCTACCTGCTCCCGCGCAACTGGCAGGTCGGCGCGCGCTTCCGGCTGGTCAGCGGCAGCCCCACCACCCCCGTCACCGGGGCGGTGTTCAATTCGAACCAGGACCAGTACCAGGCGACCTATGGACCGACCAACTCGTCGCGGCTGCCGATGTTCAACCAGCTCGACGTCCGCATCGACAAGCGCTGGATCAACCAGGGCTGGATCCTGAACCTCTACCTCGACGTGCAGAACCTCTACAACCGCGCCAACGTCGAGGGCATCAACTACAACTACGACTACAGCCAACCGAGCACCCAGCAAGGGTTGCCCATCCTGACCATCCTCGGCGTGCGGGCCGAGCTCTGAGAGATGCCGATGCGCGCGAGCACTGACCCACACCCGGCCCCGGTCCCGGTCACGGTTCCTCCGAGGAGATTTGCGGCGATGCTGGGCGCCACCGTCGCGCTCACCGCCTGGCTCCTCGGCGGGGCCCTGGCGCACGCCCAGACGCTGGAGGCTCCGCGGCGCCGCCAGGGGTACTACCTGTCGCTCGGCGCGCAGGTCGGCGCCGCGAAGATCTGGGAAGACGGCGAGGACTGGAAGGTGTGGCGGAGCTCGGATTTCGGGATCCGCGCCGGGCAGTTGCTGACCCGCCGCTTTGGCCTCGGGATCCAGTTCCTTCACATCGGCCGCGCGACTGGCCAGAGCCAGACCGCCGGCATCTTCGGCCTCGGGTTCGAGGCCCAGCTCGAGATCGCCCGGAACCTGGCCCTGGTGGGTGGGGCCGGGTTCGAGGTCATCGAGATCACCGACGGCACCATGCCGAAGAAGTCCTCGCGCGGCACCTACAGCTCGGGCTACACCCTGGCGGCCACCTACGACATCTTCCTCGGGGACCGCCTGACGGGTGGGTGGTCGCTCGCGCCCATCGCACAGCTCCGCCTCATCCCGGGTGGCTCGACCACCGGGCTCAGCGGAACCGTGGGCCTTCAGCTGTGCTTCTGGACCGGGTTACCCCGCAACCAGCTCGATCTGCCGCC
Organism: uncultured Myxococcales bacterium; assembly: GCA_964540815.1. Classification (GTDB taxonomy): domain Bacteria; phylum Myxococcota_A; class Polyangia; order Fen-1088; family Fen-1088; genus CAZIOH01. The sequence continues at coordinate 43,482 of CAZIOH010000028.1, read as the reverse complement.
CGACCGGGCCTTCGAGAAGCCGTGAGCACGGCCTCGACGGCCCACACCGTGGGCTCTCGACTGGGTTTCCCCGCTTAGGAGTCCTCCGGAAGGGGTTGCGGTCCAGGAACGATTCCGGCGATGTCGAGGTCGACCCCTGGCTCGGCGGGAGCCCGTTCGAGCTTGTTTCGAAACCGCTCTTGCTTCTTGGCGGCCTTTTCGCGCTGCTTATCGGCACGGTTCTTTTCTTTGATTCGCTTGTTTGCACCGAGTGTGGCCATAGAAGCTGAAGCCTAAACCAGCGGCACGGTCCGGGGGAGAATTTTGCACCTCCGCCGGCTCGGTTTGAGGCCCCCCGGGGCGGCCGTCGCTGGCCGAGATTCCGAGCGGCGCGCTGGGCCCAGCGGCAGGCCGCTGGTGGCCCCGGCGTCCGAAACTTTCCCTTGACAATTCGTTCGTAACCACTATTACATCTCAGAACTGAGCGCGAACCAGCCGCATTTCGTCCTTGTGGAAACAGGCGTCCGTGGTCCGATTCGGGCAAACACCCACCAGCAGGCTCTCAATTCCGGGAATCGCCGCGTGGGGCAGTGAACCAATTGGACTGACGTCCAGAGAAGCAAGGAAGCTATAAGTGAATTCATTCGCGTCGTTGGGGCTCGTCGAGCCTCTGATCCGGGCCCTGTCCGAGGAGGGCTACGCCGAGCCCTCGCCGATCCAGCTCCAGGCCATCCCGCACGTGCTCGCCGGCAAGGACATCCTCGGCTGCGCCCAGACGGGGACGGGCAAGACCGCCGCGTTCGCGCTCCCCATCCTGCAGCGCCTCTCGAGCCCGAAGGTGGCCCGCACCCTGAAGGGCACCCGGGTCCTGGTGCTCGTCCCCACCCGCGAGCTCGCGGTCCAGGTCAATGAATCGTTCGGCACCTACGGGCGGCACCTGTCGCTCCTGCGGACGACGGTCTACGGGGGCGTCTCGCAGCAGGCCCAGATCCGCGCCATGGCGGGCGGGGTGGACGTGCTGGTGGCGACCCCGGGGCGCTTGCTCGATCTCATCAACCAGCGCCGCGTGGTGCTGAGCTCGGTCGAGACCCTGGTGCTGGACGAGGCGGACCGCATGCTCGACATGGGGTTCATCAACGACATCCGCAAGATCCTGGCCTTGGTCCCCACCCGCCGGCAGACCCTGCTGTTCTCGGCGACCATGCCCGATGCCATCGTCACGCTCTCGAGTCGCATCCTGAACAGCCCGATCCGGGTCACGGTGTCGCCGGTGGCGTCGACCGTGGATCTGGTCTCACAGCACGTGCTGTTCGTGGATCGCTCGGACAAGAAGTCGCTGCTGGTGGACGTCCTGCGCGACCCCACCATGACCCGCGCCATCGTCTTCACCCGCACCAAGCACGGGGCCGACCGCCTGGCCGATCAGCTGCGGCGCAACCACCGGGTGGGCGCCGAGGCCATCCACGGCAACAAGTCGCAGGGCGCGCGCCAGCGGGCCCTCGAGGACTTCCGCAGCGGGCGGGCGCGGGTGCTGGTCGCCACCGACATCGCGGCGCGCGGCATCGACATCGATGGCATCACCCACGTCATCAACTTCGAGCTGCCGAACGATCCCGAGAGCTACGTGCACCGCATCGGCCGGACCGCGCGCGCCGGGGCGCAGGGAGCGGCGCTGTCCTTCTGCGACGCCTCCGAGCGCGAGCAGCTGCGGGACATCGAGCGGCTGACCAAGCGCCGCATGAACGTCGTCACCGATCACCCTTACGCCCCTCGCCGGGCGTAGTCGCGGCGGCTCGACGCCTCGGGGCAGGCAGGTACGTCCGTCCCTCCTCCTGTCCCGGGCGGGGCGGGGCTCAGGCAGCGTCGCGATCGGGGAGACCGTCGCGGTTCCCCGGGTCGTGGTTCGTCAGGCGGTCGTTCGCCGGGCCGTCGAGGTCGAGCGACTCGATCCGGTAGTTGCCCACCAGGCCCATCACGATGTTGCGGGCCCGCTCCAGGATCTGGCCTTCCGAGAGTAAAATGCCATCGCGACTTTGCAAGACGCGGATGCCGTTCGACACGTCGACCAGCAAGCGCTTCATGGTGGGGTTGAGGACGATCCGCACCGGAAAATCGTAGACGGATTCGCCGCGCCACCCAAAAAATCCACCATTTCGTGGGAGTTTCACCGCACATCACGGCAGATGTGCGATAACTCCCCCGCCCAAAAGCGGTCAAAGCCCGGTATAGTCCGTCAGGCATGTTTGGAATCGTTCAGGCTGCCAAGGCCGCCCTCGCAGGGCGGGCGTCGTCGTCGTCATCGTTTTGGCCCCCCACCACCCGGGAGGCGTCGCCCACCCTCTGGACCGGCGACGGCCACCTGCCGAGCGTCCCCGGTGGCCGCCCCGCCGCCGACGGGCCCCTGACCGGCGCCGGCGTGAACGCGCTGGCCCAGCTCGCGTGGGCTCAGCTCTCGGCCCTTCCCTCGGCGGCGCTCTCGCTCCCCGACGTGCTGCGGGCCATCGCCGCGCGCACCCTGGCCGTCCCCGCGCACCGACGGCGCACGCCCGCGGCCCCCTTCGTGCTGCGGGTGTTCGCCAGGCTGGTGGGCGCCGAGCCCGACATGCGGGAGATCTACCTCGCGCTCCTCACGGCCGCGGCCGATCGGGCCACCTCGGACGACGTTCACCCGGCGTTCCTCGAGGTCGCGAACCAGCTCGGCCGCGACGAGCTGCGCATCCTCGCCATCCTCGACCCGAGCGAGGCCGCGCCGGTCCTGTCGGTGTCCTCGCGGCTGCAGCATGGTGGGGGCAGCCGGGTCGAGCTGCGCAACTTCAGCCTGCTCGGCTGGCGCGCCGGCTGCCACGCCGAGCGGCACACGCCGACCTACCTCGACAATCTGGCGCGCCTCGGCCTGGTGGAGATTCGCCCCACGCGCGTCACCGACGACGTCCGCATGTTCCAGGAGGTGGAGGCCCACCCCGAGGTGATCGCCGCGCGCGCCGCCATCGAGGCCCGCCCGCCGGTGCGGGTCGGCCCCCTCACCGAGGCGATCGTGGCCGATGTTCACTACAAGTCGATGTTCCTCACCTCCTTCGGGCGGCAGTTCCGCAGCATCGCGTTCTATCGGCCCGCGTGAGCCCGACGGCTGGCCGTCGCGCTTCTCTGCGCGCTTCGCCGCCCGCTTCGCCGCGGGCCAGGCCTCGGTGGGCTGCCTGGCACCTGCGCTCGGCTCTGGCGATGGCGCTGCTCTCCGGGCCGCCCCTGCTCCTTGAACCCGGCTGCGGCGGCTCCCGCCCGGACGCCGGCGCCGTGGGGAGGCCCGCCGGCGCCCCGCCGCACGAGGGCGAGCTCTCCGCGCTCGAGCTCCAGCCCACCCGCTCGTGCCCGCCCCTGCCGCCGATCTCCGGCTTCGTCGAGCGCGACGACGCCGTCCTGCTGACGGAAGCGCTGACGCCCTATCGGGCCACGGGCTCGAACCTCTACTACCTCCAGCAGCTGCTCACCTATGCCCAGCAGGATCACAACCAGGCCCTCGCGGACGCGGTGGGCGAGGTGCTCGATGATCTCGTGTGTCTGTCGCTGCCGATCGCGCGCATCTGGGGCTTCAACGACTCGAGCGACCGGTCCAGCATCCGCGACGCCCCCGACGCCTACCGCGAGGAGGGGCTGCGCGGGCTCGACCAGGCCGTCTGGGAGGCCAAGCGCCGCGGGATCCGCCTGATCATCCCGCTCGTCAACAACTGGGCCGACTACGGCGGCCTGCCGGCCTACGCCGCCTGGGCCTCGCGCATCGACCGCAATCCCCGCTGGCACGATGACTTCTTCTGGGACGCGCGCCTCCGGCAGTGGTGGAAGGACTATGCGTTCATGCTCGCCAACCGGGTGAACACCTTCACCGGGGTGGCCTACAAGGACGAGCCGACCATCCTCGCCTGGGAGATCGGCAACGAGCTGCGCTGCCCGAGCTGTCGCGGCACCTCGCGGCTCGCTGACACGGTTCGCGAGCTGGCCCACTTCCTCAAGCAGGTGATGCCGCGTCACCTGATCGCGGACGGCGGCGAAGGCTTCGACGATCAGCCCGGCCTGTACCTCGGCCTGTCGAACCCCTATCCGGTCCGGGGTGACGAGGGGACCAGCTTCTCGACCCTGGCGGCCATCGAGGATCTCGATCTCCTCAGCTACCACCATTATCCGAGGAGCTACGGGCTCGAGTCGGCGCGCGACACCGAGATCTGGATCGAGCGGCACCAGGGCGTGGCCGCGGTGTTCGGGAAGGTCGCCTACCTCGGGGAGTGCGGCGCCGTGGCGACAGACGCCGAGCGGGCCCGCAGCTACGACTGGTGGCTCAAGCACGTGTTCGAGGTCAACGGCGGCCTGGTTGGCCTGATGTGGCAACTCCTGCCGGATGCGCGCACCGCGAACGACCAGTTCTCGGTCCACGCGCGCCGTGACCACGCGACGGCCTACATCCTCTCGCGCTGGGGTGCCTACCTCCGTTGACGCGAGCGCGAACCCGAGCGCCCCAGCGGCGGGACGCCAGGGATCTGACGGCCGGGGCACCCGGGCGCCCCGGCAGGTTCATGGAGGCAGGTTGATGGATCCGAGCCGGCACGAGCCCCAGCCGGCAAGCATATTATAACCGCCAGTTTTCTGTCGCTCACCGCGAACTTCGCATACAATACCTGCGTCAGGGTCGTTTTCCAGGTGGCACGCCGATTGCCTTTTCGGTGGTCACGCCAGCACGATCGCGGCGGAGCTCCGCCGCCTGGGAAGGACACCATGACCCTCCTGATGCCCACCAAGAAGACCACGACCTCGAACGCGCGCCAGGGAGCGCTCCCTGCCATCCAGTCGCAAATTGCTCGGTTGACCAAGCAGAATGCCGTGCTGCGACGAGAGGTGGCGCGCCTGCAGATCTATCGAGCCATGGCCTACCGCGACCCGCTGACCGGCCTCTGGAACCGACGCTACTTCGAGGAGCGGCTCAAGGAGGAGTTCAGCCGCTCCCGCCGCGCCGGCGGGGAGCGACGGTTCTCGGTGCTGGTCATCGACATCAACGGCTTCAAGCAGATCAACGACGAGCACGGCCACCAGGTCGGCGACGTCTTGCTGAAGTGGGTGGGGGACTTCCTGATCGCGCACCTGCGCACCCACGACGTGCCCTGCCGCACCGGCGGCGACGAGTTCATCGTCCTTCTTCCCGATCTGTCCGCCGCGGATTGCCGCCCGGTGATCGCCCGCCTGCGCAAGCAACTCGCCACCATCAACGCCACCCGCGCCATCCCGGTCAGCCTCAGCATCGGCTCGGCGAGCTGGCCCGAGGTCGCCGAGAGCTGCGAGAAGATCCTGGCCGTCGCCGACGCGGCCATGTACGCCGACAAGCGCCAGCAGCAGAAGGCCGAGGGCCGAGGGGCCCAGGCGGGACGGCTGACCAGCTTCACCAAGACCGGCCGCACCCGGATCGCCAGCGCCGGTTGACCAGACCAGACCGGATGCGCCCAGGCCGCATGACCGGCTGACCGGCCGCGGATCCAAATATTTCGCAGACGTATATTCGACCCCCGGATCGTCCGGACGGATTGCCAAAGCCGGTTCGCCTCTGCGAACGTCGGTGCATGACCCTGGCCAGATCGACGTCGTGCGAGCCGCGGGCCGGTGCCGAGGAGCCGCCCCGGTGACCGCGTGGCTGCTCGAGGTCGGCGGCGGCGGCGGCGGCGGCGCGACGGATCCGGTGGCCTCGGTGCTGCTGGCGCTCGCCGTGATCCTGGTGGCCTCCAAGGTCGGCGGAGACGCAGCCATGCGCCTCGGGCAACCGGCGGTCCTCGGTGAGCTCGGCGCGGGCATGCTGCTCGGCAACCTCGGGCTCGTGGGCTTTCACCGCCTCGAGGGCATCCGCGTCAACCCCCACGTGAACATGCTGGCCGAGCTCGGCGTGGTGCTGCTGCTCTTCGAGGTGGGTCTGGCCTCCACCGTGCGCGAGATGGCCAAGGTGGGGGTGTCGGCGACCCTGGTCGCCCTCCTCGGGGTGATCGCGCCGCTGCTGCTCGGGTGGGGGGTGAGCGCGGCGCTGCTCCCATCGGCCTCGATATACACCCACGTGTTCATCGGCTCGGCCTTGACCGCCACCAGCGTGGGGATCACGGCGCGGGTGCTGCGCGATCTCAAGAAGTCCGAGGCCCCCGAGGGCCGAATCATCCTCGGCGCGGCGGTGATCGACGACGTCCTCGGGCTGGTGGTGCTGGCCGCCGTCGCCGGGATCATCGGGGCGGCCAACTCCGGGGGCTCGATCTCGTTCCTCGAGATCGGGATCATCGTCGGGAAGGCCGGGGGCTTTCTGGTCACCGCGGTCTTGCTCGGCGGCTTTCTCACCCCGCGCCTGTTTCGGGTGGCCTTCCGGCTGCGCGGCTCCGGGCTCCTCATCGTCTCGGCGCTGGTGATCTGCTTCCTCTTCTCCTACGCCGCGTCCGAGGCCGGGCTGGCGCCGATCGTCGGCGCCTTCGCCGCCGGGCTGGTGCTCGAGCCCGTGCATTACCAGCGCCTCGCCGGCGACCAGGGCGATTTCCAGCTCGAGGATCTGCTGGCCCCGGTGACCGCCTTCCTGGTGCCGATCTTCTTCGTGCTGATGGGGTTGCGGGTGGATCTCTCGGGGTTTGGCCACCTCGACATCGTGGCGCTGGCGCTGGCGCTCACCGCGGCGGCCATCCTCGGAAAGCAGGCGTGCGCGCTGGGTGTGGGCAAGGGAATCGACCGCCTCAGCGTCGGCATCGGCATGATCCCCCGGGGCGAGGTCGGGCTCATCTTCGCCAACATCGGGCTCGGCATCCGGGTCGCCGGAACACCGATCCTCGACCGGTCGACCTTCTCGGCCATCGTCATCATGGTCATCCTGACCACGGTGGTGACCCCGCCCGCGCTGCGCTGGAGCCTCTCGCGGGGTGCGCGGCGCGAACGGCGCATCCGCTTCCAGCCGGGCTGATGCGCCCTGCTTGATTACTGGACGGATTCCGCCGCGGTGAGCTTGACGTTGGTGGTCGAGCCGGGGCGCACCACCACGGTGGAGGCGCGCTTCTCCACGCCGTTCACCCGCACCTCGACCTTGACCGGGCCGGCCGGCACGTTGCGGACCTCGAGCGGAGGGTACCCGCGCGCGCGTCCGTTGATCCAGACGACCCCGTAAAGACCAGGGGAGGAGATGGACAGGCCCCCGGACTCGGGTGGGGCGGCGGTGGGCGGGGGCGGCGGGGGTGACGCCACCAACCCGGCCGGACGCGAGACCGCGACCTCCACCGGAGGAGGCACCGCCACCCGGGGCGCCTCCGGTCGCTGCCCCGAGATCGGTGTCGACACCGTCGTCGACGAGGATGGGACGGGCGCGCGGGGAGCCTCCGCGGCGGGCTCGGCGGGGCCGGCGAGATCCTTCAAGAGGGTCGCCGTGGCCCCGTCACGCACGTCCACGGTCGTCTCGTAGACCTTGCGATCGCCATCGAGGAGAGCGATCCGGTGGGTGCCCGGTTTGACCCGGGTTCGCATGGGCGTCAGATCCACCGGGTTGTCGTCGACCTGAACCAGCAGCCCGCGCGGCGTGGTCGTCACGATGAGCAATCCCGAGGGGCTCGCCGGGGGAGGCCCCTCGCCAGGGCTACCGGCCGGGCCGGGGCCCGGGTCGTCCTTGACCGCGACGGTCCGGCGCGCCCCGAGCCCCCGGGCCGCGGCCCGATACGGGGCAGAGGGGGTCGGTGGCGGGGACGGGATCGCCCCCACCCGGGATCTGGCCGGGCTCGGAGGGCGGGAGCGCAGGTCCTGCGTCACCCGCAAGAGCTCGGCGACGTGGGCCTTGTCGCCGAGCAGAGCACGCGCCTCGGTGAACTGGATCAAGGCCTTGTCGTAGTCCCCCGCCTCGAGGGCTGCCAGGCCGGCCGCACGGCGGCCGAGGGCGGTTTCTTCTCGCTTCTTCTCCTCGGCGGCCTGCATCTCCGCCGACGGCTGTCCAGCCGGGCCCGTCCCCCGGGTTATCCCCTCCGTGACGACCGAGCCCGCGGAAGGCGTGCCCGGAGCCGACGCCGCCGGCGGGGCCGACGAGCGGTTGCCGTTCACGAGCAGGTACCCAATCCCGTTGGCCAGCAAGACGATGACTGGAATCCCGATGAGGAGCTGTCTCTTGGTCATGAGTTCCTGGTCAGAAGGACGACGAGCCAGAAGATCCCCGAAGCCCCGAGACACGCCAGCCCCAGCCACAGGCCAAACCTCCAGGTGGGCGCCTTGTCCGGTGGGGCGCCACCGAACGGGACGGGCGCCCCGAAGGCGGCCGAGCCTCCCTCTCCGTCCTCGCGCACGCTCTGCCCCGGGAAGGGGCCGCCGATGCCGGCCAGCGTGGCGTGGGAATACTCTCCGAACGAGGCGCCGAGCGCCGGGACCGCCGATTCCTCCGGGAACAGGGCCCGGATGACACCGCGCAGGCGCGCGGTCCCGGCCGCGAAGCCCGGGAGGGCCCGCAGCGCCTCGAGATCGGCCGCCACCTCGGCCGCAAGCTGGTAGCGTGCGCCAAGATCGCGCTGGAGCAGCTTCATGACGATGTCGTCGAGCCGCTGATCGAGATCTGGAACGAGGGCCCTCGGCCGGCGCACCTCGGCTTCCATCACCCGGCGCGCGGTCGCCGCCGCGGACTCCCCCCGAAAGAGACGGATCCCGGTGATGACCTCGTAAAGAACGATGCCGAGCGAGAACAGGTCGGAGCGCTGGTCGACCACCTGGCCGCTGATCTGCTCCGGCGACATGTATGCCCACTTGCCGTTCACCACCCCCACCACGGTGGCGGTCATCGAGGTCTTCACCACGCCGAAGTCGGCCAGCTTGATGGCCCCGTCGCGCGACACGAGCACGTTGCCGGGCGACACGTCGCGGTGCACGAGATCCAGGGACTTGCCCCCGGGGAGCGTCAGCCCGTGGGCATACGCCAGCGCGTGCGCCACCGCGGCCCCGATCTCGACGGCGAGGTGGGCGCCGAGGGGAACGCCCCGGCGGCGGTTGGCCCGGAGCAAGCCCGACAGCGAGGTCCCGGCCACGTACTCCATCACCAGGTAGTAGCTGCCGTTCTCGATCTCGAAGTCGAAGACGTGCACGATGTTCGGGTGGTCGAGCATCGCCGCGACCTTGGCCTCGATGACGAACAGCTTGGCAAATTGCTCGTTCTGCGAGTACTCGGGCAGGATGCGCTTGATGACGTAGGGCTTGGCGAAACCTTCCGGTCCCTCCCGGGTCGCGAGGAACACCTGCGCCATTCCGCCCACGCCCACGCCGCGAACGATCTTGTACTTGCCGATCGTCTGTCCAGCCACCGCGTCGCCGCCAGAATCGGGAGGGGATCCGGAAACCAGAGGCTGATTTGGATTCGTGCTCACGGTCGGGTGCGCTCCAGTGGGAGAGTGTTTCGCAGCATAGCCGGCTTTGCCAGCCAATCGGAGAGCTAAAGTCGTCAGGAACCGGGAGGGGAAACGATCTGCAGGCCGTTGACGGGGGCCCGGGGGGTCCCGCCGGTGCTGGGCGTGGCCGTGAGCGTGAAGGAGGTGCCGGTGACACCGCGGAAGACGAAGTAGTTCCCCGCGCCGTTGGCCGGCGCCAGCTTGAAGCCGGTGAAGACGGTCGACGTGGGTCCGGTCTGGGTCACGCTGGTGGTGGTCGAGCCAATCGCGTACTTCCCGCCACGCGTCCCGCTGTCGGGAATTTCGCCCACGAAGTAGACGTACACGTCGTAGCCCCGCGTGCTGAACGGGGGTGGCAAATTGCTCACGGTCACCTTGGCGGGCATGGTGGTGAAGGTGGGATCGAGGTACCCGTTCATCATCCGGGTGTCCCCGGGGCTGTCGGTGTAGTTCACGCGCCAGACCCCGGGGGACGGGGGAGAGTCCCACACCGCGGTGGCCGCCGTGTCGGTGCCGTCCGCCAGGGTGAGTTTGTCGAGCGAGCTGCTGTTGGTGGACGCACTGTTCCAGTTCTTGGCCGCCTTCACCCCCGCCGACTCGGTCGGGGCCATGACGGGCCCGGGTATCGCGATCGTGCCGGACACGACGGTTCCGCCCACGAAGTCGATGCTGAGCGTGGCGGCGGAGGCCGTCGTGCCCGCGGTCCCCCCGGTGGCCGCTCCCCCGGTTCCACTCTTGCCCGCCACACCCCCGGAGCCCGTGACGCCGCCGGTCGCCGTCCTGCCACCCGTGGCGACGAGGCCGCCCGAGCCGGTCATTCCGCCGACCGGGCTCATGCCGCCGGTCCCCGGAGCGCCACCCGTGGCGGGCGGCTTCGCGCCACCGGTCCCGCCGCCCCCCGTCCCGCCAGGGGCCCCGCCCGTCGCTTGTCCCCCGGTGCCTCCGTCGGGACCTTGCGTGCCACCCGCGGCACCTCCGGGCATGACGGGCGCCCCTCCCGAGGCCGTTTGCTCGCCCCCGGAGTCGTTGAGGTCCATGAGCGACGCGTCGATCACGCCTTGACCGCCCGTCCCTTCGGCCGGGGCCCCGCCGCTCGCTGCCGTGATGCCACCGGGGTGTCCTGCTCCGCCGGACTTGCCCGCTCCGCCGGACTTGCCTGCGGCGCCGGATTCCCCGGCCGCTCTCGTGGACATCCCACCGTCCGAACCGTGACCCTCGAGGAGCGTGTAGTCGGGCGAACACCCCGCGAGTCCGAGCGCGCCCATCACGACCATCGCGCCCACCACCAGGAGGCGGCCACGCCCACCGTCATGGCAAAGCGTGACCGGGGCGGCCCGGCTCTTCCCCCGCCTCGGTTCGCCATCCCGACTCGAAGTTCCGGCTCGCAGCGCCATCTCAGACTCCCCCGGGTGGATTCGGCCTTCCTGGACTCCAGCTGGCCTCCAGCGAGCTCGCCACCAGGAACCGGCTCAGGCCGACGATTCTAGGCCGACGGTGGCTCCTTCATGAGCTCGTCCCAGTAAATGATGCGGTGGCACGAGGGGCACGTCTCGATGGTGGTGCCCCGCTGGAGCACGATGTAGAGCTGCGGCGGGATGTTCATGTTGCACCCCTGACAGGTGCCGTTGCGCACCGAGACCACCGCCAGGCCGCGGCGAATCCGGATTCCCCCGTAACGCTTGAGCACGTCCGGACGAACCTCCGCCGCGAGGCGATCGCGCTCCGCGCGCAGGCCATCGATCTTGCCCTGAATCTCCGCCATGTGGGCCTTGACCGCCTCCTCGTCCTTGCGCACCGAATCGCGCACACCCTGGACGTCGCTGGCACGCTCCTCGAGGACCTTCTTCTTGGCCTCGATGGCCTCGACCAGCTTGGCGATCTCGCCTTCGCGGCTGGCCACACCTTCACGGCGCGTCTCGGTCTCGCGCTGGGCGGCCATGTATTCCTTGGAGTTCTTGGCCTGCGCGAGCTTGTGCTTCGCGCCGGCGACCTGCTCCTCTTCGTCGTGCAACTGGTTCTTCTGCTCGCCGTAGTAGCGCTCGGTCTCGCTCAGCTGAGCACGCTCGCTGCTGAGGAGCGCCTCGACGCGCGCGAGATCGTTCTGGGTCGCCGCCAGCTTGGCGGGGATGGCCTTGAGAGCGTTTTCCAGCTCCTGAATCTTTGCGTCGTGTCTTTGCAGGTCCTCGAGCCGCTTAAGCTGGTCGCGCAACTTCGTTCCCTCCGTGTCCGACTGCTGCTGAAAAATCCAAAACGCACGAGCGCCCCAGGGGGGGCACGTGGACTGTGGGCCCACCTGGATTCGAACCAGGGACCAAGCGGTTATGAGCCGCCAGCTCTGACCGCTGAGCTATGGGCCCAGCCTCGCGCGCGAACTCCATTGAAAAAAAGAAAGATTAACTTACACCGGCAACAGATTGGTGTCGAGCACGGCGGCCCCATCTCACCGCCGATTCTGTCGTCGGGGAAGTGCGAGTGACATGCGAGTATACTGGGGCCGGGATGAGCACACCCGTCGCACGACTTCGCATCCAGGCGGGGCGGCCTACAGGCACCCACTGCACCCACCTCACCCACTGGAGATGAGACCGGTCGACCAATTCTTCACCTCGGTCCGGGAGGTCTTCGCGCGCAACCGCAGCACGGATTTCACGGAGGTCGGCGCGGTGCTGCTGGCGGTGATCCTGGTGACGGTGTCGGTCTGGTTCTGGGCGGCGAAGAGACGGGCTCGGCTCGAAACGTCGCGTCAGCTGGCAACGCTGGCGACCCGCGCCGGGCTATCCGCCGCCGACCTCGCGTATCTGCGCCGCATCGCCGAGGCGGCGGACCTGACCTTGCTCGAGGTCATGACCCGACTGCCGAGCTTCGAACGCGCCACCGCCGAGGCGTTGCTGGTCAAGGTGCCCCCGGTGCGTCCCGTCGAGGGCTCGGGGTACGAGCGGGTGCGTCACCTGCGAAAGGTCCTCGGGTTCTCGCCCTTGCCGCCGCACCACTGGCTCATCAGCACACGCGAGCTCATCGCCGGGGATCGCGTGACCGTCAGCGGTCACGCGGGCCGCGTCTCGGAGGTCAACGAGGCCAGCTTCGCCGTCGAGTTGCCGGCGGCCACCCCGGTGGCGCTCGGGGGCCTGGGAACCGTCGGAACCCTGGCCATCGCCCGCCCGGACGACTCCAGGTACCTCGCCCGGGTGCGCGCCCTCGCGGTCGACCCACCGGCCACTCCCGACGGCGGCCGGCGCTTCTTCTTCGCCCACGACGAGCGGCCGCAGCGCCAGCAGGACCGGGCCTACGTGCGCGTGCGCGTCTCGGCGACCGTGACCTTGCGCCTCCTCGGCGGGATGGACGCGGCCGGGACGGCGGAGGACCCGACGTACGGCCCGGCGCCGCGTGCCCCGGGCGCTGGTGGTGCTGGTGAATCGGAGGCGCCGCTGCAGACGCTCACCGGGACCATGGTGGACGTGAGCGCGGGCGGCCTCTCGCTCAAGCTCGGCCCGCGGGAGGGCGAGGCGCCCCTCGCACGCATGGACATGGGCGACTGGCGGCACTCGCGGGTGCTGTGCTCGTTCGAGCTGCGCGACGGGCAGCGCTTCGAGAACCTCGCGGGCGTGGTGGCCACGGTCGAGAACCTGCGTCCCTCCGGCCAGGGGATTCGCCTGCGGCTGGCGTTCACCGGGCTGACGGAGGCACAGCGGGATCGGCTGTCCGCGGCGGTGGCCGCCGAAAAGCGGGCCCCTCCCGCGCCCGAGGGACTCGCGCGCATCCTGCCGCTCGAGGTGGAGGTGGAGGAGGAGGACGATCGCGACACCGACGACTGACCTCGACCGGGCCCGGGCGCGGTACAATGGCGCATGATCACCGCCGGAATCACCGCCGCCGTCGCCGGACTGCTGGCCCTCTTCGGAATCAAGCCGGGGCCCTATCTGGTGGGCGTCGCCATCGGCGTCAAGCTCGCCCTCGTCGGGCTGGCGGTGCTCTTCGGCGGGCGCTTCCTCGATCGCCGCCGGACCCGCAAGCCCGAATAGAGCGCGGACCGATTCTGCCCTACCTCTCAGCGAACGCGCGTTCGACCACGTAGTGCCCCTGGCCGTCGCTGCTGCCCTCGGCGAAGCCCCGGGACTCGCAGAGCGCAACCATGTCCTTGAGGACGCTCGGGCTGCCGCAGATCATCACCCGGTCGGTGGCGGGGTCGAGGGGCGGCACGCCGAGATCGCTGAACAGCTTTCCCGACTCGACCAGGCTCGTGATGCGGCCCTGGTGCTTGAACGGCTCGCGGGTCACGGTCGGATAGTACAGGAGCTGCGCGTGGGCCTGCTCGCCGACCAGCTCGTGGTGCTCGAGCTCTTTCTCGATGAAGCCGCGATAACCGAGATCGCTGGTGGTGCGCACCCCGTGCACGACGATCACCTGCTCGAACTGCTCGTAGGTCGCGGGATCCTTGATGATGCTCATGAACGGGGCGAGCCCGGTCCCGGTCGAGAAGAGGTAGAGGCGCTTGCCCGGGAGCAGGTGGTCGAGCACCAGCGTGCCGGTCGGCTTGCGGCTGACGAAGATCGAATCCCCCGGCTTGACGTGTTGCAGGCGCGAGGTCAGCGGTCCGTTCGGAACCTTGATGCTGTAGAACTCGAGGTGCTCGTCGTAGTTGGCGCTCACCACGCTGAACGCCCGCAAGAGCGGACGCCCCTCGACCTCGAGGCCCACCATCACGAACTGGCCGTTGCGAAAACGCAGACCGGGGTCGCGGGTGGTCGTGAAGCTGAACAGCGTGTCGTTCCAGTGGTGGACGCTGAGGACCCGCTCCTGACTCAAAGTGCTCATGACCGCCGCAGTCTAAAGGATGGCCGGTGAATGCAAAGAGGGGAATTGCGATCGGCCGCGGGTCAACTGCCTGCGCGGTGCACCCGGTTGCGACCGGCCCGCTTGGCGGCGTAAAGGGCCTCATCGGCGGCCTTGAGCAGGGAGCCGCCGTCGGGGTACGGCTGGGGGTTGAACGTGGCGCAGCCGAACGACATGGTCACCACCAGACCGGGTCCGGTACCGATGTTGTGGGGGGTCTGCTCGATCTTCTGGCGGATCCGCTCGGCCACCACCTCGGCGCCCGGGCCGTCGGTCTCGGGCAGGACCAGCACGAACTCCTCGCCGCCGTAGCGGGCGATGAGGTCGCGCGGGCGCAGCCGGCCGGTCAGCGCCTTGGCCACCGACACCAGCACCTCGTCACCCATCGCGTGGCCGAAGGTGTCGTTGACCTTCTTGAAGTGGTCCACGTCGGTCATGATCAGGCTCAGGGACTTGCCGGACTGGGCGGCCGCGGCGAACTCCTCTTGAAGGTAGGAATCGAACCTTGCGCGGTTGAAGAGGCCCGTCAGCTTGTCGCGGGTGGAGGCTTCCTCGAGCACCCGGGTCTTCTGCTCGAGCGAGTCGATGGCCTGCCGCGCGGAATCAATCTGACGCGAGGCCCGCATGGTGACCATGACCAGCGTCTCGGTGGCTTGCTCCAGGACCGCGGTGATCTCCTCGCCGGTCCCGAGTTGAACCTCGAACAGGCTGGCCACCTGCGGGATGGCGGCGGCGACCCGGCTCAAGATGGGCGCGAGCTCGTCCGCCGCCAGCCCCACGGTGCGGGGCGCCTCGGCCTTCAGGACCTCCATCGCGAAGCCGGTGTTGCGGCAACCCCACACATCCGCCACCACCCCGGACAGGCGAACGATCTTGGCCAGACGAATCACGTCCTCGTGGAGGCCGACCGTCCCGGCGCTCGAGCCGAGCTCGACCGTGGACTTGTGGCTCCACGCCACCGCCAGCCTCAGCGGCTCGGGGAGGTGCCAGGTCCCGATCAGCCAGGCGCCGATGTCGGCGTGATCGGCCCCGAAGGTGTCGCGCTCGAGCTTGGCCAGGTGGACGTGGTTGTCCCCGGCCTGGTTCGCCACCTTCTCGTAGTGACGGCCCGCCACCCGACCGAGGGCGAGGATCCCGATGTCCTGCAGCAGCGCGCCGAGAAAGGCCTCGTCGGGGGCCGAGAACCGCAGGTGGGTGGCGATCTCCCGCGCCGCGACCGCCGAGATGATCGACCGCTTCCAGTAGGCGTCGAGCCCAGCGCTCTGGCTCTTCTTGAGGTCGCGCACCAGCGAGAACGACAGGGCCAGGGTCCGGATCGCGTTCAGGCCGAGCAGCGCCAGCGCATGCGGAACCGTGCGCACCTCCTGCCGCAGTCCGAAGGCCGGCGAGTTGACCAGCCGGAGCACCTTGGCGGACAGCGCCGGATCCTTGGCCAGGGTCTCGGCGATCTGGCCGATGTCGAGGTTGTCGCTCTGACACAGCTGCAGCACGCGGACGGCGATGGCGGGCAACGTGGGCAGGTTCGAGCAACGCTCGAGTCGGGCCAGGAGCTCGGACGAGGCCCCGAGACCGGCCGCCGCCGATGCCACGGCGCTCGACGTCGCCGACTTCTGCGGGCCGGCGGCCGGAGTCTCCGCCGGATGCCCTGCTGCCTGGCCGTGTGGTAAGGATGCCACCGAGTTCCTACTGTCGGCGGCTGGGGTCAATCCCTTGAATGCACCTGGCCCCCGCCCAGACGGGACCGTCGGCGCCGCCGCCTCCTGCCCAGGGTGGCTCCGACCCCGAGAAAGACCGCGACGGCTCCGCACACCGAGGAGATCCACCCGAGGCGGCTCTGTCCGAGCGCGTAGCTGCATCCGCCGCCGGACCCGGTCTTTGCGCCGCCACCGCTGCCGCTGCCCGCGCTCGTGCTGCAGGAGGCCTGGGGGAACAACGTGAGCCCCGACAGGTAGGCGCAGTTGGACTGGCAGGCGGCCTTGACGCACGCCCGCACACCGGAGATCTGACTGAATTTGAGGCGCGCCTGCCAGGTCTCCCCTTCGTCGACCGAGCTCGCGAGCGAGAACCGAACCGGGTTGGTCTCGCCTGCGGGGAACTCGTCCGCCGCCGCGAAGAGCACCCCGGCGCGGGCCGCGAGGCCCTTCGGCGCGAAGGAGAGTGGGCTGGTCGCGAAGGAGACGCCGGCGTCCTTCGAGCGCACGAGCACGGCGCCCGACGGCGTGGTCGCCAGCGCCACGAGCGTGCCGGTGGGCAGTCGCACGAACCCGACGAGGCTCCCGCCTTCGAGCATGAGCGGTGTGGTCCAGGTGTCGCCTCCATCACGGCTCATGGCCAGGGCCTCGCTGACGGGTGTCACGCCCGGGGCCGAGAAGAGGCGCAGGAAGATCACCGAGGCGTCGGTCGGATCGATCGCCACCAGCCGCACCTTGACCGCCCCGAGCGCCGGGCCGAGCGCGTGCAGCTCGAAGGTCTTGCCCCCATCGATGGAGCGGGCCAGCTCTGGCTGGCTACCGTCCGAGCTGCCGTCGAGCGTGGCGAACACCCGGTCGGGCTCGGTCGCGGCGACCTCGATCCCCGTGATCGAGGCCCCGGCAGGGGTCGCAAAGCCCGACACCGCATACGTGAGGCCGCCGTCCTCCGAATGGAAGATGGCGGTCACGGGGTTGGCCACGCCGGCGGGGATGGCGACGGCGAAGACCCGGTCGGCGTTGCTCGGATCGGGAAACACGTCGTTCACCAGCTGGTTCACCAGCGCCCCGCCCCCGAGGGCCCATGTGCACGCGCCGTCGGACGAGACCGCGGCGCCGAGCCCGGAGGACAGGGCGTAGATGCGATTGGCGGGGGCCGGACCGAGAAGATAGGAGCTCGCGTTGAGGGTGGCCGAGGGGTCCTCGCAGGCATAGGACCAGGACCCCCCGTCGTTCTCCGAGAAGATGAGACCGAAGTTGGCGGCCAGGACGATCTCCTTGGGCCGGTCGCTCGGGAGCAGGACCGATTGCGAGGTCGGGAATGCCCCGTCGGCCAGGGCACTGGACCCGCCCCACAGGTCTGGAGAACACACACCTGCGACCCCGGCGGCGAGCCAGGCCGTCGCGAGCGGCCAGGCGGCGAGGCGGATCCGGCGCGCTTTGCGGGCACCCGTATCTTGCGAGAGCTGTGACAAGGTCATTCCACGTGAAGCGCCGGCGGCGATTGTATCCGATTGGCAACCTCGGGCACGGGCGCGTATAGGATGCTGGCGCCTTTTGGCTGGCCGCGCCCGAGCATCTCGGCCATACATGCATCTTTCGCTCCGTCGTCCCGCGTCTCACGTCCTCTTCCTCTTAGCCGCCCCGCCATCTTCAGGGGGTCTGGGGGTCCCGGTTCCTCATGCGCTCGATTCCCTTCCAAAAATTCATTCTCGACAATGGCCTGCGGGTCATCCTGCATCCCGATCGCTCGAGCCCGCTCGTGGCCGTCGACCTGTGGTACCACGTCGGCTCCAAGGACGAGCAGGTCGGGCGCACCGGGTTCGCGCACCTCTTCGAGCACCTCATGTTCATGGGCTCGCAGAACGCCCCCTACCCCTCGTTCGACGCGATCATGGAGAACTGGGGCGGCCACAACAACGGCACCACCAGCAACGACCGCACGAACTACTACGAGATCGGGCCGGCCAACCTGCTCGAGACCTTCCTCTGGCTGGAGGCGGATCGCCTGGCCACCTTGCCCAACGTGATCACGGATGACGAGCTCGAGGGGCAGCGCAAGGTCGTGCAGAACGAGCGCCGCCAGTCCTACGAGAACCGCCCGTATGGACGCGCCGAGCTGCTGGTCCCCGAGACCATGTACCCGCCGAGCCATCCTTACCACTGGCCGGTGATCGGGTCGCACGCGGATCTCGAGGCCGCCACCGTGGCGGACGTGCGCGACTTCTTCGACCGCTTCTACCGCCCGTCGAACGCGTCCCTGGTCATCGCCGGAGACTTCGAGCCGGGCGAGGCCCGGCGGCTGGTCGACAGGTACTTCGCCTGGATGCCCTACCGCGAGCCGCCTTCCCCGCGCAGCGTCGCGCCGGCGGTGCTGACGGCGACCCACCGGATGTCCGTGACCGACCGGGTGCAGCTGCCCCGGCTGCGCATGGAGTGGCACTCCCCGGCCCTGTTCGCGCCCGGCGACGCGGAGCTGGATCTGGCGGCCCACATCCTCGGCGGGGGGAAGTCGAGCCGCCTCTACAAGGCCCTGGTGTACGAGCAGCGGATCGCCCAGGACGCCTGGGCTTACCAGAGCTCGCTCATGCTCGGCAGCCTGTTCGGGCTCGGCGCCACCGCCAAGCCGGGCCAGACCCTCGATGCCATCGAGGCCGCCACCGAGCAGGTGCTGGCCGAGCTGGCGGAGAACGGCCCCACCGAGGAGGAGCTGGAGCGCGCCCGCAACACCCACTTCGCCGATTCGTTCAAGAGCCTCGACAGCCTGCAGACCCGCGCGGATCTCCTCAACCACTACGAGCGGCTGCTCGGGCATCCCGACGGGCTGGCGGAGGACCTGGCCCGCTACGAGAAGCTCACCTGCGAATCCGTGCGGGAGATCTTCGCGCAGGTGGTGCGCGCGCATCGCCTGGTCATGACCATCATGCCCGACGGCTCCGGGACCGAGGCCGAGGCCGAGGCCGGGGGCGAAGAGGGGGACCAAGGGCACGACGACGAGGACGACGACAGCGACGGGCACGCACATGCCGCGTCCGACCGCCAGGGCCAGGGAGCGTCGGACATCGTGAACGGCGCCGCCAAGCCCTTGCCCTTGCCCGCCACCAAGGAGCAACCATGACCACCGTTCGATCCGACGTGACCGCCAACGCGACCGCGAACGTGACCGCGTCCCCGGCGGCAGGAACGGTGGCGCCCACCCCTTCCGCGGTGACCGTGCCGGACTACATGCGACAGGCGCCGGCGGTCGGGCCATTGCCCCCCCTCACCCCGCCCACGCCCGTCCGCTTCCGGCTGTCCTGCGGGGCGGAGGTGCTGGCCATCCACCGGAACGCCGCGCCCATCGTGGCCTTGAACCTCGTGCTCCGCACCGGCGCGGACCGGGATCCGCCGGACCGGGCGGGCCTCGCCTCCCTCACCGCCGAGATGCTGGACGAGGGGGCTGGCGAGCGCAACGCGCTCGAGATCTCGGAGGCCACCGAGCAGCTCGGCGCGGATCTCTGGGTCGGCGCCGGGCGCGACGGCTGCCAGCTGACGCTGCAGGTCCCTGCCGGCGAGTTCGTCGAGGCCCTCGGAATCGCCACCGACGTCGTCATGCGACCCCGGATGCTCGACACCGACTGGGAGCGCGTGAAGCACGATCGGCTGACCGGGCTCGCCCAGCGGCGGGACCAGCCCGAAGCGGTGGCCGACCTGGTGACCGCCATGACCCTCTATGGAGACGGACATCCCTACGGCCGCCCCGTCGACGGGTTCGAGGCCACGGTGCGCGCGACGTCGCTCGGCGACGTCCAGCGGTTCCATCAGACGTTCTGGCGACCCAACAATGCCGTCCTCACGGTGGCCGGTGACTTCGACCCCGGGCGCCTGCGCGCGCAGCTCGACGCGGCCTTCGCCAGCTGGGCGCCGCGAGCGCTCCCGGACCAGCCGAGCGAGTTCTCCTTCCCACCGCGCCCGCGCCTGGTGCTGGTGGATCGCCCCGGAGCGCCCCAGAGCGTGATCCGGGTGGTGGGTCCCGGCACCCACCGCTTCGCCCCCGATCGCCCCGCGCTGTCCATGCTCAACGTCATCCTGGGCGGCAGCTTCACGAGCCGGCTGAACTTCACCTTGCGCGAGGTCAAGGGCTACACCTACGGCGCGAGCTCGCACTTCAGCGCCTACCGCCACCCGTCGGCGTTCGTGGCGCGCTCGTCGGTGTTCTCGGCGGTCACCGCACCCGCCGTCACCGAGTTTCTCTCGGAGATCGAGAAGATTCGAACCGAGGACGCCTCGGTGCCCGAGCTCACCAAGGCCAAGGCCTCTCTGCTCGACCGGACGGCCGAGGCCCTCTCCACCTCGGCGGGCACGGCGGCCACCTTCTCGGATCTCGGGCTTTACGATCTGCCCATGGACGAGCCGGCGCGCTTCATCAGCGCGGTCGAGCGGACCACCGCCGCGGACCTGCGCGCGGTGGCCGAGCGGTACCTCGAGCCGTCGCGGCTCGGCATCGTGATCGTCGGCGACCGCGCGACCCTCGAGGCACCGCTGCGCGCCCTCGGCTTGCCGGCGCCCGAGCTGCGCGGACCGGACGGCGAGTCGATCTGACGACTCGGACGTCGGCACCCTCGGACCTCGGACACCCTCGGATCTCGGGGAAGTCTCGGGCGGTCGTCGCGCACCTTCGCCCGGACACCTGAGCTCGGCTACCGGGTCCGCCCGGACACCGGGCGAAAGGATGGCGGCTGCACCGGCGCCGGCGGCGACCAGCAGGGCTCGATGGCGGTGCCGTCGGGCGCCCGCGGGCAGACGCGGACGCCGTCGGCATCCACGTCCACCACGATGTAGTGGTACGCCTTGCGAACGATCTCCACCGATGGCGGGCACGGTGGGAGCCCGGAGGCCGGCCCCCCCCCGGAGCCAGGGGCTCCCGCGGACGCCGGCGAGACCACCTCGCAGGTGGGGTTGTAAAGCGGCGCGCCGCCACCGCCGGTGACCACATAGGGGAACCGGCGTGGGGTCGCGCCGCCGCCGCCCCGGACGGGCCCCGCGCCCCGCTCGTAGAGGTGATCGTGGCCCGCGAACAGCAGGGTGACCCCGCCCGCCGCCAGGATCGGCACCACATCTCGCTCCATGGCGCTCGAGCCCCCATGCGGTCCGCTCGACCAGGGCCCTTCGTGGCAGATGGCGAAGATGGCGCGGGGATGGCGGTGGGCAGCGGCGGCCAGATCGCGCGTCAGCCAGGCCAGCTGTTCGGCATCGAGGGCGTTGGTATCGAGCACCACGAAGTGGAGCGCGCCCCATTCGAAGGAGGCATAGCCGCTGGCCGGGGCTCTCCCCGCCGACTTCAGCCCGAAGAGCGCCCAGGACCGGGCGGCGCCCCCGAGGTAGGACTCGTGGTTGCCGAGCGCCGGCACGACGGGGGTGGTGGCGCCGAGGGCCCGGGTGATCTCGAAGTAGCGCTGCCAGGCCGAAGCATCGCCCCCGGCGGCCACCAGATCGCCGGTGTTGAGCACCAGGCTCGGCTTCTCGCGCAGGATGCCCTCGACGACCTGGGCATGCTCCGCGTGTCCAGGGGCCCGCATGTCGCCGTAGACCACGAACCGCACGGGCCCGTCCCGGCGTGGCGGCGCTTCGAGCTCGGCGGGCGGCGACGCGCTCGCGCTGCCGGGCACTGGCCCGCGCGCGGCGAGGTCGCCGCGCGGGCGGGAGGCGAGCGGAGCCGCGGCCCCGGGGCGAGCGCCTGGCGCCTCGATCTCGACCGAATACTGGTAGCGGCGGCCGGGCTCGAGGCCCGGGAGCCGGACCACCTGGCGCAATCCCACCGTGTCCGCGCGAACGATCCGGACCGCCCCGCTGGCCGACGCCCTGCTGCGCCCGGGCGCAGTGGCGCCGACGGCGGGCGCGCGGAGCTCTGGGGTGTGGGCATCGGGCGCGCGTTGCGGCTGCGCAGGCGCGATGGCGAGGGTTCCGCGGGCCGGGAGATCGGTCTCCCAGGCAGCCCCGATGGCGTTGTCGCCCAGCACCACCAGGTAGGGTCCACGGACGAGCCGCGGCGCCACCACGACCGCCAGCGTCAGCACGGGGACCGGCACCGGCGCCCCGGCGGGTCGCGGAGCCGGCGGCGGCTCATGCGCCGCCGCGGGAAGCGTCCCGGCGGGAGGCACCGGGGCAAGCACCAGGCCGAGGGCGAGCACGCCGAGGAGGCCCGGACCGCCGCGCAGACGCCGGCCCTGGGGGCCGCAGCCGTGCTGGCGGCCCACGGTGGCTGGCAGCAGCTTCCGCCAGTCCGGGAGGTCAGCAGGCGACGTCGTCACGGGGACCGCATCTCGGATGCGCGGTGACCCGCGAATCTCTCTAGCGACGCGCGGAGGGGGCGGGGGCCTTGGCCTTGGAATCGGCCTTGGGAGTCGTCTTGGCGGCGGCCGCAGCGGCGCGTGGTTTGCCCTGGCGAGCCGCCTTGGCGCTCGCCCGCTGGCTCCGCCGTCGGGCGCTGCCGAGCATGTCGACCAGTCGGCCCGTGGAGTACGTCGATAGCTTCTCGACGAAGTCCTTGTCCTTGCCATGACCCATCTCGGTCGCGGCGGCCGTGGCGAGCTGCTCGCGGCCCCCCAGCTCCTTGACCTTGGTGGCGACGCCATGCAGGCGCACGAGCTTGCTGTTGGCGGCCCCGAGCAACCGGCGACGCAGATCGTCCTTGGACTCGTCTTCCGACTGAGATCCAATCAAGCCGACAATCTTGTCGACCAGCTTGTCCTTGCCACCAAATTCGTCTTTGACCCGGGCAAGCGGGCTCTTGGTCGCCATCGCAGGATTCTCCTTGGAAAAGGGGGTGTGTTTAACCCAGGGGCCAAGTAAAGGCAATGCCGTTCGGCGACGAGGACGAGGACGGGTTGTTGGGGGGACACGTGCTCAGGGGCGCGGAAACCCGGGGATCGGCCCTTGACGCGCGAGCGCCACGAAGGCCTGCAGGCGCTCGACGGCGTCGTCGGTCTGCGCGGCCGACAGGTGGATCGAGAGCTCGCAGGCCACCCCACGCTCGCGCGCGTGCAGGCTGTCGAGGAACGGTCCGATCCCGAGCAAGAGCACCCGGGGGCTGGCCTTGGCGGCGCGGATGGCGGCCTCGATGCGCTCCACCATCTGATGCGCCTGCTCCCGGCTGGCCAGATCCGCCGTGAGCTGGATGTCGGTCGCGTCGTCGCCGTCCATCGACAGCGACAGGCGGCTCACCCCCGCGGCCACCGACAGCGCTGGATCGGCGGCGAGCGCCGCCCGGGTCGAGGCGGGGACGATGGCCGCCGCGACGAGGGGTCGGTTGGCGCCCGCACGCTCGATGAGGTGCACGAGCTCGAGGTTCGCCTCCGCGCCCGGCGGCGCCGCGGCCGCCGCCAGGTCGGCGCTCGGGGCAGGGGCGTTCGACAGCTCGGCCATCCGCTCGGCCCAGCCGCCCGCGCCGATCACCAGGCTGCCATCCCCGACGAAGAAGGCCGCGGTGGTGGGCGCCTGGTGCGCCGCCCACAGGATTCGCCCCGAGCGGCGAAACGAGAACAGATCGTCGCCGGCCTTGGAGATCTGGTCGCGGGCGTACGCCACGAGCCGGGACTCGTCGAGGTGACTGGCGCGCAGGATCACGCCGAGCTGACCGGAAGCGCGGGCCTCCTCGGGGAACGCAACGGTGAGGGCGTCGATGTGCTGGAACGGATCGAAGCCGGTTCGCTGAACGAAGTCGTCGATGCGCTGTCGGTCCGCCGGCTCGGTCGCCGCCAGCGGCGGCAAGCGGCGGCCGAGCCGGGTCCGCCGCAGGCGGCGAAGATCGGCCGAGATGACGATGCGGGTCTCCGGGGGAAACCAGGCCAGGTTGCCGTCGAGCGGGCCGCGGACCGCGGGTGCGCGCGAACACCCCCCACGACAGGCCCCGGTCGCGCCGAGGGCGATCCCCCCGAGGAGGAGGAGCGTGCCCACCCACCCATCCGCGGGGCGACCGGTCGGGCGACGCGTCCTCGGAGCCTGGGCAAGCATGGGAGGCGTCTATCGCGGGCGACCGCGGGCCGCAACTCGGCGCGGCCGAGGCGCGCGCCAGGCGTGTGAACGCGCGGACCACGCGCCGACGATGCCCGCTGGAAAGACCCGGGCCGTTTCGAGCATAGTGCTGCGCATGCCCTGGCAGAAAATGCGCTTCCGCGGAGACGCGGTCCTCGTGCAGGTGGACGATGGCCACCGCATCGTGCTCGACGCCGAAGGGCGGGCGGAGATGAAGTACCGCGAGGCCGACACCAAGACCTACCGGCCGGGCCCCGCCAACCTTGCGCCGTGGGGAGACCGGCCGTCCCAGGCCGCGGGCGAGCGGCTCTCCGAACAGCCACCGACGCGGCCCGGAGGCACCGGTGGAAAGCCGGCGACGCGCAAGGCGCGCGGCGGGACGCCTGGCGTCGCGCGCGGGCCCGCCGATCCGGGCGCGACCTTTCACGTCTGGACCGATGGGGCCTGCTCGGGCAACCCGGGGCCGATGGGCATCGGCGTGGTGGTGATCGCCGGCGACGAACGACAGGAGCTCGGGGAGTACCTCGGCCTCGGCACCAACAACATCGCCGAGCTCGTGGCCATCGAGCGGGGCCTCGAGGTGGTGGCGCAGCGACTGAAGAGCGAAGGCGGCGCGCCCGGCACCGCCACCGCGCCGGCCCGGCCCGAGGTGCATGTCCGGGTGTACAGCGACTCGGGCTACGCCATCGGCCTTCTCGACAAGGGATGGAAGGCCAAGGCCAACCAGGAGCTGGTGGCGCGCATCCGCCAGGGCCTGGCCGCCTTTCCGGGGGAGGTGGCGTTCGTGAAGGTCCGGGGCCACGCGGGCGTACCCGAGAACGAGCGCTGCGACGAGCTCGGCCGCGAGGCCATCGCCAACGCCCGCCGGCGCCCCGCCGCCGCGCGCTGAACGGAGGCCGAGTCGCGGCGCGCGCACACGCGCCGCATCGATCACGTCCACGGGGGGGCGATGTTCACGTGCACGGCCACGACACGGGGGGCGGCCACGATCACGATCACGGCCGCGGCCGCCGGTGACGGCCCGTAGCCGAAGGGGTTGTCCTCAGTACGAGGTCGTGAGCCAGTGGGTGCGATCCCAGGTCAGCTTGCCTGCGCCGGCGCCGGTGGGCCCCGGCAGCCGATCGGAGAGCGTGTCCGGATCGTCCGGGCTCGTAGCGTACGGGAGCTGCGAGAAGCCGTTCCACGCGAACGGGAGCACCGGGGCCGGGACGGGGGAGAGCGGGCTGCCTGGATCGTCGCTCCCTCCGCGAAAGGTGACGCCATCGAGGATGGTGATCACGTCGAGCGCCTCGATCTTGCCGGTGTAGTCCGGCATCGTGGCGTCGACCTGGTTGTTGCGGATGCGCGAGGCCACGCCCGAGAGCTTGGACTTCTCCAGCAGCACCGCCCCGCCCTCGGTCGAGATGGCCCCGTTGAGGGTCACCGTGAAGTGGTAGGTCGGCGAGGCACCGTCGAGCTTGGCCGCCGCGGCGGGCGCCATCGCGGCGACGATGGCGTCGCGTCGGAGGCGGGCGGTCCACGCCTCCGCGTCGTCCACCAGCAGGTTGTAGGCGTGGGCGTTGCCTGCCCGCAGGCGCGGGACGCGGTCCTGCATGTTCTTGTACCAGTCGTGGTGCAGCGTGACCGTCAGGTCGGCGTTGGTGGGGTCGAGCTCGAGCGCGCCGATGAGGTGACCCTTCTTCTGCGAACGCGCGATGTCGACGATGTCGTCGACGCCAAAGCCGTTCGCGCGCAGAAAGCCGTACATGGGCGCGCCGGCCGGGTTGGCCTCGAGCGCGGCGATCTGCTGCCGGACGAAGCTGGCGGGTCCGCCGTCATCCGCCAGGAAGGCGCTCCAGGAGATGGTCACGTCCGAGCTCCCGCCCTTGACGTCCACCACGCCGTCGTACGCCTTGGTGAAGGTGCAGTGGTCGATCCAGACGGTGCGTGAGGCCATGTCGATGGTGATGAAGTCCCAGCCGAGCTTGTCGTAGTTCCCCTTCGATGCCTCGTCCCACTCCCACAGCTCGTCGAAGCGCAGGTTGCGGATCACGAGGTTGCTGCTGCGCTTGATGTTGAGGTGGGCGTGCCGGATGGTGGCGCCGCCGAGCGAGAAGATGGTGAGTCCGTCGTGGGCGGCCACGTCGATGATGCTGACGCCCGAGGCGAGCAGCACCGGGTGGAGCATCGGCGCCTCGTCCTCGCGGAGCGCCCCGGTCTGGGCCGAGGGGGGGATCTCGTTCCAGCCGAGATCGAGGTCGTTCATGATCTCGATGACCTTGACGGTCTTGTGTCCGAGCGCCGCCACCAGCTCGTCCGCGGTGGTCACCTTGAAGTAGCCGGGGTCGCTCTCGGAGATGACCCCGCCGCCGGTCGCCGCGCGGGCAAAGCCAGCCACGCTGTATTCGTTGGTGGGGGCGGGCGACGGAGGCGACGCGGCAGCGCTCGCACCACCCGCGGCCGCCGGGGCCCCACCCGACGCCGCAGGGGGAGCGCCCCCCGCCCCCGGGGCCCCGCCCGAGGCCGCGGGCTTCGCCCCTGCACCTCCGGAGCCACCACCACCCGCCGCGACACCGTCGACGTCCCCGGACCCAGCCGCCTTTCCCCCGGACCCGGTCCCTCCCGCTCCCCCCGAGGCCCCGACCAGGGGCGACGAGGAGCCCCCTCCCTGGCAGCCAACCGAGGCGATGCCACCCATCATCAAGAGCCAGGAAGCCACCGAGAAGACCCGAGGGAGCATCGACGAGGACACGTTCGACAAGGGCATGTTTGTATTTCGCAGCTTTCGACTTCGACTGAAGAATGGCGGACCATCCACGCGCGAGACGCGCGCGGTGCGAGCACCTTCCCGAGTGTCCCCCGGAGCTCACAGAGGCTCAGCGATCGGCATCCGAGTCCCGCGTCAAGGATCTGACGCGACCGGAGCGCGCATGGCGGGATCCCACTCGGAGCGAGCCGTCAGGAGCCCACGATCGTGGACGTGATCGGGGCCGCGATCGTGGACGACCCCGTGATCGTTGCCGTGCACGCGCACGGGAACATCCCCGTGGCCGTGATCGAAACGAGATGATTCACGATGTTGCCAGGATGTGAATCGTTGATTCGTATCCGGTCGGGATCACGCCCACGGGGGTGTTCACGTGCACGTGCACGGCAACGATCAGGGGTTCGGCCACGATCGACGATCACCATCTCGGCCACGATCACGGGGGTTGAGGGCTTCGTCCTTCAGTGGTGATGCCCGTGCGCGCCGTGCGGGTGCCCGTGCTCCAGCTCCTCCGGCGTGGCCTCCCGCACGTTGACGACGTCGACCTCGAACTTCAGCTCGAGGCCCGCCAGCGGATGGTTCAGGTCCACCGTGGCGTAGTCGCCCTGAATCGCGAGGACCGTGGCGGTCTCGGCGCGACCGCCTTGCTCGAACCGCAGCAGCGCCCCCACCCGCACCTTCTGATCACCGAAGCGGCGAACCGGGATCCGCCGCACCTTGGCCTCGTCCCGTGCCCCGTACCCTTCATCGGGCGTGATCACCATCGAGAGGTGATCGCCGGTCACGTGACCGGCGAGCCTGGTCACCAGGCCCGGGATGAGCCCGCTGTGGGGACCGTGGAGGTATTCCAGGGGCTCCGCGACCTCGGCCGCGTCAATCACCTCGTCGTCGTCACCGCCCCGGACCACATAGGCAATGCTCACGACCTTTCCGTCGTCGATCGTCATGGGCCGCCATGGTACCAAAACGCCGTCGCCGGATTCGTTCCGCCGGATGCCCGCTGATATTGTGCGCGGATCCCCATGCCCGCCGTCCTCGTCACGCGGTTGAGAAAATCCTTCGGCTCGCACCTGGCCCTCGACGAGGTGTCCTTCGCCGTCGAGGCCGGCGAGATCTACGGGCTGCTCGGTCCGAACGGCGCCGGCAAGACCACCACCTTGCGCATCCTGGCCGGGCTCCTCTCCCCCAGCTCCGGCGAAGCCCGGGTGGGTGGGATCGACGTGACCGCGGACCCGCGCTCGGCGCAGGCCCGGCTCGGATTCCTCACCGGCTCGACCGGTCTTTACGGCCGCCTGACCGGACGCGAGCTGCTGGCGTACTTCGGGGGCCTGCACCACCTGCCGCCTGCCCGCATCGCCGAACGCACCGCCGCCCTGACCGAGGCCCTCGATCTCGGCGGGCTGCTCGACCGGCGGTGCGAGTCGCTCTCGACCGGCCAGAAGCAGCGCATGTCGGTCGCGCGCGCCGTGCTGCACGATCCCCCGGTGCTGATCCTCGACGAGCCCACCGTGGGGCTCGACGTGCTCGCCAGCCGTTTCCTGCGCACCTACGTTCGGGCCGAAAGGGCCCGCGGCAAGGCGGTGATCTTTTCGACCCACTACCTGGCCGAGGCGGATCTGCTCTGCGATCGCCTCGGGCTCCTCTACGAGGGCCGCGTGCTCGCCGAAGGGACTCCCGCCGATCTCCGCGCCAGCGCCGGCGGGACCGACTCGCTCGAAGAGGCCTTCTTGCGCCTGGTCGCCAACCTCGAGGCCGGCCGCGCCAGCGCCGAGGCCGCGGCCGCGGACCTGCCCGGGCGTGTGAGCCCCACCGCGGCGATCTCCACCCTCGACCCGGACGTCGGCCCGTGACCGAGCGGCGGCGACGCCCCGGCCCCCGGGGCCCCGGCATGCGAGGAGGCCCCAGCATGATCGATCTCCGCGACGTCGGCACCGTCTGGCGCAAGGAGCTGCGCGAGACCTTGCGCGATCGCCGGACCCTGGCGGTCATGATCCTCTTCCCGCTGGTGGTCTATCCCCTGCTCTCGTTGCTCATGGCGCAGGTCATGGCCGGACGCCAGGCCGCCGAGGAGGCGCGCCGATCGCGCGTCTCGCTGTGGGGCCCCTCGCCCGCGGACACCGACGAGGTGCGCCGGGTGCTGGCCCGGGATCGCGGCCTCGAGGTGACGCTCCTCGGCCCGCCGGGATCCCCCGCCCCCGCGTACGAGGGGGACGCGCTCCGCGCCGCCAAGGCCGCGCTCCAGGCCCACGACCTCGACGCCTTCGTGCTGGTCACCGCCGCGGGTGCCGCCGCCTCGCCCGCCGGCGCCTCGGGCGGCGCGAACCCGGCCCCTCCGCGCCCCGCGACCTCCGTCCGGGTGTGGTACGACGAGACCCACGACGCCTCCGAGAAGGCGCGCACCCGCACCGAGACCCTGCTCGCCGCCGAGCTGCCCGCTGGCTGCGCGCGCCGCTACGCCATCACCGCCACCAGCGTCGCGCCCGAGGCCCAGGTCGGCGGCTATGTGCTCTCGAAGATCCTGCCCCTCGTGGTGGTCATGATGACCATGCTCGGCGCGTTCTACCCCGCCATCGACATCACCGCCGGCGAGCGCGAGCGCGGGACCCTCGAGACGCTGCTGTCCTCGCCGGTGCGCCGATTCGACCTGATGCTCGGCAAGGTCCTGGCGGTGACCGCCCTCGCGGCCATCACTGGCACCCTCAACATCGCCTCCATGTCACTGACGGTGGCCGAGGGTGCGCGCATGGCGGGAGGCGCCGCCTCCCTCAGCATCCCGTGGACCCGGACCCTCGCGACCCTTCTGACGGTGATCCCGGCGGCCTTCCTCTGGGGCTCGATCATGGTGGCGGTGGGCGCCCTCGCCCGATCTTTCAAGGAGGCGCAGAACCTGCTGACCCCGGTGTACTTCCTCTGCTTCGCGCCCGCCCTCATCGCGACCCTCGGGGACTTCCCGCTCACCGGCGCCGCCCTCGCCATCCCCGGGACCAACCTCACGCTGCTGGCCCGCGATCTCATGCTCGGCGAGGCGACCGTCGCGCACGTCGTGTTCGTCATACTGGTGACGGCCGCCGTCGGATCCCTGGCGCTCGGCTTCGCGGCCCGGATGTACGATTCGGAGCGCCTGCTGGCCGCGCCCGACGCCGGGCAGCTGGCGCTCGGGGCCTGGCTGCGCCACCTCGTGCTCGGGGACCGCCGTGACCCGGCCGGGCGCGGAGGAGACGTCGATGCCGGCGTCCGGCCCGCGGGCGCGCGCGGCGAGGCCATGGCGGGCGAGAGCGCGCGCGGAGGCGGAAGGGGACCCGGGCCCTCGTCCCCGGATCCTCTTGCCGCCGGGCACGCCGGGACCACCGGCCTCGCACCCAGCGCCGGCCAGGCCATCGCGCTCTTCGGCCTGGCGTTCGTCCTGTGGTTCTTCGCGTTCTCGTGGTTGCAGCGCTGGCGCTTGATCCCGGGCCTGCTCATCTCGCAATGGGGCGGCTTCCTCGGCCTCGTGGTCCTCTACGCCCGGTGGCTGGGACGCCCGGTGGGCGTGGTCCTCTGGCTGCGCAGGCCGGGCCGAGCATCGCTGCTCGGGGCGCTCCTGATCGGCCTGTCGGCCTGGATCATCCTCGGCGTCCTCGCGGACAAGCTCATGGCCCCGCCCAAGGAGCTCATCGATTCCATGCGACGGCTGATCCACCCGCCGGGGGGCGATCGCTCGTTCGCCATCTCGCTCCTGGCGCTCGCCATCACCCCCGCGATCTGCGAGGAGGCGCTCTTTCGGGGGGCGATTCTCCGCGGACTCCGCACCCGGTTCGACCCGTTCGCCTCGTGTCTGCTGACGGGCCTGCTGTTCGGTGTCCTCCACGGCGACGTCTGGCGGCTCTTGCCAACCGCCCTCCTCGGCATGCTGCTGTCGTGGGTCGCCCTCGCGACCGGCTCGATCGTTCCGGCGATGGTGATTCACGCGTGCAACAACGGGGCCCTCGTCACCATCGGGTACTTCGGCTGGGACGTCGCCGCCGAGAAGCTTCCCGCCTCGGCGGAGGCTCTGACCCTCGGGGCGGCGGTCGCCTCCTTCGTGGCTGGTGTGGTCGTGATCGCACGAAATCAACGCCCACCCTCCCCTTAACATCAGGGAAATACTTCGTGATCTAACCAACCAAATACGCGTTGTCCGTAAACCCCTGACTTGCTACGCTCACTCCCGAGTCTTCTATGCCGACCGCCGAAGAGAAGCGAACGCTGAGTTTGCTACGAAAGTGTGACGTGCTCTCGCGCGTCTCCGTCGACGCGGTGCAATCCTTGCTCCCGGGCGCCAAGACGGCAGCCTACCGTCCGCGGCAAGTCGTGTACTTGCCGGGGGATCGCGCCCAGGGGATCTTCTTCGTGGCGCAGGGGCGGGTGAAGATCTCGAAGGTGACCCGGGACGGCAAGGAGCTGACCCTCGCCTATCGCGCCACCGGAGACTTCTTCGGCGAGCCCTGCCTCCTCGAAGGGGGGCCCCGCGAGGAGATGGCCGAGGCCATGGAGGCGACGGTGGCGGTGGAGGTGGATCGCGAGACCCTGGATCAGGCCCTGCAATCCTCCGCCCAGACCGCTCACTCGTTCACGCGCGCCCTCATCTCGCGGCGCAAGGATCTCGAGTCGCGGATGGAGCAGCTCATCTTCAAGGACGTCGGCGCGAAACTGGCGGAGCTGCTGCTCGACCTCGGGATTCACCACGGGATCGAGGACGTGCGGGGTCTGGTGGTGGGCCTCAAGATCACCCACCAGGAGATGGCCAACCTCATCGGCTCGACGCGCGAGACGGTGTCGCTGACGCTCTCCCAGTTCAAGCGCAGGGGCCTGATTCAGACCGAGGGACGCAAGGTCATCCTGGCGGATCGCGAAGGCTTGAAGGCCCTCGCCTGAAGGGCGCTGCGTATCGGTGCGCGTGAGGTGAAACCACCTCACGCAACCCGCGGTCATCGCGCCGTCGGTGGTCTACCAGTCGCCGCGCCGGCCGCGCCCGCCACCGCCCTCGCCCCCGCGCCCCCCGCGGCCGCCGCCCCCACCACCACCGTAGCCGCCCCGACCACCGCCACCTCCTCCGCCGCCGTAGCCGCCGCCTGCGCCGCCACCACCGCCGCCGCCTGCCCCGCCGCTCCAACCACCACCGCCGCCACCACCACCACCGGAGCGCGGCGTGCGCTCGCGAGCCTCACTCACGCTGATGGGTCGTCCCTGCACGGCGCGGCCGGTCAGGGTCTCGATCGCCGCCGAGGCGTCCTCGGCCGAGCCCATCTCGACGAACGCGAACCCGCGCGGTCGACCGGTCTCCCGGTCCATGACGATCTTGACCTCGACGACGTTCCGCCCGTTTTCGGCGAAGACCTCGCGAAGCTCTGGCTCGGTGACGTTGTACGACAAGTTTCCTACGTAAAGCCTCGTTCCCATCTGCGTTCTCCTTGGTTCACGGACTGCGGCGCCAGGCACCTATCGGTATCGGACGGCTATCTGATTGCGACTGTCGACTGTCGTTGGGCGCACGCGTGGCCATGGGCGTCGTGGGGACACGCTCCACGCCATTGCGCCTGGGAGATCGATCCAGTTCGGACCGCGGAGGGAACCGGACATGACCGGATGAGGCGCCGGCGACCAGACCGGCTCGGTGCAAAGGCGCTCGGTAATGCGCTCGCTAATACGCTGACCGTGCGACAAGGACTTCACCGATGCGGGTACTCACTGGATATTCAGGATAACAACCGCTAATCTGGAAGTCGAGGTTCGCAAATTTTCGGGGCTCCGATAGGTAGGAGCCCTCCATACCTCATCCATGAGGCGGCGGAGTGACGCGAAGGGCCTCCTGCCGCATCTCAGCCGCGGATGCGCTCAGCCACGGCGGCGCCCGCCGCGGCCGTGCTGGCGGAGGTGGCCCCCGCCGGCGCCGCCATCGCGAGATCCCCGGGCAACACCCCGGCCACGATGCTGGCGGAGACCGCCCGCTCGACCGCCTCGGCCTCCTCGGTCAGTCCGAGGGAGTGGCGGAGCAGCATGGCCACGCTGAGGATCGTCGCGTAGGGGTTGGCGATGCCCTTGCCCGCGATGTCGGGGGCCGAGCCGTGGATGGGCTCGTAAAGGCCGCGGGTTCCATCCCCGAGCGAGGCGGACGGCAGCATCCCCATGGAGCCGACCAGCATGGAGGCCTCGTCGGTCAGGATGTCGCCGAACATGTTCTCGGTGACGATCACGTCGAAGTCGGTTGGTCGCCGGATGAGGTGCATGGCACACGCGTCGACCAGCATGTGCGAGAGGCTCACGTCCGGGAACTCGTCGCGCATCACCCGCACCGTGACCTCCCGCCAGAGCCGAGAGGTCTCGAGCACGTTGGCCTTGTCCACCGAGGTCAGCTTCTTCTTGCGCCCGCGGGCCAGCTTGGCGGCCACCCGCACGATGCGCTCGACCTCGGCCACCGTGTAGACGCAGGCGTCGGACGCGCGATCCGCCTCGCGGACCTTCTCGCCGAAGTAGATCCCTCCCGTCAGCTCGCGGACGACGATCATGTCCACGCCCACCAGCACCTCCGGGCGCAAGGTCGACGCCGCGAGCAGGTGGCGGTCGACCGCCACCGGACGAAGGTTCGCGTAGAGACCGAGGCCCTTCCGGATGGCGAGGAGCCCCTGCTCGGGGCGCACCTTGGCCTTGGGATCGTCCCACTTCGGCCCTCCGACCGCACCGAGCAGCACCGCGTCGGAGGCGCGCGCGAGCTCGAGGGTCTCGGGGGGCAGCGCCGTCCCCGATCGATCGATGGCCACCCCGCCGATGTCCGCCGAGCGGGTCGTGAAGGTGTGTCCGAAGCGCCTCCCCACCGCCTCGAGGACCGCGAGGCCCTCCGCCACCACCTCGGGCCCGATTCCATCACCTGGCAGGACTGCAATTGCGGCGCGCATGACGACCTCTCTGGGACATGGAAAGACGACGGAAAGACGACCGGAAAGACGACCAGGAAAGACGACCAGGAACGGCGCGGACTTTCGCCCGGGCGCGTGGGGGAGTCAAGCCGGCCGCTGGCGTCCACCCCGGCATTCACCGCGGCCCGGGCGCCTCAATCCGGCAACGGTTTCTGACGAGCAGCGATAACCGCGCCGAACCAGCAACCCTCGGGCCGTGGCTCTGGCGCAGCAGGCGGTGGCGTGAAATTTGAGTGCTACGATGAAGTCAATGTCTTCCGTCGGCGAGGCGGTGGTGCTTCCGACCCTTTCGCAGTCCGAGGCGCGGTCCGAGCTCGAGCCTGCCCCATCCGTCCTGCATCCCGAAGGGCCCGCGCACGACGGGCACGAACCGGGGGAAGGAAACCGCCAGCAGGCCAGCGCCCCACCCGCCATCCGGTCGCTCGAGGCACCGCGCAAGAGCCGGGTCTACGTCAACCGCAACCTTCGGCTCGACCGGATCGAGATGGTCGGGTTCGACATGGACTACACCCTCGCGATCTACAACCAGGCCGCCATCGAGGAGCTGTCGATGCGGGCCACCCTCGACAAGCTGGTGGTGAACAAGGGCTACCCGGAGGCCATCCGGCACCTCGCCTACGATCCGGCCCTGGCGATTCGTGGGCTGGTGATCGACAAGGCCAACGGCAACGTCTTCAAGCCCGACCGCTACGGCTTTCCGGGGCGCGCGCGCCACGGGCTCGGCGCGGTCGATCGTCACCGCATCACCGAGCTCTACCAGCGCGAGCGCGTCCGGCTGTCGACCCGGCGCTACGCCTGGATCGACACCCTGTTCGCGCTGCCGGAGGCCGTCCTTTACATCTGCCTCGTCGACTACTTCGACCACCACGAGGTGGCGGCCAAGCCCGACTACGCGACCTTGTGGGAGAACATCCGCGAGTGCATCGACCTCGCGCACCGCGACGGCTCGATCAAGGAGCACGTGCGCGCCAACATCGCCAACTACATCACGCACGACCCGCACCTGGCCGAGACGCTGCACAAGCTGCGCTCGTCCGGGAAGCGGCTGTTCCTGCTCACCAACTCGGCATGGGACTACACCGATCCGGTGATGGCCCACCTGCTCGACGGGCAGATGGACGCCTACCCGGCCTGGCGGAGCTACTTCGACGTGATCGTGGTCTCCGCCGCCAAGCCGGAGTTCTTCACCGAGGAGCACCCGTTCGTCGAGCTCGACGGGGACGGCCTTCCGGTGGAGCGCAGCGCGGACGGGCCGTTCGTGCGCGGGCGCATCTACTCGGGGGGGAACCTCAAGCAGTTCGAGGTGCGGGCGCGCGCTTCGGGGGACAGCGTGCTCTTCGTGGGGGACCACATCTACGGGGACATGCTGCGCTCGCGCAAGTCGTCGAGCTGGCGCACCGCCATGGTGGTGCAGGAGCTCGAGCACGAGATCACCACCTCCGAGGGGCAGAGGTCCCGGCTCGTGGCCCTCGACCGGCTCGACGCGCGCCTGGTGGAGCTCGACGCCGAGCTGCACGAGCGGCAGTCCGCCATGCGGAGCCTGCTGCGGCTCGACAGCGACCTGCCGAGCGAGGGGGACGACGTGAACAACCGGCTCTACGCCGCCCAGCGCGCCGTCAAGGACGACATCGATCGGCTGCGGGTCGAGCTCAAGCGGGTGCGGACCGAGCACCGCACGGCCGAGCGCGAGTCGGACCTGGCGTTCAACCAGCACTGGGGGCCGATCTTCCGGGAGGGCTACGAGATCAGCAAGTTCGGCGAACAGGTCGAGGCCTACGCCTGCATCTACACCAGCCGGGTCTCGAACCTGCGCTTCTACTCGCCGATGCAGTACTTCCGGGGACCGCGCGATCGCATGCCCCACGAACGCCTGTGAGAAGCGAATGTGAACGCCTGTGAGGAGTGACTGTGAACGTCTGTGACGGCTGTGGGGCGGGCCGGCTCAGGTCCTGAACTGAAACCCGATCCCGAGGCCGAAGTCCCGGGCCCCCTCGGAGCCGCCGACGTCCCGGAAGAAGGCCCGGAGCCGCAGGTCGGTCGACGGTCCGACCGCGTAGCCGACGCCGAAGCCAAAGGGATAGGTGGTGGTCTCGCCGCCGCCGTGGCTCCAGATGCGCACCCCGAAGTCGGGCCCGAGGTGTAGCCGCGACGACGCCTGGATCCAGATGGCGAGCGGCAGGCTGACGACCGTGGTGGTGTCGGGTTCGGTGAACACGATGGGGACGTACACGCCGGTGTCGAGGCGGACCGAGCCGATGCGCAGCCAGAGGGGCAGTGCCAGCATCAGCCCGAAGCGGGAGCCGTCCTCGATGGGCAGGAAGAACCGGCTCTCGAACGCCAGTTGCAGCACCGGACCGCGCACCAGGGCCGCCCGCAGGTGAATCTCGGGGTTGGCGAGCGGGTCGGAGGTGAAGCCACCGCCGTCGGCGATGGAGCCGTAGGTCTCGGTGTCGAACAAGCGCGCGTACTCGTCGGCGCGCAGGACCCGGCCCGCGTGCCCGATCCGGCCGCCGGTGCGCACCCCGAGCTCGAGGCTGGAGGAGGCCGCGAAGGCGAGCTCCAGGTTCATCCCCGGCCCGGTGAGGGGGGCATCGCCACCGACGTGACCGAGCGCGAACCCGAGATCGAGCTCCACCCGGCCGGAGGGCAAGGTGATCGGGCGGTAGATCCAGGGCTCGGCGCGGGCCGGGCGGGGCCCTGCCGCGAGGACCAAGCCGCAGGCGAGCGCGAACAGGCAGGAGAGCTGCAACCGGACCGGGAGCACGGGCATGGCGCGGTTTCTAGTGTCCTGTCTGAGAAATAGGTTGCATATGTCGTCGACAAGCCGGGCCGGCCGCAAGGCGCGACGACGAGGCATTCCCGTAGGTACGGTGAGGAGAAGCAACGCAGTGGCCGGGCTGGATCGTCGTCGACATATGCAAGGGATTTCTCAGACAGGACACTAGCCGGAAGCCCGGGAGCTGGCCAATCCCAGCTCCGCGAAGGCCCGGCCTCCGGCGGCTACCCGAACCGGCGAAGCAAGGTGCGCGCCTCGGCGACCCGGAGGAGCCGCGTGCACCCGAAGTAGGCCGTGACCCCGACCAGGACCGGCACCATCACGCAGACGGCGCTGGCGAGCAGTCCCGGCGCGAGCCAGGCGTCGAGCGCCCGCTCGATGGGCCACAGCAGGCCCCCCATGAGGGCCGCCGACGCCACGATGCGCACGAGCGCCGCGAGGAACGCGCCGTTCACCACCCGCCCCACCCGCAGGTGCAGGGCGACGAGCAGCACCGCGAGGTTGACGATGGCGGCGATAGACGTGCCGAGCGCGAGGCCCATGTGCCCGAGCCATCGGAAGGTGAGCACGTTCCACAGGAGGTTGGCCGCCACCGCCGACAGGCTGGCCGCGAGCGGCACCCGGGTGCGACCGAGCGCGTAGAACGCCGACGCCACGACCTTGATGGCGGAGTAGGCCACCAGGCCTACCGTGTAGCCGGTGAGCGCGCGCGCCGTCTCGACCGTGGCGTGGGCGGTGAAGCGGCCGTGCTGGAAGATCAAGCGGATGATCGGCTCGCCGAGGATGGCGAGCCCGACCGTCGACGGGACGGTCAGGAACAGCACCATCTGCATCCCGCGGCGGAGCGTGGCGGTCAGCGCCTCGCGATCCCCGGCGGCGGCGTCGCGCGAGAGCTGCGTGAGCGAGGTGGTGCTGATGGCTACCCCGAACACCCCGATCGGCAGCTGCATCAGCCGGAACGCGTACCCGAGCCACGAGATGGCCCCGGGCGCGCCGTGGCTCGCGAAGGCGGTGCTGACCACCACGTTGATCTGGACCGCGGCCACGCCGAGCGTCGCTGGAGCCATCAGCGCCGCGATCCGGCGCGTACCCGGGTCGCGGAGCCGGAGATCGGGCAAGAGTCGCGGGCGGAAGCCGAGGCGCCACAGGGGTGGAATCTGCACGCCGAGCTGAGCTACGCCCCCGACCAAGGTCAGACCCGCCCACCCGAACACGGCCACCAGCGAGGAAGGATGGAGCAGCCAGATGGCGGTCCCGCCGAGGATGGCGGCGAGGTTGAACATCGACGAGGCCAGAGCGGGGGCGGTGTAGCGCTCCTCGGCGTTGAGCGCGCCCATGGCCACCACCGCGAGCGAGATGGTGGGAAGGAACGGCATCATGACCCGCACCAGGCCGGCGGTCATCGCTGCCTTGTCGGCCGAAAAGCCGTTGGCCACCACGTGCACGACGGGCCCGGGAAAGAGCATCCCGAGGGCGGCCAGCGTCCCGAGATAGATCGTGAGCGTGGTGAGGACGCGGTTGCCGAGCGCGAAGGCGGCGGCGCGGCCCTCGTGCGAGAGGGTGCGCACGTAGGTCGGCACGAAGGCGGTCGAGAGCGCGCCCTCGGCGAAGAGATCGCGGAGGAGGTTGGGAATGCGAAAGGCGGCCAGGAACGCATCGCTGTAGGTCCCGGCGCCGAGCGTGAGCGCGAAGATCTGCTCGCGCACGAGCCCGAGGATGCGCGACAGCATGGTGAGGCCGCTGACGCGGCGGGCGCCCCGGGCCAGCGAGGCGGATGCAGAGGCAGAGGCCGAGGCGGACGCGGCGCCGCCGCCGTTGCCGGATTGGGCCGCGGGCTGCGGGTCACTCACGGGGGTCTGGGCTCGCGCGCGTGGTCATGTCTACTTCTGACCGAGGACTTCCGCCGCCCGATCACCCATCGGCGTCCGCCGCCGCTCTCGAATCCGCAGCAGCATCTGCCGGTCCGAGGCCAGCGTCGGATCGAGACAGTCCAGCATCTGGACCGCGTCATCGGCGGAGGTGTCGGGGGCATTGATGATCCGGCGAGCGGTCTGCCGGGTCTGCTCCCAGATGGGCTCGCGCGCGCTGGCGGGGACCGCGGCCGGGCCTCCGCGCACGGCGATGAGCTCGCAGAGCGCGGCCACCGAGGCTCCCATGACCGACTTGTCGATGTCGCGGATCCCCGAGGCGAACCCTCCGGTCGCCAGGCGCTGCTGGGGCCGCAACATGAGCGCCGCCGCGCGCCGGATGGCCGGGGTCGGATCCTGCAGCAGGGCCGCGAGCTCCGGCGGGGGAACGACCGTGGCGCAGGCCGCCGACGCATCGGCCATCGCGTCGATGGCGGCCAGGCGATTGACCGTGGAGTTGGCCGGCACGGCGAGCGTGGTGCGCATCGCCGCGCAGGCCGCGTGCACGACGTCGGGGGGGATCTCCCAGTCGTCGAGATCGCTCACGGTGAGCGGTGCCAGGATCTCGCCCATGGCGTGCAGGGCGGTGGCCGTGAAGCCGGGATCGCCACCCGCCACGAGGTCGGTCAGCGCCGACAGCAGGCGCGCGCGCCCCGGGATCGCCAGCAGCCCCACCATCGCCGCGTTGACCGTGGACGCGTCCGGCCGCCGGAGGGCTTGCGCCAGGCGGGCCGGGCCGAGCCGCTCCGCGACCCGCCCGATCTCGGCGCGGTCCTTGTGGCGAACCGCGACCACGAGCTCGTCCACCGGCACCTCGAGGAGGCCCGTGCGCGGGTCGACGCGCCGGTGCTCCGCGGCCTGCGCCGGGCGCGCGCCGACCCCGATGGTGGGCGACGGCGGGATGAGCACGATGAGCGCGAAGGTGGTGGCGACGACGACGAGCGCCTGGGTGAGAGCGACATGGGCGAGCGATGCGCGCGGCATGGACCCCACACAGTTACCACCACGCGGCGCCGACCGCTCGTTTTCCGACCCCGAGCCGACCTTCGTGAGGCGACCCTCTGGTGTGGACCCCGGCGACCTGC
The DNA here is from genome assembly GCA_964540815.1 of uncultured Myxococcales bacterium. GTDB lineage: Bacteria > Myxococcota_A > Polyangia > Fen-1088 > Fen-1088 > CAZIOH01. Next base: position 4,125 of record CAZIOH010000028.1, on the reverse strand, counting down.
TTCAATCGGGAGGTCATGCGACGCGCACACCGCCGTGATGGGACCAGGCTCGCGCTTCCGGGGTCCGCTGCATCGGCCGCCTTGGCCGTCGGGTTGGCCGGCCTGGTGGGCTGGGCATCGCTGGTGGTCGGAGCGGCGGAGCGCGCCCGGGCAGCGGAAGTTCAGGCCGGCTCCGGGCCGGGACCTGCGCCGACGGCGCCCGGGCCGGCGGGAGGGGGCGTCGTCATCCAGGGCCGTGAACCGCGGGAGCCGCGCGAGGTCGAGGATCTGCGCCGGCAAGATCTGGCGGCGCTGCTCGCGTACTGGGGGGTCCCGGTCGACTGGCGCGAGCACTCGGCGCAGGAGCTCGGCGACTGGCGGGACCGCATCACCGCCGCCGCGGCCCTGCGCAACGGGTTCGCGGTCTCGTTCGACTGGCAGACGACGTCGCTGGCCGAGCTGACCGATCTCCGCCTGCGGGCGGCCAAGTCCGCCGAGATCGCCGCTCGATACGGGGTCCAGATCGACTGGCTGCGCTACAGCTGGGCGGAGCTCGAGGATCTTCGCGGCCACGTCGCCCAGGTGATCGCGGCGCGGGCCGGGACCGAACCGACGCTGGCCACGGCCGCGGCCACGGCGACTGCGACCGCGGTCGCGACGGATAAGCTGGCGATCCCGGTGTCCCTCAAGGCGGAGGGACCGGCGAGCTCCGCTCCGACGGCCCCGGTGCGCGCCGCATCAATCAGTCGCGCAGCCGGGCACGACCCCGACGAGATCATGGCCCCGACGTTTGGCCCGAAATCGCCGGCGATCCCCGCGGCGAAGACCGCGGGCCCGGTTCACCCGCAGGATCCCGACGCGATCCTCCCACCGAGCTTCGGGCCACCGGCGGCGGGAACGCACCCGTCGCGCAGCGGCATCGACCGGCGAGCGGCCGGGGCGACGACGGCGCCGTCGGCAGCGGCCGCAGGTTCGACCTCCACGACGCCCGCCGCGGGCGTGACCTCGAGCAGCGGCAAGAAGTGAGCGCGGAAGGCCCGTTCCCGGGGCCCTTCCCGCCGCCGCGCTTGACCATTTCTCATCCCCTCCGGCCGGCGCGGGTGTGATAGTTTTCCGAGAGCCCCCCGGACTTCAAAGGATTTCCCCCATGAAGAAGACAGCCGCCTTGATCGCAGCTCTGATCACTCCGCTCTTCCTTCTGCTGCTCCTCACCACCGCAGCTCTCGTCACGCAGTCCTGTGGCAACGGTGAATCCGTCGGGAACAGCACCAGCTCCTCGAGCGGCGGCAGCACCGGGTCGGGTTCGGGCGGAAGCAGCAACAGCTCCTCAGGCAGCGGTGGCGCCCTCATCACCTTCGGCTCGGGCGGCGCGAACGTCAACCAGGGCTCCGGCGGCGCGAGCACCTCGAGCTCGGGCGGCTCCTCGCCCACCGGCACCGGCGGCTCGACGACCTCGAGCGGCACCGGAGGGTCGTCCGTCATCGTCGGAAACGGCTCGGGCGGGAGCACCATCGTCACGGGCGGCGGCGGCGGCGGACCGGTGGCCGGCGGCACGGACAGTGCCTTCGCGATGGACGGCTATGGGATGAACGCCACCTGGATGGGTTATGTCTTTCCGAGCGCGTTCGGAACCACCGCGACGATCACGCCGACCATGACCTTCGTTGGCAAACAGGTCTGTGCCATGGGGACCGTAGGGGCGGACCCGACGTACATGTCCGGAGCCGAGATCGGATGGAACATCGCACAAGCCAAAGCGACGACGGCCGCGAGCCCGCCGGTCTTGGCGGCGGCTCCCGGGGGGACGGGCCTTTCCCTGACATTGTCGGGGATTGTCACCGGATTTCGTGCCCAGATTCAGGACGCGGCGGGCACCAAGCGCTGGTGCGCCCAGATCACGAGCAACATGATGCAGATCCCCTGGGCCTCCTTCAACACGATGTGCTGGGATCCCACCAACGCCCTCGCCGCCGCGTACAGCCCTAGCACGCCCATCGCAAGCATCGCGGTGGTCATTCCTGCCTCGCTGACGCCGACCCCCTTCAACTTCTGCGTCATCGACGCGAAGCCATACTGAGCGCAGGTCGTCGCCTGACGCGAAGCCCGGGTCCTCAGCGCTTCGCCGAGACGCGCGGGATGGCCGAGGTGGCGGCCTGCGGGGGGACCCAGATCCAGCCGGCGCAGGCGGCTGCGTGCGAGGCGGCGGCGTCCTCCGACCAGCCGTCGCGGGCCCACAGGTAGCCGGTGTACGCGCAGATCACGGCCTCGAAGAGGTGGTCGTTCTGAACGCAGGACTCCCTCCAGATGCCGGGTCCGAAGCGCAGATCGGCCGACAGGTCCTCGAGGACGCGCGCGCGTGTCTCGCGGGCGGAGACGTGCTTCTTGTAGTCGGCGTCGAAGCCGAGCGCCGACAGCGTCGCCTGCGGCGAGACCTCGATCAGGTTCTCGTTCAACCGAAACCGATCGGCGAGGGCCCGCACGAGGTGGGTCGCGCGCGCCGCGAGAGGCCCGGTCCCCTGACCGAGCGCCTCCCGCAGGACGAGTCCGCGTTCGTGAAGGAGGTGGACCTCGGTCGGTCGCTGCGTGTAGGGCGTGACCAGTGGCTTGCCGCGACGGCCATCGCGACTTCCCTCGGTCGCCTGGCTGGCCCGCCGGCGCATGTCGATCACCGCGGGATCCACGCACTCGGCTTGCCCTGGGCAGACCGGCTCCTGGCAGCGCAGGCACGGCGGGAGGGTGAGGGGGGCGTCGATGCAGATGAGGCTGCCATCGCCGAAGCTGCGCAGCGTCTCGGTCAGCGCAGCGTCGTAGAGGGGGCGCGCTCCGGATCGGGGCTGTAGCTCGACCACCGTGGCGCAAGCGTGCGCGTCCACCCGGAGGGTGGCAACCGCGGTGTTCTTGCTCTTGCCACCCCCGAGATCCACGCCGACGATGTTCAAAAAACTGCGCTTCTTCACGGGCCAGTTCAGCCTGCGTGAAAGCACCCGAAGCGTCAACAGAGACCATGCGTCCAGGCGTCGATCCATGCCGACCAGGGGTCGTTCGGCGCGATCGGAGGGTGGACGGTCCCGGCGGGCCCGCGGTTTGCGGGTGTGCGCTCCAGTTTCAATTGAACCGCGCGCGGGGTCCTCTATAATTGCAGTTCGAATCGCGAAGCCAGCGCCTGGACCGATCTCCGGCCGGGACAAAGGTGGAACATGAAACGAATCCTGTTCAAGTCGAAGATTCACCGCGCCACGGTCACGGATGCGGACCTGGACTACGAGGGATCCGTGACCATCGACGCCAGCCTGATGCGCGCCGCGGACATCCTGCCCTACGAGCGGGTGGACATCTGGAACGTCACGAATGGCTCGCGGCTGCAGACGTACGCGCTGCCCGGTGAGCCCGGCTCCGGGGTCATCTGCATCAACGGCGCGGCCGCTCGGCTGGCGCAGCGCGGAGACAAGGTGATCATCGCGACCTTCAGCGAGGCCATCGACGACGCCGAGGCGCGGGCCTGGAAGCCCATCGTCGTGCGGGTCGACGACCGCAACCAGCCGGTGGACGGACCCGCGGAGGAGATCCCCGGTCCTCAGCGGGCGGCGCACCTGAAGACGGTGTGAACGCCCAGCGGGCGCCAGGGACGTGCCTCGTGGGTCGTGCAATACTCGCCGGCCGATGAGCTCCTCTCGCATCGAAATGCTGCTCGGGTTCATTCGCCAGAAACCGAGCGATCCCTTCCCGCGCTACGCCCTCGCCCTCGAATACAAGAACGCCGGCCGCCTCGAGGAGGCCCGCACGGAGTTCGACACCCTGCTGCGCGACCACGGCGACTACACCGCCGGCTACCTGCACGCCGGCAACCTCTACCTGGCGCTCGGCCTCAGGGCGGAAGCCGCCACCATTTACCAGCGTGGCATCGACGTCTGCATCCGACGTGCGGACACCCATGCGCGCGGCGAGCTCGAAGGCGCCCTGGCTGCGGTTGCATGAATTGGGAGGTGGCGGCCCCCCAAAATCGGCGCTCGCCGCCAGCCCCTCGGAGAGTTAACATGCCGGCCTTCAGCCGCCGGAGTGGCGAAATGGTATACGCAGCGGATTCAAAATCCGCCACCCGCAAGGGTTTACGAGTTCAAGTCTCGTCTCCGGTACTGCGCGGGATTG
>CAZIOH010000027.1:39177-68491 GCA_964540815.1 uncultured Myxococcales bacterium | reverse complement strand
GATGCGGCGTGTGCGGGCAGCGGGATCAAGCGGCTCTTCATCCTGGTGTGGCCCTACGGAATGCTGAGCGGCGTGACGGACTGGGCCACCAAGGGCGACGTGCCAGACGCCTGGACCCTGCCGACCTTCATGGCCAGCCTCGCGCCGTATCAAAAGGATCTGATCCTCCTCGATGGGCTCGACTACGCCTTCCTCACCGACATGCCCGGCTCGGGGGAGCGCACCGGACGGGCGGCCTACCCGGGGATGCTGACGGGGGCCTTCTATCAGACGCTCTCCTCCTCCACGGCGGCGGACATTGCGGGCGGCCCGTCGGTGGATCAGTACATCGGCACCGAGCTCAAGGCCGGCGGTTACCCCGGGCTCGTGAGTCTCAACCTCGGGGTGTTCGTCGTGAGCACGGGGCACCTGTCCTGGCGGCAGGCCGGCCAGGTGGTGCTGCCCACCCTCGACCCCTACGCCGTGTTCACGTCTTCGTTTCAAGGCAACCTGCCTTCCACCGCGATGACAGGGGCCGGAGCAGGCGGCACGGGCGGAGCCGGATCACCGTCGAAGCCGGCCATGCAGCGGAGCATCCTCGACTTCGTTCAGGCGGAGCTCAAGCGCTTTTCGCAGAAGGTGGGCACCGAGGACCGACAGCGCATTGCCAACCATCTCGACGCGGTCCGGAGAATCGAGCTCGGCCTGTCTGCCGCGCCCCCCTCGGGGATGGGTGGCGGGGCAGGAGCCAACGGCAGCGCCGCGCCGAGCTCGACCGGCGGGCTCATCTGCGGGGTTCCCTCCGCAGAGTTCGCGAACCCGGTGGTGATCCCCAAGAGCTCGGTCGGTGTCGAGGCCCTCGTCAAGACCCAGATGGACCTGGCGACCGCGGCGTTCGCAGCGGATCTGACCCGCGTGGTGGTCTTGCAGATCGGCGACCAAGGAGCCGGCCAGCTGGTGCTCAACAGCCTGGGATTCACGGCCGGTGGCCCGAATCCCTCCGACGCCAACACCGGAGACGTCAATGGCTTGCGGAACATCGCCAAGCGCAATGGGGCCGACAAGGCGACCTGCGATGCCTGGTTTCAGTCCCAGCTCGCCTACATGACCGGCCAGATGAAGGGGCTGGTCGACCCGAACGGCCAGTCGGCCCTCGACAACGGGGTGGTCCTCGGGATGAGCAACATGCGCTCCGGCCTGGGGTTGACGACGCAAGTTCCGACCGTTCTCGCCGGGAGTGGAGGCGGCTACTTCAAGACCGGCCGCAGCTTGGCCTTGACGGCCGTGCCGAACAACCAGTTGTTGGTCTCCCTTTGCAATGCGATGGGCACCCCGGTGGCCACCTTTGGTGAGCCGCGCTACGGCGGCGAGCTGGCGGTGTTGAAGGGTTGAGGGCACGATGGAACCCTTGACGAGAGCTCAGCCCATGATGAAGCACGAGACAAAGTACTCGCGGCGTCGGTTCTTGCGCACGGTGGGCGCGGGTGCGGCCCTGCTGCCGCTGCTCGAGTCCGATCCGGCCGATGCGGCGTGTGCGGGCAGCGGGATCAAGCGGCTCTTCATCCTGGTGTGGCCCTGGGGAATGCTGAGCGGCGTGACGGACTGGGCCACCCAGGGCGACGCGCCCGACGCCTGGACCCTGCCGAGCTTCATGGCCAGCCTCGCCCCGTATCAGAAGGATCTCATCCTCCTCGACGGGCTCGACTACGCGTTCCTCAGAGACATGCCGGGCACAGGCGATCGCGGCGGACAGGCCGCCTACCCCGGGATGCTGACGGGGGCCTTCTATCAGACCCTCTCCCCGTCCACGTCGGCGGACCTCGCCGGCGGCCCGTCGGTGGATCAATACATCGGCACCCAGCTCAAGGCCGGCGGTTACCCCGGGCTCGTCAGTCTCAACCTCGGGGCGTACGTGGGTACAGGGCTCCTGTCGTGGCGGGGGGCCGGTCAGGTGGTGCTGCCCACCCTCGACCCGTACGCCGTGTTCTCGTCTGTTTTTCAGGGTACTCCGATGGCAGGTGCGGGACCGGGCGGCTCGGGCGGAACTGGATCGCCGTCGAAGCCGGCCATGCAGCGGAGCGTCCTCGACTTCGTTCAGGCGGAGCTGAAACGCTTCTCGCAGAAGGTGGGCACCGAGGACCGACAGCGCATCGCCAAGCACCTCGACGCGGTCCGCAGGATCGAGCTCGGCCTCTCCGCGGCGCCAACCCCGGGAACCGGCGGCGCGGCAGGGGCGACCGGCGCCGCACCGAGCCCAACCGCCGGCCTCGGCTGCGGGGTTCCCCCAGAACAGTTCGCGCCGCCGGTGTTGCCGCCGGCCAATGCCTCGGTCAGGGTCGAGGCCATCGCCAAGATCCACATGGACCTGGCGATGGCGGCGTTCGCTGCGGATCTCACCCGGGTGGTGGTCTTGCAGATCGGAGACCAGTTCGCCAACCAGCTGCTGCTCACCAGCCTCGGCTTCACCGCCGGTGGCCCGAATCCCCCGGACGCCAACAGCGGAGACGTCAATGGCCTGCACAGCATCGCGTTGCGCAACGGGGCCGACAAGGCGACCTGCGACGCGTGGTTTCAGTCCCAAGTCGCCTACATGACCGGCCAGATGAAGGGGCTGATCGATCCGAACGGCCAGTCGGCGCTCGACAACGGGGTGGTCCTCGGGATGAGCAACATGCGCTCCGGCCAGAAGGTGACCACGCAAGTTCCGACCGTGCTCGCCGGGAGCGGCGGCGGTTACTTCAAGACCGGACGCAGCCTGGCGCTGACGGGCGTGCCGAACAACCAGTTGTTGGTTTCCCTCTGCAACGCGATGGGCACCCCGGTGGCCACCTTTGGCGAGCCGCGCTACGGCGGCGAGCTGGTGGCCCTGAAGGGATGAAAGGGCTGATGACACGTTCCAAAAATGCGAGGAGGATGAGGATGCCGCAACAGTGGGCGCCGGAGGGCGTGCTCGGGAGCCTGCTCATGGCCGAAGGCCTGGCAAAGCGCGTGGGCGTCCGGATGGTGGTGGGGGCGGGGATCCTTCTCGCATTTGGCTCGGGCTGCTCCTCGTCGAGCCCCGGGCGCGCGAAGGGGACTGGACCAGCGACGCCGACCGGAGGGCAGGGCGGAGGTGCTCCGCCGTCGGGCCTCCCTGGCAGCGGCGGCGGGACGGGCCTCGGCGCGGCGGGCGGCTCGGGCGGCGGTGGAGGAATGGGGCCGGCGGCGTCGACCGGCGCCGTGGGCGTGCTCGGTCCACCCGGGGGCGTTCCCGGCACCGTCAGCGCGCTGCCGCCCGACCTCGCCGCCGTGCCGACGAGCGAATCCGCCGGACCGATGGTCATGCGCCGGCTGACCAACCGCGAGTACAGCCACGTGATGGCCGACCTCCTCGGAGACACCAGCGATCCGGGAGCCAACCTGCCGTTCGACGGCCCCACGGAGACGGGATTCGAGGCTCCGAACGCCGTGACCGATCCCCAGGTTGCGTCCTACTTGACCAGCGCCGATGCCCTGGTCGACACGGCGCTGGCCAGGGGACTGCTCCTCTCGAACACCAACCTCCCTGCCGGCTGTCTGACGCCCGCCGGAGCGGAAGAGAAGGGCTGCGCCGACCAGTTCATCACGGCGTTCGGTGGACGGGCCTTTCGACGTCCCATCGAGGCGGATGAGCGCGCCGACCTGCAAGGCCTCTTCGCGGCCGCCCGCGGCCTCGGCTTCGAATTCCAGGCGGCGCTCGCCGAGATGGCCAAGGGGATGCTGCAGTCGCCGAGCTTCCTGTATCACTGGGAGGTCGGCGCCACGCCGCCCACCGTCGATGCCGCCTCCGGGCTCGTCGCGCTGTCCCCCTGGCAGGTCGCCGCGCGGCTGGCATCCACGCTGTGGGAGACGACGCCCGACGACACGCTGGCGGCCGCGGCCGCCGCGGGGCAGCTCGCGACGCCGGGCGAAGTCGGGGTGCAGGTCGACCGCATGCTGGCGGATCCGCGGGCCACGCGGGCGCTGGTGCACTTTCACGAGCAGCTGTTGATCCCGGGCGGCTCCCTCGGGATCCTGCCCACGCTCACCAAGTCGAGCCCGGCGTTCACGGCGGCGGTCGCGCAGGCCCTCCCCGAGGAGATGACCCGATTCCTGAGCTCGGTGATCCTCACCGGAGACGGGACCCTGAAGACACTCCTCACCGCGCCCTATGCCTTCGTGAACGCGGATCTGGCGCCGATCTATGGCCTTGCCCCGGGCATCGCCCCGCCCGCGGGGACTGGGTTCACCCAGGTGTCGCTCGACCCGACAAAGCGGGGCGGCTTGCTCACCCAGGTGGCCTTTCTGGCTGTGACCGGAAACGACGTCCGCGGGCTCCCGGCCGAGCGGGGGAGCATCGTCTATCAGAAGCTCTTGTGCGGCAGCATCGCTCCGCCACCTCCCGCCGTGCCGCCTCTTCCTACCCCCACCACGGGCTTCGAGACCGAGCGTCAGATCTTGACGGAGGCTACCATGATACCGTGCGCGACGGCCTGTCACGCCTTCTTCAATCCACCTGGGTTCGCGTTCGGAAACTACGATGGTCTGGGCGCGTACCGGACCACGGACGCGGGGTTTCCTGTCGATGCCACCGGGACCTTGCTGACACCGGGGCAGGGCACGTTGACCTTCACCGACGCGCTCGATCTGACGCGGCAACTGGCCGCTCATCCCGAGGTCCGGTGGTGTCTCGATCGCCAGTGGTTCCGCTACATGCTCGGACGCCTCGAGGTGGGTGCCGAGCAGGGCTCGCTCGAGGCGGCCTACCGCAGCGCCGCCGCCACCGACGGCTACTCCCTGCGCGCGTTGCTGCGCGGGATGTCCACCTCGAAGGCGTTCCTGGCGAGGGCGCCTTCGCCAGGCGAGCTGCCCTGAGCCGGGGACCGACAAGGCCCGTTCGGTTCCAGGTCAGATGCTTCTCGGGCAGCATACGCTCATGCAGGACGCGGACGACCACCTCGGCGTGCTGCGCGCAAGCTCATCAGCCCGGGGAACCGGTGATGAGGCGCCCGATCTCCGCGACGGCTCGACCGCGTCCGTTGATGGCCACGGAGCCCTTGTCGAGATGGCGGAAGCTCTCGCGTGGCTTGTGGGCCTGTCGCCGAAGCGCGACTCGTAGCCAGGCCCGGATCGGGGATCCGGGCCTGGTCTCGAGCGTTGGTTAATCCCTACCCCGGCGGTCATTCAGCCGAGGGCGCGAGGGGTCACATGCAGTTCTGGCGGGTCGTTCCGACGGCGTAGTCGTCGATCCACAGGTCGCCGGCGGCCTTGTCCGCAGCGTAGTGTTCGTATCCGACGCGCATGTCGATCAAGGCCGGAACCTTGGTCTTGGCGATGGTGGCCAGCTGGGTGCCACCCATGTAGAGGGTGACCCCTCCAGCCGTGGTGATCTGCCACTCGAAGCAGGTCCAAGCTCCGCGTGGGAGCGTCATGGTCGAGCTCGCTCCGTCCTCGCCACCATTCAACCCGGGATCCACGTTGATCGACATCTTGCCGCCCTGGGTGTTGAGCGGACGTACGCCGTTGTTCGTGATGTTCATCCCGGTCGAGCCTTCGATGTAAACGTCGTGCCCGTTGCTGGTCGGGTCATTCATGATGTACATCCAGACCCGACCCCACAGCGCGGTCGCGATGGGGAATCCCATGGTCTCGTGGATGAAGGTCGCCCCGCCGGCCGTGGTGATCTTCATGTGGACCGAATTCTTGCCGGTGTGGGCCATCGTGGACACCACCTCGATGACATTCCCCGTAACCGCGTTGTCGGGCGTCCACGCGGAACCCAGCGTCGTTCCGGCCTCGAATCCATCGCAGAACACCCCGGCACATGCACCGGATCCCGATCCGGAAGAGCCTCCAGCTGGGCTACCTCCGGTGGCCTTGTTACCACCAGTTGGAACAGCGCCACCCGAACCGGGAGCCCCGCCAGAGCCGGGCGCCCCGCCCGACCCCGCCGGCAACGAGCCGCCGGAACCGCTCAGGTCCGGTGAGCCGCCCGAGCCGGAGCCGCCCGAGCTGACCGCGCCCGGCGCGCCACCCGAGCTCGCCGAGGTGGTGTCGCCGCCCGAACCAGCCACGACGGTCGTGCCACCGGAGCTGTTCGAGGCCCCACCTGAGCCCGCCTGCAATGGGTTACCGCCGGTCCCTGGGGAAGAATCGCTGCCGCTCCCGACGCAGGCAGCGAGTGCAGAGCAACAGGCCAATCCCAGTGCGAGCGTTCGGCCGATGCCAGATCGGGACGAGGGCTTCATCATAGTCACATTCTCCTCGGTGGGGCCAGGGGGTGCATCCGGACAATCATGAGCGACAGGTTGACCCGCGCTCGTCGAGATCAGCTCTGGCAGTGCCGGAAGGGACCAAATATGGCTCACGTCTCACACTGGAATACGTGTCGCCTGGGACATCCGGAGTTTACGACACGGGGCGCCTCGGCCTAACGGCCGCTGCGTGCGTCTGCGTCAATCGGGCACGGGGGACCCAATCATTTATCTGAAGGTCATCCACGTCGATGGCTATCCGGTGGGGGAGGACGAGGCGCTGGCGGCCGCGCCTCGGCTGCGCGCCAGGGTGCGGGCGACCGTGCGCCAGGCGCTGGCCAGCAACAGCACCGCGACCGCGAGGGCGGCCTGCGTGGCGCCGACGGGGGTCTCGGCTCGGAACGAGACGAGGTAGCCGCCGGCGCCCGACATCGCGCCGAGGGCCGCCGCCAGGGCGAAGACCAGCGACAGGCGCGTGGTGAGCAGGAGCGCGGCCAGCGCGGGCAGCACGCTGAATGCGAAGACCGGCAGGGCGCCGAGGGCCCGGGTGGAGAAGGCCACCCCGACTCCCACCGCCAGGAAGACGAAGGCGTTGAGCTTGCCGACCGGCAGGCCCTGCACCCGCGCCGCCACCGGATCGAAGGCCACGAAGATGAGCGGCCTCCAGAAGAGGATGTGCAGGCCCATCAGGCTCACCATTGCCCCGGTGACCAGCACCAGGTCCGAGCGTCGCACCACCACCGCGCTGCCGAAGAGGATGGCGGCCAGATCGTGGGTCTCCTGGGTCAGCCGGTCGCCGATGATCACCGCGAAGGCGGAGCTGGCGAGGAAGACGATGCCCAGCAGCCCCTCGCCGGTGATGCGCCACCGCACCGGGTTCACGGTGAAGAGCAGGGTGGCGACCAGCGACGTCCCGAGCGCCCACACGACCGGATCGAACAGCAGCGGAATCGAGCTGTGGACCCCGGGGTTGCCGGAGTGGGCGGCGGCGTGCCCCACCGGATCGATGACCGACGGGATCCAGAAGGAGAGCGCCACCCCGAGGGCCGCCGCCTGCGAGATCGCCGACGAGGCGAAGACCATGCGGCGGAGCACCACCTGCACCCCGAGAAAACCGAGCAGCGCCCCCGCGAACGCGCCGGTCAGGACCGCGTCGCGGAAGATCGGCCAGTTGGCCAGGAAGTCGGCGAAGGTGGGTGTGTCCGTGGGCATCGGTCGATGGTCGTGACTTTCAATCCACAGGCGCTGCGGGCGGACTCGGCGGTGGCTCGGCTGGCCCCGGACCCGGACCGTGCCCATGCAGAGGGCTGTAGAGCCGCAGGAGCTCCGGCGCCGAGCGCACCTCGGCGGCCGGGCCGACCAGGGTGGTGCCGTGATCGCGATCGAGCAGCAAGGCCCGGTCGGCGCGCGACAGCCCGTCGTCCACCAGGTGGGTGATCATCACGATGGAGGCCCCACGCTGATCGCGCAACGCCGAGATCAACCCCAGCACCTCGCGTTCGGTGGCGATGTCGAGCGCTGCGGTCGGCTCGTCGAGCACGTACAGGTTGGCGTCGGCGGCGAGCGCCCGCGCGAACAGCACCCGCTGCCGCTGCCCGCCCGACAGGTCGCGCAGGAGGCGCCGCTCGAGCTCGGCGGCGCGCACGTCCCGCAAGGCCGCCCGCGCGGCCTGGAGATCGTCGCGCGATGGGGGGCCCATCAGGCCGCCGTGTGTGCCTCGGGCGCCGTGGTCGGGAGCCCTGCCACCTCCGGCACCAGCGCCACCCGACCCTCCGACTGCGCGCGGCTGGGGCGCGACCCGCCTCCGATCGATGCGCCCCATGAGGACGAACTCGAGCACGCGGATCGGGAAGATGGGATCGAGGGTGGCCTGCTGGGGCATGTACGCAGCGCGCAGATCGGGCGCGCGGGTGACCGCCCCGCGAATCGGGCGATCGAGCCCGAGGATGGTGCGCACGAAGGTGGACTTGCCCGAGCCATTCGGCCCGATGATGGCCCAGAACGTGCCACGCTCGATGCGCAGATCCATCGGGGGCAAGATCGCCGCGCCGTCGTGCCCGATCTCGAGCGCAGCCGCCACCAGCAAGGGATCCGCCGACGAAGTGCCCTCGTCTCGTCCGCCGGGCGCGGGCTCGCTCGAAGAAGTGGAAGAGCTGGGCATCGTCGAGGGAGCCGTGTCGGCAGGCAACGAAATCAACATAGCCCCACCGGGCGACGGGTCGCAATCGGAACCGCGCTGCTATGCTCGCGGAGCATGGCCAATCGACCCGCATCCGCCTCGAGGGCTCCCACCACCGAGAGCCCGCGGCGGTCCGCCGGCGGGCCCGCTGGTCGCGGCTCCGCGGCGCCATGGCGGTGGCTGCGGCGGGCTCTCGGGCTCGCCATCCTGGGAGGGCTCGCGGCCTTCGGCGGTGTGGTCGCGCTCTTCGTCTACTACGGCGGTGACGCCAATCTCCCCTCGGTCGAGTCGCTGCGTGACTACCGTCCCAAGCAGGTGACGCGGGTCTTCGACCGCCACGGCGTGGTGATCGGCGAGATGGGCGCGGAGAAGCGCACCTTCGTCCCGTACGCCGAGATCCCGAAGAACCTGGTCAACGCGGTGGTGGCGGCGGAGGACGCCGACTACTGGAACCACGCCGGCTTCGACTACCGCGGGATGCTGCGCGCCTTCATCGAGAACGTTCTGCGCGGCCGCAAGGCGCAAGGTGGCTCGACCATCACCCAGCAAGTGGTCAAGACCTTCCTGCTGTCGCCCGAGCGCACCGTGCGGCGCAAGGTGCAGGAGATCATCCTGGCGCGGCGGCTGTCACAGAAGCTCACCAAGGAGCAGGTGCTGGAGCTCTACCTCAACCAGATCAACTACGGGCACGGCCGCTACGGCTGCGAGGAGGCCGCGCGCTTCTACTTCGGCAAGTCCGTTCGCGACACCAACCTGGCCGAGGACGCCCTCCTGGCCGGGCTGCCCCAGAGCCCGGAGCGGCTATCGCCCCGCAAGCATCCCGACGCGGCCAAGAACCGCCAGCGCTACGTGCTCGGTCAGATGAGCGCGCGCGGGTACATCGATCGCGCGACGGCGGAGCGGCTGGCGGCCGAGCCGATTCGTCTGTCGAAGGAGATCTCGGGGACCTCGCGGCAGGCCCCCGAGGCGCTCGATCTGGTCAACAGGTTCCTGGCCGAGCGTGCCTCCTCGACCACCGCGGGAGGTGGCGCGCCGTCCGCGCCGTCCGCGCCGCCCGCGACCTCGCCCGCAACGGTCGAGCCGGCCGTCCCTGCCGGGCTGAACGTCGAGACCACCATCGACGCGCGCCTGCAGGTCCTGGCCCGCCAGTCGCTGGAGCGCGGGCTCGAGGAGCTCGACGCCCGTCAAGGTTACCGGGCCGCCGTGGGACACGTGTCGGGCAAGGCCCTCCAGCAACAGCGCGCCCTCCTGGCCGCGCTCCGCGAGGGCAAGAACCCTCCCCAGATCTACGAGGGGATCGTGGCCGCGGTCGAGCGCGACGCCTTGCAGCCGAGGCTCGGCAAGCTGACGATGGATCTCGGCGGCGCCGTCGTGGGCCAGGTCGACCTCGCGTTCGAGCCTCGGTACACCAAGGTGGGCAAGCCCCTCGTCGACCTCCTGGTGCCAGGCGATCTCGTGCGGGTGCGCCTGGCACCCGAGCGCGAGCGGCGGGAATCCCCCCGCGATCCCCGGGCGAGCGAGGCGCAGCCCGGCGATCCCAAGCCAGGGGGTGACCGACCAGCGGCGGCGGCCGACCCGCTCCCGCTGGCGCTCGAGATGGGCCCGCAGGCGGCGATGGTGGTCCTCGAGCCGGCGAGCCGCGACGTGCTGGCCCTGGTCGGCGGTTACGACTTTCACATCGGAGGCTTCGATCGCAGCGGTCGCGCCCAGCGCCTCCCCGGCTCGGCCTTCAAGCCGGTCCTCTACGCCGCGGCCATCGAGTCAAGGCGGTTCACCGCCGCCTCGGTCCTGAACGACGCGCCCGACGTCTACGATCGCTGGAAGCCCCAGAACTACGAGAAGGAGGAGTTTCGCGGACCCGTCAGGCTGCGAACCGCGCTCGCCCACTCGATCAACACGGTGGCCATCAAGTTGCTCGAGCAGGTGGGGGTCCCGGCCACCAAGGAGATGGCGGCGCGGGTGGGCATCCTCGCCCCCATCCCCGATGACGTCGGGCTGTCGCTGGCGCTCGGCACCTTCGCGATCCACCCGATCGATCTGGCCAACGCCTACGCCACCTTCGCGGCCGGCGGCGTGCGGGCCGCGACCCGGCTCATCACCAAGGTCGGAGGACAGCCGGTGGCGGTCCCTCCCGGCGCCGCGCCGGTCGCCGCCATCACGCCCGAGGTCGCGTTCATCGTCGTCTCGATGATGCGCAGTGTGATCCAGGAGGGAACGGCCGCCGCCGCGGCGCCTCGCCTGCGTCGCCCCGCAGCCGGCAAGACCGGGACCTCGAACGCCATGCGCGATGCCTGGTTCGTGGGCTTCACGCCAGATCTGCTGGCGGCCGTGTGGGTCGGGTTCGACGATCAGCGCAAGCTCGGGCAAGGCGAGGCAGGCGCGCGGACCGCGCTGCCCATATGGATCGACTTCATGACCAAGGCGCTCGCCGGCCGCCCCGTGCGCGACTTCGCCCAGCCGCCGGGGGTGGTGGTCCAGCGAATCGACAAGGCCACCGGGATGCTCCCCGCGCCCGGTCGAGAGATGGGGCCGGACAGCATGGACGAGGTCTTCCTCGAAGGGACGGCGCCCACCGAGGTGGCGCCAGCCTCGGGCCAGGAACAAAGCGCGGACGAGCTCTTGCTCGGCCAGTGACCGGACGCGGGATGCCTCGTGGTCGAGAGCGTCCGCCTTCGCTCCGGGAGATCGGGAAATATCTGTTGACACGACTCTGGCCCACAGTGGTACCACTGGCGCCCGACGTCTCGTGCTCAGGCACGGCTCGGAAGCGCGCGTCGCGTTTCGAGCGCCGAGACGCAACTTTCACGGAGGGTGAGAATGGCTGCCGCAACCACAACGCGTAGGGTGGGTCTTTGTCTGGTGATCGTGACGGGGCTCGTGGGCTGCGGAGGCAGCAGCTCCGTGACCAGTGACGGAAGCATCGCCGTGCATTTCGGCTCGGGTGGTGGTGGCGGCAAGTCCGCCGCGGATGCGAGCGTCGGCTCGGGCGGTGGTGGAGCCGGTGGCGCTGGCGCCGCGAAGGGCACGGGCGGCGGCGGGACGATCGACGCGGCCATCGACAGCGCGGTGGTCGAAACGGGCGGTTCGGGCGTTGCGGGCAGCACCGCGACCGGCGGTGCTCCCCAGGGAACCGGCGGCGGCGCGGCGGGCGCTGGCGCGGGGACGACAGGATCGGGCGGTGCCGGCACCGGGGGTAAGGCCGGCAGCGGCAGCGGCGGAGCCGCCACGGGCGGAGCGAGCACCGGCGGCGCGAGCACGGGCGGGAGCGGAACGGGCGGGACGGGAGTCGCGGGAGCCGCCGGAGGAACGTCCGGCGCAGCGGGCACGGGTGGGACCGGGAGCGCCTGTACCACCGCCGCGACCTGTCCGGCGCCAGCGGGCGGAAACGGCAACGCCGTCT
Organism: uncultured Myxococcales bacterium; assembly: GCA_964540815.1. Classification (GTDB taxonomy): domain Bacteria; phylum Myxococcota_A; class Polyangia; order Fen-1088; family Fen-1088; genus CAZIOH01. The sequence goes on along the minus strand of CAZIOH010000027.1, from coordinate 56,682 downwards.
GCGCGGGCAACATGTGCGGCATTGCCTGTAGCACCGGCTATCACCGTTGCGGCAACCAGTGCCTGGTGAACACCAGCGTCAACTCCTGTGGAACGGGCCCGAATTCCTGCACGCCCTGTCCCAATCCCCCGGGGGGCGCGGCCACCTGCTCGGGGATGCCGCTCGCCTGTGGCGTGCTGTGCACCTCCGGCTACCACGAGTGCAATGGCGCGTGCGTGGTCAATGGCAGCACCAGCCTGATGTCGTGTGGCAACACATGCATGCCGTGCACCGCTCCGGCCAACGGCAACGCCACCTGCGACGGCATGGCCTGCGTGCCGAGCTGCAAGGCTGGCTTTCACCTGTGCGGCAACACCTGCGTGGCCGACGGAAGCGTGGCCGCCGGCTGCACCGCCAACGGGTGCCGCGCCTGCGTGCCGCCCCCCAATGGCACCCCGGCCTGCAGCGCCAGCATGTGCACTGTGACCTGCGCGGCTGGATTCCACGCCTGCGGGACCGGTCCCACCGCCCGGTGCGTGGCGGATGGCAGCGTGGCCGCCGGCTGCACCGCCAACGGGTGCACGGCCTGCGGAGATCCCAACAACGGCGGCGCCAGTTGCACCGGGAACACCTGCAACGTCACCTGTGATCCGGGGTTTCACGCCTGCGGCGGCAACAGCTGTCTGCCGAACAACGACATCAACTCGTGCGGGACCCTGTGCACGCCCTGCGACGTGCGGCCAAACGCCACGGCCAGTTGCACCGCGGGCGCCTGCGCCTACAAGTGCAACGCAGGATTCCACCTGTGCGGGGGCGTCTGCGTGAGCAACACGGCCAGCGCGACCTGCGGCACCATGGACGGCGTCGACTGTACCGGGTGCGGTCCCGGCTCGGCCTGCGGCGCCAACGCCATGTGCGGAGCCGTCTGCGGCCCGGGCACCCACACCTGCCTCGGCATGAACGGGTGCTTCCCGGACGACAGCACCACCGCGTGCGGAGCCACCGCGGGCGTCTGCCAGACCTGCGCCCCGTCGTCGGATCCGAACGCGGTGCCGGTCTGCGCGAACAACGCGTGCGGCTTCGAGTGCAAGCCGAACTTCCACCGCTGTCCTGCGGGCACCGGGCCTTGCGTGAGCGACAACTCCCCGCTCACCTGCGGTGCCTCCTGCATGGCGTGCCCGACGCCCACCACGGCGGTCGCCATGCCGATCGCCGGCTTCGGGGTCGGCGTGTGCGCGATCACGCCGCCGGCCACCCGGCAGGCCTGCGGGGTGCTCTGCGCCCAGCCGGACTATCACCTGTGCGGGACGCTCGCGGCGCCGCGTTGCGAGCTCAAGACCGATCCAAACAACTGCGGCATGATGTGCCAGAAGTGCCCGACGCCAGCCAACTCCAAGGCCGTCTGCACCGCGGGGACGTGCGACTTCACCTGCGCCGATACCTTCCACAAGTGCGGCGCCGGACCGAACGTCACCTGCGAAAGCGACATGGATGCCATGCATTGTGGGACCGGAGCTGCCTGCAAGGTCTGCCCTGGGGGTACAGGAGCAGATGGAGGCGCGGCCGGACTGTGTGTGGGGAACGTGTGCAAATGAGCAGCACCTAGACTCCGAGTAGCACCTAGACTCCTGAGACCCGATCTGCATCTTCCACTCCCCTCTTCCCACCAGGGACATCCCAGGTGGGCGAGGGGGGTGGTGTCGTACGTCAACCCGTTCGTCGGACCCGCGGGGGTCGAGGAGCCAGTCCGCATTGCGAGAAATTCGGGCCTTCCGAGGCGCTGCCGACCGTGACGCGGCTCATCCGCGCGGTCGACCCATGACACGATTGCCCTTGTTCTCCTGGATGCTCGCGGTCGGGTTGCTGGTCGCGGCGTTGTTGCCGTCGCTGGCCAGGCGCGAGGAAGCCCACCGCCTGCTGGGTCGAGTCGACGACCTGGCCGGGTGGTCGAGCTCCCGCGCCGAGCGGCCGGCTCGGGTTGCCGAGTCGGCCGCCACGGAGATCGATCCCGCGTTGATGGTGCGGGTCGGGGAGACAGGCGGGCTCCTGTCGAGCTGGCAGACCGTGGGGGGGTGCGGCTCGAGCGGGGCCACCGGCTCGGCCGGGATCAAGTGGATCGGGCGGGGCGCGACCGGGGGCCTCTTCAACGTCCAGGTCCAGGCGAACTACAGCCGGCTCGGCTCGTCGCCCTACCTCGAGCAGGATCTCTTCCTCAACACCCTCATCACCCGCGACATCGCCCAGAAGTGGAACGTCGGCGTCAACATCCCGTTCGTCTACAAGTACCTGCAGGATCCCCAGATGCTCGGGAACCCGTTCATGGCTGGGGTGGACTTCTCGAATGGCGGGCTCGGCGACATCAGCGCTCAGGGGACCCACCGGTTCGGGGCCATCAATGATACCGCCCTGACCCTCGTCGTGGGGTTTCCGACGGGCACGTATCAAGAGACCTTCAACAAGATTCCCTTTCCGCTGGGCAATCCCCTGCACCAGCAGCAACAACTCGGGTTCGGCAAGGTGACCGGCGCGCTGATTCTCGATCACACGATCGACCAGATCTGGGGCAATGTGATCGTCGGCGGCGTGGCTGCCTGGCGCGGCGGACAGAACGCGCCCCTCGAAAACTACCGGTCTCCGAGCGCGACCGGTTATGCGTACGCCGGATACTTCTGGGGCCCCTTCGTCCCGGCGTTGGGGCTCACGTTGACAGGCTTCCAGCATCACGATCGCGACCTGTCCCAGGACGAGAACAGCGCGCTCTTCGTGGCGGCGGCCAACGCTTCGATCGAATGGTCCACCGACTGGATCGCGGTGCTCCTCGGAGGCTCGCTGCCTTACCAGTACGTCGGGCCCACCACGGGCGGCGGCGCGCCGGTTCCGGCGTGGGGCTGGGGCTCGTGGATCGTGGCCCTGGGGGTCGCGGTCTCGCCATTTTGATTCGCAGCCGTCGGATTTTTTTGATGAATCCGGGCGGATTTCAGCACAGATAGAAAAACGTCTGTCGAAGGAGATAGAAGATGATGGACCTCGTGGTTTCGGGCGGGACGAGGCGTCACGTGCTCACCGCCTGTCGTGCTCTGGTCTTGTTCGGCGCCGGCCTATCGCTGTCGTGCGGCGTGCAGGAGCATCCGCAGAGCTTGCCGCCGCGACCGGGCTCGGGTGGGCAGACGGTCCTTGGCTCGGGCGGTTCCTTCCTGCCTGGAACCGGCGGCCAGAACGGGTCGGGAGGCTCGAGCCCTTCCTCGAGTGGTGGAGCTCCCGGGCTGAGCAGCGGCGGCGCCGCAGGTCCGGTCCCGGGGACGGGAGGAGGGGGACCCGTACCGGGCTCCGGTGGTGCGGTGGGGAGCGGCGGGAACACCGGCACCGGCACTGGCGGAGGCGCGCCCGCGGGCAGCGGCGGCGCGGCGCCCGCCAGTGGCGCCGGCGTGATGATCAACGGAACGTTCGTCCCCAAGGAGAAGGCCATCGTCTTCATCCACTTCGGGCACTCGAACATGCGGGGCCAGGCCATCAACCCGGCCAGCCTGCATTCCTACTTCTATGACACCCAGCCGAACCTGTGGACCTACCAGGCCGACAACACCTTCCAACTGGCCCACGAGCCGACCGCGCCCGAAGGGACCATCACGGCGGCCGGGCCCGGGACGGCGCTGCTCAAGACGGCGTCGGCGATGGTCTCGCCGAACAGCGGCTATCAATTCATCTCGATTGGCCGCGGGATCGGTTCCGACACGACGGTCGACTACCTGCCGACCGGGGCGGTCTACCCGTCTTTCGTGACGGCGCGGGCCAAGCAGCTGGTTGGTAAAGTGACCTTCGGCGCCGCGTTCATCATGCTCGGGATCACCGAGCGTCACTTGCCAACCGCCCAGCAGCCGGGGTACCCGGGCCGGGTCCAGACCATCGTGGCGGCGCTGCGGGCCGACCTCGGTGAGCCGAACCTGCCGATCTTGTACTGCGACTACGAGCAGAACGCGACCGGCACCCTGGCGCCGACGGGCTCGGTCGGGGTGGTGATCCTGCCGCTCACCCGCATGCTCCCCACCCTCATCAAGAACCTGGTCCTGGTGCCGACCGACAACATCCCGCGGGCGGACTACGAGGACGATCACCACTTCAACATGACCGGCCACCAGATCTGGGCGACCTCGGCGATCGGCCTCATGGTGAGCAACAACTGGTTCCCCTGGAAATGAGCGCAGCGGCGGCGGGGCCTCTCCCCGCGCAGAAGTCCGGGTCTTCATGGGCCCCGGTGGTCCATCCCCGCAGATGAGACGCGAGGGCGGCTCTCGTTTTCCCCTGCCAGTTCCCGTGCCATGAAAGGATCTCGCAGCGCGGCTCCGGAAAGAAGTGGAGCCCCTCTCCCCGCTCCGCGGGGCGAGGAGATGGGATTGGGGGCCCGGGGCTCGGCCTTCATGCGTGGCGATCGGCCGCGACGGCCCACCGGAGCCCTCTCACCGCGACGGTCGACTGCGGCTGAGGCCCTTCGATCGCTGCACGTGAAGGGCGCGGGTCGATCTTTTCTTCCCCCTCTCCCCGCGGAGCGGGGAGAGGGTGGGGGAGAGGGGCCCCATTTCTCGGCTGGGCGCGCGGCGCGGTGGATGACCTTCGCCGCCGTGGCGGTGGGAGTCTTCGTCGTGGCGTTCGGGCCGGTGTCCGACGGGGACATCTACTGGCACCTGGCGGCTGGTCGGGAGATGGTGCGGAGGCACGCCCTCCTCCGCGCCGATCCGTTCACGCTGAGCGCGGCCGGGCGGCCGTGGGTCGACGTGCACTGGCTCTTTCAGCTCGGGGCCTACGCCGTCCATCGGGTGGCCGGGCTCGTCGGGCTCACCGCGGTCAAGGCGGCGCTGGTGGCGGCCGGAGCCGTGGGCGCGACGCGGGTGGCCGAAGAGGTGGGTGGGGCGCGTGCGCGCGCCGCCTGCGCGGTCGCGCTCTTGGGGCTGGTGTTTCTCGCGCGGCACCTCCTGCCCATTCGCCCGGTGATCGTCACCTTGCTGTTCCTCACGCTCTTCTTCGCGGTGCTCGAGCAGGCGCGCCTGGCCTGGGAATCGCGCGCGGTCGCGCCCAGGCGGATGCTGTGGCTCCTGCCCCTCGCGCAGGTGCTGTGGACCAACTGCCAGGGGTTGTCCGCGCTCGGACCGGCGCTGGTGGGCGCCTACCTCCTCGCCCACCTCGTGGACGTCGCGCGCGCGCCACGCACGCGGCGCCTGCGCGACCTGGAGACCATCGCCGCGACCCTCGTGCTGTGTCTGCTGGCCGGCCTGGTCACGCCCTACGGGCTCGCCGGGGCCCGGCTCCCGCTCCGACTGTTTCTGCGGCTCGTCCCGGGGACCGCCAACGTGTTCAGCGCCGCGGTCGCCGAGAACGTCCCGCCTTTTCTCCTCGAGCGCACGGCGCCGGAGCAGGTCGGTCCCTTCAGGTGGGTCCTCGCGGGCATGGCGCTGACGCTGGTGCTATCCCGCTCGCGGCTGCGCCTGGCCCACGGCCTCGTCCTCGCCGCCTTCGCCGGGCTCGCGCTGATGGCGAACCGCAACGTGCTGCTGCTGTACTGGATGGCAGCGCCGATCCTCGCCATCACCATCGGCGGCGAGGGCGGCGGTGTTCGAGCCCGGGCCGCACCGTGGCCGGCGCGACCTGGTCCCCGGCTCTGGGTCGACCGCCTCCACCTGCCGCGGCTGCTGCGGCTCGGAGCTCCCGCGCTGCTCCTCGCCGAGCTCGGGCTCGTGGGGTGGGCGGCGGCCAGGGAGGCCCCGCCCGGATCGCCCACGCCCTTTCATTTTCCGGTCGAGTCGGTGCGCCGACTGGCGGCAGCCGGGGTGACGGGGCCCGTCTTCGCGCCCGATCAGCACGGCGGATACGTGGAGCTCATGCTCCCCGGTGCCACGCCCTACATCGACACGCGCCTGGTCCTGCACACCGGCGCGGAGTATGCGGAGTACCTCTCGCTCTTTGCGGAGCCGCGGGCCTTCGATTCCCTCGACGCCAAGGTGGCCAAGGTGGCCAAGGTGGCCAAGATGGCCAAGGTGGCCAAGACGGCCAGCGTCGGACCCGCCGCCGGGTTCTCGGCCGTGATATTGACCACGGCCTACCCGGACAGTTACCTCGGCCTCATCGCCCACCTGGCGGCCGATCCGTCCTTCCGCCTGGTCTACACCGATGGCTACGAGGTCCTCTTCACCCGGAGCTCCCGGGGGGCCGCCTTGCCAGGCATCCGACTGTCCGAGCGGAGCACGGTCGACGCCGTCGGCGCGGAGCTCGAGGCGCGCTTCGGCGCTCGCCCCGAGATCCTGGCCGCCGCGCGCCTGAACCTGGCCCGGCTGCTGGTGGTCCTCGGGGAGCACGTCGGGGCGGAGCGCGTGCTCATGGCCCTCGACGCGCGGCCCGCGGTCGAGCTCCGCGCCCGCGCCGAGCTCGCCGCCGGAGAGCTCGGCGCCGCCGAGAGCCTGGGCCGGATCCTGGTCGACGCGGACGCCCGCGACGTCCACGGCCTCACGCTCCTCGGCGAGATCGCGGCGGCCCGTGGCCAGCCGACGCGCGCGGCCGACTGGCTGCGCAGATCGCTGGCCGTCGATCCCTACGATCCCGAGACGCGCGCGCTCGTCGCGCGCCTCCAGCCCTCCGCGGTGCTGGGGGACTGATGGCAGCCCGTCGCGAGCGCGATGTGCCGCGTCTTCCGGCCGTGGGGTCTGCTCCCCTCGGCCGCCAGGCCGTCTGCGGCTCGGGGGCGTTTGAACCGGCCCACGCACCTTCGGCTACTATTCCCGGACCGACCCGTGATCCGGGTTCCCCCACCTCGCCCCCGCGAGCTCCGCCACCGGGGATCTCGGCGCGTCACGATCGGCCCAACGCATGATCTTCACCAGCCACGTCTTCCTCTTCTACTTCCTCCCCCTCGTGCTGGTGCTGTACTACCTCATTCCTTTCCGGGCGCGGACCGCGCTCATCGCGTTCTCGAGCTACGTCTTCTACGGGTGGGCCAACCCCCTGTGGGCCGTCATCATGTTCTTCGGCTCGAGCGTCGACTACTTCTGCGGCTTGGCGCTGGTCAAGATGTCCGGTCTGCCCGATCGGGATGGCCTGCCGCCCGTCATCGGGCGCGAGCTCCCGCGGACCCGGGGCATGAAGGCGGTCCTCGCCGTCTCGGTGGTGACCAACCTCGGGCTGCTCGCCGCCTTCAAGTACACCGGCTTCGTGGCCGAGAACGTCAACGCCATGGCCCGGGCCTTCGGCCTCGGTGAGAACCTGCTGCCAGTCCTGCACCTGGTGTTGCCGGTGGGGATCTCATTTTACACCTTCAAGGCCATGAGCTACGCCATCGACGTGTACCGCGGCGAGGCCCGCCCGATGCGCCGGTTCGTCGACTACCTGTGCTTCGAGGCCTTCTTCCCCGATCTCGTCGCCGGCCCCATCATCCGCTACGCCGCCATCGAGGAGCAGATGCGGGTGCGCCAGCACACCCTCGACAAGTTCGCGCGCGGGGTCAGCTTCTTCGCGCTCGGCATGGCCAAGAAGATCCTGCTCGCCAATCCCATGGGCCACGTGGCGGACACCGCCTTCGCCGCTGGGGGGCTGCACGCCCACGACGCGTGGTTCGGCCTCTTCGGCTACGCCTTCCAGATCTACTTCGACTTCTCCGGGTACTCGGACATGGCCTGTGGCCTCGCCCTCATGATGGGGTTCGTCCTCATCCAGAACTTCGACTCGCCCTACAAGGCCGACAGCATCACCGACTTCTGGCGGCGCTGGCACATCAGCCTGTCCACCTGGCTGCGCGACTACCTCTACATCCCGCTCGGCGGGAATCGGCGCGGCGAGCGGCGCACGTACGTCAACCTCATGACGGTGATGCTGCTCGGGGGCCTGTGGCACGGCGCGAGCTGGAACTTCGTGGTGTGGGGCGCCATCCATGGCGGGATGCTGGCCTTCGAGCGGGCCCGCGCCGCGCGCGCCTCGGCGGCCTTCCGGGCCGGTGGGGCGGTGCCGCGCCGCCTGCCGCGTCCGGTGCGGGTGGCGATCACCTTCTTCGTGGTGTGTCTCAGCTGGGTGTTCTTCCGGGCCAAGACCCTGGTGCAAGCCATTGCTTACTGCAAGTCCCTGGCCGGGATCGGGGCCTCGAGGCTCGGATCGAGCGCAGATGCGCCGACGGGCGCGCTCTATACGCGGTACCATGTGATGGCCTTCGGGTTGGCGGCGGTCCTGGTCTGGGCGGCGCCGAACACCTGGGCCGTGACCGAACGCCTCTCGGCGCCACGGGCGGTCGGTGCGATGGTGGTGCTGGCCCTCTCCGTCCTCGTGATGTGGACCCAGAGCGCCAATCCCTTTCTCTACTTCCAGTTTTGAAATCGTGACCCAACCCCCGTCGACCTCACCCACCGCCACCCAGGCCGCCGCCCGCGCCACCACCGCGGCGCGCGGCGGAGCCGGCGCGCCGGTGCCCGCGCGCGGCGGGCCGACCGATCCCTCGCACGACGCGAATCTCCGGCGCGGCATCCTGCACACCGATGTCAGCCGAAAGGTGGCGGGGTTCCTGGTGGTGGTGTTCCTGTGCGGGATCTACGCGGTCCCCATCAGCCAGGTGGTGCTCGAGCGGGTCAAGGGGGACGACTCGGTGCTGCCCGATCTGTTCCGGCGGTGGCCCACCAAGGAGACCATCAAGCAGTTCGAGGAGGATCTGGACAAGGCGTCCTACCCCCGCGAGGCCGTGCGCCCGCGCCTGCAATACGTCTTCACCCGCTTCGGGGGCTTCGGCAACACCAAGGCGGTGATCGGTCGGGACGGCTGGCTCTTCTACCAGCCCGGCGTGGCCGCCGTCGGTGGGCCGGGTTTCCTCGATCCGGCCATCCTCGACAGCCGCGCCAGGGCCGCCCGCGATGACGGAGCCCCCGCGCTGCACCCTGATCCGCGGCCGGCGATCCTGGCGTTCTCGGCCTTCCTCGCCACCCGGGGGATCCGCCTGGTGCTCTTCCCGGTGCCGGACAAGGCGGGGCTGCAGCCGACCGAGCTCCACGGCCGCGGGCGCCCCGCGGCCGCCTCCGCGGGCGGTGAGCCCGGCGAGACGGCCGTGGGGCCGTCGCCCGGGCAGAACGTGGACCAGCCGCGGCTCGAGCGCGAGCTCGAGGGCGCGGGCGTCCTGATCTTCGATCCCACACCGGAGCGCCTCGGCGCCGGGGCGCCGCCGCGCTTCCTGCGCCAGGACACCCACTGGACCCCGGAGTGGATGGAGCAGGTCGCGCAGGCGCTCGCGGCCTTCGTGACCGCGCGCGTGCCGCTCGGGCCGCCGTCCGCCGCCGAGCGGGCCACCTTCACCGCGATCGCCCGGCCCGTGGCGCGCGTCGGCGACGTGGTGGACATGCTGGGGCTGCCACCCGGGCAGACCCTGTTCGCCCCGCAGCCCATCACCGTCCACGAGGTGCACGACGCGGCGGGCGCGCTCTTCGAGCCGAGCCCGGACGGCGACGTGCTGCTCCTCGGCGACAGCTTCACCAACGTGTTCACGCTCGGACAGATGGGCTGGGGGGAGGCCGCCGGCCTCGGCCCGCAGCTCGCCCGGGCGCTCGGCCGGAAGGTCGACGTCATCGCCCAGAACGACTCCGGGGCGCACGCCACCCGGCAGCTCCTGTGGAACGAGCTCACCAGCGGTGATGAGCCGGCCGCCGGCGAGCCGCGCCGCGATCGCCTGACCGGCAAGAAGGTGGTCATCTGGGAGCTCGCCTCGCGGGAGCTGGCGGTCGGCAACTGGAAGCCCCTCGACTGGTCGCGGGCGGCGGCGGCCCAGAAGCCCACGGCCGCGCGGCCGGAGCCGCCGGAGCCGCACACCGGGCGGGCGCCCGCGCCGGCCGGGGACGTCACGGTGGCTGGAAGCGTTCAACCGTGAGCCTCCCTCCCTATCCGCCGACGTCGGCGCCTTCGGGCCCGGGACAGGGGCCCGCCCCCGCTGCCATCCCGCGCACGGGGTTGGTGCTGGTCACGGGCGCGGGCGGCGAGATGGGACGGCGCCTGGTCCAGCGCCTGATCCGCGACGGCTGGTCGGTGCGCGGCCTGGTGTTGCCGGGCGATCCGCTGCGCCCGCAGCTCGAAGCATGGGGGTGCGAGGTGCTGGAGGGTGACGTGCGGCAGCCCTCGACCCTCGGACCCGCGGTGGCGGGGGTCCGCACGGTCGTGCACTGCGCGGCGGTGATCCTGCCGCGCGATCCGGCGCTGCTCGACTCGGTGAACCACCGCGGGACGGTGAACGTGGTCCGCGCCGCGGCCCTCGCGCGGGTCAAGCACTTCGTCTATGTGTCCTCCGCCTCGGTCACGTATCCTCGGCTGACCCCGTACGGGCGCTCCAAGCTCGCCGCCGAGCACGCCGTGCGCGGCGAGACGGCCTTCGCGCACACCATCGTCCGGCCGACCCTGGTCTATGACCGCACGGGCGGCGAGGAGTTCATGCTCTTTCTCCGCTTCCTCCAGCGCTTCCCGGTCGTCCCCTTCATCGGGAGCGGGGAGGCGCGCAAGAGCCCGGTCCGGGCGGAGGACGTGGTGGATGGGCTCGCGCGCATGGTCGGCAACCCGATCGGCTTCGGCAAGACCTACAACCTCAGCGGTGGGGAATCGATCACCATCGAGGAGCTCGGACGGCTCCTTCTGAACTTGCAAGGGCAAACCAAGCCCTTCGTGCACGTCCCCGTGTGGATGTACCGCGCGGTCGCGCTGGTGCTGGGCCTGGCGATGGACAGGCCCCCGCTCACCCAATACGGGGTCACCGGGTTCGTCAACCACGCGGATCTCGACTGCGAGGAAGCGCGGCGCGATCTCGGTTACCGGCCGGTGGGCGCGCGCGAGGGTATCGCCGGTTGCTTCGCTCCCCGGCTGGCGCCCGGCGCCGCCACCCTGCCGCTCGCCGCTTCAGCCCGGGTCGAGTCCCCGGGATCGCCCCCGGCCTCCGCTTCCCCCGCGCTCCCGCACGCCGATCCACTGCCCGCATTCCGGAGGACACCATGAACGCGCTCGAACCCGGTCGCCGCCACGTCGGCGCATCGTCCAGTCTGCTCTCGTCCAGCCTGCTCGTTTCCGCGATGATCTTGGCCCCCGCGCTCCTCGGCGCACTGGCTCTCGGGGGCGGCTGCGCGACCGTGGGCGCGGGCTCACCGGCCGGCAGCGAGGAGAAGCCGAGCGCCGACGAGCAGAAGGCCATGGAGGCGATCGGCGGCCGCGTGAAGGGCCAGATCGTCTGGTCGAGCTCTCGCCTCGGCAACCACGATCTGTTCGTCATGAACACCGATGGCTCGGGGGTGCACCCCATCACCTCGGGTGAGAACGTCGACTGGTTCCCGCGCTTCTCCCCCGACGGCTCGCGCATCCTGTTCACCCGCAGCAAGAAGGGATGGGAGTTCGAGCGCGACGCCAACACCGAGGGCAAGTGGGACATCTTCACCGTGACCCCCGAGGGCAAGGACATCACCAAGATCGTCGACAACGCCAGCTGGGGAAACTGGCTGTCCAACGACGAGATCGTCTATGCGCGCGGCACCCGCATCCTCCGCCGCAAGCTGGCGGGGGGCGACGAGGAGCTGCTGGTCGACAGCGCCAAGGTCCCCGAGCTGGACGGCGCGCTCATGCAGCAGCCCGAGATGTCGCGCGACGGAAGGTTCGTCGCCATCACCCTGCGGGGCTCGAAGCGCGAGACCGGGATCTGGAGCGTGGAGAAGAAGACCTGGACCCGCACCGGGGACGGCTGCCAGATCAACTGGGCCCCGAACAACGCGGAGATCTACTGGGTCCACCCCACCGGAAACGGCGGCAGCCGGGTCCTGCACATGCCGATCCAAAGCGGCAATGACGGCAAGCTCGGCAAGTCCAACGCCGACGCCGATCCCGACGCGCTGACCCTGATAGACATCCCCGGGCGCCGCTCCCACGAGTACTTCCCGCAGCTGTCCTCCGACGGCAAGTGGCTGGTCTGGGCGGCCACGCAGCGGGGACACGATCACGACATCGCCGACTACGAGATCTACCTGTGGGAGGTCGGCTCGAAGCCAGAGAGCGCGACGCGGCTGACCTACCACTCGGGCAACGACCGCTGGCCCGACATCTTCATCGCGGGCTCGGGCCGCTCGGACCTGGCGGCGCCGCCCTCGGTGAAGTCCGACGCGGGCGGCAGCAGCTCGAAGGGTGGCGGGACCGCCGCCAGCATCAGCACCAGTACCAGCGCCGCGTCGCCGACCTCCGCGTCGTCGACGCCGACGCCCACATCGACCACGGGTGACGAGGCCGGCAGCGGCGACGGGGAGTCGACCGGGCTCGTCAAGGCCAAGGCCAAGAGCAAGGCCAAGGTGCGAAAGAAGGCGCAGGCGAAGTGAGCCCCGCGTCTTCGCGGGCGGCCCGGCCCTTGCGCCTCGCAGGCGTTTCCCGCCCGCGCCCGGGCGCCCCCGCGGCGCCGCGGCGCTTCGCGGTGCTGGGGGCGGGTGGGTTCATCGGCTCCCACCTCGTGCCGGCGTTGCTGGCCCGCTTTCCGGACGCGACCGTCGACGCGGTGGATGTGAACCTCGACAAGCTCGAGGTCCGGGCGGCCCGCCTCGAGCGCATCCACGCCCGCCTCGACACGCCCGGGCTGGTCGACGACCTCACGCGGCGCGCGGACGTCGTGGTGTCGCTGACGGCGCTGTGCAACCCGGCGCTCTACAACACGAGGCCGCTCGAGGTCATCGACGCCAATTACACCGAGCTCATCCCGCTCGTGAAGGCCTGCACCGCCCGTCGGCGCTGGCTGGTTCACCTGTCGACCTGCGAGGTGTACGGGCGCACCGCGGTGAGCGGCCACGGCCGGGTCCGCCCCACCGAGCGGATGTCGGAGGACGGGACGGCCCTTTGCCTCGGGCCCGTGCACAAGGAGCGCTGGAGCTACGCCGCCGCCAAGCAGCTCCTCGAGCGGGTGATCTGGGCCGAGGGTCAGCACGCGGGTCTGCCGTTCACGCTGGTGCGGCCGTTCAACGTGATCGGACCGCGCATGGACTTCGTCCCGGGCATCGACGGCGAGGGGATCCCGCGGGTCCTCGCCTCCTTCATGCACGCGCTCATGACCGGGGGCGATCTGTTGCTGGTGGACGGCGGGGCGCAGCGCCGCTCGTTCGTGTACGTCGACGAGTTCGTGGATGCGCTGGTGCGGATCGTCGAGCGCCCGCGGGCGTGCCAGGGGCAGATCCTGAACCTCGGCAACCCGCGCAACGATCTCACCATCCGGGCGCTGGCCCGGGCCCTCGCGGAGGTGTACCGCTCGCGCCGTCCCGATCGGCCGGCGGCCCGTCTGCGGCGCGTGAGCGCGCGCGAATATTACGGCGCGGGGTACGATGACTCGGTGGTGCGGATTCCCTCCATCGCGAAGGCGACGCGGCTGCTCGGCTGGCGGCCCCGGCTCTCCGTGCCCGAGATGCTGCCGGCCATCGTGGACGATTACGTCGCACGCTACCAGCCGATCATCGAAGCCCGGCTCGAGGCCCGACTGGAAGCCCCGCTGCGGGATGCGCCCGGGGCGCCGGCGCGCCTCGGGGCGACCGGGACGGGCGGGGGAGCGGCGTGAGCCTGTGGATCGTGGTGCCGGCGTACAATGCGCGCCGGCACCTCGCCGAGGTCATCCGTCGCATCGTGGACGCCCGGCCGCCCGATCTCGAGCAGATCGTGGTGGTGGATGACGGCAGCACCGACGACACGGTCGCGGTGGCGCGCGGCGTGGCCCGCGGCGTGAAGCAGCTCGAGATCATCGTGCGCGACGCCAACGGCGGCTACGGCGCCGCCATGAAGACCGGTCTCGCGGCGGCGCGCGCCGGCGGCGCCAGCACCGCGGCGGCGGTGCACGCCGACGGACAGTACAGCCCGGAGGTGCTCGGTGACCTGCTGGCGGAGATGGAACGGCGGGGGCTCGATCTCCTGCAGGGCTCGCGGATCGCCGGCGGACAGGCCATCGCCGGCGGGATGCCCGCCTACAAGTACGCGGGGAACTGGCTGTTCAACAAGCTCGAGAAGGCGGTGTTCGCTTTGCCCATGACGGACTTTCACAGCGGCTACCTGGTCTACGGGGCCCGCGCCCTCGCCGAGCTGCCCTTCGATCGCCTCAGCGACAGCTTCGACTTCGACCTCGAGGTCATCGCGTCGGCCCGCGCGCGCGGGCTCGCGGTCGGTGAGGCCCCCATCCCCACCCGGTACGCCGACGAGATCTCCCACCTCAACGCCTTCACCTACACCTTGCGTGTCCTGCGGGTCATGTGGCGCTTCAAGCGGGGCCAGTATGCGTGACGCGAAACGCGGCGAGCATCCCCGCGCGTCCAGGCGGCTGGCGTGGCTGGTGGCCTCGGCCCTGCTGGGGGGAGGAGCGTGCGGGCATGGAGGGGGCGGGGCACCCTGGAAGCAACCGGCGGCGGGGGCCGGGACGGGGGAGGGCGAGGGGAAGCGGAGCGTCGAGCATGCGGAGGTGACCACGGTCAACCGGGGATACCGGCGGACGGAGTCGCAGGTGCTGGTCCGCAAGGTGACGCGGGCGACGCGGGCCAACCTCGACTACGCGGCCTACCACGCGAACTTCATGAACGCGGATCCGGAGCCCGAGAACGCCGCGCGCGGCTCGGGGAAGCCCATCGAGACCGGTCACCCGTTCGCGGGTGCGCTCGAGAAGGACTCGCTCACGGGCGACTTCGCGGCCCTCCCGCTCACGGCGGACGAGCGGGCGCACCCGCTGGCGCTGGCGCCGCTGGTGGAGCTGCTGGCGTCGAAGCACGTGGCCGGCGCCGACGCGCTCGAGGACGTGACCAGCAAGGTGCGCGCCGAGAGCTGGGGCGAGCCCGGCGGCCCGCAGTTCGTCCGGCAGACGGCCGAGCTCGGCTACCTGCATCAGCTCCCGGCCGCCCCGGGGTGGGAGCTCTGGGTCAAGGTCGAATTCGCCCCCTGGTTTCACGACATGGGCGCGCTCCCCGACGGTGATCACGACGGCTTCGGCGAGGTGTACGGGCGCGTCCCGGCGGCGGCCCTCGCCTCCGATCTGGGCGCGCTCGTGAAGTTCGTCCACGACGAGTACGCCGGCCGGGTGCTGTCGGCCGCCGAGGTGAAGGGCTGGGCGCACCAGCTCGCCTCCTACTGGTATCCCTCGTACAACACCGACCTCGTCGGCTCGGCCGGCAAGCCCGGCGCCGCACCCGCCTCCTGGCCCGACTCCGAGACCGAGCCAGCCGTGGTCCACGAGCTCGGCGGCCAGGTCTTCGACGCCCCGACCGTGGTCATGCGCGGGAAACCCGAGGGCAAGCCGGTCTACAACGTCTTCCTGGTGGAAGGGTTCGCCGGCGGAGGCGGCAAGGACGCCGGAGGCGCCGCCGGCCACCCGGGTGGCGACACCGCGGCCGCGGCGGCGCCGACGCCGCGGCTGCCCCACACCGCGGCGTCCCCCGAGCCCGCGCCGGTCCTGACGGCCATCAAGCACGAGCTCGCCGCCCACGGCGGGTCGTGGACCCGGTGGGGCGCCGAGGTCGCGCCCCTGCGCGAGCTCATGGAGCGCAAGCTCGGGGCCATCCCGCACGAGGCCAAGGCCACCGCGGGCGGCGACGGCTTCCTGTTCTTCGGCCAGTCCCTGGCCTACGCGGTGGGGGGCGACATCGAGAAGCAGAAGCGTCCGAAGAATCCGCTGCCGGCGATCGTCCAGTTCCGGAAGCTGCTGGCCGAGCACGGGGTCGATCTGCTGTTCGTGCCCGTCCCCACCAAGGAGGAGATCTTCCCCGACAAGCTCGGCACCACCCCCGAGGAGCGTGCGCTCGGCGCCCGCTTCCTCGGCCAGGTGGTGAACCCCTTCGAGCGAAAATTCCTGGTCGAGCTCGGGGACAAGGGCGTCGAGGTGGTGGATCTGCTCCCGGGGTTCCTGGCGGCGCGCACCGCCGAGGCGGTCGCGCCCACGCCCAAGACCACGACCGCGACCACACCGGTCTCGCCCGGGCCCGGCCTCTTCCAGGCCCAGGACACCCACTGGACCAATCGGGGGCTCGAGCTCGCGGCCCACACGGTGGCCGAGCGCGTGCGCCGCTATCCCTGGTTCTCGGCGCTGGCGGCCCACCGGCACACCTACACCACGAGGCCCGCCCCCTTCAGCCGCCACGGCGATCTGCACTCGCGGCTCCCCGAGGCGGACAAGGCGCGCTATGCGCCCGAAGACCTGGTCGGCGACCAGGTCTTCACCGACGCGGGGGCACCCTACGAGGACGATCCCGACAGCCCGATCGTGGTCCTCGGAGACAGCTTCACCGGGGTGTACGAGCTCATGGACTGCGAGCACGCCGGTGTGTCGGCCCACCTGGCCCGGGAGCTCGGCTATCCGGTGGATCTGGTGATGAGCTACGGCGGTGGCCCGAACGTGCGGCAGAAGCTGCTCCGCCGTGGGGTCGAGGCCCTCGCCGCCAAGAAGCTGGTGATCTGGATGATGACGGCGCGGGATCTGCACGACTTCTGGGAGGGCTGGCAGATGGTCACGTCCCGATGAGCCCGGTCGCCGCCCCCGCCGGCCCGGCCGCCACGAGGTCGGTGGTGGTGGCGGCGCTCGGGATCTTCGCCGCGGCCTCCGAAGGGACGGCTTGCCGCGCCCTTCATCCGGCGCGCGGCGGGGACCACCGGGTTCCGGGCCCCCTCGCGAGCGCGCTCCTCGCCTTCGCCGCCGAGCGCGGAGCGGCCCCGAGCGATGTCGCCGGGTCCTGGCAGGTCATCGAGACCATGGCGGACCGGATCGCTGCCCGCCCCCGGGGCAAAGGGGAGGATGGTGTGGACAGCCTGAACGCCGTGGTGTTCGGGGAGCTCGGCTTCTCCCGAGAGGTCGAGCGCACCGCGCTCCGCTTCATGCTGCTCCCGAGCGTGGTGGCCGATCGCAAGGGCTCGTGCGTCGGACTCGGGGCGCTCTACCTGGTGCTGGCCGAGCGGCTCGGGATTCCGCTCGATGGGGTCATGGTCCCCGGACACTTCTTCGTGCGCGCCCGGGCCTCTGGCACCACCCGCGCGCGCAACGTCGAGCTGCTGCGCCGCGGAGAGGCCATGCCCGATTCGTGGTACGTGGGCAAGTACGGCCCGTGGCCAGCGGAGGCGACCGCGTACCTTCGGCCGCTGTCCCCGGCGGAGGTGCTGGCCATTCACTGGTTCAACCTCGGCAATCAACGGCGTGGCGACGGCGACCTTCCGGGGGCGGCCGTGGCCTATGGCCGGGCCACCGACGAGCTGCCCGCCTTCGCCGAGGCCTGGGCGAGCCTCGGCGCCGTGCGCCAGGCGCGGGGGGATCGGGTCGGAGCCGCGCGCGCCTACCGGTCCGCGGGCAGGGCCAATCCGGAATTACCAGGCCTGGCTCGGAACCTGCAGATGTTGTTGCTGGGCGCGGCGGACGACGCGGCGACCAGCCCGCCCCCGACGGCGACCCCGAAGGCGATGATGACCCCGCCGACCGAGCCCCCCGCCCCGGGCGACCTGCCCATCCACGCTGGACTCTTCCCTCGGAGGACCTTGCCATGACCCCGACCCCGACCCCGACCC
>CAZIOH010000027.1:30800-39077 GCA_964540815.1 uncultured Myxococcales bacterium | reverse complement strand
GACCCAGACCCAGACCAGGACCTCGACATCGCGAACGCCGAACCGTGCGGGCCGCTCCGCCCTCGTGGCGCTGACCGCCGCGGGCCTGTTGCTCACTCTCGCCGGTGGAGCGGCGAGGGCGGTGCATGCGGCCGAGGGCCCGGCCCCGCTCACGGTGACCGCGAAGCTGGTCGAGGTGCCCACCCAGTTCCCGCCCGACGATCTCTACGACTATGCCTACGTGATGCGCTATCAGGTCATCGGTGGCCCGATGGACAAGCAGTCCATCCTGGTGGCTCACTACAAGCCGCGCCAGCCCCGGAGCAAGATCACGGATGCCATGAAGGCGCAGGTCTCCGGCAAGCTCCGCAGCTTCAAGGTCGGGGACACCCACAAGCTGGTGCTCAGCCCCGAGCTCAAGAAGATCTGGAAAGGCGCGCTCGTGGATGAATTTGCCTCGACCGATCGGAAGAGCATCCGCTACTGGGCTTTGTCGGCGGATCCTGCCTGAGGCTCTACCCCTCGCGCGGGCCGGATCAGCGGGCCGACACAACTCGTTCTTGTCGGCAGGGGCCGATTCTCAGAAGGTCCCTCCGAGGGGGATCCCTCTGTCTTGTCAGGCGTCGAGGAAGACATGTCGAACCGGATCATGTTGATGATTGGGGTGGTCGCCGGGGTCATCTTGGTGCTGGCCATCAGCGCCTTCGCGCACCGCGCCCGTGACCCGGGCATCGGGCCCCGGGCGACGGTCACCGAGCGCGCCGCCCAGGTGCAAGGAGGCCGCCGGTAGCCTGCGGGGCCCGGCGGGCGATCCGCGGGCGCACCCGATCCCCGATCAGGATGTACGCTGCCCGCCACCATGACGGCTGGCACCTGGCATACGTTCTGGCATGCGTGCGCCGCGGTCGCGCGCGGCTCGCTCCTCGGCTGGCTGGCGGTCGCGTTCCTCGGTCCCGCGGCCGCTGGGGCCCGGCCGGTGCGCCCGCTCTTCGAGCCCACGGATCTCGAGATGGAGGAGGCCGGCGTCACCGAGGTGGACCTGCAGCTCGGGGCCGTCCGGGGACCCACCGGAAACCCGTGGCGGGCGGTCCTGCCCGACTTCGAGCTCGATCTCGGCCTGCTTCCCAATCTCGAGCTGGATCTCGATGGGGCCTACGCGATCGAGGGTCCGGACGTGGGGCCGTTCTCCTTCGACCACGCCGCCCCGGACAGCCTGTTTCCGTCGCTGAAGATCGGCCTGTTCGACCGGGATCTCCCGCGGGGCGGCGAGCGGTCACCGGGGCCGGCGGCGGGCCGACACGCGGCGCTGGCCGGCGGCGTGCAGCTCGGACCGAAGCTCCCGGTCGCCTCCAAAGCGCATGGCGTCGGGATCGAGGGGCTGGCCCTGGTCGGTCTCGCGACGCACACCCTGCACCTCGCCCTCAACCTGGGTGGATTCGTCGATCCCGCGCCAGATGCCACCAGCGGACGACCGAAGGGCCTCGAGGCTGGCCTCGACCTCGAGCTCGGGCTCGGGGGTGGTGACCTGCTCTCCCTGACCGGCGAGCTATCTGCGGTCCACTTCCTGTCCTCCGATCCAGAGCAGCTCCTCGCCACCCTTGGACTCACCTGGTCGGTCACGCAGACCCTCGATCTGTCGATCGTCGGCCTGGTCGGGTTCATGAGCGGCAGCGACCGCCACGGCATCCTGCTCGGGATCTCTCCCAAGTGGCGCCTGTTCGGGACGCCGCCGCCGCCGTCGCCCTCCGACACCTGAAAGCCGCCCCGCCGCCTCACCGACGGCGGAAGGCCGCCGACCACAGCGCGGTGGCCCCGAGGATGGGCGCACCGGTGGCGATCAGACGCAACGCGACCTCGACCGCGTGGCCTCCGAGCCCGATGGCGGCCACCCGCAGCACGGAGACCAGAGCGTCGAGCGTGGCGAGCCCGGCCAGCAGCGAGAGCGTGCGAGGGCGTGGCCGCCGCGCCGCCCGTGCGAGCCCGAGGACGAGGAGCGCGTCGAACCCCGCGAAGGCGCCGAGTGTTCCGCGGCTGTAGCCGAGCGGGCCGTGGAGCCCGAGGGCGGCCAGAACGGCCAGGGTGACGGTCCACGGGACGAGCGGGAGCCCGAGGGCGAGGCAGGTGGCGCTCGGGCGTCGGACCACCGAGCGCGCCACGAAGGCGAGCAGCCGTCCCCCGGCGAAGGCCCGCAGCACGTCGAGCACGGCGAGCAGCCGCGAGCCTCCCGGGGGAACGAGCAACCAGACGTCGCGCCAGGACCCGGGGTGCAGGCGCTCCTTGAAGGCCCGCAGGCCGCGGAAGTCGTAGAGCCCGCGTCCGAGAAAGCCGGCGAGTCGGAGCCAGATGGTCAGCGCCCCCGGATCGCGCGGACTTGCCGGATCGGCGCGGAGGGGGCAAAGGCCGAGGGTGGCGAGCGTGGCTCCCTCGTCGCAGAGGGCGCGCATGGCCCGATCGATGAGGATCTCGGAGGTGCCATTCGGTGCGTCTGCCGCGCGGAGCAGATGCTGGAAGAGCCACCCAGCCCGGGCCGGGATGGGGACGAGCGACAGGAAGCCGACCACGCGCTCGTGCCGGGAGGCCACGAAGTACCGGTGGGCGGCAGGTTCCCGCCAGAGATCGAGGGTGACCAGGAACTGCATGGGCTCGAGGTGCCGCCGCGCGAGCCAAGCGGCGGCCACCGCATCGATCTCGGCCCGCAGCGGGCGGCCCGGCACCACGGCCTCCGGCGACACGGGGGCGACGGTCACCCCGGCGGCGCGCGCTCGCCGCAGTTGCTCGCGCAGCCGACGGTGTCCCCGCAGCGTGCCCGTCCAGTCCGCCGGGCGCCACTCGGGCAGGGCGCCCACGCGCAGGGCTGGACACCCCTCGAGCACGCGTTCGGCCCCGAACCACACCACGCGCCGCCCGGCGGCCCGCGCCGCGGCGGCGAAGGCGCGGCAGACCTCCGGCACCTCCGCCTCGGGGGCGAACGGCAGGCCCACGGCCACCCAGCTGCTGCCGGTGTCGACGTAAGCGGCGGCGACGCCTCCCGGGCTTCCGGTCGCGTCGAGCCAGATCGAGAGCGCGGGATCGAGGGCCTGAAACGCCATGGCCTCGCGACCGTGCTGGAGAATGGCAGCCCGGGCAGCACGGGTGGCTCGCAGGGCGGCCGGTCCCTTTGGCGAGATCGCGGGTGGCATCCGGCCCCAACTTTGAACCGCGCGAGCGGTTGTGCAAATCGCCGAGAGGGCCGCACACGACAGCGACGAGGACGGCGCACCATTGCCGGGCTGGAAGGCCGACCAGGGGAAGAAGAGTTCAAGAAGAGGGCTAGAAGATGGAGAGGAGGGGAAGAACGGCGACCTGCTCCGTTTGCTGAGAGCGGGCCAGATCCGCGCTGGACCGCGAGGGAGGGCAGAAGGAATGTCGAGCGAGACCCAGGTGAGCCCCAGCTCGGGACGGCCCAATCCCACATCGTTTCCACCGGTCACGACCATTCCCTGTCCGGCAGAGGGGGAACCTCCGAACGGACACCGGGGCGACGACGGCCAGGCGCTCTCCATGTCGACCCGGCTCATCCAGGCGACGGCCGGGATCTGGCAAAGCCGCAAGCGCGAGTGGTGGCCGCGCTGGGTCCTGCTGGTGGTCGCGTTGCTGATCTTCGGAGGCCTGTTCCTCATCCTGTTCCCGCAAGCGCTGCTCCAGGGTGATCTTCGGGGCGAGCGACACCTGCCGCCCATCGATCAGCACTTCGGGATCTTGGTGCTGGCGGCGTGCTCCTTGCCTCCGAGCTTGTCCTGGCTGGCCTACCTGCTCATCAACAAGCGCGCGATCTATCAGAGCGTTCGGCCGACCTTCCCCCCGGGGCTCGCTCCGACCCTGGTGAGGTCCGCGCTGTCGACCTGGAACTACGAGATCGGCAAGGCTCAGTGGTCCCTGTCGCGGGCGGAGGTCTTCGCCGGGATGTGGGGGATCATGACCAGCGCCACCATCGTCGGGGCGGTGAGCTTCCTGATCCCCCCGTTTCATACCGCCGGAACGGCCTTCGACGGCCCCCGCACGATGGCGGCCTTCGCGGTCATCGGCGCGGCGGGGACCAGCTTCCTGCTGGATCTGTCCCGGGTGTGCCTCCGTGCGGCCAACGACGATGCGACGAAGAGAATGTTCGCCGAGGCCTTCCGATCGCTCATCCTGGCGATCATCACGACCTTGGCGGTGGTGCTGCTCGCGAGACTCGACGATGCCAGGTGGCTGGGGGCGCCGACGTCCCAGGGGGGTAAGGAGGGCGTCGATGCCGTCCTCATCTCGCTCGGAGTCGGGGCGGGCGTCGCCGTGATGGGCTCCTCGGCCTTCGAATGGATGCAGACACGCGTCTCGACCTTGTTCGGGATGTCGCGGAGAGCCTCCGACACCGGAACGCCTCTCGCCAATCTCGGCGGCGTCGGTGAGGCCGAGACGGCCAGGCTGGCCGAGGAGGGCATCGAGTGCGTGGAGGCGCTGGTGAACACCCCCATCCCGCGCCTGTTCCTGAACACGCGGTTCAGCCTGCGGCGGATCGCCGAATGGCACGACATGGGCTTGCTGATTGTGCGCGTCGGGAAGGAGGCGGCGGCGGACCTGCACGGGCGCTGGGGAATTCGTGGCGCGGTGGAGGTCAGCCGGGGCGTGGCCCCTGATTGCGATCCGACTTCGCTCGAGACCCTGCGCGCGATCTTCAGGAAGACCATGCGCGTCGATGACGACACCCAGGCCGAGCTCGTTCTCAGGCAGATCGCCGCGGACGAGCGGGTGGCGTTGACCGAAGTGTTCCGCCACACCGCGGTCATCGAGGAGGAGGATATCAACCCGCAGGCAGCCGCATCCGGGGCTCGCGCCGCGAGATCATCCCCCGAAGTCGCGCGGCCGATCCGCGGCGCGAATGCGAAAATCTAGCGCGAATCCGGCTTTGCCCGCCCCGCCTGCGCGGAGTAAGACGGACGCCGTGAAGAACGCCCAGGTCGGCGCATGGTGCCTCTTCGTCGCGGTGGTCGCCGGCTCGGCGTGTCGAGCTTCACCTTCGGGGTCATCCATGGCGGTGCCGATGGATGACTCGGCGATGCCGGCCGTTCCGGACGCCGGTCGGTCTCCGGATGGAACCTCCGTCGGCGACGCGACTCCGACCGAACCACCAGGCGTCCCGCCTGGCGGCGGCGGCGGGAGCGGCGGCCCACCGTTGTCCGCCGGCTGCCAGTCCGCAGGAGAAGACGTCGCCGGCGCGGACCTGCCGGCCGGCTTCTGCGTTCGACGATTCGCCAAGCTCGGGACTCCCCGCACCCTGGTGTTCGCCGCGAACGGGGATCTCTTCGTCGGATCGCCGAGTCTCAGCACCGCAGGAGGTGCCACCGGCGGTCTCGGGCAAATCGTGATCCTCTCCGACGACGACCACGATGGAAGCGCCGAGCTCCATGTTTTTGCCACCGACGTGCCGGACGTGCACGGCCTCGCGCTCGGAGGCGGCTTCCTGTACTTCACCACCACGGCAGGCGTCTCGCGAACTCCTTACGTCACGGGCCAGCGGGTCGAGATGGCGGGCGCGCGTGAGGACCTGGGCCTGCCAGCGTCATTCTTCGCAGATGGTCGATGGACCCACGGCCTCACCCGCTCCCCGGGTGGCCAGCTCTACCTCAGCCGGGGCGCTTACGGGTCGTGCGGCGGAGCCCCTGGCGGCGCGATCGGCCGGATCGGGGTCGGCGTGGTCGATCCGGTGGCCAAGGGCTTCCGCAACCCCATGTACATGCGCTGCCACCGCACCGATGAGGTCTGCGCGGCGACCGAGCTCGGTGAGGACCAAACCCCGGGGGCGCGTGAGAAGCTGATCTTCGTGGGATCGGGGACGGATTATGGGTACCCCTGTTGCTTCTCGACGGCGGAGCCGGTCACGTCGGCCGTGTCGGCCACGTCCGATGTGTGCGGTCAGGTCACGCACGAAGAGGCGTCCTTCACCCTGGCGGACACGCCCTTCGGTTTCGATTGGGAACGACAGATCTGGCCCGAGCCGTTTCGCGATGGGATCTTCGTGGCCTTGCACGGGAGCTACTACACCACGCCGGCCTGGGCCGGCGCGGGCATCGTCTACGCGAGGACCGATCCAGCCACCCACAAGCCGGTCGAGGGTTGGCATCCGTTCCTGGGTGGATTCGGTCCGGGAGGCTCCGCCCTCGAGCGACCGGCGGATGTCGCGTTCGCCGATGACGGCCGCCTGTTCTTCGCCGATGACCAGGGCGGCGCCGTCTACTGGATCGCCCCCCGCGCCGTGGCCCCGACCACCCCGTGAGGGGCCGCCGACCTGGATCGCCTATGCACCCAGCGCCGCGAGCAGCGCGAGCGCTTCCGCCCCCGACGCGGGGCGCGCCTCGGGCCTTGCCGCGGTCAGGGCGGCCACCAGGGACGCGAGCGCCGCTGCGCGACGGGCGTCCTCGGTCCAGGCGTCGAGCGGCAACGGCGCGATGGGGGAGGTCGCGCCGCCCGCCAGCAGCTGTCCGGGTCGACGCGCCGGCCGACCGGTCACGAGCTCCCACACCACGAGGCCGGCGGCGAACAGATCGGTGCGCGGGCTCGGCGCCTCGCCCCGGAACAGCTCCGGCGCGAGGTAGAGCGGTGTCCCGGCCGGCTCGTCGTCGGCGCGCCCGCCGGTCATCGCGCCCCCGCCCGCCGAGTCCCCGGAAGGTCCGGCCGACGCGGCCGACGGGGGTCGATCCGGCCACCCGATCTCGGCGGCGCCGAAGTCGGCCAGGACGAGGTCGGTGTGCGTGCGGCAGAGGAGGTTGCCCGGCTTGAGATCCCCGTGCACCACCCCGGCCGCGTGGACGAACGCCAGGGTCTCGAGCAGTCCACGGGTCATGGCCCAGGCCTCGGCGGACGAGGGCCGGTGGCCGCGACGCAGGCGCTCGCGCAAGGTTCCGCCCGCCACGTATTCCATGGCCAGCGAGCGGCTCTGCTCGTCGATGTCGTAGATCGCCACGACGCCCGGGTGGCGCAGGCGGGCGGCGAGCCTTGCCTCCGCGAAGAAGCGCGCCCGGGCGCCCGCACGGGTGGCCGCGGCCAGGTGCGGGTGAAGGACCTTGAGCGCGAGGGGCAGGTCCAGGCGCTCGTCGCGCACCAGGTACACCGTGGCGGTGGCGCCACGGCCGAGCTCGCGGACCAGCCGATAGCGCGAGGTCGTGAGGCCTTCCGGGGAGGCCAAGGTCGAGATCGGGAGCTCGGCGGGTGCGGGTGCGGGCGCGTGTGCGTGGGCGTGAGCCCGGAGGCGTTGCAGGTGGCTCCAGGCCTCGGGGTTGTCGATGTCGTCCCCGAGCAGCTTCTCCCAGCGAATCGCGGCCAGGGCTCGGGCCCCGGCGCGCTCCTCGAGGTGCGCGAGGAGCCGGTTGAGCTCCCTGCGCACCTCGCGATCGCCATCGAGCGCGTCGCCCGCCCGCTCTTCCAGGGACTCGACGATGAGACGCGCCGACTGCACCTCGCCGAGCCGGAGGAGCGCGTGGGCGAGCCGCAGGTGGGCCGGGCCGTCGTCGGGTGCTCGGTCGAGGTGCAGGCGCAGGCGGGCCACCACCTCCAGCCAGTCGCCGCGATCCTCGTCGGACGGGGGCGTGGGGCCGAGCGCGCCCGTGCCCACGCCGGTGCCCGTGCCCACCCCCACCTTGGACCCGGCCGGCGGGGGTTCGTGGCTCACTCGACCTCCAGGAGGACGGTTCGCGCGGGGGCCGGGTTGGCCCCGCCCGCGTCCCGCGAGGTCGGATTGCGCTCGAGCCCGAAGTCCTCGCGCTCGCGCTCGAGCTCGAGGAGATCGCCGCGCAGCAGGTCCACCCTGTGCGCGGCGGGGTGGCCGTCGAGGCGCACGGTGATCCCCGGCGCATGGCCGAGGTGGACACCGTGCTCCGAAAACTCGAGCCAGGCCCCCGCGGCTCCGGGCAGGAACCCGTCGAGCGCGAGGCGCCCCGACGCCACCCCGGCGACGAGGCCCCGGTCCAGCCCCGCGACCCCACGCAGCTCGACCCGTCCCGGAGCGGGGACGTGCAACGAGAGGGGACAGGTCGGGCCGAGCGCGACGGTGCAGTCACCGGTGAGGGGGAAGGGACGCTCGAGGCGCGCGCCGGCCACGAACACGCCCATCCGCGAGCCGGCGTCCACCAGTTCGAGGCCGGCGCCCGTGGCTTCGATGCGGGCGTGCTGGCGGGAGACTCCGGGATCGCGCAGGACGATCTCGCCGCTCGCGTCGCGCCCGAGGCGGGCCGGTACCCCTGCGAGCCGGAGCCGTGTCGGGGCATGCCCATGCCCATGCCCATG
>CAZIOH010000027.1:8558-30700 GCA_964540815.1 uncultured Myxococcales bacterium | reverse complement strand
CATGCCCATGCCCATGCCCATGGCCGTCGCCGCCCGGCCCGGGGGGCTCTCTCCACGGGCTCGCCCCGCGGTCGAGGACGAGACGCAACGTGAGGGCACGGCCCCGGACGAGGCGGGCCGAAACATCGTCGGCGATCCGGCGCGCAGCGGCGGCGTCGTCGGTCCCGTTCGGGATGGAATCGGCGAGCCGGAGTGCCTCCCGCCGCTCGCCGGCCATCATCAGCGACGCGATCTCCCGGATGGTACCGGCGGCGCCGCGCCGCAGGCGGCGCTGCTCGTCGTCGCGCGCGAGGCAGCTCTCCATGGCGTCGAGATCCCCGAGCCGCCCCCACGCGTCGGCGGCCGACGCCCAGTCCCCGGCGCTCTGAAAGGTGAGGGCGCCGCGCACGAGATCCCCCGCCTCGAGGAAGGCGCTGCCCGCCACCCCGAGCGCCGTGCGCTCGACGTCGGTGAGGGCGGGCAAGCGAACGCGCTCGACCAGGGCTTCGCCGGCCAGCAGGCGGATGGTGCGCAGCGCCTCGCGCGCGCTCGCCGAGAGGCGCTCGCCCCGGCGTCTCTCCGGCTCGTCGCGCAGGGCCGCGAGGAGGAGTCGCATCGCGTCCGTGAGCGCGCGCAAGGCCACCGTCAGACCCGGCAGACGCTCGAGCAGCGAAGCGAGCGAGGTGTAGTGCCGGTGCCGCGCCAGGCGTTGCGCCATCACCCCGAGCTGCCCGTTCCGGATGATGACGCGGGTCTCTTCGGCGGTGATGGGTTCGTCGTCGTCCGGAGCCGACATCCAGGCGATCCTATCAGCAGATCCCGCGTGCATCCGAAGGGCCTAGCGACGCGACCAGCGACCAGGACGATCCAGGTCCTCGCCGCAATACGTCCCCCCGGCATCTTCCTCGTATTAAACTCCACGGATGCTAGAGCGCGTCGGCATCGGGCAGACCCGCTTCAACCTGCCCGGGCTCGCGGTGGATTCGAAGGGTGCCGCGCTCGGGCGACAGTGGTTGGCGCGCTTCGGCGCGCTCGACCGGCTGGTGTCCTTCCTGCGCATCTGGTCGGCCGAGCAGGCGCTCGACGATCTGCAGCCCGGGCTGAGGATCGCGCAGGTGCGGCGCGAAGGCGGAACACGCGAGGCGCTGGTGGTCTTCTCGGTCACCTCCGCGGCGATGGCGGACGCGGCGGCGCGGGCTGCCCGGCTGGCGGGTGGCCAGTGCTTCACCGGGCACGGGAAGCACTTCGTCCAGGCCAGGGATGGGCGGGCTCCCCTCGGGTACGACGTGGCGGCGCTCGAGTCGTTTCCGGGCGTGGACTTCGTCCTTTACTCGGC
The DNA here is from genome assembly GCA_964540815.1 of uncultured Myxococcales bacterium. Lineage (GTDB taxonomy): Bacteria > Myxococcota_A > Polyangia > Fen-1088 > Fen-1088 > CAZIOH01. Next base: position 29,385 of record CAZIOH010000027.1, on the reverse strand, counting down.
GGAGCAGACCACCGCCCACACGGTGGAGTCGGAGCTGACCCTCGAGAAGCTGCTGCTCCGCCTCGAGCTCCAGCGCGATCCCGCCGCCGCGCTCAGAGTGTCTGCCTCGTCCTCTTCCTCTTCGCCGTCGTCTTCTTCTTCTTCTTCTTCTTCTTTTTCTCATTCTTCCGCTGCGGCCGGTTCACCAGCCTCGGAGGCGACCGGCGAGTTTCCCCACTGGCTCGTCCGCGTCCGGCGCGGGCTCGGTCCACGCCTCCTCGCGTACGTCCTGCGCATCCAGCAGTGGGCGCCGGAGCTCGGGGCAGCCGCCGGGCTCTGCGACGTGGAGCACGCCAGCCGCTTCGAGCGCGGTCCGGACAGCTTCTGGCTCTTCCGCTTCGAGCGGGCGCCCCGCCGCTTGCTGCAGGTCCTCGCCCGCACCCCCGGGATGACCCTCTTCGCGCCGGTCGGTGACCGGCTGGCCGTGGCGTTCGGCTACCGGCACCCGATCGCCCTCGGAGGCTGTCAGGGCCAGTTCTCCCCCGATCGCCTCTACCTCTTCTCGCCGGCGGTGGGCGCCGGCGCCAGCGTGACCACCGTGACGCCCGTCCCGACGCTCACCCCGGTGGCGGACCTGGTCAAGCTGCACCAGACCAGCCCCCTCGGCCTCGCCCACGAGCTGTCCGCCACGGTGGTCGCCCACCTGGCGGAGCGGCCCGATTCCGATCTGCGGGCGCCCCTTCGCCTCGAGCCCGCGCCGGCGGGGGCCCGCGGGCCCACGGTGGCGACCCTGGTGCCCTGGCGACAGGCGGGCTGGCTGCGCGCGCTCTGCTACGCGCTGCCGCCGTCGGCCCTGCAGCGCCATCGGGTCGCGGTCCTCGCGCGCGGGATCCTGGTGGTCGCCGATGGCGCGCAAGGTGGGCAGACCGGGCACACCGGGCAGCCTGGCGCGCCCGCTCCGGTCGCCATCGAGGGCTTCCCGTTCGGTCAGCTCTTTCATGCCCCCGCGCCGGGCCTCTTGGTTCCGATCGGACGCTGCCTGCGTCCGGCGATTCCGGCGCCGCTGCTGGCCGAGCGGCTGCGGGCGACCGACGGCTCCGTGGTGGTCTTTCCCGGGAGCGACGACCTGCACGGCCCGGGAGCGGTCGGTACCCGGGCGGAGCGCTTCGTCGAGCCGGCGTTCCGGGTCCCGGCGGAGTCCCTGCGTCCGCTCGAGGCGCGGCTGCTCTCCGAGCTCGAACTGCGCGAGCTCCCAGCGGAGCTCGACACTCTGCCGGGCAGCCTCTTTGCCTCCGAGCCCGAGATCGAGATCGAGAACCAGTCGGTGGGCTTCTTGCCGCTGTGGCGCATCGGTCGATGAAGCGGGAGCCATAGCCCATGGCGCGGCGATTCGTCTCGCAGTTCCTGCTGCCGCTCGTGCGTGGCGGGACGCTGTTCGTGGGTCGTCCCCTCTCGGTGGCGGACGTGCAGGCGCTGATTCAATCGACCGCCTCGGCCAGGTCGGCGTCCGCCCGGGCCGGATCGCGCGCCGGCGAGGGCGATCCACCGGCGGCTCGGCCCATGGATCCCGCCCGAGCGTGGCCGGAGCTCGATCCCGTGGAGCGCGAGGCCGCGGCGGCGCTGGCCGTGGCCCGGCACGAACGGCTCACCGGCCTCGTGGCACGACCGCCCTTGCCGCCCCTCGATCAGGCCACCTGGCGCCTCGGGGCCGTCATCCACAACCTGCTGGCGATGAGCCATCCGGTGCTCGCGACCGGTCCGGGGGCCGACGGACGGCTCGAGCGCATCGCCGGCGTGACCGTGGCCCTCGCCACCCTGGGGCCGCCCACCTCGATGCGGGATGCGCTGGCCCGGCACTCCCTGGTGGCCCGCCTGCCGGAGGTCATCCGGCGCGACCACACCGTCAAGCACCGCCTCGGCACGCGGACCTTCGTCGGGCATCGCCCACCCGGGCACGCCCTCGCGATGGGGCGGCTGCGCGGCATCCGGGTCGAGAGCGCGCGGCGAACGTGGCTGCGGGACGTGGGGGTGCCCGGGGTGGCCCGTGCGACCTTCCTCGCGCTCAACCAGTCGAGCCCGCTCGGCGAGGCGCTCGATCCCCTGCGGCTCGACCCACCGCCCTCGTGGGCGCGGCTCCTGTCGGTGCTGCGCTTTCCGGGGCTGTGCCGGGTGGTGGCGGGCCGCCTGCAGAGCCAGGGGGTGGAGGTGGTCGGCGATGCGCTGGCCACCGCCCTTTACCGGTTCATCTCGCTGCAGGACGGCACGGACGCCACCCAGGCCTCGGCGGACGCCATCGCCTATGGCCTGCAGTTCCTCGCGCACTTGCTGTGGCTGGACGTGATGTTCACGCGGGACCCGGCCGAGGCGGCCTCGCCGTTTCCACCGGCGCCCTTCGCATCCGGGCGCCACCCGGCCGTGGCATCGGCGTGGGCGTCGGGGTCCGCGGCGGCGCCCTTGCCCACCCCGATCGTTCCGCTGCCGGTGGTCCCGCCCACCGGGGCGGCCGGTCGCGAGCTGGCGATCGTCCTCGCGGCGGCCGAGGATGTCGCGCCCGGGCTGGTGTGGCCGCCCGACGTGACGCCGACCTCGGAGCTCGGTCGACAGTTCGCGGCGCGACTCGATCGGCTGGCGCGCGCGCACGACGTTCGCCGGCAGCCGCGCTGGCCGTCGGCGCGGGCGGTGGCCGAATTTGCGGTGTCCGCCCCGGGACCGGAGGCGAATGCGATATAACCTCCCGTCCGGATGAAGACCCCGTCCCCCTTCAGGCATCGCCGATGAGCGCGAGCGAGAAGCTCCGATGAGCGCGACCGAGAAGCTCACGAGCGGCCTCGGCGACGAGCCGGCCACCGCTCCTTCCGAGGCGAGCGCCCCCGCTGGGGTGGTCCGCCCAGGCGCGGCGGATGCCGGCGTGCTCCGGCTCGGGCACCAGCTGCGCGAGGTGGGGCGGACCCTCGATGCCCGCTTCCTCGACAAGGCCGAGGCGATTCGCCTGCTCCTCGTCACCCTGCTGGCGGGCGAGCACATGCTGCTCGTGGGCCCGCCCGGGACCGCCAAGTCCGCTCTCGTCCGCTCCCTGGCGCGGCTGGTCGACGCCCGCTACTTCGAGTACCTCCTCACCCGCTTCTCCGAGCCGAACGAGCTGTTCGGTCCGGTGGACATCAAGGCCTTCCGCGAGGGGATCTTCGTGCGCCGGGTCGAGGCGATGCTGCCGGACGCCGAGATCGTGTTCCTCGACGAGATCTTCAAGTCCAACTCCGCCATCCTGAACGCCCTCCTCAGCATCCTCAACGAGCGGCGCTTCTTCACCGGCAGCCGCACCATGAAGGTGCCCCTGTGCTCGCTGTTCGGCGCCACCAACGAGGTCCCCAACGACGAGGCCCTCGGCGCCATCTTCGATCGCTTCCTCGTCCGCACCATGTCCGAGAACCTCGACAGCTTTCACTTTCACGGGCTCGTGGCCCGCGGCATCCGCGGCGAGATCGCCGAGCTCACCGGGGCCGCCGACACGGTCACGCCGCTCGTTTCCCTGGTGGACATCCGCAAGGCCCAGGCGCGCCTCGGTGAATTCCTGAGCTTCCCCGAGGAGTGGATGGCCCGCTACAAGGGCTTCGTGTTCCAGATCCGGGCCGAGGGCATCTCGCTCAGCGACCGGCGGCTGGTCAAGCTGCTCAAGCTGTTCGCGTCGAGCGCCATCCTCGACGGCCGCCCCAACGTCGACGACGGGGACTTCTTCATCCTCAAGCACGTGTGGAACAGCCCCGAGCAGATCCCCATCCTCGATGACATCATCGGACCGGCCCTCGAGCGCCACCACCGCGACCACCCCGATGCGCGGCGGGCGGGCGTCAGCGCGACCGATCTCGATGGGATCCTGGCCGAGCTCCAGGTGATCCGTCGCATCCTGCTCGGGGGCGAGGCCCTGTCGGACGTGCAGCTCTTCTCGCAGCTGCGCAACCTCCAGGATCTGCGCGCCGCGCTGCAGCTGCTCGGGACCGAGACCGCCCGCGCCGTCTCGGCCGAGGTCGACAAGCTCCTCGAGGGTGTCTTCGAGTCATCCAAATGGGCGTGAACGACCCGCGTCCGCGACGGACCGCCGGCCCGCCCGCCCCGTCGGGTGGGCCGAGGGCCAAGGCGAGCGAATCACGCGAGCCCGTGGGCGCGCGGGCCCGCTCGGCGCGCGCCGGTGGCGGCGCCGACCTCCAGCCGCCGCGCTCGCTCCTGCCGGCGCGCCCGTCCAAGGCGCCCCGACGCGGCCATGCCCTGGAAGAGCGCTTTCGCGAGGATCCCTCCGCCCACGACGGGGAAGGGGGCGGGTCGGCCCCGCGGCAGCGCCGGGCCTTCGCGACCTACGGGGGGCCGGTCACCACCGCCGGCGAGCCGGGCGAGGCGCGCGCCCTCGGCGAGCTCTGGGACGTGGATCCCGGGCTGGCGCGGGCGCTCACCCATGGGTTTCATTCGTACGCCGGGCGGATGCACCCGTCGATCGCCCGCGCGGCGGTGGCGCGCTACAGCCGCCCGCGCGACACCGTGGTGGATCCGTTCTGTGGCAGCGGCACGGTGCTGGTCGAGTCCATGGGCCTCGGTCGATCCGCGGTCGGGATCGACGCGAGCCCCCTCGGGGTCGCGATCGCCCAGGTGCGGACCAACCTGCTCGGCGCCGAGGGCCGGGCCACCTTGGTGGCGGAAGCCACGCGCATCGCGGAGGCTTCGGGCGAGAACGCCCGCAAGCGGCGGCGGCCCGAGGTCCCGGCCTGGGGCAAGCGGGAGTTCGAGCGCTTCTTCCCGCACGTGGCCTTCGAGCTCTTCGGCCTGCGGGCCCTCGTGATGGAGACCCCGGGGAAGAGCGGGGTGGGGCAGGCGTTGCGGCTCTGCCTGTCGTCGATCCTGGTCAAGGTCATGCGGGCGGGCCCCGAGGCGCCGCGCGACGGGGCCGACAAGCGCATCGGCCGGGGGGTGCCGTCCCGCCTTCTCGTCGACCGGGCGACCGAGCTCGCCCGTGGGCTGGCGGCGCTGGAGAAGCGCACCCCGGCGGGCACGCCGACTCCCCGGATCGAGCTCGGCGACGCCCGGGCGCTGCCGGTCGAGCCCGGGACGGCGCGGCTGGTGCTGTCGTCGCCACCCTATGCCGGCACGTACGACTATGCGGCGCAACACGACGTCCGGTTCGCCTGGCTCGAGCTGCCGCGCCGCAAGTTCGAGAGCACGCAGATGGGGGCCCGCAAGGTCGACGGGTCGAGCTTCGGCGCCGATCCGGTCGAGTGGCCAAAGGCCCAGGCCGCCTGGATGCGCGAGGTGGCGCGGGTCCTCATGCCGGGCGGGCACGCCCTGCTCGTCGTCGGGGACGGCATCGTGGGCGACGTCGCCGAGGATGCCCCGTCGGCGGTGGCGGCGGTGGCCGAGCCGGTGGGCCTGCGACCGGTGGCGCGGGCATCCCAGACCCGCCACATGATGGACCGTCGCCTGCGCGCCCTCTTCGGTGAGCAGCCGCGCTGCGAGCACCTCCTGCTCCTGCGCAAGATCTGACGCTCTGAGGCGGCGGGGGACCACCGCCAGGATACCGAGCCGACGCCAGGCTGGCGGTTCACCGATTCGGGGGCCGGGTCTGGGAAATTCTTCTACAATCAGGTGGTGGCACCTCCGCCTTCCGAGCCGAGCTCCCGGTCGAGCCCTATCGATCTGGCGGACGGTGAGCTCGAGCGGCAGCTCGCCACGCTGGCCCTCGCCGAGGTGGAGCTCGAGCCGCACGGGCCGGCACAGGCCATCTCGGCGGTCACCTGGTGGAACCTGCTGGCACGCCTCGGCGTGCACGCGCCGCTGGTGGTGGTCCACGATCTGGGTCACTTGCTGGCCCATGGCCATGCCCATGACCGAGGCCAAGACCGAGACCAGGACCGAGCCCTGGACCAAGGCCACCGCGTGAAGGCCGGCCCTCTCTATCCCTTGCGCCCGGCGCCGTCAGCCGACGAGCCTCTCTCCATGGTCCGGGCCCGGTACCGGGGGCTGCTGGCGGCGGTGGCCGGCGCCGATCTGGTCGACCTGCTCGGCGGCGGCCTCGAGCTCGACCAGACCATCGCGCTCGTCCTCGCCCGCGTGCTGCACGATCCCTACCTGCGCTGGCCGGGGCGACCTCGCCGCAGGTTGGTCCACGAGCTCCCCGTGGTCTCGGCGGCCTACGGGGCCCGTCCCGCCGCGCTCGCCCGGATCTGGGATCCCGCGTGGGCCTGGTCCTTCGTGCAGCGGCTGGTCGAACAGGAGCACGCTCTCGTCACCCGGCTCGAGCAGATCGACGCCTCCGCGGTCCGGCTGCTCGGGCTCTTCTCGCTCGACGGGGGTCTGCCCGACCTGGCGGATCTCTACCAGATCGTCGGCACCCTCGGCTCGGCGGACATCGTCGACTTCTCGCTCCAGCTCCTGCCCTCGCTGCTCGAGACCAAGCGCCGCCGCTCGGTCCAGCGTTTCGCCATCGACGGCTATGCCTCGATCGAGCGACGGGGCCAGCTCGACGCGCTCTTGCCGGGGGAGCTGGCGCACGACGACGAGACCTTCGCGGTGCGGGCCCTGTCCGACGAGCTCCTCTACTACGGTCGGGAGCGGGCCCCCGAGGCCGGGCGCCGACTCAACTACCTGCTGGTCGATGCCAGCGCCTCGATGCGCGGGGTGCGCGAGGTGTTCGCCCGCGGGCTGGCCATGGCCCTGTGCAAGAAGCTCGGGCTGCTCGGGGGCGACGTGTGGCTGCGCTTCTTCGACAGCCGCCTGCACGAGCGCCTCGACATCGGGCGGTCGGCCCGCCGCGATCTGCCGCGCCTGCTCACCTTCCGGTCGGAGCGCGGCCGCAACTACGGGCGCGTGTTCGCCGATCTGCTGGCCGAGGTGGAGCGGCTGCACCGCGATCAGGGGCGCGAGGTGGCCATCACGTTCATCACCCACGCCGAGTGCCACATCCCGATCAAGCTGGTCGAGGATCTGGCGCGGGTGGCCTCGCTCTACGGGGTCTTCGTGCTGCCGTCGCGGCCGATCGCCCTCGACTACCTGTCTCGTCTCCACCGACACCAGATCGTGACCGCCGACATGTTGACCGAGCCCGCGTCGCGCCGGCGCCGGGCCCTCGACATCGTGGCCGAGGCGGCAGGGCTCGGCCGGGACTGAGGGCGACGGCGCATGCCGAATCGCGAGGAGATCGATCTCAAGGAGCGGGCGGAGCGGGCCCTGCGCGCCGGGCGTCCCGAGGAGGCGCTGGTCATCTATCGCATGCTGCTCGCCCGGGTGCAGGTCTTCGGCCCCGGGGTCTACGACGGCTGGCTCGAAGGCGCGCTCGCCGCCTACCAGACCGCCGGGCGCAAGATCGACGCTGGCTACGTGCTCATGGCACTGCGCCGCTTCGGGGATGCGCAGCGGCTGTTTCCGGTCGACTCGCACCCGCTGCCGTGGGCCCTGTGCGCGTCCAGGCTCAAGCAGTATCACGACGCCGCGCGGGTCCTGTCGGCGGCGGGACATCCGGTGCTGGCGGCCCTCGAGCTCGAGCGGGCGGGAGCCCTGGCGGCGGCCCGGATCGAGTGGGAGCGGGCCCTGCGCGATCCCCGCCTCGACGGCCGGCCCTACGAGACCGCCCTCGCGCAGTTCAACCTCGGCGAGTGTCTGCTCAAGCTCGACGAGCGCCCGGCGGCCGAGCGGATCCTGCGGGCGGCCCAGCTCGGCCTCGAGACCCTGGCCGACGAGTTCGAGACGCGCGGCGATCGCGAGCGCGCCTTCGACTGCTACGGAGTGTTGCTGCGCCTCGGGAAGGACGGGGGCTCGTTCGAGAACGTGGCCGAGGGGTACCTGAACTCGATTCGCATCCTGCGCGCCGACGATCAGAAGTTCTTCGTCCTGCAGTACTACGACGACTTCTTGACCCACGCCGTCGAGCGGGGAGAGCTCTACGCCGCGGCCACCCTGGCCCGCGAGGCCGCCGACTACAGCGCCGCCGTGGGTCTGGTCTACGACCGGCACTACCTGGCTCGGGCCGCCGCCCTGTGGGCCGAGACCGCCGCGCGCAACCAGGACGCGGGCGGGCCCGCGGATCTGTCGGAGAACGCTCTACACGCCGGGATCGACGCGGCCTCGGCCCTCGGGGATCTCGGGACGGTCGGGACGCTCTATGGACGGCTCGCCGCCTTGCCCTTGCCGGAGGTCAAGCGCCAGCGTTACCAGCGCCTGGCCGAGCGCCACGCCGCCCAGGCGGGCGAGGCGCCGGTCGTGGCCCCGCCGGGATTCCCCGAGTATCTGCGGCGGGTGGGCGCCTACCAGGACGTGTGGCGGCAGGACCTGATCGAGTGGGAGCTCGACGGAGATCTGGCGGCGGTGCTCTCGCGCCTGGTGGTCGAGCGCACCGACCATGCGCGTTTCTCCCGGCTGGCCCTGCGGGCCCTCTTGCAGGCGAATTCGGCGGCGCAGGCCGCGCCCGGTCCGCCAACCGAGGCATCGGTGCTCGCCGACCTGGCTCTGGCGCTCGGGCGGATCCAGGTCTACGAGGTGCTGCGGCCGCTCGAGCGCTTGTTCGAGGAGCATGCGGCGGCTCAGGTCCGGACCGCGGTGATGGCCGGGGTCGGACAGGTCTATTGCCGTCGCAGCTTCGGGCTCGTCCGCCGCGGGCTCGAGGACCCTTCCCCCCTGGTCCGGGCGCAGGCGCTGGCGGCGCTCCGTGGGCTGCGGTTTCGCGACGGCCTCGAGCCCCTCACCCGCATCTTCCGCGAGAGCGCCGCCGAGGACGTCCGCCTGGCGGCGCTCGAGACCATCGCCGACCTCGGCTCGCTGGAGGCGGGCATGGTCCTGCTCGACGCGGTCTTGCAGGAAGAAGGGCAGGTGCGGGCGGTGGCCGAGGAGCGCCTCGGCGGCTTCCGCAGCGAGGAGCTGGCCCCGCTCGTGCGTCAGGCGGTCGAGGCGCAGGGTGAGGCCGCCAGCCCCGCCCTCCTGCGAGCCCTCGCCGCCCTGACAGGCATCCCAGCCCCGGCGGCGCTCACCCGGGGCAGCCTCTCCAGTCCTGGGTGAAGCCCCCTGATAGGAGAGGGGACTACAACGTGTTCAGGAAGGCGAGCAGGTTGTCTTTCGAGATCTGAGGCAGGAGGGCGAACAGGTTTCGCGACAGGGCGGCCTGCCCGTCATGCTTCAGGATCGCGTCCGACAGCGAGGTCGCGCTGCCGTCATGCAGGAGGTTGGTCGGGTCGAGGGACCGCAGGCCCCACAGGGGCGCGGTCCGCATCTCGTGAATCCCCGCGTCACCGTTTCCCCCGATGTTGTCTCCGAGCGAGCCCATGTCGTGCAGGAGAAAGTCCGAGAATGGATGGTAGGTCTGGTTGGCCAGGGCCGCCACGTCGCTCGGGCCAGAGGTGATGCTCCGAACGTGGCAGCCGGCGCAGCCGATGGTGGTGAAGAGGACATCCCCCAGCGCCGACTTGATCGTCGCCGGGCCGCGGTCGGGTGGGGCCAGGAAGCGCATGAAGTCGGTGAACAGGCCCACGTCCGTTCCGTTGTCCTCCGGATCGGGCGTGACGTCGCAGTTCGCGACCAGGCTCGAATCCCCCCGAGGGGGCTGCTCGGTCGGAAACTGGGGGTTGGTGATCCCCATCTCGTTGACGTAGGCGTCGCCAGCGAACTGGAACAGCGTCGGGTTCTGATCCTTCCACCCGAACTTGCCCACCGTGGTCTTTCCGGCGCTGATGTTCTGGACGAGGGGCGCCCGTCCCCGGATGTTGAAAGGCTCGGAGGCGGCCAGGTCCTTGAACGTCTTGTCGGGCGTGGCGTCCACCAGGCCGAGGCCGAAGAGGGCCGTGGTCCGGCGGAGCGTGCTGACATTGGCGGTGCCCGGCACCGGCTCACCCGTGCCGGTCGGGATGGCGCAGCTCGGGATGGCGGACTGATCCGCCAGGCTCCTGACGCTGAAGAGGTCGAACAGCGATCCGCCACTGGCTGCGAGCGGGTCGAAGGTGGTCCCGGTGAGCTTCCCGGCCCGGACCTCGAACTCGGTCCCCGAACCCCCGGGGCCGCCGACGTTGTGGCAGTTGCCACACGACTTCTCGTTGAACACCGGCCCGAGCCCATCCAAGAGGCCCTCCACCTCGTTGAACGTGGCGAGCGCCGTCACGAAGCGCGCCTTCTGCGCGGCCGTCAACCCCGGTAATGGGTCGCCAAGGAGCTCGCTTCTCGCCACCTCGACGTCTGGGCCCTCTGCCGGACCTCCACATCCCGCCGTGCCGAGCACGGCCCCCGACAGGAACACCGAAACCCCGAGAACCTCTGCTGCCTTGACCATCACGTCCCTCCCTCCTGGGCGGAAATCGCCCGCCGCGCGAGTGAAGCCCAGGCGGCAGGAGATGGTCAAATCACGGTTGTGCGACGCCGGAGGCGCAACGACCGGTGAGCGCGCGCTCGCACACATATCCGACGATGGCGTACAGGGTCCCCGCGATGATGTCGGGCACGTAGTGGTGTTGCAGGTAGACCGCCGAGAACGACATCAGGACCTGGAAGGCGATGAGCGCGCCGACCAGCCAGGGCCGCCGCAGCTCGAGCGCGAAGAGCAAGAGCAACATGGGGTAGGCGCAGTGCATGGACGGCATCGAGCCGAACACGTCGGAGCAGTGGGAATAGAAGCGCTGAAAATAGGGGATTCCGGTCAGGGCGTCGATGCGCGCCAGCGCCCCGGGATCTCCGACGGCGTTCGCGTCCACCGGGCCAAAGCCCCGGCTCGCCACGTACCAGGGCGGCGCCACGGGAAGGAGCAGGTAGGTCACGAAGCTGGCCGCGTTCACCCCGAAGAACGTCCAGCCGACCGCGTGCATTCGCTGGGTCCCGGCCGCCGTGCGATCGCAGACGGCGAGGAAGATCACGAAGCCCACCACGGCATAGATGTAGGAGAAGTACGCAAAGCCGGTGATAAGGTCGACGGCTGCCCAGTGGTGGCGCGCGAACAGCTCGTTCAGCGACAGCCGCTCGTTGAACGCCCCGACCCCGAACACCGTCTTGTCGAGCCAGTACGGCCAGTGCACGTGGACGCCGCGCGCGACCACCGAGCCGCGGGCCAACCCGAGGGCGTCGTAGGCCGCGAGGAACAGCGCGAAGGGCAGCACGCCGCGCAGCCAGCGCCGCAGCACGGGCATGGGTGGCCCGACCAGGGGCGTGGCCACCAGGATGGCGGCGGTCGTCCACTGGATCGCCCCCGCGGCGCCGAGCCGCGCCATCACGGCGAGATAGACTCCGCAGGCTCCGAGCCGGAGGCCGGACTGGCGGAGGACGGCGGGTGAGAGCCAGCCTGGCTCCTTGGTGGCCACCGCCTCCGTGGCCCGCGGCTCGATCCTGGTCGAAACCTCGTTCGCGCTAAGCATGTGTGACCCTTGTACAGGCCACGTGGCGCGGCTTCTGCGAATGTCGAGTGGCTCTACAGAAACAAAACCCCATTCCGGTGTTGTTTCATCGTCAAATCCTCGACGAGATTGAACCCGAAGCGCCGGAGCCGACTCGGGGCCAGGCGGGCTGCCCGAGGAGTCCTTGAGCCGGTGGACGGGATTGAACCGTCGACCTACGGTTTACGAAACCGTTGCTCTACCACTGAGCTACACCGGCCGGCGCTGGGAGGCGAATGTATGCCGCGCCAGCCGGTCCCCCGTCAAGGCGAAAGGCGGCGGCGGCCCGTGGCCGCCTGCCACCCATTCGCTGCTCGCCTGTTCACACGCGCGCGGTGCTGGGGGCGCTGGCCGACCCGGCCGGGTGGGCCGCGTCGTGGGCATGCCCATGGTCGGTTCGCGGCATCGACACGAGGAACATGATCACCGTCGCCGTCACGTCGACCACGAAGGCCAACGAGCTGAAGCGGAGGAGCAACAGCGCGAGCCCGAGGAACACGAAGGACAGATACGGCAGGATCTGCGCCGCCCGTCGCGAGTAGAGCGCGGTCGGCGCCAGCACCAACCAGGACAGCGCGATGGCGCCGCTCACCAGCTGGTCGACGCCGGTCGATGCCAGGGCCACGACGATCACCGGGAGCGCCAGCAGATAGCTCGCGAGGTAGCGCGGCCCGGACAGGGTCCTCGCGCCCGAGGCGACGAGCCCGCCACCCGGGCCCCCGACGATTCTCTCGCGCGCCTGGCGGCTCTGGTCTCCGTCTCGCGCCTCGCGCGGCCAGCCGCGGGAGGCGGCCGTACGGTCCATCCGAGGCATCGCTTCACCCCGACGCATCTTCGCTTCGCCGTCCTGAATCGTGGAATCGTCGAAAGACATGACGTACCCCTTTCGCTCACGGGAATCGGGAGGCGTGGCCGCGCGGCGTGCGCCAGGCCAGCGCATGTGGTTAAGGTATGTCCTTGAAGTGCTCCCGGGGCCTGAACTTCAGGCAAACTATTTCGGCCGGTGCCCCGTGTCCGCCGTCGCTTCGGGCCGGCGGGCGGACCTCGAACCTCGACCGGAGGGCGACGTCTCGACCTCGTCCAGAGCTGTAGCAGGAGCCCCGATTCGGGGTTCTTTTCCGGGTGCCCTCGGCACCGGCCTCCCGAGCCCGCGCGGTCCTCAGGCCGGCTCGGTGCCCGAAGATGCGGGCTCCACCACGCGACTGACGAAGCCGATGATGCGTCCAGCCTTGTAGAGGAACTTGGTGATCTGGCGGCCCTCGAGGTGCTTGGCCACGTTGGGGACCGCGAGGGCGGTCCGGCGGGCATCCTCCTCGCAGGTGTCGCGCGAAAGCTCGATGGTGCCGCGCACCTTGCCATCGACCTGTATCGCCACGGTCACGGTCGCGTCGCGCGTCAATTCCTCGTCGTACCCCGGCCAGCTGGCCTGCACCAGGAATCCTGGCTGGCCGAGGCGCTCCCAGGCTTCGTCCGCCAGGTGGGGCGCGAAGGGCCCGACCAGCCGGATCAGCGTCAGCAAGTCCTCGCGGCTCGCCCCTTGGGCCTGCAGGCCGTTCACGTACTCCATCATGGCGGCGACCGCGGTGTTGAACTGCATCCGCTCGAGATCGACCGTGACCCGCTTGATGGTCCGGTGGCGCAGGGTGCGGTTCGGGTCGGCCGCGGTGGCCGCCGCCGCCCCGGCGGCGTGCTCGTCGGTGAGCCGCCAGACCCGCTTGAGGAAGCGAGCACAGCCCTCGATGGCCCGCGGATCCCAGGGCTTCGGGAGCTCGAACTCGCCCATGAACATCTCGTAGAGGCGCATCACGTCCGCCCCGTGCTCGGCGATGACGTCGTCCGGGTTCACCCCGTTCATCTTCGACTTGGCCATCTTCTCGACCGAGGCCTTCACAGGCTCGCCGGTGGCGCGCAGGACCGGCTGCTCGCCGCGCCACTCGATCTCCGCCAGCTCGTGGTATCGACCGAGCGCGTCCTGGTAGGAGTACGCCAGCACCGTGCCCTGGTGGCGCAGCTTCTTGAACGGCTCCCTGGTGCTGACCACGCCGAGGTCGAACAGCACCTTGTGCCAGAAGCGCGCGTAGAGCAGGTGCAGGACCGCGTGCTCCGCCCCTCCGACGTAGAGATCCACCGGCATCCACTGCTTCTCGGCCGTGGCATCGAAGATGCGCTCGGGATTCCGGGGATCGAGGTACCGCAGGTAATACCAGCATGAGCCCGCCCACTGGGGCATGGTGTTGGTCTCGCGCCTGGCCGGGCCTCCACAGGTGGGGCAGGTGGTGTTGACCCAGGCGTCCACCGCGGCCAGGGGCGATTCGCCGGTGCCGGTGGGCGCGTAGCGCTCGATCTCGGGCAGGCGGATGGGCAGCTCGTCCTCCGGCACGGGGACCGCGCCGTGGGCCGGACAGTGAACGATCGGGATCGGCTCGCCCCAGTAGCGCTGCCGCGAGAACACCCAGTCGCGCAGGCGATAGCTCACGGTTGCCGTCCCCACCCCGGCGGCCTCGAGCTCGGCCGTGACCTTCTGCTTGGCCGCGGCGGTGGCGAGCCCATCGAGGCTGCCAGAGTTGACGGCGACGCCCTCCTCGGTGAAGGCCGCGTCGGGGGACGGTGGCGGGGAGCCCGGGGTCGGGGCCACCACGGTGACGATGGGGATGCCGAACTTGCGGGCGAAGGCGAAGTCCCGCTCGTCGTGGGCGGGCACCGCCATGATCGCGCCGGTGCCGTAGGTCGCGAGCACGTAGTCGGCGATCCAGATGGGGATCTCGCGCCCGGTGACCGGGTTCGTGGCCATGGCTCCGGTGAACACGCCGGTCTTGTCCTTGCCGAGGTCAGTGCGCTCGAGATCGCTCTTGAAGCGGGCCTGCTGCTGGTAGGCGGCCACCGCGGCCGCCGCCGCCGGCGTGGTCAGCTCGGCGACGAGCGGGTGCTCGGGCGACAGCACCAGGTAGGTGGCGCCGTGCAGGGTGTCGGGGCGGGTGGTGAAGACACGAATCTCGCGGCCCCGGACCGGGGCGGCGCTGAGGAAGCGCACCTCGGCGCCCTCGCTGCGGCCGATCCAGTTGCGCTGCATGGCCAGGGTGGACTCGGGCCAGTCGAGCTCCGCCAGATCGTCGAGCAGGCGGTCGGCGTAACGGGTGATGCGCAGCAGCCACTGGCGCATGTCCTTGCGCTCGACCGGGGTGCCACAGCGCTCGCAGCGGCCCTGCGAGACCTCCTCGTTGGCGAGCCCGGTCTTGCACGAGGGGCACCAGTTGATGGGGATGGTGCCCTCGTAGGCCAGCCCGAGCTTGAAGAGCTGCAGGAAGATCCACTGGGTCCATCGGACGTAGTCCGGATCGGTGGTGTTGAGCTCGCGCTCCCAGTCGTAGGCGAACCCGACCGAGTCGATCTGCCTGCGGAAGTTCGCGATGGCCTCGAGGGTGGTGATGCGCGGGTGGATGCCGTGCTTGATGGCGTAGTTCTCGGCCGGCAGGCCGAAGGCATCCCAGCCCATTGGGTGCAGCACGTTCCACCCCTGCATGCGCTTGAAGCGGGTCACGATGTCGGTGGCGGTGTAGCCCTCGCAGTGACCGACGTGAAGCCCGGCCCCCGAGGGGTAGGGAAACATGTCGAGGGCGTAGAACTTGGGCTTGGCGGGATCGAAGACGGTGCGATGGAGCCCGGCCTCGCGCCAGCGGGACTGCCATTTGGGCTCCACGGAACGGTGGTCGTACGGGGGCATGGGGGCTTCATATTAGCCGCAAAACCCCGGCGCGTTCCCGGGAACCGCAGCGATCAGGGCCTGGGTGGGCGGGGCGTCCGCGCACCGTCCGGAGCGGGAGCGGGAGCCATGCCGGCGTCGCCGGTCACGGCAGCGCCGGTGCCCGGTCCAGCTCCGGACCCGCCGCCGGCTCCGGCTCCGCCTCCGCCCGCGCCACCATCGGGCCGAGCGGTCGGGGAGGTCGCCGCCAGGGCCGTCCCGGCATCCGTGGGCGACGAGGGAGCCGGCACCGCGTCCTGCTGCGAGGCCGGTACGATTGGCCCGAGCCCCATGATCTCGCGGCGGGCGTGGTAGAGGGGGGCCCCGTAGAGCAGCTCGGAGAGGCAGACGTGGTACGGGATGGAGACGTCCTGTCCGCTCGCGGCGGCGATCAGGGTCGCGTCCCTGGTCGAGATCACCCGCCGCAGGCCATCGCGCTCGGACCAGTACACGTCGAGGTCGACCCGGGGGGAGACCACCACCGCCTCGGGCAGGCGATCCCAGTTCTCGTCGAGCACCCGCCGCAGGGTGAAGATCTGCGCGCGTCCCTCGAAGCCGAAGCGGCTGCGACCCGCGCGCAAAGCGTGACCCCCTCTTTGCGTCTCGAACTCGGTCGAGCTGACCAGGATCGGGGCGGGCTCCTTCCTCGCCTCGATGTCGTCGAAGTACGACTGCAGCCCGCACATGTCGTCGAAGCCGACCTGACCGGCGGGGATCTTCGACAGGTCGCGCTTGATGGTGGGCGCGCAGGCGGCCGACCACAGCCCGAGGCCGAGCAGGGCCAGGCAGGCCGGCAAGGCCACCGCGGGCCGATGGCGCGGGACCTCTTCGGCCGGACCTTGGTCGCGTCCTTGGTCGCGTCCTTGGTCGCGTCGTTCGGTCGCGGCGCCGGGGGCGCCGAGGTCGCGTCTGTCACCATGGGCGGACTGCCCAACTGCCCGAAGAGCCACGATCATCGCGCGCGAACATACGTACGCCGGAGCCGGGTGTAAATATCCCCAGCCTCGCGTCCCCGACGGTGGCGGGCACCAGGTTCGTCCGGTCGTCGGGGCCAGGCTTTCGACGCGTCTTCGGCCTGGACGGGCGGGAATCTTCGCGGATTCGTTACAATACAAATGCGAGTTGCATTTGTGTGCGGCGTCGATTAGTCGCATTGAAGATGAAATCGCAGCAAAAGCTTCCCCGCCATCCACCATCGGGCGAGCTCTGGAAATTTTCCATGGATCGGCTTCGAGAGCTGCGTGGGGCAGACACCCGCGAGCGCGACCTCGCCAACGTCCTCGGCTTCGAGCACTCCCGGGCGGTGCGCTGGAAGGAAGGCGAGATGTACGTCGATCGGGCCGAATATCTGGTTCGGCTGGCGGAGGTGCTCGAGGTCGACACGCTCCTCGTGGTCCAGCTGGCTGCCGGGATCATCGGCGCCGATCAGGCCCAGCGCCGGTTGCGCCGGGGCACCCGTCCCGACGAGGGATCGAAGAAGCGCAAGGCCGGCGCGGGTGGGGCCGCGGCGTCGTCTGCCGCATCCGGCGGCGACGGGGAGCGCTTCGACTTGAGCGCGGATGCCGGGCAATTTGCCACCAATCCAGCGCGGTTGCAGGCGGGCGGCGCCAGCGTGGTGCTGCTCGTCTCCGAGAACGGCGAGGGCCGGGCCGAGCTCGCCAAGGTCATGGACCGCCATCCCGAGCTGGTCGGGCTGGTGGCGCCAGGCCTCTCCATGGGCCTCGCGCTCGCGGAACGTTACCGCCCCGAGGTGGCCCTTCTCGACCTCGGGGCCGCGAACGTCCATGCCTTCGAGGCCATCCGGGTGCTCTCGTCGCTCCAGACCCGGGCCAACCGACGCTGTCGGGTGGTGGCGGGCACCTCGGCCCTCACCGAGACCATCGAGAAGGCGGGGGTGATGGCGGGGGCCGCGGCGGTGGTCCTCGTCCCCTTTCCCTCCACGCTCTTTGCCTCGGAGGTCGACCGGCTGGAGGAGCGGCTCGGCGCCCGCAAGCCTTCCCGTCGCTGAGATCTCGGTTCCCGATCCCAGCTCAGAAGTTGGGCAAGAACGACAGCAGGACCACGAACGGCAGGGGGTGCGCCCGGGCCGCGGTGGACGTCGGCCCACCGAGGCAGTTCCGGTCGCGGCGGGCGAGCGGCACCGCGAGATCGACGGACAGCATCTGCTGGTAGACGCCGAAGGCGTCGTGGAACACCCGCAGGCTGTAGCCCACGTCCCAGAAGAGCCCGGCGTCGCGGGGCGCGAGATCGGCGCAGGAGCTGACCGCCCCGGCCTCGACGAACACGGTGCCCCCGAAACCCCGCACCGAGGTGAAGTGCAGGATGTTCCAGTCGAGATCGCTCACGTACCGATTGCGGAGCTCGATCCGCACCAGCACCCGCCCGCGCCCAAGGAGCTCGTCGAGACCGTAGCCGCGCAGGCCGGCCGGTCCCCCGAGCGGCAAGAGCTGCGAGCGTCGCCGGAGATCTCCGAGGGTCGCCGCGAGATCGAGATCGAGCGCCAGCACCTGGCCCGGCGCGAGCTCGAGCAGGCGCAGCACCTCGAGCTCGCCCGTGGCCTGCGAGAGGCGCTGGCCTCCGTCGAGCGCGGTGAGAGCGTAACCGAGGGCGGCCTGGAGGCCGACCGCTCTCCAGGGATCGATGAGGTACGCGCGATCGTCGTGCTCGGCGAAGAGGCTGGCGGACAGTCGCCACCCGGGCTCGGCGGGCGCGCCCGCCGGCACGCCGAAGTGGGGATCGAGGCGCGCCACTCCGAGCCCGATGCCGGCCGCGGTGGTGAGCCGGTTGGGGTTGGCCTTGGCCCCGAACCAGCGCTCGTAGGACGCCTCGGTCCCCACGAGCAGGGCAGGCGAATGCTGGGCCACCACCAGGAGCGCGTTGCGCAGATCGTGCTGCGGCTTCACGGTCACGGCCGCCGCGAAGCTGGCGTCCACCGCGGTGGCGTCGACGAGCGCGCCAAACCCGTTGTAAACCAGGCGCAGGCGCCTCGGCACGCGATCGTCGACCAGCGGGTCGTCGGCCGCGGTCAAGGTGCCGACCGGGGACTCGACCAGGCGATGGCGGGGGTCGAGCTCGACCGCATCGAGGCCCGCCGGCAGGTGGAGCACGAACCGGTGGACGGCCTGGGCATCGGCCGGCCACACGAGGTCGTGGACGCCCCCCGCACGATCGGTCACCCGGAGCTCGACCGGCTCGCGCACCGGGTCGCCCTGGCGTTCGACGTCGACGGTGGCGCTCGAGGTTGCGGCATCGAAGCGGACGGCCGAGATTCGATAGTTCACCTGAGGGGGCACCGAGGGGCCGTCGAGCCACTGACGCCAGAACCAGGCGAGGTCGGCCGGCCCGGCGATGCCCGCCGCGGCCTGGCGGCGAGCCGCCTCGCGCAGGGCCGCCTCGCGAAGGGGAAGCCGGCCAACCAGCATCGCCTCGACCATCCGTGAGAAGGCGGCGCTCCCGAGCAGGTCCTGCAGCTTGGAGGCGATGAGCTTGCCGTCCGGCCGGTTGTCGAGCTGCCGGACGTCGTCCCGGATCTCACTTCGAACCCCGAGCTCCCCGAAGTAGCTGGAGGAGGAGGCGACGACCGGTGCATAGAGGAGCTGATCCACCGCCGGAATGAAGGCGAGCGGCCGCAACCACTCGCGCGCGAACTTCAGGTTGTGAAAGGCCCGGTCCGAATACTCCTCGGTGAGGGCGGTGCCGAGCAGCTCGGCCGTCAGAGAGCGATCGCGGTCGGTCTCGAAGGGCGCGACCAGGCGGTCGGCCGCGGCCGTGAACACCGCCCGGATGAGCTCGAGCGCGTGGTAGCGCCGCAAGGATTCGACCGGGAAGATCTCGAACATCCGGTCGGACACCAGGATCACGTGGTCGTGCACGTGGACGAGCTCGTGCCGGAGCGGGGCCTGAATCAGCACGAGGGGGGGCTCGGGCGTGCCGGGTGCGGCCGGAGGCGCGAGCCCGCGTCGCTCGAGAAAGCCGAGGGCGCGCTCGACGGTCTGCAGGATGAGGCCGGCCCGGTCCTCGCGGACGTAGGGCAGGACCTCGCCGGCCGAGGACGGGGGCCGCGGCTCCCGGTGAAAGTACGAGGCGCGCCAGCCCGCCACCGCCACGTCGTCGCCGCGCCACGGGCCGCCGGTCACCAGGGTCACGTAAGGGACGGCCTCGGCGTCGACCTGGATGGTCGGAGATCCCGGGGCGCGTCGCTCGCCATCGAGGAAGACCTCGAGGCCCGTTGCCCCTGCGGGCGCGGGCGCGGCCCGGCGCGAGGGCCCGCCCGATACGGGGAATTGCGCGAGCGGCGCCCGGATGGTTGCGGAGATGTCGAGGAGCGGGGCGGGCTCGGGCCCGTCGGCCGAGGCGCGCCCCGGGGGCGTGGCGGCCGCCGGCTGGTGCTCGGAGAACCCGAGCGGGGAGGGGTAAAAGCCGCCCATCAGGCGGCAGGCGAGGGCCTGACAGCCGAAGTTTCCCAGCCGGTCGGGCAGGGTGGTGGAGAATACGACCTCGATGTCGGCCGCAGCGCCTGGAGCAACGGCGGTGGGCAGGGTCAGCGTGGCGATGGTCTGCGGGCCAGCGCTGGACGGATCGAGTCGCACGGACACCGGCGCGGACTCCGGGGCGACAGGGGTCGGGGTCGGGCTCGGGGGCTCGGCGGTGATCCGCACGGTCCCGAGACGGATGGCCGCGGGCGAGAAGCCGCGCGGGTAGAGCCAGTGAAACGCCACCTCGCCGAGGGCCTGCGGACGCTGGGCGAGGTGATTGGGAAAGAGCGACAGCCGAACGGTACGCTCGGGGTGAGCGGTCGCGTTCGGGATGTTCATCCGCACCCGCCCGTGGATGTGCGCGCCGTCGTCGTCGAGCGTGGCGGTGAGCACGAGGTGCGGGCGGGGCACCGGGGCAGGCGTGGACGGGCGCTCTGGCGCGACATCGGCGGTCGGGGTAGGGGTAGGGGTGGGGGTGGCGCCGGAGGCCTGGCAGAGGGGAAGGACGGCGAGGAGGGTGAAGCAGGCCAGCACGACCAGGCCGCGCACGTCCGCCAGGCCACGGCCGCACAACGGGCTCGCCCCCGAGCCCCGGAAGCGTCGGAAGGGGTGGCCACGGCTGGTGATGCCGCGGCCCCGGGTGCCTCCGGCGCCGTTCACGGCCGGGGCCTCAATCGCGAAAGTTCACGAATTGCAGATCGATGCCGAAGTCCCCCGCGCGCATCAGCTGGATGGCCTCCTGCAGGTCATCCCGGCTCTTGCCGGTGACGCGCAACTCGTCACCCTGGATCTGCGCCTGGACCTTCAACTTCCGGTCCTTGATGTTCTTGACGATCTTCTTGGCCGTCTCGGACTCGATTCCCTGCTTGATCCCGATCAGCTGGCGGACCGTCTTGCCGCCGGCCGCCTCCACGTCGCCTGGATCGAGGCAGCGCTGCGACAGGTTTCGCTTGGCCATGCGCTCGCGCAGGACCGTCAGGGTGGCGGCCGCTCGTTGCTCATCGGAGGTGCGAACGAGGATGCCCTCCGGAGTTCGCTCGATGACCGTGTTGGTGCCGCGAAAGTCGTAGCGCTGGGCCAGCTCCTTCTGGGCTGTGTGCAGGGCGTTGTCCAATTCCATCAGGTCCACCTTCGAGACCACGTCGAACGAGGGCATGCCGGGCAAGGATAGCTCCAATCGTCGAGGTGGTGGAGGCCGGCCGCCGGCGCGGGAGGCGGGGCGCGGCGGGGAGGAGGGGAGGGGAGGGGAGGGGCCG
>CAZIOH010000027.1:0-8548 GCA_964540815.1 uncultured Myxococcales bacterium | reverse complement strand
GGGGGTTTTTGCTTTTTTGTGGGGTGTGCCGTGGGCGGCAGCCTTTTTTGTGGGCCCCCGTCCCCCGGGGGGGGGGGGGGGGGGGGGGGGGGGTGGGGGGGGGGGGGGGGGGGGGGCCGCGGCACCCACCCTCCAACGTCAACCCTCCACCTTCCACGCTCGCCCCTCGGTCACGGCAGGAGGTCCGGGCTCCCCGCGGCGACCGAATCTCCGCCGACCGCCCCGGGGCCGCGCGGGGCCCGGGCCGCCGGGGATGATCCTCCGGGATGCCCTGGATGCGCGCGCACGGGGACGCGCGCGCCCGCGTGAAGCCAGTGCGGCCGAACCTGGGTGATGACCCACTCGGCCCCGCGGAAAAATCCGATGAAGTCGAGCAGCGGGTTCAGCCACCCGACGGTGATGCAGTAGTGGCGATCGTGGGGTGGCGCGTGGTGCCGGTCGTGGTGCGGGGTGGTGAGGATCAGGCCGCTCGCCTGCAGCACGCGGGCGATGCGGGGCGGGTTCGTCTGGTGGGCCCACTTGTGGAACTGGTTGGTGGCGACGACGAAGACCGCGAGGAAGGCCATGAAGACGCAAGCGTCGAAGAACCAACCATCCCGGGACGGCAGGATCAAGAACGCCGCGGCCAGGGGACCGAGGACCACGATGCAGTTGTTTCCGTTGGTCTCGATGAGGTCGTGGCGGGTGATGGCGAGCTGATCGACGTGATGGATCCGAAAGGGCTTGATGAAGTTCGGGCCGACGAACGGCACGCTCTCATCACCGAGCGTATCGCCGGCCCAGTGCACCACCCCCGAGATGAGGTCGGAGGCCACGTAGGCCGACAGTCCCGTGACGACCAGGCGCAGCGCTCCGCTGCCCGTCGTGATGGTGCGCGCCGTCTGCACCACGAAGGCGATCAGCAAGAGGGCTACCACCGCCATCGACGCGAGCTCCGCCGCGCGATGCATCCGGGAATAGCCGTAGGGAGTTTTGGCTGAAATCACGTGTGTGCCGTGAACTTCTTCCGTGACTATATCAAGACGGCCGCCGTTGGCGGAACGGCTTCCTTCGACGCTGGCGGCGGGCCTGTTTACCATGGAATACCGGAAGATGCCTCCGATGCCACTCCTCGAGGACCGGCCGGTCGGCCGGGGCCGGCGCGGGCCTCAGCCGCCGGGAAGAAGCATCCGCCGCGTGACGCCGACGGACGAGGGAGCTTCGCGCCTGGACATGCTAACCTTGAGCATGACGAGGGCCGAGATGATTCCCGCCGGCTACTCTGGTCGCCGGCAGATCGCGCAGACCGCGACCCTGGGCGTCGGGTTGATGGCCGTGGCATTCGCCATCGCGCTGCGCGCACCGGCGGCCGGGTGGCTGCTGGTCCCGGCGTTCTGGGTGTTCGCCAACTTCTTCGAATGGACCGTCCATCGCTATCCGATGCACCGGCCCATGTTTCCGCGGTTCATGTACCACAACCATGCCCAGATCCATCACGTTGCGTTCACCGATTCGACCATGGCCTTCCACGACATGCGCGAGCTCAGCCTGATCATGATGCCCTGGTACACCATCGTGCTCCTGCTCGTGACCGTGTCACCGGTGGCGATCCTGGCCGGGGCGCTCGGAGGCGTTGGGATGGTGGGGGTCTTCTACGTCGCGGCGCTGGGCTACTTCCTGACCTACGAGGTTCTGCACGCGCTCTACCATGTGCCGTCGGACACCATGGCCCGCTTCGGGCTGGCCGCCGAGGGCCGGGGGATCTTCGGCGCGCTGCGTGCCCACCACCAGCACCACCACGTCCTGCGGCGCATGGCCCACGTCAACTTCAACGTGACCTTTCCTCTGACGGACGTGATCATGGGGACGCGTGAACGACCAGGCACGGTGGCGCACGGCCCGGGGCGGCCCGGCACGACCGCGGGCGGGATTGCGGCCGCCGTGGGGGGCGGCGGCGGCCCGGGGGCAAAGACTATTTGACGGCCGTGGCCAGCTTGGACGCCTCGACCTTGGTGCAGACCTTGGTCGATGCGTTGATGCTGACGAAGTAGCCTTTGGCCGGCAGCCAGATGCCGGTCGAGTTGGCCATCATCGGCGCGGCCTTGGGAGACTTGGCCTTGTCGGTGACGTACGCCTTGCCCACCTTCTTCCACGAGAAGAAGGGATCGTTGGGAGAGGAGGGCACCTCCTTCTGGGCCGGTGCATAGACCTGAACGAAGGTCTCCTCTGGCTTCTCACCTTCGACCTTGAAGACGTACTTGCAGGTCTCCTTCGAGCCGGCCTCGCCGAGGAAGGTGGCATCCGATTCGCCGCAGGCCTTGAAGACCGCGGCCTTGGTCAGGTGGGCCGCGATGTCTGGATCACAACACTTTCCGCTTCCGAATGCCTTGCAGCTGGTCGTGGTGGCCGTCGCAGTGGCGCCCGGGGCCTGGGCGACGGCAGCCTTGTCGGCCCGGGCACTTCCGGGGACCCCGGCCGCAAAACCCAGGGCCGCGACCGCAAGAACGAGCGCGAGAGGGAACGAACGATGCTTTGCCCCGGCGGGCTTCGACGTGGATGTGGACGTGGACGTGGATATCGACATGGACACCATCTTCCTCCCGTGCGGGCCGGTGCGGCCCGGGGCATGGACCCGAACGGGCCCTTCGAAATGGCGACGGTATCACGCCAGGCCCCCTCTCGCGATTCCGTGCGGTCGTCGCGCAGGCATCCCTCTCCCCCCCACCGAGGGTGGCCGTCGATAGGGGATTTGCAACGTTGACACAACCCTCGCAGATAGGTAGATAGCACGCGCTCGGTTGGGCCCGGCTCGCCAGGCCAAGCCAAGCCCGGAGGTTCGCCCCCGGTGACAATCTGGGGTGGTAGTTAAGTCGGTTATAACGCCGCCCTGTCACGGCGGAGGCCGCGGGTTCAAGTCCCGTCCACCCCGCTTCGTAAGTTCCTGAAATTGTTCAGGATGTTGGACCGTGTAAGTAAAATGTAAGTGACGCTCGTGTAATTTCGCGTACTTAGCGGGGTCGGGCGCGACGGATTTTGGGGCGGTTTTGGGGGCGGTTTCGAGATCGATCTTGAGGCGCGCCACCTCCTCGCAGAGCGTGTGCCACGGCAGCGTCGTGTAGAGATCGACGATGTCCCCTTCGGGCCCGTGCGTGACCCAGCGGAGGATGTCCTTCCGGGCACCGTCCGCGATCGCGAGCGAGATGAAGGTCCGACGGGCGTCGTGTTGCCGGCGGGGGCGAAGCTCGAGCCGCTCCAGATCCTGGTGGAACCTCTTCAGCATGTGGTTGACGCTGCGGTTCTGGCCGCGACGGGACGGGACGATGAGATCGTCGGGGCCGGGCTTGCGACCCATGGGCTCTTCCCAGCCGCCACGGTCTCGCCAGTCGGCAAGCCTTTGGGCCAGGGCCTCGTGGACGGGGACCCACCGGGGCTGCTCGGTCTTGACCGACTTTTCTTTCTTGCTCTTCGTGCTGTAGCTGTGCGCAACGAGGAGGCGCCCGAGCGGAAGGAGCGTCGCGTCGTAGTGGCGCCGTCGTAGTGGCGCCATCGAAGAGCGGCGACCTCGCCGAACCGCATCGCGCCGAGGAACAGCAGGCCATAGAACGTGCGGCGATCCTCGGGCACCCCGTCGGCCGAGATGATCTTGACGAGCTCGTCCTTCGTGAACACGGCCGATGCCCGCCACTCGGGATCCTTGTCGATCTTCGAGGGGAGATCCTCCGAGTCAATCGAGCAGGGGTTGGTGTCGAGAAGACGGGGGATCGCCTTCCGGAACATGGCGTGCATCGTGAAGTAGACGTGGCGAATGGTCCGAAGTCTGCGAGGAATTCGGGAAGCACTGGATCCGTCGGTCCAAGACATCCTGATGTTTCCAGGCTCGAGGTCCTGCTAAGATCAAAACTCCGGAGTCGACCTGGCCTGGAGCTGTCCAATGAACCGACATTCTCGCGCTCGCGCGCCGCGGCATCGATGTGGCCGCACCACGCGCTGCTTGCCGATGGTTCTCCTCTTGTCGTGTGCCGGCTCGCCCGCGCCGAGCGCCACCCCGGGCATGGAGGCCAGGTCGACCCTGGTTCGCGTCGCGACCCCGAGTGTGCCGCCCGCCGACACGCTCCAGCTCGCCTCGGACAACCGCGCCTTCGCGCTGGATCTCCATCACGCCCTCGGACGCGCGACTCCCGGGAACCTGGTTTTTTCTCCCATCAGCATCTCGATCGCGCTCGCCATGCTCTACGGCGGGGCCGCGGGCGGAACCGCGACCGAGATCGCCTCGACGCTCCACTTCGAGCTGTCGCCCGAGCGCCTGCACCCGGCGTTCGATGCGCTCGATCTGGCGCTGATCACGCAGCCGACCGGCGGCACCGGCACCTTTCGGTTGACCCTCGCCAATGCCACCTGGGGACAGACCGGGTACGCCTTCTTGCCGACCTACCTCGATCTGCTGGCGGCGAACTACGGAGCCGGCATCCGTCTCGTGGACTTCGCGGGCGCGGCCGAGATCGCCCGGGCGACCATCAACGGGTGGGTGTCCGACAATACCGAGCACAAGGTGACCATGTTGCTGCCCCAGGGCTCCATCGATCCGGGCACCCGGCTGGTGCTCACCAACGCGGTCTACTTCCTCGGCGACTGGCTCACCCCGTTCGAGTCGCACAGCTCGCCAGGGATCTTTCACGCGCCGGGCGGCGACGTGACGGTAGACAAGATGATGTCCGGCCCCAAGAACCTCGACAACTGGAGCGGTGATGGCTGGCGGGCGGCCGCGCTTCCCTACGTGGGCGGGACGGTGTCGATGGTGCTGGTGGTGCCCGACGCGGGGACCTTCGCCGCGTTCGAGGCAGCGCTCGACGCGGATCGCCTCGGCGCCGTGCTCGCCGCTCGCTCGACGGCCGTGCCGGGCGCCGTGAACATGCCCGCCTTCAGCTTCAAGACCGACAGCGGGCTCAAGCCGGCCCTCATGGCGCTCGGGATGAATCAAGCCTTCGACGCCTCCGTCGCGGATCTCTCGGCCATCAATGGCAGGCGCGATCTCTTTGTCTCCGACGTTTTGCACCAGGCGACCATCGCGGTCGACGAGATGGGCACGGAAGCCTCCGCAGCGACGGCGGTGGTCATCCGGACGCAGTCCGCGGTATTGAACCCCCTGACCGTGGATCGCCCGTTCCTGTTCTTCATTCGCCACGAAGCAACCGGCGCCATCCTCTTCCAGGGACGCGTCCTCGATCCCACGCAGTGAATGGTCTGTGGGGAACGTTGGACCCGACAGATGAAGAACCAGTCTCCCAGCCCTGTCCGAGCTGCGGATTCATCGCGCCGGTCGTCGATGGGCCGGTCGGTCCCTATGGCGGGGCTTCAGCTGCCTGTTGGGCAACCTTCGGCCAGGTGACGCTTCGGGATTATGGTGAGTTTCAGTATCCAGGCGCTCACCGTCTGACTGTCGACGCGTACATGAGCCAGCATCCAGGCTTCAGGACGGCCGCCGGACGGCGCTCGGTGCCCGTGCATCTGGTCGGGTTGCTGCTCGTTCTCGAGCGAGGGGCGACTGGCAAGGCTGTGGGTGACATCCTGGCCAGGGTCTTTCCGGACAAACGGGACGTTGCCCCCCTCGAGCCGGTTCCGTGGCTGGGGGAGATCACGGTCGCCTCGATGCTTGATGCTCCTGATCTTGCGACCCATTCGCGCCGAGCTCGCTCTTGGGCCGAGGCTGTGTGGACAGCCTGGACTCCCTTCCACGCCACGATCCGTGCGTGTGCAGATGAAGCAACCGCGAATCTGTCTGGCGCACGGAAGCGGTGAACACCAGCAATTTCTCCGACATCAACACCGTAGGCCCGGGGAACGCGCCCCGTCGGTTCGGTCGGCGGGCGTCGGTGATGAGCGCCAGGCTTTCCGATCCAGTGCAACCAACGCTACGGCCACCACCACGTACGCGACCGTATTGATGGCCAGCGGCGACATCTGTCCGGGCAGGGATCCGGGGCTGGGGTTGGTGAGATAGGCGCCCATCTGCGCCAGGACGACCAGCAAGAGGCTTCCGCCGGTGTGGATGTAGATCCAGCTGAACACGATGGTGCCGGCGACGAAGTACAGCATCATGAACGGCGGGGGAACTGATTCCGCACCCTCGTTGAACAACATCTGCTTCGCGGTATGCCAGACGCCCCAGAGAACGCCGAGGATCAGGCTGGCGACCAGCGGGCCGTTCCGCTGCGCCAGGCGCGGGTAAGCGAACCCGCGCCATCCAATCTGATCGACGAGCGGCAGCATCAGCATCGCCGCTATTCGCTGTCCGTCGTGAGGAAGCGAAATCCAGGGACCGGCAGCCGAGCCTGTGAGGAGCCGTCCGGCTCCTATCCCGGCAGCATAGGTCGCTGCGGGCAGGCCGAGCGCGAGGAGATACCATCGGACCTTGACCCGCCACTTGCCAAGAGGTCGAAGGAGTCCGCTCAGGCCACCAGCGCCGGGGGCCACGCGGGCCATGAGCAGAGCGGCCAACGTCGGGCTCCAGAACCCGAGGATGACGATGGGAAGGAAGCGCTCCACCGGCCCGGCGATGAGCCCGCGTTGAGCAAGGCCCGCCGGAAGGAGAAGCAACCAGGTGAGCCCGAACACCGCCACGAGGAAGGGAATAAGCCCCTTGGGCGGAACAGTGTCGCGTGCGAGGGTCGACCGCGCGATCTCGATCATCCCGGTCGGACAACCGCCAGAGTTGGAGGTTCCGACGGGATTGGGGCTGGGCGGACTGCGGCTCGACAAGTGGCTCAATTCAGGCCACGCAACTCCGCGTGGCTGCTGCCGGTAAAGCACGGATAAGCTCGTAAGTATGGATACGAGCACCGTCATGCCGTTGGCGAGCCACGCAGGAAAGGTGGGCGACGTGTATCGCGACATCCTCGCCTGGAGCGCACCGTTGCCGCGCTGGCAAAGTGAGTTGCTGCGCCGGGTGCTGCGCGGCAAAGAGCTGAAAGCGGAGGATGTCAGCGAGCTGGCGACGGCCGCCGTCGCCGAGAACGAGCAGCAGGCGTCGAGCTACGTGGCGCTGTCCGAGGCTGACCTGCCATCGGTAGCCGCGAGCGGCGAGCAGCGTGTGCTGGTCTCCGTCGGACAAGGCCGCAACGTCAACGCGTTGCGGCCCGACCAGACGCTGAAGTTCGGACCGGAACTCAGCGTCGTGTACGGCGACAACGCCTCGGGCAAGTCAGGCTACTGCCGCGTGTTGAAGAAAGTGTACCGCGCCCGTGTCGTCGACGAGATCCTGGGCGACGTCCGGTCCGACGTGCCGGCCGAGGGCGAACGCTCGGCGACCTTCACGGTCAAGACGGTCGGCGGCGCCGAGGAGCCCGTGCAATGGGTCGACGGTATCGCCACCGCCGGCGCCGGCCGATTCGCCGTGCTCGATAGCTCTTGCTCGCAGACATATCTGCGCGGCGGCACGCTCGCGGTTGGGCCGGCCGGGATCGACGCCTTGGACCGCTTCGCCAGCGAAATCGACCGCGTGAAGCGTTCGCTGGCATCGGCGGCCGCGGCGGTGCAGCCGTCGAAGAAGACGCTGCAGCATCTTGAAAGCGACAGCGAGGCCGGGCGCTTCGTCCGCTCGCTGTCCTCAGCGACGAGCGATGCGGCCATCGCGGCGTTCGCGGTCTGGAGCGAAGAGCAGGAAGCCGCGCTGCGAGACTCGGAGGCCGAACTCACAGTCGGGAACGCGGGCACGCCCTCCGCGCGCCGGTTGGAGCTGAAGGGCCAAGAGCGAGGCGTTGCGAACGCTACAGGAGCGTTTCGCAAACTCGGTCGAGCGAGTCTCCGTGGACGCTGTCTCGGAACTGAAGTGTGCGGTCGCGGCCGATGTGGCGGCAGACGGGGCATTGAGCGCCGCGCAAGCGCTCGGTGACGAGGACGTATCGGCGGAACGGCTCAAGGGGAACGCTTGGGTCGACATGATTCGAACGGCCGCGCGCTTCGTGCAGTCCATCGCCGTGCAGGACGAAGGCGGTGGGCTGGCACTCGACGGCCGGTGCCCCTTGTGCTGGCAGGAAGCGGACGAAGATGCTCAAGCGAGACTGCAGAGGTTTCAGCAAGACGAGGCATTGATCGTGCAGATCGAGGGGCTCGCGGACCGGCTGCGCCTCCTGGGGGCGAACCTGAACGCGCAGCGTCGGGCTATCCAGGTGTCGCTGAGCTCTGGCGACTGGCAAGCGATTCCCGCCGTCGACGTCGCGGCGTTACACGAGCTGCGCGGCTTGTGCGCGCGCGTCGACGCGGAGCGGGCCGCGCTCCCCGCGACCGATGAGGTTGCCGCCGAGCAGCTCGCGGTATTGAGCAAGGAACGCGGCGAGCTCGCTTCGCGAAAGGCGCTGGCTGAGGCCCTGAGCTGGCCCGTCTGGCGGCTTCGCGGCCTCGATCGCCAATGTGTCTCGCGCGTGAGCAGCAGTTGAAGATCCTCGCCCCGCTCGTGAGCGATGCGTAGCAGTCGTGCGCGCACGGAAGAGCCGATGTCCTTGAGCGGTCGCTCGTGCCGCTCGCTCCTCATAGAGTCCGGACGAATAGCTGCGCACCATCCGACGCCAGAACG
>CAZIOH010000026.1:23524-68790 GCA_964540815.1 uncultured Myxococcales bacterium | reverse complement strand
CCTCTCGCTCCGCGCGGCAAAGCCGCGCTACGCTCGCCTGAACAGCGGGAGGTGAACAAGGTACTTCGGGGTGCCGCCCGGAATGAAGTGGGGCCCCTCCCCCTCTCCCTCACCCTCTCCCCGCTGCGCGGGGCGAGGGAATAGGAAAGGGTTGGGGCTTGGTTCCCGGGTCGACTTACCCCCCGCACCACGCACCTCCACGCGGTGGATCGGAGGTTGGCTTTGCCAACCGGAGACCGCACCAGCAAAGCAGATCCGCGCACGCCTCTCGTCGTCCGTCGGGAGGGGCCCGCGGGGAGGGGTCCTCCCCTTCCCGCGAGCGCCGGAGGCGCGTCCGTCCTCCCCTCCCCGCGAGCGCCGAAGGCGCGTTCCTAGACCGTCTCGCGCTTGGCCATCGCCCGGCGCATCTTGCCGAGCGCTTGCTCCTGCAACTGGCGGACGCGCTCGCGCGACAGGCGGTACTCGTCGCCGATTTCCTTCAGCGTGCGCTCCTTGTCGGTCTCGAGGCCAAACCGCTTGCGCAGGATGTCCGCCTCGATGGGCCGCAGGCCGTCCAGCAGCTTCAGCATCTCCGACTGCGTCTCGGAGTTGGCCATCTGCTCGGGGACATTCGGCTCCGCCTCGGGATCCACCAGCACGTCGATGAGCTTGCGCCCGTCGCCGTCCGCCAGGGGACGATCGAGCGAGACCGGGGTCTCGGCCAGGAAGGTCTTCATCTTCTCCAGCTTCTCGAGCTCGATGCCGGTGGCCGCCGCGATCTCGTCCGTGGTCGGCGGACGATCCAGCTTCGACTGCAGCTCTCGCTGCGACTTCGCGATGCGGTGGTAGGCGTCGATCATGTGCACCGGCAGGCGCACCGCCCGTCCCTTGTCGGCCAGCGCCCGGCTGATCGCGTGGCGGATCCACCAGCTCGCGTAGGTCGAGAAGCGGAAGCCACGCCGGTAGTCGTAACGCTCGACCGCCTTCATGAGGCCGATGTTGCCCTCCTGGATCAGATCGGCCAGCGGCAGCCGCCCATGGTTGAAGCGACGCGCGATGGACACGACCAGGCGGAGGTTGGCCTTGACGAACTCGTTCTTCGATTGCTTGAGCCGAACCGCCCGCGAGGTGATCCCGCGGACGTACTCGCGAAAGGCCTTGGTGGTCGTCGAGAACGAGATCCCCGACAGCTCATGGGTGTGCCCGAGCGCCACCGCCTGCCCGACACGCTGGACCTCCGCCACGGCTCCATCGGCGAAGATGCGATCGATGTCGAGCTTCCGCAGCCGCTCGGACACCTGCAGAATCTCTTTTTCGAACCGCGACCGGTCCGGGATGGAGGACTTCTTCCGGGACTGCTCCGCCGCCAGCCGATACGCCGTGATGTCGGGCAAGACCTCGCCCGCGGCCTTCTCGATGGCGTCCGAGATCCACGAGGCGCCTGGCGCGAAGCTCAGCAGCGTTCGCCACAGCTCGAGCTCCTGCTCCTCGATCTTGCGCGCGGTCTCGAACTCCTGCTCCGGACGCAGGACATCGAGCTCGGCCATGTCGCGGAAGTACATCCCGAGAAAGCTGGCCGGCTCATCGTCGGTGCGCCGGGCCTCGGTCTGCTCGTCTTCGGATTCCTCGGCCTCGACCTCGTCGACCTCCCGCTCGGTCTCGGGATCCTCCGTGTCCTCGACGGCCGTCACGGCCGCGAGCTCGACCAGATCGCCCTCTGGCTCGAGCACGTCCAGAACCTCGGGCTCGACGGCGACGGGCGCCACCACGGCCTCGAGGTCGTCGATCCCGGCTCGCGCCGGCAGGGCACGCACCTCGGCCCGGATCACGCCCTTTTTGACGCGATCAGTCGGCTTTTCGGTGGACCTTTCGCCCGGCTTCTCGCCGGCCTTGCTGGCGCGAAGCGCCACGGCCTTCGGCTCTTTTTCGCGGTCCCGGTCCTTCGGATGGTGGACATCGTTGGCGGGAGGCGGTAAACGACCACTTCGGGCCTGGACGAGCCGAGACATCGACGTCTTGGCCTCCGGTTTTTCCGCCTTGGCTCGCGCCAGATCGGTGCCGGATGCTGCTTTGTGTCGGTTCGGTTTGGTCTTTCCGATGATTCGGCTCATGGCTTATCCGTTGGGACGAAATGGTCCCTGTGAGTACAATACGTTCCTCGTCAGTTAGTTATTCCGGGTGAAGTCCGCAACCCTGGATATACGACTTTGATGCAAGCGGTCCGCCAACGGTGACAGCCGCACCGAAGGATTCGACCGTCGAGCCCCGTTCTCTGATGCCCAGGACGCGACCGGGCGTTGCGGATCAGTCGGCGCGTCGTTCGGCGAGAACGATCAGGTTGCGCGAGGCCGCGCCGAAGTAGTGACCGCGGGTGAAGATGCTGCCCGACACCTCGAGGATTCGAAAACCTGCGAGACGCAACAGTTTCCCGAGATCGTGCAGGCTGTACGCCCGCAGGGAGATCTCCTGGTCCAGCTGACGCCCATCGTCGAAGACCACCGAACGATGTGTCAACAGGCGGTTGGTGTTGAAGTTGAACTCGACCTCTTCGAGCACCACGCAGCCGTCGCCTTCCCACCAGACCCGGGTCGGCAGATCGCCCACGACGTAGTCGCGGTTCACCACGTCGAGGAGCAAGCGCCCGCCTGGCTTCAGCGCCCGTGCGATTCCTTCCGCCACGCGGAGGTTCGATTCCTCGTCGAAGTACCCGAAGCTCGTGAGCATGGAGTAGGCGGCATCGAACTGGCGCTCGAAGGCCATGTGCCGCATGTCGCCGTGCACGAAGTCGACCACCAGGTTCCGCCGCTGCGATTCGTCGGCGGCCCGAATCAGGAGGGGCAAGGACAGGTCGAGCCCGGTCACGGCCAGTCCCCGCTGGACCAGCTCGATGGCGTGCCGGCCGTAGCCACACCCCACGTCGAGGATGCAGGCGCCGGGCTGGACGTTCAGCGTCGCCTGGAGAAAGTCCACCTCCCGCAGGGTCTGCTGGGGCGTCATGAAGGGCAAGGTCCGCAGGTAGTTCTCGTCGAAGATCTCTTCGAACCAGGGCTTCGAGCGCTTGGGGCGTCGCGGACGCTCGGCCAGAGCCTCTGGCTCCGGTCGACTCGGCGCGGGCAGGACCGCCCCGCGATCCTGGACACGATCTTGGACACGGTCCTGAGCCACGCCCCGGGCGTGCCGAGGCACGGGTGGAGGCGTGTTGGTTCGGGCCCGGACCGCCGGAACGGCCTCATCGGGCGCTGGATGCGCGGCGGGGGGCTCCAGGATCTCGACGTCGTCGGTGGCCTCGTACCCGAACTCGGGCTGCATGGCCTCGGCCATGTGCGCGAGGGTCAGCGCGAGGGGCGACAGCGCGGCCTCGCCGCCGCCTTCGGCGGAGGCGTCGTCCGTGGCGGCGGGGGCACCCTTGGGCTCGGCGGGCACCGAGTTCGACCCGGACGTCGACTCGCGGGAATCCCCCGGAGGTGACGGCGCGGCGACGGGCCCGGCGAAGTCCCGAGCGGGCTCCGCGTCCAACGCCGGGCCGACGCGAACGGACCGCGGTGGCCCCTCGGTGCCCTCTGCGGCGACGCCGACCATGGGCCCGAGCTCGCCGGCCTGGTCGACCTGGTCGAGCTGGGCGGGCTCCCCCGGCGGCGGCGCGGACGAGGGCGCCTCCCCCAACCCCAGTCCCGGCTCTCCCGCCTCACGTGGGTGGACCGGCTCGCCTGGGTGGGCAGTCCGATCCTTCAGGTTCACGGCTTCGGCTTCGGCTTCGGCTTCGCGAGGCTCGGTCGCCTGGTCGCCGCCGAAGCTCTCCGAGGAGAATCCGGGCGGTGTCGTGGCAGGCTGGGCCTTCTCGGGGGGCCTGACCTCGGCGTGAAACGGGGTGACCTCGATCTCGAGAGCTCCCCCCGCCTCGCCGTGGCCAGCCGATTCGTGAAAGCGCTCGGCCAGCTGGTGATCGAGATCCGTCTCCAGATCCTGGGCCACACGGATCGCCGTGATCTCGCGCGGATCGAACGCGGCCGGATCGGCCACCTGTTCCTCGGCGTCGAGAGCCCCCGGAGGAGGCGCGATCCGCCGGCTCGGAGGCGGGGAATCGGCGGGCTCGCGCCCGGGCTCGCTTTCGCGGGATGGAGCGGAGGGAGCGCGGGTGGGCGCAGGCACGGGCTCTGGAGTCGCCGTCAGGGCGGCGCGCCTGAGCTCGGCGGCGGACGCCGCGTTCTCGATGAAGGAAGGGGCCACCGGTGGCTCGACCAGCCGGGCGGAAACCGGGGGTGACTCCCCGATGGAGCTCGAGAGCGGCACGTCGGGCGGAGGCGTCACCGGTCCGAGCTCGGGAACGGGCGTCGGCAAGGCCGCGAGGAACTCGTCGACCGCGGAGACCCTCCGCGTGCCTCGGGTCCACCCATCCGGGGGCGGCGTGAGCTCCTCGGCGGGCGGGCGCCGCTCACCGCGGGCGGGCCCGAAATCGCCAGCGGTCACGGAAATCGTCGGCTCCGCCTCGGAAGGAGCCGAGCTCGATCCCGACGAAGAACCTTCCAGCAGCCCGAGCGCCTCCAGCGTCTTGAGGCCCCGCGGACGCGTGACGATTCGAGTCCGCCGCGTGGGCGTCGAGAAGTCTCCGTCGGTGATGGCGATCGGAGCCTGCCCGGCTGCCGCCCCCCTCCGGCCTTCTCCTTCGGCCGTGTCCGGCGCTGGCACGTCGGCGCCCGGCTCGGCCGCTTCGGACAGCAGCACACCGGTCGTCGCATCGGGGGTCTTCAAGCACCCACCGCCACGTCAGGATTGGCCATGCGCCCCGACAATGGCCCCCGACCGAACCGTTCCGATTCGCTCTCCCATGCGCGTGCGATCACCGGTCGACAGGGCCGACAGGTCGACCCGCGACGACTCGAAGAGCGCGATGGTGGTTGAGCCCATGTGAAAGGTTCCAATTTCTTGACCCTTGGCGACAGTCGGCCCCGAATCGTATCGCTTCTGGCGGATCGCGGCGCGTAGAAAGGAACGGGCGTGGGTCTGAACGTCGGGATCGTAGGCGGCGGACATGTTACCGACCCCGACCGCCGCGACCATCACGACCGCACAGAAGCCGGCGGGGCCGCCGTCGATGAACGTGACCAGGCGCTCGTTGCGGACGAAGAGGCCCGGCTCGCGGGCGACGCTGCGCGCATTGACCGGGAACAGCACTCCCGGGACGTGGCGCCAGCCCATGATGGTTCCAGCCACGGGGGCGTGTACCCGGTGGTAGTCCTGCGGCGACAGGTACGTCGTGAGGTACGCTCCCCCTTCCAGTCGCCCCGCTGCCTCGGGATCGCCCACCAGCTCGTTCACATCGAGCAGAACGCCCTTCACCTGAAGCAGCTGGCCTTGTCGCACCCGTCCCGCCTCGACGACCGTTCCGTCGGCCGGGGAGACCACGGCCGACGACGAGGCGTCGATGACACGTGCCGTCGGCTGCAGACGACGGGTGAAGAAATCGTCGAGGCGGGCGTAGTCGGTCAGCGCGCGCTCAGCCTCCGTCAGGTCGATCCCGTAGAACCCTGCAAACCTGCGCAGCACCCCCGCGCGGATCCCCGACGGGATCGGACGGGTGGCCACCCAGCCAATGGCGCCGGAAAGGGCGCGTTTGGGTGTGGCCCTCCAGGCTGCCCTGGCAACCCGATCGCTGAACCGCTGGTGGGAACCCATGAAGACGCGGAAATCCGCGATCTGGTTATCCTATTGCGTCTCGGCCGGGCCGTCAAAGCCACATGGCCAAAACCGCCCCAGCCCGAGCGCCGCCCCCAGCGCCGCAAGGGACGCCGAGGCCTTTTCGACCGAACGGCGTTGCCCTGCAGCTCGGTTTGCTCAGAGGGCGTCTTCGCCGCGCTCGCCGGTCCGGATGCGGATGGCCTCGTCGACCGGCGTCACGAAGATCTTTCCGTCACCGATGCGTCCAGTGCGGGCCACGGACAGGATGGCCTCGACCACGTCGCGCACGATCTCGTCCTTGACGACAATCTCTATCCGGACTTTCGGTACGAAATCCACCACGTAGGCCGAGCCCCGGTAGACTTCCTTTTTGCCGCCCGTGCGACCGAACCCCTTGACCTCGTAGACGGTCATGCCCTGCACGCCGATCTCGCGCAGGCGGTCCTTCACATCGTCCAGCTTGAATGGCTTGATGATGGCTTCAATCTTCTTCATGGATGCCTTACGCTACCGGCGAGTTGTTTCCGATTAGTTTCGTACCAGTTAAATATGCGTAACCTAGTTTTTGTCAATAGTTACCTCACTATCCGTGGGCGGATAATGCAGGTTGCAAGGCGCCGATCAGCTCGCGAATATCCGAAATCCCGTCTCGTTCGCACAACGCAGCAAGCCCGGAGACGATGCCAGCGGCTCCGTCCGGATCGACGAAGTTCTGGGTGCCGACCTGCACGGTGGAGGCACCCGCCAGCAGGTACTCGACCACGTCCGTCGCGGTCTGGATGCCTCCGATCCCGCAGATCGGCAGCGGAACGCCGGCGCGGTGAATCTGGTGGACCATGCGGAGGGCGATCGGCTTGATGGCCGGCCCCGAGAGCCCCCCGAACGTCGTGGCAATCTTGGGACGGCGCGTTCGGGCGTCGATGGCCATTCCGGTAATCGTGTTGATGACGGAGAGCCCGTCCGCCCCGGCGTCCGCGCAGGACCTGGCCAGCGCCACGATGTCGGAGGTGTTCGGGGTCAGCTTGACCCAGAGCGGCTTCGAGACGACCGCACGACATGCGCGCACCAGATCCCCGAGCACCCGACAGTCGGTGCCAAATTCGATTCCCCCGGCCTTGATGTTCGGGCAGGACACGTTCATCTCGAGCGCGTCGACCCCTTCCATTGCCGCGAGGGCCGCGCCGCACGCCACGTATTCGTCGAAGGTCACCCCGAAGAAGTTCACCAGCACCCGGGTCCCCGTCTGCCGGAGGTAGGGCAACTTCTCGGCCCGGAACCCCTCCACGCCCACG
Source organism: uncultured Myxococcales bacterium (assembly GCA_964540815.1). GTDB lineage: Bacteria > Myxococcota_A > Polyangia > Fen-1088 > Fen-1088 > CAZIOH01. The sequence continues at coordinate 61,843 of CAZIOH010000026.1, read as the reverse complement.
TTCTCGAGCCCGATCGAATTGAGCATGCCGGAGGCCGTCTCGCAGATGCGGGGCGTGGCGTTGCCGAACCGGGGCAAGGGCGAGATGCCCTTGGTCACGAGGCCCCCGATGACGGACAGATCGGTCAGGCCCTCGAACTCGCGACCGTAGCCGAAGGTGCCGGAGGCGGTGAGCACCGGATTGCGGAAGGAGATGCCGCCGCACTCGATTGCGAGTGACGTTTTGCTCACCGGCCGACCCCGACGCCTTCGTCGCCTGCGCCGCGCCCCACCCCCTCGGCGACCGGGACCTCCGGGAGCCGGAGCTCCGCGGCGGGAAACACCGGCCCATCCTTGCAGACGTAGCGAAAGGGGCGCTCGGTGCCGGGGACGGCGCAGCCCAGGCAGACCCCGATGCCGCAGGCCATCTGTTCCTCGACCGAGATGAAGCATGGCACCTCGTGCCGCCGGGCGATCGCCGCCACGGCCCAGAGCATGGGATTGGGGCCACAGGCCATGATCCGGAGCGCGGGCGGGCGCGGGCGGCCACGGTGGTGCGCCAGGCGGGCGGAGAGCTCGGCGGTCACGAGGCCGCGACGGCCGACCGAGCCGTCCTCGGTCGTGAGGTGAAGCGCGACACCGTAGGCATGCAGCTCGTCGAGCAGGACGAGGTCGTGGCTGGTCCGGCCGCCGTAGAGGACCTCGGTGGCCCCCGGGAGCTCCCTTCCGGTGGCGAAGGCGCGCCTGGCCTGCATGTAAAGAGGAGGGATTCCCACACCTCCGCCCACCAGTAGGTCCACGAATGCGATGTCCGGAGCCGGGAAGGCTTTTCCGAGAGGTCCAAGGAGGGCGAGAGGAGTTCCCGGGACGGCGCGCTCGAGCAGAGCGGTGCCGCGCCCGACCGTCTTGGCCAGGAGCTGCGCGTGCCCGTCCCCCGACACGGAGAGCAAGGAAAATGCCCGCGGAAGCAGCGGATCCCGGTCCCATTCCCCTCGGACCATCACGAACTGCCCCGGCTCGGCGTCCTCGAGGGCCTGACACCCCGCCATGTCGAGGCGGAAGTACCCCCCGCCGAGACGTTCATTGCCCGCGACCTCGGCTGCGAAGTATCTCATGGCTGGACCTGGCGCTTCTACCCGACCGCCCGGATCGGGTCGAGCTGATTTCTGTTGAATCTTGCAGGCATAAGGTTCCTGTGCTACTAGCCGCAAGCAGGGACCATCCACATGGATTTCATGTTCGAAGACGAAGTCGACGAGGTCGGCTCGGACGTCGAAGCCTACTGTCCGAAGTGCAAGGCAGACACCACGCATGTGGTCATCTCCAAGTACGAGGACGAGATTCGGCGTGTGCAGTGCAACCCGTGTGGTGACGTCCATTCGTTCCGCAAGCCGAGAGGCGAGGTCGAGGACGACGTGCCCGAGCCCATCGCGGCCAAGAAGCGGGCCCTCATCAAGAAGCACTCCTGGGAGGAGTTCTTCGCCAAGTACCCGGACCGAAACGGCAAACCCTACGAGTTTCGGGAGGCCTACACCGAGAACACCATCGTGACGCACCCCAAGTTCGGCAAGGGATTCGTCTCGGAGTTGATGTCGGACAGCAAGGTGGAGATCACGTTCAAGGACGCGCGCCGGGTGCTGGTGCACAACCGCAAGGACATGCCGGGGTTGCCGCTGGCCGCTGAAGGAGACGGGATCCCTTCGAAGGGCCCGAAGGCCAAGGCCGTCAAGAGCAAGGCCGCCGCCAAGGAATCGAGAGAGTCCAAGGAATCGCCAGGACCTCAGGGACAGCAGGGACCTCAAGGTCCGACGGGACCGCAAGCACCGAAGGCAGCGAAGGGATCGAAGGACCTGAAGGAGCCCAAGGACGCTGGGCCCAAGGAGGGAAGCCCGAAGGAAGCGACCAAGGAGGCTTCCGCCCATGCGCCAGCGAAGGGTGCCGCGGCCAGTTCCGCGGCAGCCCAAGCGGCGGGTCCGACCAGGGCGGGCGCCCCGGCCAAGGTCGCGCCCACGGCGCCCACGGCATCCACCGCAGCCACACCATCCACACCCGCAGTCGCCAGGACTTCCCCGGCGAGCGCGTCGGCTCCCGCCAAGGGGACGGCGGCTTCGGCCAAGTCCCCCAAGGCGGCGGCGAGCGCCAAGCCCGCCAAGCACGCGGTGAAGCCGGCCGCCAAGCCGGCGGGCAAGGCCGCGCACGCGAGCAAGGCCGTCAAGGAGACGAGCAAGGTCGCCGCGAAGACCAAGCCGAAGGCCGGCAAGACCAAGCCCTCGCCGAAGAAGAAGCGGTAGCTCATCCCGGTCGGGACGAGGCCGAGCTCGAGTGGGGCCAGCGGGCGGAGGTGGGGCGTGTGCGTATAGCGTGCGTACACCGCGACTCGCTGGCCGCCACCCGCTCGTGGAACACGGACTCGGGGATCACCCTCGGATGATGAGCACGTAGAGATCGTAGAGGGCGTGGGTGTAGACGGCGACCGCGAAGCCGCGGAACCAGAAGAGTGACGCGAAGATCATCCCCGCCAGGAAGCGAAAGGTGAAGACGCCGAGATCGAGCGGATCGCCGTAGGGGGGGATATGGTGGGCGGCCGAGAACAGCAACGACGAGAGCACGAACGCCGAGGCGAGGGCCAAGAACCGGCGCATCCCCAGCAGCCGTTCGCACACGAACATCACACCGCAGAGGATGCCGAGGCGGAAGGTGATCTCCTCCCAGACCCCCGCGCCGATCGACATGACCATGCGGGTGACGAGGCCCTGTCCGAGGAGGCCCGTCGCGAGGCGCGGGTTGATCCCGAAGGCTCGGGTCATCACGAACACGATCGCCGAGCCCATGGTCATGGCGAAGATGGCGCTCTCGAGCAGGACCGGAACGAACATGGAGAGGTTCAGGCTCTGGCGCCGCCGGAGGACCAGGACGGCGATCGCGAACACCGCGGCGACCGCCGCCGAGTACCCGAGGTACGCCGAGCGCGTGAGCGCCAGGTTCTGGAGCAGGAAGCGGGTGAGCAGGTCGGCCCCGTTCACGAGCGGATAGGTGACGAGGACCCCGATCTGGTAGATGAGGAACAGCGGGAACACCAGCACCAGGTTGCTGAGAAGGTTGCGCGAGCCGGGTGAGCCCCGTCGGCCGCCGCCCGAGGGGGTGGGCCGGGGCGACTTGGTGGTTGGCTTCTTGACCGGCTTTTGAATTTTCGATGGCATGAATCAACGTCCCCGCATGAGGGGTCCATGGGCGCTGGATTTCCGGTTGCTCGATCGACGGGTGGCCTTCCGTTCGGGCGGCAGGCGCTCCTCGAGCTTCTGGATGGCCTCGTCGAGCTCGGCCTTCATGCAGGACGAATCCGGCGCCTGAGCAAAGAGCCCGCCGAGCCCGGAGCGCGGGCGGAGCCCACGCAGGGGGGCGAGCGCCCGCAAGTCCTGGCTGTTTCCGAGCTGGACCACCAGCGGCTTGCGGTCCTCGCAGGCGGCGGCCCGCCTGAGGGCGGCGACGGCGAGGCTCACGTGATCGACCCGCGCACCCTCCCCGAGCTCGTCGAGCGCGAGCGCCGCCTTCTGGCGCCGGTCGACGTCCCCCGGGGCGTTGGCCACCCGGACCAGGAGCTCGGTGGCTGGCCGCCCCACCCGCTCGATGGCGAGCTCGAGGGCCGCATCGGCGGCCTTGGGATCGGCGCCCCGACCGTCGTTCCGGGGATCGGTGAGGACGAGGCCGAGATGCTCGAGCAGCACCGCATCGGCTCGAAACCCGGGATCGAGCGCGATGGCCTCGCGGTAGTTGTCGAGGGCCTGCACGCGCCGGTCCTCGGCGAAGGCCACCCGACCGAGCAAGTACCGGACGCGGGCATCGCTCGGGTGCTGGGCCAGGAGCTGCTCGAGCGAGACGCGGGCCTTGGCGGTCTCGGCCGCCGCCAGCCAGCTCTCGACCACACGAAGCTGCACCGCCAGCTCGGCCGGGGCTGGCGCCACGCTCGGGACCCGGGCCTTGACCACCGGGCTGCGCGGCGGCCCGGAGGCCCGGTGGCCGAGCGCCAGCCAGCCGAGCCCGCCCAGCCCCACGGCCGCCGCGATGGCGAGCACGAGCCACGTCACGGGCGAGCGCCGCAACCCGGAGGACCCAGGACTCGAACCGGGACTCGAACCATGGCTGGAACCATGACCGCTCCGCTCGCCCTGGACCGGGCCGTCGGCACGGGACTGCAGCGCTCCCGGCCGGGAGGCGTCGGGTGACGATCCCGCGCCGCTCCCGGTCCTGGCCACCGCCTGGGCCCAGGGGCCAGCGGGCGGCGACACGAGCGGCGGCGGGCTCGCCGCCACGGCCTCGGCGAGGGCGCTCCGAAACGCCGCGGCGGACGAGAATCGGTGCTCGCGCGGCTTCTCGAGCGACTGCATGACGAGCTCGGTGACCGGGCCGGGGAGCGCGAACCCGAGATCGAGGGTCTCGATGCCCGGGACGGCGTGCGACAGGTGCATCGAGATGATCTTCACCTTGTCGTCGGACTCGAACGGACGCCGCCCGGTCAGCATCTCGTAGAGGATGACCCCGGCGGCGTAGAGATCGGCGCGCGCGTCGACCGGCTCGCCGAGGGCCTGCTCGGGCGAGAGGTATTCCGGAGTCCCGAAGATCACACCGGCCTGGGTGAGGGCCTCGCGGTGCCCTTCGGGATCGGTGACCTTGGCGATCCCGAAGTCGAGCAGCTTGACCACGTCGGGGCGCCCTTCCCGCTCGACCAGCATGATGTTGTCGGGCTTGAGATCGCGGTGCACGATCCCGGCGGCGTGGGCGTGGCCGAGACCGTCGAGGATCTGTCCGAAGATCGCGACGGCGCGCGGAAGGGCGATGGGACCGCGCCGGATCAGCGCCGAGAGCGCCTCCCCGTCCAGGTACTCCATGACGAGGAAGAGGAGCCCGTCGGGCGTGCGCCCGAAGTCCGTGACGGAGATGATGTTGATGTGCGCCAGGCGGCTGGCGGACTCCGCCTCGCGCTGGAAGCGGCGCACGAATTCTTCCTTGTTGCCCATCTCGGGCAGGAGGACCTTCACGGCGACGTCGCGCTTGAGGGTGAGGTGCTCGGCGCGGTAGACGGCGCCCATTCCCCCGGTGCCGAGGCGCGCCATGATCCGGTAACGGTCGCCGAGCACCGTGCCGAGCAGCGGATCGCGCAAGGCACCGCGACAGCGGGGACAGGTGCCGAGCTCCGCCGACGCCGCGTGGGCGCAGGCGGGGCAGACCACCGTCGAGGTCGACATGGACATGGGCTCAGCGTCCCGGGGAGGGCGACGGCCCGTGGGCGTCCGCATACCCACCGCGGAATCCGGCGGGAATCTGGTTCATCCGGGCGACGCTCTTCTCATCTCGTTCCCTCGGGCCAAGGGCCTGCTCCTCTGGCCTCAGGATGACCAGCACCTCGCGTCCGGGATCTATCACGCGGCGTGCGACGCGCAAGACATCCGCCACCTGCACCTCGGCCAGCCCGGCGCTGCCGCGGCGGTAGGACGGGACGTTCTCGCCGAGCGCGCCGTGAAGCGCGAGGGCCATGGCCACGGCCCCGCGCCGCTCGAAGGCGAGCGCGCTGCGCCCCACCAGCAGCTGGCGGGCCCACGCCACCTCCTCGGCGCTGGGCGCGGCGCCCGGGGTGGTCACGGTCGCGAGCGCACGGCGCAGGGCCGCGACCGCCTCATCCACGGAGGCATCGGGGTCGACCTGGAACGAGATCGCCAGAAAACCGCCATCGACCGCTTCCTCCGCCAGTACGGCCGGAGATTCCGAGACCCCAACCCCGGCGGAGACGGCGGCGAGACGGCTGCCCACCGCGGGGGCCGCCGTCTCCGAGGCCTCGGAGGTGTCGGTGCCAGCGCGGCCCGGTGCGCGCGGCGTCGGTCCCCGACCCGAGAGGAGCTCCACCAGCACGTCGAACGCGAACCGGTCGGGATCCAGGACCGTGAGGCCGAGGTAACCGAGCACCACCCGGGTCGGCACGGAGGGGCCAGGTGTCGGGCCAGCCGCGTGGCGTGCGGATGCGGTCTGCGGGGATGCCTGCCCCCCTGCCCCCCCGGCGCCGCCGGGCCGGCCGACCACGCGCTCGACCACCAGCGGGGCACCCACGACCGCGACGCGGGGCGGGACGGACGCGGGCGCGGCGGCCGGCGGAGCGACAGGCGACGCGTCCGAGAAGAGGGTCTGCAGCTTGTTCGCCAGCTCGGACGGGGGCACCGCGCCCACCACCGCGATGGTCAAGGACGAAGGACGGTAGCTGCGGCGATAGTGATCCAGCAAGCGGCGGCGCGTGAGCGCCGAGACCGACTGCACGGTCCCGAGGGGATCGCGGCGATAGGGGTGCCCGCCGTAGAGGGCCTCGCGAAACGTGCGCAGGGCAACGGCGGCCGGGGCCACCTCGTCGTCGCGGATGAGGTCGAGCTGCACGCGCCGCTCGCGCTCCACGTCCTCCTCGGCGAAGCGCGGGTTGCGCAGGACATCCACCACCAGCTCCACCCCCCGCTCCCAGCGGGTGGCGAGGAAGTCGGCGCGGAGACCAAAAACGTCGGGTCCGGCGATGCCCGCCAGGTTGCCGGCGATCTCGGTCATCTCGGAGGCGAGCGGCTCGGCCCGCCGCGAGCGGGTCCCGAGGGGCAAGAGGCGCGCGAGCAGCGCCGAGGCGCCGGCGAGGCGGGCGTCCTCCGTGCGAGCCCCCCCGGACCAGACGGCGCGGAGCGAGACCTGGGTCGCGGTGTCGTCGGGGATGACGAGCAGGCGCACGCCGGAGGTCAAGCGGTACTCGAGGTCGTCCTGCCCGACGGCGGCGGCGGACGCGCGGCGGGTGGGCAGCGGCGCCGGAGCCCTTTGTTCACAGGCCGCCAGGACGCGCTCGAGACGCGCCATCACTGTAGACGGCGCGGCGGTCGCCGGCACGCCGGTTGACGGCGCGGCATCGAAGGCGCTGCCGGCCGCGACATCCGCGCGCTGCCCGGGAACGAGCACGGCCACCACCATGTTGCTCGCGCGCAGGTACCTGGCCGCCACCTTCCGCAGCTCGCCGACGTCGACGGTTCGCAACCGCTCGCGGTACGTGCGCTCGTGGCCGGCCTTGCCGGTGAGCGACGCGAACCACCCGAGCCGGGTCGCGTAGCCATCCAGGCTGGCGCGGCGAGCAGCATCCTCGCCCTCGACGGCCACGCGTGCGCGTTCGAGCTCGTCCCGGTCGAGGCGCTCGCTCCCGAGCCGGAGCAGGGTGTCGATGACGGCCGCGGCGGCGTCGTCGATCGGCCCCGGGGTGAGGGTCGCGTGGGCCACCAGCAGCCCCCCCTGGCGCGAGCCGAACAGGTAGGCCCCGGTCGCGCTCGCCATCTGTCGATTCTGCGCGACGTCCACCGCCAGGCGCCCGACCGCCGGACGACCCACGACGGCGGCGAGCAGCTCGAGCGCCGGGAGATCGCCATCCCGGGCGGGCGGCGTGCGAAAGCCCACGGCGATCTCGGGCTCCGTCACGCCGCCGGCGACGACGGTGAGCCTCGGCCCGGCGCCTGCTCCCTCGCCGAGCGCTGGCGGCACGGCGACGGCCTGCACGGCCCGGGCGACGCCGGGCGCGCGCGGGCCTCCCGGGCGCGCTGGCCAGGCTCCGAAGGTGCTCTGCAGGCTGGCCCGCATCTCCTTGGCGTTGAAGTCGCCCACCACCACGAGATCGACGCGCGGGGCGAGGTAGAGCTCGTCGTGAAAGCTGCGCAGCTCCGCCGTGCCGAGCCGCGCGAGCTCTCCGGGGGCCGGCACCAGGGGGCGGGCATAGCCGCCCGGTCCGAAGGCGAGCCCGAGCGCCAGGAGGGCGACTCCGCGCTGCTGCGCGAGCCCGGTCTGGCGGACGCTCGAGGCGCCTCCGCGACGGACCACCTCGACCGCGGCGCCGAGCGCGGCAGGGGACCAGTCCGGGTGGAGGAGGGCCTCGGACAGCGCGGCCAGCGCGGCGCCGGCGAAGGTGCCGGCGACGGTGGCCCGAAACACGGCTGCGTCGTGGCTGGTCCAGCCCGCAACGCGGCCACCGAGGTCGGCGAAGGTGGCCAGGCGTGGCGCGCGGAGCACCAGCTCCTCGAGCATGCAGGCCACGCCGGGCCGGTCGACCGGGTCGTGGATGGAGCCAGCGTCGATCCAGGCCTGGATCGCCACCGCGGACGTGGCGTGGTTCTCCTCGAGGACCACCCGCATTCCGTTCGACAGCTCGAACGCCGAACGGGTCTCGGTTCCGCTCGGACGGATGGGCGCGGGCTCGGCCAGGTGGACCCCCGGCACCAGCGACAGGGCACCCGACAGAGCACCGCGGTAGGTGCGACACCCGGAAACCATCGCCAGACCGAGGGTCGAGGCCGCGACGGCGATCAGGGTCTGCGATCTCACGAGAGGCGGCAGCCTAACCCCAAAGACGGAATATTTCTCGCTGTGGGGGACCGGTCCTCGTCCCACGACCTGACGCGACGGGGAACGAGGACGAGGAGGAGGAGGAAAGGACCTGTCAGAGGCGCCGGTAATCTTCTCAGGGTTGCATCAAGAGGGCGGCGGGCACGAAGACGCGGAAGGTACCATCGGCGCGGGTGGCCACCTCGGCGACCGGCTGGTCAGGAGCCGGGCACGCCGCGGAGAGCGAGGAGCAGAAGATCTGAATGAGCGCCCCGCCCATGGCCACGGGCCCGAGTTGCTGCGGATCGGCGGGGGGACCGCTCACCGTCCCGGTGATGGCGACGCCGGCGGCCACCTGGAAGTCCGGGGCGGCCTGATCCTGCCCACCGAGCGCCACCGTCCCGAGGACCGTGCGCGCGAAGCTGGCGACCCCGAGCGGATCGGCCTCGAGCTGGTAGGTGCGGCCCGGCGGGAGGTCGAGCTGGTAGCTGCCGGAGTCGTCCACGGTGGTGGCGACCGGCGGCGCGGGGATTCCGCTGGTCTGATCCACCGCCACGACGCGCATGTGGGCGGTCGCGGCGACGGGCAGCAGCCGCCCCGACAGCATGACCGGCGCCGCCAGGGAGAGCGTGCTCGACAATCCCCCGGCCGCGACCACGACGCTGGCGCGGGTCGGCATCGCCAGCCCCGACATCCCGTCCGGTGGAACGATGGTGACCGTGTAGCTTCCGACGGGCACGGCCGAGAAGCGGGCGAGGCCGGTGGTCCCGGTGGTGGCGTCGACCCGCACGATCCCCGAGGCGGACAGCTTGATCACCGGTCCGGCGCCGGGGCCCGTCATGGCGCGCGGTGGGCTCATCGCGCTCGCCGGGTTCGAAGTGGCTGCCGCTGCTGCTGCGGCGGCAGCCGCCGAGCCCCGGATCGACACCGTGGCCACGTCAGGCAGCTCCTGCGGGGACTCGAGCCGCACCCAGGCGCCGGGAACATCGGAGGCTCCGTCGGTGGAACGCACGTGGAGGGTCACCGGCACCGAGCTCGACGCAGCCCACACCACGCTGGCCGAGATGGCGGTGTCGCTGGTCGCCACGGCGAACCCGGGCGACGCGGGCACGTGCACCTCGGGCAAGCCCGAGTCGAGGGGCGGCGAGAACACCATCGCGTGGGTCCCGTCTCGCGTCAGCACCGAGAAGGTGCCGTCGGCGGCGGTGGTCCCCACCGTCGAGGGGCGGGTGCCCGAACGCAGGACCACCCGCACACCGGCGACCGGCTGACCGCCGGCGTTGGTCGCGGCGCCCGTCACCTCGGTGCCCGGGCTCATCGGCAGCGCCACCAGGCGCTGCGGATCTCCGAGGAGGTCGCCGCCGCTGAAGATCTTCGGCGCGATCACGTCGTCGGGGACCACCAGCGCCTCGTAGACCTCGGTGGGGTACGGCAGGAGGACCGCCGGTACGGGGCCGTGGTCGGAGTATCCCTCGATGACGCTGGAGAACGAGAGCCCGTGCACCCGCACGTAGGAAGGCAGCGCGTCGCCGGCGGCCGTCTGCGGGAGGATGCGGATGGCGGTGCCGCCTTGCAGGGCGATCGCGAGCGGCGCGGGCGCGGTCCCGGCGACCATCTTCTTGATCTTCTGCACCGGGATGGTCTGGCTGTAGGTCTCGGGCGGGGTGATCGAAAACACGAGGACGTTCTTCTCGGGTGGCAGGACGGTGATCGAGCGCTGGGCGAAGCAGCTGAGGCCCGCGTCGACCACCACCTGGACGCTGTAGATGCCGGCCATGGTGATGGGAAACTCCACCGTGGACGGATCGGAGACGGTGGTGACGGGGATGACGGCCGACAGATCGGGGGCGTACGAGACGGTCCACACCCACTTCGGCGCGCGAGTCCCGCCGGTGACGCTGGCCTGGACCCGGAAGCGGGCATCGGCGCCCGCGACCGACCCGTCGAAGCTGGTGGGCGCGATCGGGGTGAGCGAGACCGCGCAGGACGGCGGGGCGGCGGCAGCGCCACCGGCCCCGGAGGCGGAGCTGCCGCCGGTCCCGAAAGAAGCACCACCGCTGCTCGCGGTTGCGCTGGGGGGGTTCCCCGAGCCAGAGGAAGTGCCCGTGCCCGCAGCGGTGCCGCCGCCGGTCGTGGTCATCCCACCCGACGCCGACGACGCAGCCCCCGCGCCTCCCGAGCCGGCCGTCGGCCCGCTGCCGTTGCCGCTACCGCCAGGTGTCGAGGAGCTCGCGTCCGTCGAAACCGAGGCGGAACAGGACGCGGCGGTGACGACCGCCAGCACGAGCACCAGGCCGTGGCGAACGAGAGCCGGCGTGGCCGGCTTGGTCAGCTTGGTCGGCATGGCTCGCTCACTTGAACACGACCGTCCAGGTCTTGCGCTGGTAGCACATCGATGCCGGGGGACACAGGGCAGCGCCGTCGTCGCAGCCGGCCAGCACCGCGTCGATGGGCGCCGGATTGCGATCGTGGATCTCGACCCGCACCCGGATCCGATCGCCCGGCCGGTACATGAAGGGGTAGACCCTGAACACGGGAAGCGTGGCGCTCTGCTGATACACGACCGGGGACGCCGCGGGCACGACGGGTCCGACGCCGGCGGGTGCCGCGCTGTCCTGGCCGAGGAACCACGAGAAGCTCGTGATGCCGCCGCCAGGCTCGACCGGATAAGGATCTCCGTCGTCCACCACCCGGTTCACCTGGAACGACAGCGGGCTCGCGCCCGTGCTCACCACCAGGGGATCGGTGAGCGGCGGCGTGGTGTCGGTGAGGCAGGGCATCTGATCGGTCGCCACCAGGAAGGTCTTGTCCAGCCAGACCGGAGCGGCTCCCGGCAACGAGCTGACCGTCACCCGGATCGTGTACTGCCCGGGGGCGGGAGGCACGAAGCAAATCGTCGCCGTGGAGGTCGGATCGTCCTCGCGACAGGGGGCGAGCGCACTGGTGGTGGCCGCGGCCGCCGCGGGCAGCGCGAACGCCGTCGGCAGGATCTTCCAGCCGAAGGCGAGGGGATCGCCGTCCGCGTCCACCGAATTCGCGGCCGAGAGCTTCATCTCGGTGTAGAGCGGGAAGGCCCCGGCGGAGATGGGGTCCGGGCGGAGGATCTGGAGATCCGGCACGGGCGGATGGTCCTCGGGATCGACCGGCCGGTGCTGGGTGGTGGTGGCCCCCTGGTGGTCGGTCGCAAACACCCACACGCAAAATGTCCCGACGGTGTCGCTGGCTGGCACCGTGTAGGGGGTGGCGGGGTCGGCCACGGGGGTCTGGGCGAGCGGGTTGCTGCCGACGCAATTGCCGGCGGTGTGCGCCCAGGCGATCCGGACCGCCCCACCGTCCGGATCGGTCGCGATGGCCGTGAACGCCGCGTCCTGGTGATGCCAGACATGCAGGGGCGAGGTGATGGTGACGGTGGGGGGCATGTTGATGGGATCGGTGTAGAGGCACCCACCCGTCGGCACGACCAGGGCGAGGCCGAGCAGCGCCGCCGGCAACCCGGAGGAGGATCGCGGGCCGCGTACGAACGCGTGGGATGCCCGGGGACTCTGCAACCGGGGGGCCAAGAGCCGCTGTTCCGGGAGGCCGGATTCCGCGCCTGCCTGGTCCGGCCACGGCTCGCCCACGACCGACCGCGGCTCCAGGACCGGGACACGCCTGCCCTGACCCGGGCGGAATCTGAACGCGGTCGGCCATGGAGTGGCAAGTCGCGGGGCCATGGCAGGGGGCATCTCCCCGACGAGCCTACTGCACCCGACCCGCGCCGGAACACCAAACTGGAATCGGCGCAAGACCCGAAATGACCCGCGCCCCCACGAAGGGCCCCATCCACTGCAGGCGATCGACGCAACGGTCTACGAGACGGTCCACGGGGCGGTCCACACCTCCGGCGTCGTTGCTCGTTGACATCCCCGGTCGCGCCTGGCATACGAACGCCTCACGTCGCGGGGCGTGGCGCAGCCTGGTAGCGCGTTCGGTTCGGGACCGAAAGGCCGGAGGTTCGAATCCTCTCGCCCCGACAACTGCTGACGGCGTCGCCGCCGGTATTCGTGGCGCTCGACAGGCCTGCCTTCCGAAGCAACGGGTTTGTTGCCCGGGCCACAACACAGGCCGACCGTCATCCGGCAGCAAAGACAGAAGAATTCGTAATCTATAAGACATATTTTCTTGGCACAGGACCTGCTTCGTCTCTCCGGTATGAACACCACCGAGACGCTCCCAAGCAGGAATTCCCGTCGATTCGCCCTGTCGATGATCGCCCTGGCCATCGGCCATGCAGGGTGCGCCGCTCCCGACGAGCCCGCCGGCCAGGAGAGCGTCGCCGAGAGCCCGGCCCTCGCATCCACCAACGGCCTGAGCTCGATCAATGGCTTGAGCTCGATCAATGGCTTGAGCTCGATCAATGGCCTCAGCTCGATCAACGGCCTCAACTCGATCAAGGGCCTCAGCTCGACGACCGGGCTCATGACCACCGCCGCCGGACGCGCGACCGTGTCTTACATCGTGCGCTGCGCGCTCCCGGCTGGCCACAGCATCTCCAAGCAGGATCAGTCCGGCAACTGGTACACCTTCAACGGGCTGCTCGGCCTCGCTCCCGGGTGGGAGACCGGCGGGACCACCCAGACGGACCGATACTTGATCTCGTCGTGTCTCATGGCCCACGTCAACACCACCGGCCAGCACATCCCCCTCTACCTCGATGGACCGGCTCCGCTCGGGTGGGGCCGGAACAGCGCCTATCCCATCCAGGAGGGCTCCTTCATCGGGGATCTCTTCGCCTCGCCACCGGTGGCCCGCTACTGCGGTGGCCGCGGCTTCGGCAGCAGCGTGGTGGCCGGGCGCATCGGCGACGACAACCAGCACGGCGAGCCATACAGCGTCATCGTCAACCCGCAAGGCTACACCGGCTGCGACGCGGTCTGCACGCGCAACTCGACCAACGACGGGTTCACGACCTGCCCGGGGATCGCCGGCATTCCCATCACGGTGTGGCGTCAGCTGTCGGTCAGCTCGGCCATCGGCTTCGAGAACGGCAGCCTGTCGGGATTCTACTCGCAGGCCGATCAACCCGCGAAGGTGTCCATCTCCAGCGACTTCGCCGTCGACGGGACACATTCCTTGCTGGCCACCATCAACGCCAGCGGCAGCGGGACGGCGACCGTTCAAGCCAGCGCCCCCGCCAGCTTCCACGGCGGGCAGACCGTCACCATCTTCGTGAACGTCGCGTCTGGTACCAACTGGGACTACATCCAGGCCTACGTGCAGGAGCCCGGCCACAGCTTGCGCTGGACCGCCTCGGGCTGGAAGCGTCCCGAGCTCATCCCGGGCGAGTGGAACAGCGTCGTCATCCACCTCCCCTCCGACTATGCCTCGGCGGGAGCGGTGACCGGGGTCAGCCTGCACACCACGGGGGCCGGCACCATCAAGACGTACGTCGACGCCATCTCGTCGGAGGACTGAGGACGGGGCCCGGGCGATCCGACGAGAGACCGCCGCCTCGCCCGCTGCGCTCGCTTCATCGTGAGACGGGTGGGAGGAGCAGCGCGCCCGCGGCCTTGGCGGTTCCAATCGGCACCTCGCTGACGAGCGTCAGGAAGTCTCCCGAGGTGCGGGCGTACGTGAGGAGCACAGGGGCGCCGGCGTGGACGGCCTGGATGCCGACCAGCCCAGCGCGGAGATCGAGATCGAAGACGGACTCTCCAGGGCTGGCGGCGGCGCTGGTGTAGGTTTCGAACCCGTCGCGACCGAGGCGACCGCAGGACACCGTCATGCTCCCTGGGTTGCTGACGCAGGCCTCCTCGTCATCATTGGCAGTCCAGCACGCCGCGACCTCCTTGGTGGGCACCGTCTGGATCCGGCTCGTGCCCTCTGCCACCGCAATTTCCGCCTGATCGGGATTGCTGGCGAGGTGGGCGATGGGCGCGATCACCCCACCCTCGTATCCGCTGATCCCGACGATCACCCCGGCGGAGATACCGGTGACCGGCCTGGCGTCACCGACCAGGTTGCCGTCGCGCCCGAGGAGGAAGGCCTCGAGCGAGCCGTTCTTCTCGGACACGTAGGCGTACCGATCGCCGAGAGTGACCTCGGCCGCCGAACCGTCCCCCAGCAGCAGCGGCTGGCTGCTGCTCGCAACGGTCTCTCCGTGGCGAAAGAAGCGCACGTGTGTTCCGGTCAGGACGTACGCCCCTCGACGACTGACGGCGCCAGACAGGGATCCCTCCCCCGCCGTGTCGAGGACCTGGGGAGACGTGAGGTGGCCGTCCGCCTCGCGAAAGATCAGGGCGCCACCCACCTGATTGGTCACGAGCACCTGCCCGTCACCGGAGGCCAGGCTCCCACCGATGGCGCCGGCGGCGGAGACCGGGGCGCCGACCGGGATGGCCTGGGTGGTCGCGCCGGTCACGGTGCTCTTGCAGATCACGGTGCCGGTCTGTCCGACGTCGGCAAAACCGAGCGAGCAGATCTGGGCTTCGCCCGCGCGCGCGGCCTGCGCGCGCGCGGGCCAGGCGGCGGTCGCGGCGACGGCCACCGGGACGAGGAGCAGAGCGGTGAACGACGGAGATCGATCGAGAGGTCGGTGAAGCGGCATGGGAGTCTCCCGGTGTGAAGAGTTCGAACGACTGGGGATTCGAGCGCGTGTCACCGGGTACGTCGGTCCACGCGAGGCGTTACGCGGACGCGGCGCCTTTCTTCTTCTCGGGAGCCGGGCAACCTTGGCGTCCAGCGGAAATTCGCGCTCCTGTGCGCACACGCGAGCCCGTGTCCGCGCTCGCTGTCCATGCGCGCTGGCCCTCCGGAGGCTCCAAGGCAATGAGTTAAGGTATGCGGATGGCGGGCAGCTGGAGACGTCTCCTCAAGCTGGGTCTTGCGGGCGGCGCGGCGGCCATGGCCTTGCTCCAGGCCTTCCCGGCGAGCCGGCTCGGGATTCACATCGAGGAGATCGGGGTCAACCCGCCCGAGCGCTTCACCCTCGATGCGCCGCCCGAAGTGCTGGCCGTGCTCCATCGCGCCTGCTGGGATTGCCACAGCCACGAGACCCGGTGGCCCTTCTACGCGCACCTCGCCCCCTGCTCCTGGTTGATGGCCCACGACATCCACAATGCCCGCCGCCACCTCAACTTCTCGACCTGGGGAGGCGTCGACGAGGACGAACGCCGTGCGGATCGCCGCGACTGCTGGGAACAGATCCAGGCCGGATCGATGCCGCCCCTGTTCTACGTCTTCCCGCTCCACCCCGAGGCCCGCCTGTCCGCCGCCGACAAGCGCATCCTCGAGGCCTGGCTGATGCGGGACGCGGGCCCGAGCGGCCTCTGAGCTGGGCTTTGAATCGGACGGGAAAAGGGCTAAGACCAGCACGCCCGGCGCGATCCGAGACGCGCCGGTTCAAAACAGATGTCCACACTCCGATCTCTCGCAGCCGCCGTCCTCGGTCATGCCGCGCTCGTCGTCGCGACGGGCTCGCCCGTGCGGGCGGCCTCCGGCCCGCCCGTTCCCGCGGAGCCTTCTCCCCTGGCCTCGGCGGCGGCGGCGGCATCGGCCGCCCCGGCCGAGACCTCGCCGCGCCGGGCGCGTCCATGGGTGGTGCGCACCGACGCCTTCGCGCTGCGCGGCGGCGGCGGCCTCTCCGGAGCCACCGCGGACGCCTTCGGGCTCAGTGTGCAGAAGACCTTCTTCGAGCGATGGGCCTGGGAGGAGACCGTGGCCTGGGGCGTCGGAAATCGCCAGGTCGAGGGCAAGGATCTGGGGCTCAACCTCGCGGGGACGTTGCGCTTCGCGGCCCTCATGAGCGCGGCACGCTCGAGCGCGCTCAGCCTCGGGCTCGGCACCGCGCTGATCCTCGGCGGCGGTTACGGTCACCTGAGCTTCGTGTTCGCCGAGCTCGGCTACGAATACCGCGCGCGCGATGGGCTGAGCCTGCTGCTCGCCGCGGGCCCGAACTGGCTCTCCGGGGGGCCCGCTCGGAGCTCGTGCCGAGACGCGTGGCTCTGTGGCGCGTTTCGCAGCGGGGATCTTGCCCCAGTTGGCCACGTCCGCGCCGGTGTCGGCTGGGCATTCTGACCGAGCTGGTCAGCTCTTCGCGCGGCTGCGCGGCTTCGCTCGGCCGAGGCCAAGGGCTCGGTGCCATGGCTCAGACCGGGGTGATGACCAGGCGGTGATCCTCCGAGATGCCGAGGACGATCACGGCGCTCAAGATGGCGCCGAAGAAACACCACACCGACGTCAGGGTCTGCCGCTCGATGATGAAGGTGGCGACCAGCGAGAGCGTCAGAACGGCACCCATGGTTCTCGCCCGGCTGATGGTCGAAACGAAGAACGGCAGGAGCGCCGGGATGATGTACATCGGCAGGTAGAGCGCCAGGACCAAGGCCGGGCCAGTCTCGGAATAGTCGTATGCGATGCTGTGCCCGGCCACCCGGGCGGTCGGCCGGCCTCGGACCAAGATCATCGCCGCGTAGATACCCACCCCGATGCCCACCCAGACCAGGCGCGCGAGGAGCCTGCGCCGCCGCGGGCTCCGCTCACCGGCCCAGAGCGAGAGCGGGACCCAGATCGGCCAGACCACCAGCGCGAAGCCAAGAAACACCGCGACCGCCGCGGCCTGCAGCCCGCTTCGGCCGGGGTGCTCGATGGTCAGCCAGACCACCCCCTCCGCCACCTGCTGGGCGGCGAACAGCAAGGGCACGAGGCCCAGCATCCGGCGAGAAGGCGCCTTCTCCTGGCCCATGGCCACCGCGCCGATTCCCGCCAGGACCCCCGCGATCCCGAAGCTTCCACTGGCCGAAAAGCACATGATCTTCCCCTTTCGAGCTCGCGGGGAACCTGGCGCCTTCGACCTCACCGGTGGAGAAACCGCCGCCGCGCGATCTCTCTCGTCCGCACATATTGACCGAAGACCGGGCCGCGCGCTCGCCCCGTATCGAGTCAGTCGGCGAAGACCTCGGCCGCGGCCGACCGCGCGCAGGCCCGGCCGCGCAGGAGCTCGACCTCGTCACCGACCGCGATCTCGCCGGGCTCGATCACGAAGCAGTTGAGCGCCAGCTTGCCCTCGAAGCGCCGGTAGATGCCCCGGGTGATCTCCTTGTCCTGGACCAGGGTGTCGGGATCGAACGAGGTCATGATGCAGCGAAGGCGCAGGTCCTGGACCCCGATGAGGACCCTGCCGACGCGAAGGCACCCACCTGGCCAGTCGCGCTCCCCGAGGCCCTCGACGCCCTCGACCACGATGTTCGGCCGCAGTCGACGGTGGTCGTACCCGAAGGCGGCGATGGCCCCGTCCGTGGCGACCAGCAGGGGCAGCACGTCAAAGCGGTCGGCGCCCTCGTGGCGGACGAGCCGGGCGCCCGGGCCCGCGATGGCGACCACATCCGCCGCGACGCTGGGGTCGGACCAGGGCCTCCCATCGACCCGGGGTTCCCGGTCCGGACCGAGCGTGCCTCGGTGGCCGAGGAAGCGCGGATGCGAGCGCGAGGTCACGACGTGGCCCCACGGGTCCTCCACGTGCACGATGCGATCGCCCTCGAGGCCGAGTGGTCCGAGGGCCGCCCGCTCGAGGCGCTCCCCCGCCATCGTCTTCACCGGATAGCGCCAGATCTCCGCGACCTTCATGGGATGGGCGGCGACCTGTGTGGCGAATTCCTCCGACTCTGCACTCGCTCTGGCTCTAGCTCTTGGACCTGGACTTGGTCGACTTCTTGCCCGTTGCCTTGGTCGACTTCTGGCTGGACGCCTGGACGGGCTTGCTCTTGGTGGGTTTGGCCTTCTGGGCCCAGACCCCGATGGTGGCTCCGCTCGGGTCGGTGAAGACGCCGATGGTGCCCATCTCGCCGATGTCCATGAGCTCGACCTGGATGCCGGCGCCGAGCTTCCGCGCCTTCGCGATGGTCTTCTTGACGTCGACCACCTCGACGTAGGGCAGCCACATGGCCGGCGCCCCCGGCATCGGCATCTTCTGCATGCCGCCGCCAGTGCCCTTTCCGACATCGATCATGGTGTAGTCCGGACCCATCGCACCGAGCTTCCACTGAAAGAGGCTCTTGTAGAACTTCTTGGCCTTGGCGACGTCGTCGGTGTTGAGCTCGATGTGGGCGAAGGCGTTCGGCATGGGTTGGCTCCTCGGTGAAGGTGGTTCGGTGCGCGCCCCCCTTTTCTACCACCCAAGGGGGCGCGTCGATCCGACCGATGTTCGATGTCGATGTTCGATGTTGATGTTATCTTCGGGACCTCATGGGCCAATCTCGCCTGGCTCTCCGTTCCCTCCCGCGTTTCCTCTTGGTGATCGCCATGACCGCAACGTCGTCCGCCCGAGCCGGGGAGCGCCAGGACATCCCCGACAAGTACAAGTGGAACCTCGGCGACCTCTACCCGTCGGAGGCGGCCTGGGCCAAGGCGAAGGAGGACCTCGGGCGCCGCCTGCCGGAGCTCGCCAAGCACCGCGGCCAGCTCGGCAAGTCGGCCCAGAGCCTCCTGGCGGCCCTGCAGTCCATGTTCGATCTGGACCGCGACCTGTCGCGGCTGTCGGTGTACGCCAGCAGCCTCTCCGACCAGGACGTGCGCGCGCCACGCCCGCGCGAGATGAAGCAATCGGCCGAGGAGCTGGCCACCCAGTTCTCCTCGGCCTGCTCGTGGGTGCGGCCGGAGATCCTGACCCTCGATCCCGCCAAGGTGCGCAGGTTCGTGGCCACCGAGAAGAAGCTCGATCCGTACCGCGTCTACCTGGAGGAGACGCTGCGACGCAAACCCCACACGCTCGGCGCCGCCGAGGAGCGCGTGGCCGCCGAGGCGGGCGAGCTCGAACGGGCGGGCAGCGAGGTCCACGGGGTCCTGTCCAACGCCGACCTGCCCTACCCGACCATCAAGCTGTCGACCGGCGCGTCGGTGCGCCTCGATCCCTCCGCCTACACGCTCCACCGCCAGGACCGCAACCGCACCGACCGCGACCAGGTCTTCGCGGCGTTCTTCGGCGCGCTCAAGACCTACGAGAGGACCATGGGCGCGACGCTGGCCGCGGGGGTGAAGGCCCACCTGTTCGAGAAGCGCGTCCACCATTTCAATTCGGCGCTCGAGGCGGCCCTCTTCCAGGACAACATCCCGACCCAGGTCTACAAGCAGCTGCTCGGCGACGTCCACCGCAGCCTGCCGACGCTCCACCGCTACCTGACCCTCCGCAAGCGCATGCTCGGGCTCGACGTCCTTCGCTACCAGGATCTCTACGTTCCGCTGGTGGCGAGCGTGGACCTGCACTTCGAGCCCGACCAGGCCCGCGCCATCACGCTCGAGGCGCTGGCTCCCCTCGGCAAGGACTACACCGATGCGCTGCACAAGGGCTTCGACAGCGGCTGGACGGACTATCTGCCTTCGACGGGCAAGCGCTCGGGCGCCTACTCGACCGGTGTCTACGGGGTGCACCCGTATCAGCTGCTCAACTTCAACGGGCGCTACGACGATCTCACGACGCTGGCCCACGAGTCGGGCCATTCGATGCACACCTTCCTGTCCTACGGCGCGCAGCCCTACCCGACCGCCGACTACCCGATCTTCGTGGCCGAGGTGGCCTCGACCTTCAACGAGAACCTGCTGATTCACTTCATGCTCGACCGGACCAAGGACGATGCCACGCGGCTCTTCTTGCTCGGGACGTTGCTCGACGGGCTTCGCACCACGCTGTTCCGACAGACGCAGTTCGCCGAGTTCGAGCTCGCCTTTCACGAGCAGGCCGAGCGCGGCGAGCCGCTGACCGGGGAGAACCTCTCCGCGCTGTACCTGAAGATCGCCCGCGCCTACTACGGCCACGATCAGAAGATCTGCCAGGTCGACGATCTCCTGGCCATCGAGTGGGCCTATGTCCCGCACTTCTATTACGACTTCTACGTGTACCAGTACGCGACCAGCATGGTGGCCTCGACCTCGCTGGCGCGGGCCGTGCGGGCCGAGGCCGAGGCCAAGACCAAGACCGGCGGAACGCCACGCCGGGACGCCTACCTCGAGATGCTGCGCTCGGGCAGCTCGAAGTACGCCATCGAGCTCCTGGCGAAGGCGGGGGTCGACATGACCACCTCCACACCCTTCGACGCGGCCATCGCCGAGATGAGCACCACCATGGACGAGATGGAGCGGATCCTCGCTCGGCAGAACAAGCCCGCCGCGGTCCCGGCCGCACCGAAACACTGACGAACGCGGAACCTAGAAGCGACGACCGTTGAGGCCGCGCCGCGAAGCCGCGCCCCGCGGAGGCAGCACTCCACTGCGCGATGGGCGCGGCATGACGGCGGCAAACCCGTACGACTGCGGCGCGTTCGGCCCCGAGGGTTGCAAAAGGCAGGGATGATCCCGCCGGGGCGTGCAAAACGCCCTCGGCGGTCGCGGAGGAATGACGAGCCGCCAGGCTGGATCGCTGGCCGCCCGACGCGCGTCGGACGTGAACATGCGCACGGATGCGGACACGTTCGAACACCGAGGACGTGGGAATCACCGTGGGATCGCCGTCGGCCCCCGCCCTGTTGCGTTGACCCGCTCGCTCTGGTTCTACTGGGGTCCGGTGGGCATATCGCTTGCTCTCACCATCCGACGGGAGAACCGCCATGTGCCCAGATCGAGACCCATACCCATATCCGTCTCCTCCCGTTCGAGCCGCGGCCGAGGACACGAGACGCGAGCTGCTCGACCTGGAGAGGGCGCGCGCGGCGGGCCGCCGGCTGGGTCGGCTCCGCCGCGCCCTCGCGTCCATCTTCATCGCCACGGGCGCGCCGGCCGCCGCGCTCAGCTGGTCCGGCCTGGTGAGGACCAGCCAGAGCCTCCCGGTCCCGGTCCCGGCCCTGGTCCTCGGCGCGACCGCCTGGACCGTCGCGCCCCTCGTGGTCTGGGCGCTCTTCCGGGAACGGCAGAACGACCGACGCACCGAGGAGCTCTTCACTCGGCTTTCAACCCTGGTCCACTCGGACGAGGTTCAGGCGTCGGCTCCTCCGGCAGCTACTTGATCTTCGCGGCGAAGTAGGACTTGACGCACGCGATCTCGTCGGCCGTCAGCGGGGTCCCGCCGTAGGGCATCTGGTCCCGGCACGTGGCCCCTGAAATCCAGAGGAAGAGGGTCCCGCCGAGGGGTGAGCCCGAATTCACGATCGATGAGGTCATGTCGGCCGTGCACTTCATGATTTGAGGCATCCCCACCAGGCTGGAAACAGCCTTCTCGCTGGAGAGATCCGGCATGAAGGGGCCGACGCTCCCGTGGCACGACGCCGCACACTTTGGAATGAATATCTTGTTCGTCGCGTCGCAGGGCGTGCCCGTCGCCATCGTGCCGCCGTCCGGGGTTCCCGTGCTGCCGCCGCTGGCGGCAGGTGCGGAGCCACCGGTGCCCGTCTTACCACCGGTGCCGACCGCGCCCCCGGTCCCCGATCCGACCGCGCCGCCGGTTCCCGATCCGACCGACTTGCCTCCTGATCCTCCACCGCTCGCGGGGCTGGTGGAATCGCTTCCGCACGCCACCAGGGCCAGACCCGAGACGAGCGCGACAACGGCGACCGACAACCACGAACGGGTCGTCTGCGATCGGCCAGCGTGGGGTGTATCCGTTCCAATCATTCGATCCTCCAGAGGCGGTTACTGACCATTGCGATGGGTGTGCGAGGGTCGTACATGGACCCCCAGATTCAGGCGACCAGTTTAGTGGTGGCCTGCGTGCGCGCCCGTCGAAAATTGTTGCGTCCGGAAATTTGGGAGGCACGCGTCGACCCATTCGGCCGTTGGTACCGACCAGTCCCTATCAGACGGGGATCACGATCTCAGGCGGTCGGTGCACCCGACCGCCCACGGCGCGAGCCGGGGCCCGCGCCGCCGGGAGATTGCGGACCGGCGCCAGAACGCAGAAGAGCCGCGCGCACCCGAAGGTACGCGCGGCTCGTTCGGCCGATCCAGCTGTTGGAGGACCCGCCTGCTACATGCGGACGCCGGGCATCCGGCTGCGGAAGGCGTCGCTCATGACCACCGTCTTGATGATGCTCGGCAAGCTGCCGTCGGTGGCCTGGGCGTGGGCAGCCAGATAGGCGATCCACGAGGGATCGTCCGGCTGATCCATGAGGCGACCGATCGCGAAGATCATGAACTTCTGGGTCACGCAACCGGGCAGGCGCGGGTCGTTCCCGAGGATCGTCCCGAGCTGGACCGCCCCACTGAAGGTCGTCCCATCCGGGAGCATGCCGCTCGAGTCGACCGGGCTTCCCGAGTCGGTCGTTCGATACGCGCCGATGGCGTCGTAGTTCTCGAGGCCAAAGCCGATGGGATCCATCAGGCTGTGGCAGGTGCTGCACGCCGGATTGCTCCGGTGCGCCTCGAGCCGCTGCCGCAGGGTCTGGCCCGGCACCGGCGTCTCGCTCAGCGGAGGCACGCCCGGCGGAGGCGCCGGCACCTCATCACACAGCAGCCGACGGAACACGTATTCGCCCCGGCGCACCGGAGAGGTCCGATTCGGATAGGCCGTGTCCGTCAGGAACGCCCCCAGGGTCAGCATGCCTTGCCGCTGGCTCCCGGTCGTGTCCACCTTGATGAAGTCGGTGGCGTTGGTCGCGCCCGTGCGGGTCAGGCCGTAGAACGTGGCGAGGTTGGCGTCGACGAAGGTGAAGTGGGCATTCATGATCCCGGTCACGTTGAGCGTGGTGCGCAGGAACTCCTGCATGTACCGCCGGGCCTCACCCTGGAACGACGTCGCCAGCGCGCTCGTGTACTTCGGGTACAACGTCGCGTCCACCTCGTGCGAGGGCAGGTTCACGAAGTCCAGCCACTTCCCGGAGAAGTTGTCGAGCAGGGTGTCCGCCCGAGGATCGGCCAGCATCCGGGCCACCTGGGTCGCCACCTGATCGTCCGTGGAGAGCTGTCCCGCCGCGGCGGCCGCCGTCAGCGTCGCGTCCGGCATCGTGCTCCACAGGGCGTACGACAGGCGGCTGGCGAGCTCGTAGCCACTCAGCCTTCGAGCCGGCCCGGAGAGCGGGTTCGGATCGAGCTCCAGCTTGAACAGGAAGTAGGGTGAGAGCAGGACCCCGGTCAATGCCGCCTGCAGACCCTGCAGGGGAGTGGCGCCGAGCGTCTTGGCGGCCGTCACCGGTGCCATGAGGCCGGTCACCTCGGCCGCGGTCGCCGGGCGCCGCCAGGCCTTGCTCGCGAAGGCGGTGAGGATGGTGTTGGCGCACGCATCGCCCCCCGTCGACACGTCGCACGTCGCGACGGTCTTCTGTCGGACGGGGTCGGAGAACAGGTCGGTGATGAGCTGCGTCGCGGCCTGCTCGTAGGAGATCAGGTACTCCGGCGCCAGGCTGAGGGCCGAGCCCACGGTGTCGAACTCTGCACCCAGATCGTCGCCGGGGAAGGTGTCCGCCGGCGTCAGCTTGGTGCCGAGCAGATCGGCGACCGTGTTGTTGTACTCGGGCTGATTGAGTCGGCGCACCACCATGAAGCCCGGGTTCGCCGGCGGGTTGGCGGGCGGCGCAACGACCGGCACGTTGCCGGGATTGGTCATGGTCCCAGGCGTCCCGTTGGTCCCGGGCGTCCCGTTCGTCCCGGGGGTCCCGTTCATCCCCGTGCTCCCGGTCGACCCCGGGGCTCCGTTGGTCCCGTTCGAGGAGTTGCCGGCGGTGGTGTTGCCGTTCCCGGTCGAGACACCACCTCCCGGCGTGTTGCCTTGAGAGGCCGAGCCCGTACCCGACTGGGTCCCGGTCCCGGGGCCGTGGACGGCGCCGGTGCAGCCCCACGAGACCAGCAGGGCCGCGCTCGCGCTCGCCAGGTATCCGAGTTTCACACCCCGATTCACGCGTTCCATGCGAGCGCCTCCTTGCCGTCGTTGCCGAAGGCCGTCACTTTCACGTCGAACAGATTGAGCAGCTGAATGTAGAAGTCCCCGTAGGTCTTCACGGCGGTGTAGTCCGACCCGGTCGCGTTGGGGTAGGCCACCAGTCGATTCGGGGTGATGAGACCGCCGAGCCGCCCGATGACCATGGTCGGCAGGTTGTCGTGGTTGTGGCGGTTCCCGTCGCCGATCTCGCTCGCCATCACCACCGCCGTGTTGTGGAGCATGTCGTTGCCGTCGGCGTCGAGGAGGGCCTTCATCTTGGTGAAGAAGGTGCTGATCCAGATCATCTTGTAGAGCGAGATCTGGTGGTAGACCTCCTGCAGCCCCGTGTTGCCGGCGTAGTGCGAGGACTGGTGGTCGAAGGTGGAGCCGCCCGCGGCGGCCCCGGCCGTGACGACCGCCGGCACGAAGTTGTAGTTCCGGCTGGTGACCGCGTCGGACAGCATGAAGGTGATCACCCGGGTGACGTCGCACTGGAAGGCGATGGCGATCAGGCTGTGCATGAAGTCGACCTGGTTCTTGTAGTCGACGCCGACCAGACCGTTCTTGTCGGTCGGGTTCACCGCCGCCGGAGGGAGCGCTGGCGGGGTGCAGGCTCCGCCGGCCGGGGCCGCCTGCAGCTCCATCTCCAGCGAGCGAATGCCCGAGAAGAGCTGATCGAGCTTGGCGCTGTCCGCCGGGTTCAGCTTGTTGGCCAGCATGGACTGGTACGGCATGACGCTGTCGAGCACGCTCTTGCGGAGCGCGAGGCGCATCGCCGCGTCGGCGTTGCTGGTCGAGGGGCTGGTGCCCATGAACACCCGGTTGAAGGCGGTCTGGGCGTCGATGATCTTGCCGAGCGGGGTACCCGCGCCGACCGGGAAGGACATGGTGCCATCGGCGTTCTTCGTCGACGTGGAGCGCCACGAGATGTTGCGCGTGAAGTACGTCCCGAAGGAGTCGGTCGGTCCACCGTTGCCGGTGCCGAGTTGCAAGGAGGCGATCCCGCGACAACCCATCTGGGCGTCCGCGATGATCTGGTCGACCGACATGCTCATCTGCTGCGAGTTCGGGGTCGGCATCCGCGCCGTGAGCAGGGCGCCCGCCCCGAGGGCATGGTCACCCGTCTGCCGGCGACGTTGCTGGTTCTCGAGCCCGGTGATGTAGGTGATGTCCGGCTTGAGCGCCGTCCAGGTCGGCATGGTCGACGGCAAGCCCCAGGCGGCGCCGGCACCAGCCCCGGTCGGGTTGTGCTCCTGCATGTAGTTGCCGTTGGGGTAGTGGTAGAACATGAACCGCTTGATCGGCGCGCAGGTCGCCGCCCCGGCCTTCTTCTCCCACATGAGAGACGGCAGCATCGGCAGGGTCACCGTGACACCAGCAGACGTGATGAACCGTCGCCTCGAAAAACGTCTTTCGTCCATTCAGCTCTCCTGGCTTTCTTGGCTGTCTTGGTGGGTCTCTTGGGGGACTGTGAGGTGTCGGCAGGCCCGGTGCCCGAGGGGCAGCCGATTCCAAGCCCGAGATTCACCGTGCTACATGGTTTCCCCGGCCGAGAGGATCGGTCTAACCTTTGGTGCGCGGATGCGGCAAAAACCAAGTCGTTCCTGATGCTTCGAGCCATCGGGGGCGGCGCACGGCCGATTCCCGTGCGGTTGCGGGAACATGCGGGGGAGCGTGACGCTGGTCAGGGGGGCATGTCGGTGTGGTGACGACACCCTTCGTACCTCCGGAAGCCGCCACGGCTCCCGCCCGCTCGGCGACCGAGGTCACACCCGCCCGAGCCGGGGCCTGCGGTCGCCCAGGGCGTCGCATCGGTACCGTCATGTACTCAAGCTGACGACAATCACGGCCGATGACCATCACCGAGGTCATGGTGTGGGCTGTGCGTGTGTGTGTGCGTTTGCCGGGCGTGCGTGAATCGCTGTCGACGGTCGTTCTCGGTCTGTGGGCGGTGCTCTCGGTGGTCGTCGTGGGATACACGCTCGGGGCACACCTCACCCGGCTCCCCGCGCCCCCGGCCTCCGACCCGGCCCTGGCGAGGGGCTTGAGGGCGCTCTTCCCGGCCATCGGCGGACGCCTCCCGGGTGGCGTGGGTGGCGGCCCCCGCGATCTGCTGGTGGTCCACGTTCTGTACGATCGCTGTGGCTGCTCGGCCCGGGTGGGCAAGTCCCTCGAGCTCCGTGGGGCCCGGCTGGGGGTCCGGGAGATGGTGCTGGTGGTCTCGGACGACGTGGGGGCCGACGGTGTGGCGGGAACCGACTGGCCGGCGATCTCCCGGCTGAAGGCGGCCGGATTCCCGGTGGTCACCCTGGCCACGACGGAGGTGGCCGACCGCCTCCACGTCCAGGCTGTCCCGCTCCTGGTGATCGTCGAGGGACCAGACCGCGTCCTTTACGCGGGAGGCTACACGGACGGGCGGGACGATCCCCGGCTCCAGGACCAGCGGCTCATCGCCGAGGCCGGGGCCGGCCGTGCACCTGCGGCGCTCCCGATCTTCGGGTGCGCGACGGCGTCCGCCCTCCAGAAGCAGCTCGATCCCCTGGGCATCAAGTATGGACGCTGAGATGGCGCGAGGAAGAACCATGTTGCAAAAGCTCGTCGGTATCATCGTCCTGCCCACCGAGGTGACCGCCTTCGAGCGGCGCTACCTCGAGCGGCTGAACAAGCTCGCGCTCACCTTCTTTCTCGCCCACCTCCCGGTCTTCGTGCTGGTCTCCTGGCTCTGTGGCACCGGCCCCTTCACGGCGGCGGCCTTGACCGGATTGGTGCTGGTGGGACCGCTCGTGGCCTATCGCACGCTGCGCGACCCGCGCCACATGTCCATCGTCTCGGGGTTCACCGCCATGTGCCTCGGTGGCCTGCTGGTCCACTTCGGACGCGGCCCCATGCAGATCGAGATGCACTTCTACTTCTTCGTGCTGATCGCCCTCCTGGTGGTCTTCGCCAATCCGGCGGCGATCATCGCCGCGGCCATCACGGTCGCGCTCCACCACCTGGTGGTGTTCACCCTGCTCCCGCGCAGCGTCTTCAACTACGACGCGTCCTACTGGACGGTGGCCGTGCACGCCCTCTTCGTGCTGCTGGAGTCGGTGGGGGCCTGCTTCGTGGCCCGCAGCTTCTTCGACAACGTCATCGGGCTCGAGCGGATCGTCGAGAGCCGGACCGCGGAGCTGAATGGCCGCACCCAGGCGATGCGGCTGCTGCTCGACAACGTCCAGCAGGGGTTCGTCACGCTGGGGCACGACGGGGTGGCCGACCGGGAGCGATCCGCCGCGGTGGATCGCTGGCTCGGCCCGAGCGTGGATGCCGGCCCCATCTGGCGGACGCTCAAGCGCCTCGAGCCTCAGTTCGGCGACAGCTTCGAGACCGGCTGGTCCGCGATCACCGACGGCTCGTTGCCGCTGGAGCTGGCGCTCGACCAGCTGCCGAAGCGGCTGCAGGTGGGCGCGCGGATCTGGTCGTTCGGGTACACGGCCATCGCGGCTACCCCCGAGGAGCCGGCGCGGGTGTTGCTGGTCATCACCGACATCACCTCCGAGGTGAGCCGCGAGCGGGCCGAATCGGAGCAACAGGATTTTCACCGGGCCTTCAATCACTTCATGCGCGACCGCACCGGATTCCTCGAGTTCATCGAGGAGGCGGACAAGCTGGTCCGGGAGAGCCAGGACAGCTGGCGGGACAAGCCCGAGATGCGGCGGATCCTGCACACCCTCAAGGGCAACTGCGGGCTGTTCGGGATCTCGCGCCTGGCGGGCCTGTGCCACGAGCTCGAGACCGCCCTGCGCGACAGCGCCGAGAACCTGTCGCCGGCCAACCGGGAGCGCATCGCGGCCGAATGGAAGGGCACCACCGAGAAGCTCGGGGTCCTGCTGGAGAGCCCCACCACCCATACCCTCGAGGTCGACGAACAGGAGATCGAGCGGGTAGCCGCCGCGGCCCGAGGCTCGAAGAACGGGGCCAAGGAGCTCGCCGACCGGGTGCTCTCCTGGAAGCTCGAGCCGACGGAGCGTCGCTTCGCGCGGCTCGCGGCCCAGGCGCAGGCCATCGCCAACCGGACCGGCAAGGGTCACGTCGACGTCATCCTCGAAGGCAACGGCTTGCGGCTGGCGCCGGGGCCCTGGCGGGAGTTCTGGGCGACCTTCACCCACGCGATCCGCAACGCCATCGACCATGGCATCGAGACCCCCGAGGAGCGCCGGCAACTCGGCAAGAAGCCGGCCGGCCAGATCCGGTTCTGCAGCCGGCGGGAGGGCAATCGATTCATCATCGAGATCTCCGACGACGGTCGGGGCGTCGACTGGGAGGCCGTGCGGGCGAGGGCCCGCGCCCTCGATCTTCCTTACGACTCCCGAGGCGATCTGCTGAACGCCCTGTTTCACGATGGCCTGACCACCAAGGAGGTCGTGACGGCCTACTCGGGTCGAGGTATCGGGATGGGGGCCCTGCGGTCCACCACTCAGAGGTCGGGCGGCCACATGGAGGTGGTGAGCGCCGGTGGCCGCGGGACCACGGTGCGCTTCTCCTGGCCCTGGGGAATGACCATGCACCAGGAGCTCCCCCAGCAAGCCGCCCCTCAGCGCGCCGCGGGCTGAGGACCGGTGCTGGTGGGTCTCACCGGGAGGGCCTTCTCCATGCGCACCACCGGGACCCAGATCGCCCGTCCGATCAACCGCTCGGGCCCGGCGCAGGGTCGAAAGCCCGCCCGCAGGTAGAAGCGAACCGCGTTCAGCGCCATCGAGCCGCGCAGGAGCTCGCAGCCGCGGGCACGGGCGCGCCCCTCGACGTGGGCGAGCAGCGCGCTCCCCACGCCGCGGCCGTGCAGCCGCGCATCGACGAAGAGGGCCCTCAGCCTCGCGTCGGCGGGATCGAGCTGCGCCACCGCCACCAGCCGCCCGTCCCGCTCGGCGGCGATCGTCTCGTAGGGGGCGTGGGTGTCGACGAACAGCGTGGCGGCATAGCTGGCATAGACCGCGTCTCGCTGGCGTGGCCCGTAGTGAGCGTGACATCCCCGGTCGACCGCCCCCCGGATGAGCCGCAAGACCTGCGGGACGTCCTCGAAGCGCACGGCGCGCATGCTGAGCGGCGACGTGCCTGCCGGATCGCCGATCGCGCTCGAGGGTTCCATCGGCTGAGCTTAGTACATGACGTACACCCGGGCCGGCAGGCGCGGGGGCGGTCAGGGGCCGACGAACTGCTCCCAGAACACGACCTCGCCGTCGCGGTTGGCGACGAACGAGACGCCGCCGTCGTGAGAGATGACGATCGCCAGGCCGCCGGGGTGATCGTGGACGAAGCGGTAGGCGGCGCGGTGCCGGGTCCCGACGCTCTCCATGTCGTCGGGCACGCACGCGCGGGCGTCCGTGTCGAGGGCCCGCAGGACCCGGGTCGGCGCCGGTAGCTCGGGCGACACCTCGGTGCCGAACCCGACGATCCCGAAGTGCTTGTCGAGGACCACCGCCCCGTCGATGGCGGCGAGGTTCGAGATCACCCGGCTCAGCTCGAACACCGCTTGCTCGAGCTTCTCCAGGCTCTGGCTCTCGTCCTGCGCGAAGTCCATCCAGCCCACCGAGGCCTTGGAGGTGGCGGCCGCCACACGCTCGAGGATCTGCAGGAGCAGGCCGCGGTAGCGGCGGGCCGGCTCGTCGTCATCGAAGCAATACTTGAGACGGAGACCACCCCGGTTGACCTCGCCGCGGGTCCCGGAGGTGGGATCGTCGACGATCAGGATCATCCCGCCGTGCCCGGCGCCCCGGACCAGCTGGATCACGCGCCGGAGCATGTGCTGGCCCACCCGCCCCACCAGCGAATGGTCGGCCAGCGTCGGCGACAGCGTGCGGGCCTGGACCGCCGCGTGCTCGGCCCGGATCTGTTCCCGCTCGCGCGCGAACAGGGCGGAGAACCACTCGGATTCGAAGACATCGATGGTGGCGATCCGCAGCTCGCCCCGCTCGAGGGCGCCCACCAGCTTGCCCGCGGAGCGCACCGCCAGGTGGCCGGGGCTGGTGGCGTGGATGATGGGATCGTAGGTCCAGTTCGGGACCAGGCTGCGTCCGCCCCAGGTCGGCGCCAGCCAGGCCGGTCCAGAGTGGGCGAGCCCCCAGATCCGGAGCTTGCCCTCGGCGCCCGCCGCCTGGGCGTCGGGCCCAGGCTCGGGGTACGCGCAGATGAGCGACGTCTCGAAGGGGGAGGCCGGGCCGAGCCGGCGCAGCTCGTCCGCCGTCAGTGGTCGCGTGCGATTGAAGCGAAGCCGCAGGACGCCCTCGTTGGGGACGCCGGTCTCGGGCAGCAGCTCGGGTGGCGTCAGCAGCAGCCGAAAGCGCGTGGGGCGGGACTCCTCCGAGGTGAGCGAGGCCTGAAAGCACACCGCGAGCGCCTCGCGGAGCACGGCCCGGGAGACCGACAGCGCACGACCGGCCGGCCAGTGCTCCTCGACGTAGGTGGCGAGATCCGGGGGGTACGCGTGGTCGCGCGACATCAGCCGCCCCTCGCGACCCATGCGACGCCGACCGAAGGAGATCCTGGCACGAGCGTAGGCGTAGTCCACGATCGCCGCCGGCGCAAGGCGCGAGCCGCCCGCCCCCCGCGCCGCGCGCGCCGGATCGCTCCTCAATACGTCAGGCCGTACCCGTAGGCATAGAGCGGATCGTAGGTGGCATCACCGAAGTTGATGGGGATCTGCGCCATGCTGCGCGGCCAGGTCTGGGGGAGCTTGCCCGACGGATGGGCGTCCCCGAACAAGATGTCCGTGACGCCGGCGCCCTCGCTGCCGGGCAACCAGGCCGCCACGATGGCGTCGGCCATCGGCAAGATCGAATCGAGGAGCATGGGGCGCCCGGACATCAACACCACCACTGTCTTCAGGCCGGCGGCCTTCATCGCCTGCACCACCGCGACGTCGGCGGCCGCCAGGGACAGATCCGCGCGATCTCCCATGCCCTCGGCGTAAGGTGTCTCGCCGATCACCGCGATGCCCACGCTCGCTCCCCCGGCGGCGGTGGGTCCGGTCAGCGAATAGGACACGTTGCTGGCTCCCACCACCGCCTCGAGCGCCTGCTTCACGCTGGTCGCCCCGGTGACCCCGTTGCCGGTGGTGCCCTGCCAGGTGATGGTCCACCCGCCGCACTGGTTGCCGGTGTTGTCCGCGCTCTTGCCGCCGAGCGCGATGGGCCCGGTCTTGGCGAGCGGCAGCAGGTTGCCGTCGTTCTTGAGCACCACCAGCGACTCCTGCACCGCCCGACGCGCCACCATCCGGTGGGCATCCGAGCCGACCTGCGCGGTGAGGGTGCGATCGACCACCCCGGTCGCCTGGAACAGACCGAGCTCGCACTTGACGGCCAGGATGCGGTGGACGGCGTCGTCGATGCGCGACTGGGGCACGGTGCCCGGCACCAGGGCCGCGAAGTAGCCGAGGGTGGTCGGGATGTCGACCCGGAAGAGCATGAACATGTCGACGCCGGCGTTGATGCACTGACCGAGCCCGGTCTGATTGGGCACGCTGGTCCCGAGCTGGAAGCAGGCGTCGAAGTCGGAGATCACGAAGCCCCCGAAGCCGAGCTCGCCCTTCAGCGTGTCGGTCAGCATGGCCTTGTTGACGTGCATCTTGGTCCCCTGCCAGCTGCTGTACGAGGCCATGATCGACCCGACGTGCGCCGCCACGGCCGCCCGGTACGGCGTCAGGTGGATGGCGCGCAAGGTCGCCTCGTCGCCGCTGACCAGCCCGCCGTTGGCGCCGTTGGCGGTCCCGCCATCCCCGAGGTAGTGCTTGGCGTTGGCCAGGATGCCGGTGGCCAGGCCGGCCGGTGTGAACTGGATCCCGTTGATCATGGCGACGCCCATCATGCTCGCGAGGTCGGTGGTCTCCCCGAAGGCCTCGTAGGTGCGGCCCCAGCGCTCGTTGAGCGCCACCGCGACCACCGGCGAGAACAGGAAGTCCACGCCCACGCCCTGCGCCTCGGAGGAGGTGATCTGGGCGATCTGGTTGACCAGCGCCACGTCGCGGGTGGCGCCGAGCCCGATGTTGTGCGGGAAGATGGTCGCGCCCTTGACCGTGCCGATGCCGTGCACCTCGTCGGCGCCGTACAGGAAGGGGATCTTCATGCGGCTGGCCAGGGCCGCCTTTCGGTAGGCGTCGGTCATGTCGGCCCAGCCGGTCGCGGAGTTGGTGGCGGGCCCCGAGCCTCCCTGGCTGAAGCCAGAGCCGATCCCGTACTGGGTCACGAGCGCCGGCGTCAGCGCCGCCCGCTCCATCTGCATCATCTGCGCGTACTTCTCGGTGGGCGTCATCTGCGCGAGCAGCGTGGTGGCGCGATCGAGGCAGGCCTGGGTCGGGAAGGGCCCGCTCGGCGTCGAGCCGCTCGTGCCGGCGGTCCCGCTCGCGCCGGCGCCGGCACCGGTGCCACCACCTCCCGACGGGCCGCCCGCACCGGCGGCGCCTCCCGCACGACCGCCGCTCCCCGACGCGGTGGGGGCACCGGCGGCCCCACCCGAGCCCGGTCGGCTGCCTGGGTCACCAGCCGCGCCGCCACCGGTCGCGCCATCCACGCCGACGGGACCAGGCTGGCCTCCGCTCGAGGACGTCGCGGCGCCGCCGCTGCCGCTCCCCCCGGTGGCAGGGCCCTGGCCCTGTCCGCCGGTGGCGGAGCCGACGACGCCGCCACCGGTCCCCCCGCTCGCGATGCCGATGGCGGAGGTACCGCCGCTCGCCGCCCGGCCCGGGCTGCCGCCGCCCGAGGACGAGCACGACGAGAACGCCAGCAGCAAACCGGCGAAGCCCGGCCCAAACATACGTCCATGCGAAGGTCCCGATGATCGATCCACGTGATGGGGTAGCGAGCGCCACCCAGACCGGCTCACTTTGCCGCCGACCGTCACGCGCGTGGTTCGTGTCAACGGTGCGGGCTTCCATCGCGGGCTTCGACCGCCGCTTCGATCGCCTGCATGGCGGCGAGGACCAGATCCTCGCGCCAGGGGCGGGCCGCGACCTGGAGCCGTCCGCGCCCGCTCATCCCGAGCAGCAGATCCACGAGCGGCTTGCGGCGAAGGGCCATCTCGAGCCTGGCGATGCGCGGATCCCGGCGGTCGGCCCGAGCACCCGACGCGACCCCGCGAAGCCGTCCGCGCCGAGGATCCCATGGAAGAGATCGCGGGCGTGGCCCACCTCGGGCGGGGAGAAGGGCTCGACGGCCGCGGCCCGTGCGCCGAGCGCGGCCGCCGCCTCCGTCACGGCCCACCGCACCGCCGGGGCAACCGCTAAGGGCCCGTCGTCCTGGTAGGTCGCCACGCGCAGCCGCGCGATCTCGATCGCCGCTGGATCGCCGAGAGGCACCCGGGGAGCGAGCGAGCCATCGAACTCGTGGTCGTGGTATCGAACCCGGGCGCGGCGGCGGGCGCGGGATGCGCGCCTCCATTGATGACATCGAGCCCCAGGGTCGCGTCGGCCACCGAGCGCGCGAGCACCCCGACCTGGCTGGCGATCGAGGTGCGGTGGCGACCGCCGATGTCAATCGCCCGGGGAGGTGATGTCTCGACCGACCGCCCTCGACTGGACTTCAGGGCCGGGCTTCGAGGACCAGGTTGAAGGGCGTCTCGGTGGCGCGCCGAAAGCGCGAGAATCCACCGTCGCGCATCACGACCTCCCGCAGCCGCGCCTCGCCGGCCTGAGCCCCCAGCGCCGGCCCGTGTCCCGCCAGCGAGCACGGCACGCAGAACACCGTCGACGCGCCGTAGAACACCCGCCCGACCGGGTTCAGGTTGTTCTCCACCTGGTCGTCGGCGAACGGTTCCACCAGCAGCCAGGTTCCGTCCGGCGCCAGGGTCTGACGGATGTGTCGCGCGGCCCCGGCTGGGTCGGCCATGTCGTGCAAGCAATCGAAGCACGCCACCAGATCGTAGCCGTGTGCCGCGAAGTCCTGCGCCCCCGCCACCTCGAACCGCACCCGGTCGGCGACGCCCGCATCGCGCGCCCGCCGACGCGCCGTTTCGATCGAAGCCGGGTGGGTGTCCACCCCGAGGAACTGCGACGCGGGGTACTGCCGCGCCATCAAGATCGTCGATGCCCCGTGCCCGCATCCGACGTCGGCCACCCGGCCGCCCCGCCGCAGCTTGGCCTCCACCCCGTCGAGCGCCGGGATCCAGGTGGAGGTCAGGTTGCCGAGGTAGCCCGACCGGAAGAACCGCTCGGTGCCGACGAAGAGGATGGGGTCCTGGTCGCCCCAATCGATCCCGTCGCCCGTGCGGAAGGCCCGTGCGATGCGCGGGCCCACCTTCATCGCCGCGGCGATGACCTGGAAAGCGCCCGGGAGGAAGGCGGGGCTGGCCTCGTCCGCCAGCGCCGCCGCCTGCTCGGGCGGCAGGGAATACACCGCGTTCGTGGCGTCATACACCACGTATCCGCCCGCGGCCTGGTTGTTCAGCCACTCGCGCACGTAGCGCTCGTGGGTCTCCGTCCGACTGGCCAGCGTGGCCGCGCTGAGCGGCCCGGCGGCGGCCATGGCCCGGTACAGGCCGAGCTCGTCTCCGATCAGCACGAGCGCGGCGCTCATGGCCGCGCCAATGTCTCCGACCGCGCGCCCCATGAAGGCGTTCAGCTTGTCCGGGTCGATGGGAAGGGCGGTGACGGGCATGCCCGCCGGAGTGACGGAGGCGGTGTTGGCTGTCGTGGTGGTCATGTTCATGCTCCTTTCATCTCGGGTGATGGCGGTCGGCGATCACTTGCGGGCGATGGCCTTCAGGACCTCGTCGGCCGACCCGTACGTGCCGGCGCGGAGGTGCTCCGCGAACCAGCGCTTCTCGGCGGGCGAGAAGTCGACCAGCCCCTTGCAAGACGCCAGCAACTCGGCGCGCGTGGCCGGGTACTTCTGGTGGTCGCGCAGGTGCTGGCCGAGCTTCTCGAGATCCGGCTTCTCGGCGGCGGCTGCGGCTTGCGCCGCCGATCCGGTCTCGGCCCGGGCGACCGAGCCGCCGGAGGCAAGCCCCCCCGAGCTCGGAGCGATGAGGGTGGTGGCCAGCATGAAGAAGGTGGTGGGAATGAGCTTTTGCATGTGCGTCTCCTGGTTGGTGGGCTTGCCGACGGGCGACCGGCCCGCCTGACCCAGCCACCTTGAGGGCCTCCCGTTGGAGTGGGCGTTGGGACCAGCGTGGAAATTGGTGTAAGAGTTCGCGGGGTGGTGCGGGGGATGCGGCAAACAGGGCCACATGCCGCCGAGATCAACCTGCTCGGCGAGCTGGAGGTGCGCCTCGGTGGACGGCCGCTCCAGCTTCCGGCCTCGAAGAAGACCCGGGCGCTGCTCGCGTACCTGGTGGTCACCGGCCGCCCGCACCTGCGCGAACGCCTGTGCGCGCTGCTGTGGGATGGGCCGGACGATCCCCGGGCGGCCCTGCGCTGGAGCCTCAGCAAGCTGCGCCCGCTGCTCGATGGCGGGGGCGGTTCCCTGGTCGCCGATCGCGAACGCGCGGGCTTCGTCCCGGGAGGCGTGGCGGTCGACGTGACCGCGGTGCGCACGCTCCTGGCGGCCGGCCCCGCGGCAACCCCGACCGACGTGCTGCGCGACGCGACCGCGCGTTTTCGTGGCGAGCTCCTCGAGGGGCTGGACCTGCCGGGGTGCTACTCCTACCACGCGTGGTGCGTGTCCGAGCGCGAGCTGCTGCGGACCCTTCGCCTGGCGGCGCTGGGGGCGCTGGTGGGACGACTCTCGCGGGGCGATGGAGATCCGGGGGATCTGGAAGAGGCGCTGGTGGTGGCGCGCGCGCGGGTGGCGATCGATCCGCTGGCCGAGGCGGCCCACGTCGATGTGGTCCGGATCCTCGGACGTCTCGGGCGGGTTCGCGAGGCCCAGGCCCAGGTGGAGAGCTGCCGGCGGATCCTCGAGACCGAGCTCGGTGCACGCGCGTCGGAGGCGCTCGAGCAGGCCCGGCGGGAGCTCACGGCCCAGCCCACGGCGCAGGGGACGCCTCTGGTGCTGGCAGGAGCGCCCCCGGGGCCCCGGCAATCCGTTCTTGCCGTTCCCGCCGTTCTTGCCGCTCCCGCCGCTCCCCCTGGTACCCGAGAGATCTCCTTCCCCGCGCCCGAGGGCTCCCACCCCGGGGCGCGCCCGCCCCTCGTCGGGCGCGACGCCCCTCGCGAGACCATCGCGGCCGCGGTCGAACGGGCGGCGGCCGGGCGATCCGGCCCGGCGCTGCTGTTCGTGGGCGATCCGGGGATCGGCAAGACCCGCCTCCTCGATCTCGTCTGCGACGAGGTCGGCGCCGCGCGCGGCACCGTGCTGCGGGGTCGGGCCTTCGAGGCCGAGATGGTGCGGCCCTATGGACCGTGGCTCGACGCGCTCGGCGCGGTCGCGCCACCGCCCGGGATCGATCTCGGCCCTCTGGCGCCCCTCCTCGGCCCCGGGGGATCCCGCGGGATCCAACCCACGTCCTCCGTCGACCGCGC
Organism: uncultured Myxococcales bacterium; assembly: GCA_964540815.1. Lineage (GTDB taxonomy): Bacteria > Myxococcota_A > Polyangia > Fen-1088 > Fen-1088 > CAZIOH01. Next base: position 25,248 of record CAZIOH010000026.1, on the reverse strand, counting down.
ACAGCTCTTCGATGCTTTCGTGCACGTGCTCGGCGCCTGGTCCGCGGCGGCGGGGGTGCTGGCCTTGATCCTCGATGACGTCCAGTGGCTGGACGAGGCGTCGGCGGCGCTGCTGCACTTCGTGGGACGCGCCGCTCCCGGGGGGCGCGTGCTCACGGCCTGCGCCGCGCGGGCCGGCGAGCTCGGGGACAACGCCTCGGCGCTGCGGGTGGTCCGGGCGTTGCAACGCGAGCGGCGGCTCGAGCAACACACCCTCGCGCCGCTCGGAGCGGCGGAGACCGCGGCGCTGGTGCGCGCGGTTCACCCCGACGTCGACGCCTCCGAGGCGTTCGCGTCGAGCGAGGGCAATCCCCTCTTCGCGCTCGAGCTCGCCCGCTCGGCCCGGGCCATCGCCACCGGCGATCTCCTCCCGGGGGAGGCCACCGGCCTCGTGGGCGGGACGCTCGACGAGCTGCTGGACGAACGGATCGCGCGCCTCGAGGAAGGCACGCGGGAGCTCCTGACCTGGGCCGCAGCCCTCGGGCGGTCCTTCGATCCCGACGTGCTCGCCCGGGTCAGCGGGATTGCCGCGCCGGCGCTGCTGCCCGCGCTCGAGCGCCTCGAACGGCACGGCATGGTCCGACCCGCGGCCGGCGGCTACGATTTCACCCACGATCTGCTGCGGCGGGCCGCCTACCGACGCCTCTCGGAGCCACGGCGGAGGCTCGCCCACCTCGAGATCGCCCGTCAGCTGCACCGGCTCGGGGACGGCGACGATCGCTTCGCCGGCGAGGTCGCCCACCACGCGGCCCTCGGCGGCGATCCGGCCCTGGCCGCCGAGGCCGCGGTCATCGCCGGGCGGCGCTGCCTGCGCATGTTCGCGTTCAGCGAGGCCGCGGAGCTCTGTCTTCGCGGCCTGCCTCACCTGCCGCGTCTCGAGCACACCACGCGCATCCGCCTGCAGCTCGAGCTTTATGGCGTGCTCGTCGGCTCGGGCCAGGCGGAGCAGCGGATCCCTGCCATCGAGCTCGAGCTGACCCGCGCCATCCTCGACGCCCAGGACACCGGGCTCCACGCCGAGGCGGCCCGCGGCTTCCACACCCGCTCGCTGCTGCACTTCAAGCGGCAGAACATCGAAGGGGCCCGCGAGAGCTCGCTGCGCGCGCTCGCGGAGAGCGACGCCGCGGGCGTCGAGGAGCGCGTGCGCCAGCTGGCGGATTCGGCCCGCTGCCTCATGCTCCTCGAGCGGGAGGTGCCGCGCGCCCAGGCGCTGGTCGAGGAGGCACGGGCCATGCTCGCTCCGCGGGACGGCCGCAGCACGAACGTGGCCTGGGCGCTGGCGCTGCTCGGTCGATACACCGGCGATCACGCCGGGGCGGTGCCGGCGTTCGAGGAGGCCATCGCGGGCTTTCGGCGAGAGCACGCCCACTGGGAGCACTGCCTGGCCCTCACCCAGCGGGTGATGCTCGAGCTCGAGCGCGGCGATCCCGGATGTGCGCAGCGGCTCTGCGCCACGCTGGTCGAGGTGGCCGGCAGGATGGCCGAAGGCAGCGAGGGCGCGAGCGCCGCGGCGCTGACGGCGCTGGCCGACCGCGCGCGCGGTGTGGTGGGCGCGGACCACGCCCTCGAGGCGGCGATCGCCCACCTGCGCATGGTCGACGCCAAGGCCATGCTGGCCTACGTGCTGAACAGCGCCGTGGCGCAGGATCTCGCGGCCGGCGCGCTGGACGATCTCGCACGGACCG
>CAZIOH010000026.1:0-23424 GCA_964540815.1 uncultured Myxococcales bacterium | reverse complement strand
CTCGCACGGACCGACGCGCGCGCGGCCGCGGCGCTCGCGGCCGCCGAGCCGGTCCGACACCTGAGCGAGAGCGCGGTCGCGCACGCGCTGCTCGGCGGGATCGCCTGGCGCCGGGGAGAGCGGGCGAGCGCCGAAGCCCACCTGGCGCTGGCCCGGCGACAATCGACGACGCCACTCGCCCTGTCGGCCCGGGCCGTGGCCGCCGTGGAGGGGCTCGCCCGCCAGCTGTCCGGCTCGCGGTGATAGATTTCGCCGGCGAAGCTCGGCACCAAACCAGGAGAAGCCATGGCGTACGTGATCACCGAATACGTCTTCGATCCCCCCCTCACCGAGGCGCAGCTGAACCAGGACAGCGCCGCGCTGAACCCGTGCCTCGACATGCGTGGCGTCCGGCGCCTGCGGACCTTTCTCGCGACCGATCGGCGCCGCGGGTTCTGCGAGTTCGAAGCCGCCGATGCCGAGACGGTTCGCGAGGCCTTCCGCACCGCCGGCGTCAAGTTCGAGCGGGCATGGTCGGCGGATCTCTTCGGAAAGCCGTAGGCGCGGTCGTGGGACGAGGACGGCGACGAGACGGGGACGAGACGGGGACGAGGACGGGTGAGCTTCGCTGCGAATCGTGGTCTCGTCCTCGAACGTCCGTCATAGTTGGCGATGTGACCGCGTTCCCCATGTCGATCCTGGATCTCGCGCCCATCGTCGAGGGGGGCGATGCGGGGGGAGCGCTGCGCAACGCGCTCGAGCTCGGTCGCCACGGGGAGCGGCTCGGCTACAGACGCATCTGGTTCGCCGAGCACCACGGCATGCCCGGCGTCGCCAGCGCGGCCACCTCGGTCGTCATCGCCCATGTGGCGGGTGGGACCTCGACGATCCGGGTGGGCGCGGGCGGGATCATGCTCCCGAACCACGCCCCCCTGGTCATCGCCGAGCAGTTCGGGACCCTCGCCTGTCTCTTCCCCGGACGCATCGATCTCGGCGTCGGACGCGCCCCCGGCACCGATCCCGTGACCGCGCGCGCGTTGCGACGCGGCCGGCCAGATGGCGTCGACCGCTTCCCCGACGACGTCGTCGAGCTGATGGGCTACCTGCGCGCCACCCGCCCCGGGCAAGCGCTGCAGGCGATCCCCGGCGCCGGCACCAACGTCCCGATCTGGATCCTCGGCTCGAGCCTCTACGGCGCCCAGCTGGCGGCCGCCCTCGGCCTGCCCTTCGCCTTCGCGTCTCACTTCGCCCCCGCGCACATGACGCAGGCGCTCGCGCTCTACCGCGCCCAGTTTCGACCCTCGAGCGGGCTCGGCACCCCTCATGTGATGCTCGGGGTCAACGTGATCGCCGCCGACACCGACGACGAGGCGCGCCGGCTCTTCACGTCACTGCGTCAGACCTTCTTGCAGCTGCGGCGCGGCCGCCCGGGCCCGCTGCCTCCACCCGCCCGCGACGTCGCCGCCTTCGAGGCGCAGCTCGCGCCGGAGGAGCGGGCCATGCTCGACGAGACGTTCTCCTGTGCGTTCGTCGGCTCCGCGCGGACCGTTCGCGCGGGTCTCGCCGGCTTCATCGAGCGCACGCGCGCCGACGAGGTGATGGTGAGCGGCCACATCTTCGATCACGCCGCTCGACTCCGATCGTTCGAGATCCTCGGCGAGCTCGCGCCCGAGCTGACGGGCGCGCGCATGACGGACCTCCCCGCCGGGGACGCGGTTTCGCCCGGCCCCGCGGCATTCGTCGGGTAGAATAAAAACACCAGCACATCGGTCCAGATGATGGGCCGGAGGGCCGCCATGAAAATCTTCGTATTGCCCACTCTCGTCTGTTCGTTGGTCCTTGGGTTTGGCTCGACTTCGGGCGTCGCCCGTGCCCAGCAAGAGGGCACCACCACCATGACCGACCCGCTGTCGGGGCAGGCTGTGGTCGCGCCCCGATCGGTGGTCCCCAGCACCGAGGTGCCCGTGCAGGTTCCGCCGGCCCCCCCAGTCGAGCCCCCGCCACCGCCCGTCGGGCAAAATCAGCAAGACCAGCAAGACCAGCAAGAACAGCAACTCGCGCCGGAACAGCTGTCGGCTCAGCCGGCCGACGTGGGCGGGGGTTACGTCACACCGGCCCCGGCGGCCGCTCAACCCGGGACGGCTGGCCAGTGGGTCTACACCGAGCAGTATGGGTGGATCTGGATGCCCTACGGCACCCAGTACACGTACGAAGGCGGGTCCGACAACGTCGCGCAGCCGTACTCGTATGCCTATTACCCTGCGTACGGGTGGATGTGGCTGGCGGCACCCTGGGTCTGGGGATGGGGCGGTTACCCGTACTTCGGCGTCGTTGGCCCATGGCACTACCCCTGGTACCGGGGCCTCTATCACGCGGGGTACGGCTGGGGCGGGTACCGCGGTGGCTATGCCCATGCTTACGCCAGCGGCTATCGCGGCTTCGCCGCGCACGGGGCCGGCTACGGCGGCGGCGTGGGTGCGAGCCCCTACCGTGGGCGGCCCGCCTCGGCGGGCGGATACGCTGGGGCCGTGAATCGCGGCGGGAGCTACGGCAGCGCCGGCGGCACCTTCCGGGGCGCGGCGCCGGTCAACGCGTACGGCCGGGCGTCGGTGGGAGGAGATCGAGGCTTTGGCTTCACCGGAGGCGCCGCCCCGCGCGGAGGATTCACCGGCGGAGCGCCCCACGGCGGGACCTTTGGCAGCGGCAGCCACGGCGGAGGGTTCAGCGGCGGCGGTCACAGCTTCGGGGGAGGGTTTCGCGGCGGGCACGGCGGCCGCCGCTGATCCGGGGCGCCCACGCTCTCGACGAGGTAACACCTCGGCGAATCGTGCTTATATCGACCGCATGCGAACCAGGGCAGCAAGGCGGGTACGGGCATGAAGGCGGTCATTCTCCCGGCGTTCGGCGGTGCCGACGCCCTCGTGCTTCGCGACGTTCCTGACCCCCCGGCCCCCGGTCCCGGCGCGATCAAGGTCCGGGTGGTGGCCGCCAGCCTGAACCCGGTGGACTGGAAGCTGCGAAGCGGGGCGCTCCAGAGTCTGATGCCGCTCGAGCTGCCAGCCATCCTCGGGCGGGACGTCGCCGGGACCGTGATCGAGGTCGGTCCAGGCGTCCAAGGTTTCCGCCTGGGGGAGCCGGTCATGGGGCTCGTCAACCATGGATACGCCGAGCTGGTGGTGGCCAGCGTGGATGCGTGGGCGCACGTCCCGGTGGGCCTGGCAACCGCGGATGCGGCTGCGTTGCCGCTCGTGTCGCTCACCGGCGCGCAGCTCCTCGAGGAGGCCATCGACCCCAGGCCCGGCGATCGCGTGCTGGTGACGGGGGCGCTCGGCGGCGTGGGGCGCGCCGCGGTCTACGCGGCCAGGGTGCGCAAGGCCACCGTCATCGCGGGTGTGCGTCGCGCCCAGAAGGAAGCAGCCGCCAAGCTGGGCGTCGACGCGGTGGTGGCCATCGATGACGATGACGACGTGGCGCGGATGCCCGAGCTCGACGCCATCGCCGACACGGTGGGTGGCGACCGCACCTTGAAGCTCATCGCCCGGCTCAAGCGAGGCGGGATCCTCGGCAGCGTGGTGGGCGCGCCCGAAGCGGCCCAGGCCGCGGCGCGAGAGCGCGGCATCCTGGTGCGCACCATCTTCACCCACCCCGACGCCCGGCGCATGGGCGAGCTGGCCCGCGCGGCGGCCGAGGGCGCGCTGGTCATCCCCATTTCCCGGCGCTTTCCCCTGGCCATGGTGGCCGAGGCCCACGCGATGGGCGAGAAGCACGGGGCTGGCGGCAAGTTGCTGCTGATGATGTGAAGGTGCTGGGCCTCGTCCGAGGTCACCGGTCGAGCGCGTGCGTCGCGGGCCGGCACCATCGATTGCGACTCACACATTGCGTGTCCGTCGGAGTTCGCGCCGGGCCTGTCGCTGCCTATCTCCAGCCGCCCTCGCACGAGGCCGTGAAGTTCTGCGTCACGCTGCCGCCGAGGTTGTCGAGGTTGACGACGTCGGGCCCGAAGCTGCATCGGCGCCGTCCGTCGGGGCTCGGGCGCACGGCGTAGGATCCGGGCGACAGACCCGTGAAGACGTAGGCGCCATTTCCATCGGTGACGGTGCGGCCCTCGCTGGTCCCTGCGAGCACCAACGTGATGCCGGGCAGCGGGCGCCCGTCGGGCGCGGCGACTCGCCCCGAGATGACCACCTCGGCATGGCCGCCCGGTCCACGGGCATACGCATCGTGACGACCGTGCTCCCACCCACCCGGATGCCAGACGTGTCGGTCGCGGTGCTCATCGTCGCCGTCGCGGTCCCAGTGACCCGCCCTCCAGGCGTCGCCGCTGCGTTCCCGCTCCCATCGTCCCTCCACCCACACGTAGCGACCATCGCGCCATTCCTGCGCGCCGGGCACCCAGACGAATCCGTGGCGCGGCTCGGGAGGTGGTGTTGGCGACCATTCCCTGCCCTGCCCTGCCACGCCCTGCCCTGGCCCCTGGGGTGGCATCGGAGGAGGGGGAGCCACCGGAGACTGGACGACATATTCCGGAGGAGGAGGCGGCGACGCGGCCACCTCCTCGGCCCAGAAGCCGGGCGCCCAGGCGTAGTGGTTCCCGCGCCACTCCCAGGCGCCACCGTGCCAGCGTCGACCCTTTCGGGCGCGCTCGAAGTGCCCGGGCGCCCAGACGTAGCGGCCGTCGCGCCAGTCGTAGTTCCCTTCGATCCACACGAACCCACGACGCGGCTCCACGTGCTCCACCGGTGGCGGAGGCGGTGGCCCGGGCGCCGTGGCCGCGTAGGCCGGGGGTTGCGGACCTGGCGGAGGAGCCCCGCGCACGGGCGCCACCGAGACCTGCGCAATCCGACGGACCCAGGCCGCGGCCCGCACGGTGCGCGGTTGGCAGAACGCATCGGTCGACGTCAGTGCAGGCCCGAGAGTCACTCCCACCACCGCCATCCGGATGCACATCAGGGTTCGCACCCCTCGTTTGTAACACCAACCGCGAGCGCCCGCGAGGAGCCGGCCGCGGGCTATCGGCGTGGGGAGCCCGGGCGGCGGCGACCGAGGCCGAGAGCCACGAGGCCCACCATCAGCGACACCCGGGACAGGGCGGAGCCCCGGAGGTCCCCGCTGGCGATCGCGCAGGCGCACCCCGAGCTGTCCGCCGGTGCCGTGGTGGCGCCCGGCGCGCTTCCGCCGGTGCCAACCTGCGGAGGCGAAGCCCCGCCGCTCGAGGCGGTGGTCTGCGGCGGCGCCGCGAGTCCACCCGTGCCGGAGCCGAAGCCGCCACCGCTGCCGAGAATGCCTCCCGCGGTCTCGCCGCCGGTGCCCATGACGGCGGTCATCCCACCCGTGCCGGTCACCATCGGGGCTCCGCCACTGCCGACGACGCCGCCGGTTCCCGTCGTCGTCCCTGGCGAGCCGGCGCTCCCGCCCGCGGGCGTCGTTCCGCCAGCCCCCGGCCTCGTCCCCCCAGAGCCGCCCCCCCCACCGCCGGGCGGACCTCCTCCTCCGCCGGCGCCGCCCCCGCCAGGGGCGGGGTTCGATCCATCGAGCCCGAAGAAGTGGATCGCCTCGGCCCCGTCGACGACGAGATTGTGGGGCTGCCCGGTCTCCTGGATGGCCTCCACCTCGACCACGCCCGCGGCGTTGGCGTAGCGTGTCCTGATCCACCCCGTCATGAGGGCGTTGTTCTCGGTGGACGTGGGCGTCTCGCTGACGCCGAGCACGTTGGTCCACTCCTTGATAGCCTCCCCGAAATTGTGAAAGTCGACGGTGGCGTCCGCCGTCCCGTGCCAGAGCTGGATTCGCGGGCGCGTGCCGGTGAAGCCCGGGTACGCGCCCCGCACGATGTCGCCCCACTGCATCCCGGTCAGCGTCACCTTGCCCGTCGCGCAGCTGGTGTTCCAGCCGAGCGAGTCGACGGGCCCCTGCGCGTAGCAGGCGAACGGGACCCCCGCGAAGGAGGCCCCCGCCTTGAAGACGTCCGGGTACGAGCCGAGGAGGACGTTGGTCATCATGCCGCCCGACGAGTGGCCGGCGGCGTAGACCCGGTTCATGTCCCCTTGCTTGTTCTGCACCACCCAGGTGACCATGGACATGATACCGGTCACGTCGCCCGAGCCGCCGTGGGTCAGGTCACCCGTCGAGTGCACGTCCCAGCATCCGTCGCTGCTCACGGCCGAGGGGCAGATCATCAGGAAGTGGTACTTCTCCGCCTGCTGGGCAAAGGTGTTGCCGGTCGAGCAGACGTCGAGGCCCTTGCCGTGGCACGCGTGCACGCCGACCAGGATGGCCGGCTTCGGGTCCACCGTGGTGGGGGTGTACAGGTACATCCCGATCCCGCTCGGGTTCGGGCCGAAGTTCGTCACCGGCGTGACCGTCCCGGCGAAGGCCGCGGGCGCCCCCCGCGCCGTGGCCAGCCACCAGGCAGCCCATACAATCAACCGCGCGGCGCGACGTCTAAGAATGGTCCTCACGACCCGGTCAAGGGTGTCCATGTGAAGAACCTTCGCACAAAGCGCGTCAGCTCTTCCCGTGTTCGGGGTGCGCCGCGGCGAGGCGGCGCTTCTTGGTGTCCGAGACGGTCGCCGGCCTGGGAGCCGGCACGGTCTCCATCCCTGGCACCGAACGTCCGAGGTACATGTCGTAGTCGGGGACCAGGCGGTCGTAGGACTCGTCCATCAGCGGCGACGAGATGATGAAGTCTGCGGTGGCCCGGTCGCAGGCCGTTGGGATGTTCCACACCACCGCCATGCGCAGCAGCGCCTTGACGTCGGGATCGTGCGCCTGCTGTTCCAGCGGATCCCAGAAGAAGATCAGGAAGTCGATCTCGTTGCTCACGATCATGGCGCCGACCTGCTGGTCGCCTCCGAGCGGGCCGCTTTGCAGCATGCTGATCGAGAACCCGAGCTCGCGCTCCAGCAGGGTGCCGGTGGTGCCGGTGGCGAAGATCTTGTGGCCGGCGAGGAGATCGCGGTTGAAGCGAGACCACTCGACCAGATCGCGCTTCTTGTTGTCGTGCGCGACGAGCGCGATCTTCTTCTTCGGTGTCATCGAAATGATCTTGTAAGACAATGCAACTCCCCTCGAGCTCCGCGAATCCCCGGCCCCGGCCCGGCCAATGACGATAACGACATCGATATCGTCAAAGAGATGATGATGCACCCCCCCGGCCTTGTCACTCGAATCCCCCTCCTGCCTGCGCGTCCCTCCCCACCTTCACCGCCAGTGTACGAATCTGCATTCCCACAAGGAGCGCCTCGGCCCGGGCTCGACGTCCGCCCCGGCAGCTGAGAGAATGGCGCTCATGTCGAACTCCCGTACCGCGCGTGTCGTCCTCATCGTCTCGATGACCATCGCCTCCGGTCTCGCCGGCGCGCGCCCGAGCCGCGCCGCCGACGAGAAGGGCCCGCCCACCCCCCAGAAGGACAAGCAAGCCGGTCAGGACACCGGCAAGGCGGCGACGCATCAGGCAAAGGCCCCCACCAAGTCGGAGAAGTCCGACAAGGCGGTCGCCGCCGAGGTCACCCTCAAAGGCGACCTGACCTGCGCTCGCTGCGGCCTGCACGAAGGCACCGCCTGCCAGAACGTCCTCCGCGTCAAGGAGGCGGCCGGCGGCGAGGCGAAGTACTACCTCGCCAAGAACGCCGTGGCCGAGGAGAACCACGGCAGGGTCTGTGGCGGCTCGGCCCCCGCGACGGTCACGGGCAAGCTCAGCAGCGAGGGCGGCAAGAAGATCATCACCCCCTCCGCCGTGACCTTCGACTGAGCACGCACCACTCTCGTCCTCGTCGCCGTCCTCGTCCCACGACCGGCCGAGACGCGCGACGAAGGGAGCCCGCTCCCTTCATGCCGCGTCGCGCTGCAAACGCCGCCCCGTCAAAATCAGTGTGGACCATGGGGCATGGATGGGGGCACTGCTAGGCCGGACCTCGCATCTCACGACGACGCGAGCGAGAAAGGAATCCGGCCCGAACGATGCAGCTCCCGAACGCAACACCCGGACCCTTTCGGCTCGCGCGCCTCACGGCCCTCGGCATCCTCCTCGGCTTGGTGGCAACAGCCGCGTGCACGGCAACGGTCGGTGGTCCGGGTGGCGCTCCTGGCAAGGGCCCTGAAACCGGGCCCGCAGGCGGCCCACAGGCGGGACCCGCTGGCTCCTCGGCGGCCGGCCAGACCGGGACCTCCTCTGCCGGCACGAGCAGCTCACCCGGGTCGCCACCGAGCACGACCGGGGCAGGCGCGGTCGGTGCCGCCTCCGGCGGCGGTGGCAACTCGGCCACCTCCCTTCAGCCACCTCCGCCCGCGCTGGTCCCCACCGCTCGACTGGCCCGGCTCAGCCGCCCGCAGTGGGTGAACACCGTGAAGGATCTGCTGAAGCTCTCCGACATCAGCGACGTCGAGGCCAACGTGTCGGGGGACGCGGTGGTGGGCTTCGACAACGACGTCGACTCGCTGTTCGTGGGAGAGACCCTGCGCTCGGATCTCGCCGACGCGGCCGTCAGCCTCGCGGCCAAGGTGACGGGCGATCCCACGGCCCTCGCGCGGCTCATGCCGCCCACGGCCCCGACCGATCTGGCCGGCAAGGCCAGGGCCTTCATCAGCGCCTTTGGTCTGCGGGCCTACCGCCGCCCCCTGACCGACGCCGAGGTGGCGGAGGTCACCGGGCTCTTCAACCAGGGCCCGGCCCTCTACCCCGGCGCCGATCCCTTCACGGCGGGCGTGAGCCTGGCGCTGCAGCTCTTCTTGCAATCCCCCCACTTCCTCTACCGGACCGAGCTCTCCACGGCGGTGGTGAATGGCGTCGTCCCGCTGTCGGACTACGAGCTCGCCTCGAAGCTGTCCTACGCCATCGCCAACACCATGCCGGACGACACCCTGCTGGCGGCGGCAGCGGTGCCGGGGCAGCTGCGCAATCCGACCAGCGCCAACAACTTGCTCGCCCAGGCCACCCGGCTCCTCGCCAGCGAGGCGGGGGCCTCCGGGCGCGATCACCTGCACTTCCAGGTCCTGCGGCTCGGGGCCTACGACGGCATCGTGCGCGATCCGGTGGCCTTTCCCGATTTCACGCCGGCCACCCCCGCGGCCATGCGCCAGGAGATCTTGTCCTTTCTGCGCTGGATCTTCGACCAGGGCTACGGCGTGCGCGAGATCTTCACCTCTCCGGTGGGATTCGTGAACCAGGCGCTCGCCCCCATCTACCAGCTCCCGGGCACCTTCCAAGCGACGCAGCTGACCCGGGTCGATCTCGATCCCACCCAGCGCTCGGGCCTGCTCACCCTGGCGGGCTTCCTCTCCTCCTATGCGATCGGCAACGATCCGGACTCCATCCACCGCGGGGTGTTCGTCAATCAGCGCATCCTGTGCGTCACCTTGCCGCCGCCCGATCCCAAGGCGACGCCGCTCATCGATCCGCAGCCGGACATGACCAACCGGGAGCGGGTCGAGAAGACCACCGGCGTCGGGACCTGCGGCGCCGCCTGCCACGGGACGCTGATCAACCCGGCGGGCTTCGCCTTCGAGGAGTTCGATGCGATCGGGAAGTTCCGCACCACCGATCGCGGCAAGCCCATCAACTCGGCGGACACCTACCCCTTCACCGACGGGGCGAAGTCCTACGCCAACGCGGTCGAGTTCTCGCGCGCCATCGCCGGCAGCGCGCAGGCGCACGGGTGTTACACCCGCAACTGGCAGACCTACATCAATGGCCGCGCCCTTGCCCCGGCGGAGGGCCCGCTCGCCGACTACTTCGCGGCCATGTCCGAGGCCGGGAAGCTGTCCATGAAGGACATGATCCTGGCGATGGTCACCAACGACGCCTTCATCAACCGCTTGCCATGACGCCATCCCACCGGAGCCGCGCGCAGATGCACCAGTCGAGACGCCATTTCTTGCGGGGATTCGGGGGGGTCACCCTGGGGTTGCCGCTGCTCGAGTCGCTGCGGCCGAGCCGGGCCTCCGCGCAGGCCGCGGCCGCCGCCGGCACGGCGCGCACGCCTTTCCTGCTGCTCGTGGTCAACGGCAACGGGGTGGTGCAACAGGGCTCCGACCTGACCGGCGGCGTCGATCCCGAGAAGTTCTGGCCGACCAAGACCGGGATCCTGACCAAGGCCTCGATGGACGCCGAGGCCACCACCCAGACCACGAGCCTCCTGTCGGACTACGCCACCCGCCTGCTGATGGTCCGCGGGATCAACCACCCGTTCCTCGGCGCCGGCTGCGATCACGCGGCGGGCGATGCGCAGCTCCTCACGGCCAGCAAGCTGACCGGAATGGGCAACAAGACCCTGGCCTCCGGAGAGTCCATCGACAGCCGCATCGCCCGCGAGAAGAACCCCGCCGGCCGCGAGCCGCTCGTGCTCCACGCCGGCAAGTACTCCCCGGGCGGCACCGGCTACGACATCCCAGGGTACGTCTCGTACATCGGCCCGGGGCAGCCGCGCACGTACATCGACAGCCCCTACAAGGCGTACCAGAAGATCGTCGGCGTCGTGGCCGGGACCAGCACCAACCCGGCCGCCATGCAGGCGCAGCAGCTCCTCGCCAGCCGGTCGAAGAGCGTCAACGATATTCTGCGCGCCCAGATCACCGCCCTGCTCGCCCGCAAGGATCTCGCCAGCGGCGACGTGAACCGCCTGAACCAGCACTTCGCCGCCATCCGCGACATCGAGATCTCCATGAGCGCGTCGGCCATCTCCGCGCTGCCGGCCGCCACCGTCAGCGCGATGCAGACGGTGGATCCCGCGCCCTACGACATCCCCAACCACGAGACGGTGATCAAGCTGCAGATGCAGCTCATGGCCTTCGCGATGGCCTCCGACTACAGCCGGGTGGCGGTGCTCAAGATCGGGGATCGCGAGGACGACCACCAGCTCACCATCTCGGGGACCACCTTCGTCTTCCACACCGCCTCGCACCGGGCCGTGCCGAACGGCGCCGAGCTCTGCCGCCAGGTGGATCGCCTGCACGCCGGCTACTTCAAGTTCCTGCTCGACACCCTGGCGAGCTACACCACCCCGACCGGGACCCTCCTCGACCAGGGCGTCACCGTGCTCACCAACCAGGTGGCCAACGGCGCGCACTCGTTCACCCGGGTCCCCTGGATCCTCTGCGGGACGGGGAACGGCTACCTCAAGACGGGACAGTTCCTCGACGTCGGCAAGGTGGTCGGCAACCAGATGCTGAACACCCTCCTCAACGCCGCCGGGGTCCGCAAGGCCGACGGCACCCCGGTCGACGACTTCGGCGACGCCTCGCTGACCAAGGGCGTCGCCTCGGCGATCGTCGCCTGAGGCCCTTCAAAGCGAGCCGTCAAAACCCGTGGTCGTGGCCGTGGCCGATCCCCTGACCGTGGCCGTGCACGTGAACCTGAACGCCCCCGTGGGCGTGATCGAATCGATCGAAAGTTGAGCGGGGTGCGCGGATCGCTGGTTTCTCGAGGAAGAGAAAGCTCGACCGGCTCATCCATCCCCTGGGCCCTGCCGATCAGGTCCACGGGGGGCGTTCACGTGCACGTGCACGGCTCGTCACGGCCACGATCACGGGTGCGTCCAGGTCCACGTCCATTTAAACGTGAACGTCCACCGATCTCGACGGTTTGCGCCTCGGAAACGGGAGGTCCGGGGTCCCGATGCCCGCGCCGTCAGACGATGTTGGCGAGCGGCCCGTTCGTGTACTGGGCGGTCCCGAAGCTGGTGCGGGTGTCGCCGAACAGGTTCAGGACCGACACGAGCAGGCCGTTGTGTGACGGGCTGTTCGGGTACGAGACCCAGCGCCCGGTGCGCAGCCCCCCGGCGCCGCCCGCCAGCATGAACGGCATGTTCAGCTTCTTGTGGGTGGGCGGCTCGGAGATCTCGGAGCCGAAGAAGACCACGCTCTCGTCGAGCAGGCTGTGCCCACCCATGTCGACGGCCGCCATCTGCTGGATGAGGTAGAGGTGCTGCTGCGAATACCAGGTGTCGATCTGCTGGCACTGGGTTGGCTGGAAGCCCCCGTCGTGCTGGTAGTAGTGGTGGTGGTTCATCAGGTTCAACCACGGGAAGGTGTGCTTGGCCTCGGAGTCACTCCACTGCAGGGACGCGACCCCGGTCATGTCGCAGGCCAGGGCCATCACGATCATGTCCATCATGAACTGGCCGACCTTGGGGATGGCCGCGTCGGTCGAGTTGTCCACCAGCGAGCCATCGTCGGCCGACTTGAGCCCGGAGGTGGGGTTGTAGCCGGTGGTGTCCACCTTGGTCGGCGCCTTGCACGTGGCGGTGGTGGTGGTGGTGACGGTGATGCTCTGCTCGAGCTCCCGGATCTTGGTCAGGTGCTGATCCAGCTTCTGCTTGTCGCTGGCCCCGAGCCTGGCCGACAGCGCCACGTACTTCTTGTCCACGAAGTCGAGGATCGACTTGCGGCGGGCCGCGACCGGGTCGACCCCGGCGGCCCCGCCGGTGGTGGGGGTGGTGCCGAGGGTGCCGAAGAGATCGCTCCAGATGGTCTGGGGATCGAGGCGCGGCGGGATCGGGCTGTACGGGCTCGCGCTCTCGAAGTAGACGGCGTTGATCGGCGAGAGGTTGCCGTGCGACTTGCCGGTCGCCCAGCGCACGGCCACCTGCAAGCTCTGCAGCTTCTTGCCGACCGACAGCCGCCCCGCCAGCACCTGATCGATGGACGGCCCCTGCGAGTACCCCGTCCCCCCGCCGGCCTGAACCGTCCCGCTGAGGAACGCGATCATCCCCGACTGGTGCTGCTCACCCACCGCGCTTTGCATCTGCAGCCCGTCGACGATCAGCACCTTTCCCTTGACCGGCTCGAGCGGCGCCAGGATCGGGCTCAGCACCGGAGCGGTCTCCGTGCCGGTGGGCCGCCACTTGTCGATGACGGTCCCCCCGGGCTGGAACACGCTGACGAAGCGCTTTCCGGCCGTGCCAGCGGCGCGCGCGTAGCGGCTCGGCCCCATGGCCTCTAGCCAGGGGAGCGCGATGGCGATGCTGCCAGCGCCGCGGATCAGGGTTCGGCGGTTCATGCGGAACTGTGCCATGGACGGGCTCCTCACTGAGCTGCGGGGAGGTACAAGAACGCGTCGGTCTGGGTCAGGGACAACAGCAGCTGCTTGACGTTGTAGCCCGCGGCCTTGAAGGCGGCCTGCACGGTCTGCTGGGTGCAAGCGTCGCCGTCGGCGGTGAGCGTGCGGCCGTAGGCATACTCGAGCCAGTGGCTGGCGAAGCAGGTCTGCGTGGCGTCGGCCGAGGCCAGGAGCTTGATCATGTCGACCGGGCCGGCCGCGGCCCCGCTGGTCCCGGGCACCGAGCCGCTCGCGTCGATGGTCACCCCGTTCTCGGTGTCGCGCCACAGCCCGACCGGATCGTAGTTCTCGAGGGTCAGCCCCACCGGATCCATGAACTGGTGGCAGGTCATGCACACCGGGTTCATCCGGTGCGCCGCGAACCGCTCGCGGGCCGTCGGGAACGAGTAGGGATCGGGCGGCTTGACCATCGCCAGGATGTCCCCGGTCGGCAGCGGGATGATCCGGCACATCAGCTTCTGCACCACGAACGAGCCACGCAGCACCGGGCTCGTGGTGTTCGAGACGGTCGAGCCCGCCATCACCCCGCCTTGCGACAGGAGCCCGATGCGCTTGCGCGGATCGAGCGCCACCTTCTGGAACGCCGAGCCGGTCACCCCGGCCATCCCGTAGTAGCTGGCGAGCGCGTCGTTGACGAAGGTGTAGGGGGCGGTGAGGATGTCGGTCCAGGTGCCGGGCCCCTCGTAGATCTCGTACTCGAGGAAGCGCTGGGTCTCCTGGTGCATCAGGTTGCCGATGGTGGCACCGAAGGTCGGGTACAGCGTCTTGTCGCGCTCGAGGCTGGTCAGGTTGTTGATCGGCAGCAGGCTGTCGAAGAAGTACGCCATGATGGGATGCGACCGCGCGTCGTCGAGCATGCCCTTGGCCTGCGCCAGCACGCCGGCGTTGGTCAGCAACGTCCCCGTGCCGGCCGTCGCGGTCAAGGTGGCATCGGGCAAGGTTCCCCAGAACAGGTACGACAGGCGCGTGGCCATCTCGTAGGGCGTGGGGCGCTTCACCCCGGGACGCGCGGGATCGGGCATCCCGAACTCGATCCGGTACAGGAAATCCGGCGCCTGCAGGACCGCCTCGAGGACCCCGGCGATCCCGGAGGCGAAGGTGTTCCCGGTGCGGATGCCCTTGTACAAGGCGACGAGCTCGTCGCTCTCGGCGGAGGTCAGCGGGCGCCGGTAGGCCTTCGGGACCACGGCGCCGACGATGGTGCGGGCACAGGCATCCTCGGTGGCGGTCGGGCTGGTCGCCACGATGGTGCTGCCGCACGGTGCGAGCTTGCCGAGCGCCGCCGGCGTCGCCGTCGCCCGATCGGCGATCCCGGCGGCGACGGTGTCGTACTTCTCGGCGAGCAAGCTCGAGACCGACTGGTTGTCCGCGTTGTTGCCGAAGATCGCCACCCCGCTCGCCAGGGTCTCGGCGGGGAGCGCGGCGCCAGGAGAGGTGGTGTCGCCCAGCAGATCACGCACGGTGTTGCCGTATTCGAACTGGGTCAGCCGGCGAAGTGGCGCGCGCCCCGGTGCCACGGTCGCGGGATCGCAGACCGCGGTCGCGCCCCCGCTGCCCGTGACCGCCGTCCCACCGGCGGCCCCCGAGGACGGGTTGCTGCCGGGGTCGGCCCCGCCGGCGCCGGGCGTGGCGACCGGAGCGCTCGAGGCACCGACGCCGCCGGACGGTCCCGCCCCGCCCGACCCGACGTTTCCGTTCCCGGGGATCGAGCCACTCGTTCCACCCGATCCCGGCGAGGTGCCGTCGCTCGGCGCCCCGCCCGGGTCCGCCGGCCCGTGAACCTGGCCTGCGCAGGCGCCGACGGCGAACAACACCCCGAGCCTCCACGCCGACATGCGACGGGGCCGCGCTCGACATCGTGTCGTCACGACTCGAGGCGCACCACACGGGAAGGCGTCCGACAGTGTTGCCATGGGCAGCAGTACCTTTCGGGTTCAGCCCCGCGCTCGACCAATTCGGCGATCCCACGGCACGAGCACCATGAGGGGCATGGTCCTCTGGCCGTCAGGGCTCACGGCCACCGCGTCGGATAGTGTGATCTTCGCACCCTCGCCAGGCAAGGTCCAGTCATTTTGAGTGGACTCTTTACAAAGCCTGGAGCAGCGCGTTACGCCCACGCGTCCCGAGCCGACCCTTCACTCGACCGCGGGGATCTGGAAGACGTCCCACGCGGGCGTGTGGTTGTTCTCGCCGGCCGGTTGATTCCACAGGTAGAGCGCCGGCGTGGTGCTGAAACCGAATTCGTCCTCGACCACGGCCGCCATGAAGAGCTGCGGGTGCGACTGGTCGAGGCGCTTCGACGAGAAGATGAGCCAGTGGTAGGTCTTGCCGAGGACGCTCCCGGCGGTCGGGGCCCACTTGGGCCAGCTGTTGGTGAGCCCGGGGCTGGTCCTGCCGAGGCACGCGACCGGATCGTTCGCGCGGAGACGGGTGGGGGTGCCACCGGCCGCCCTCACGACGAAGATCTCCGCGGCGGCGTTGTCGTAGCTGGTCTGTCCGTCCGGGGTACGCGTGAAGGCCAGCAACCCATCGTCGCTCGACAGCGCCGGGTAGAACTCGTTCCACTGCGTGGTGCTGGCCCCCGGGATGGGGCTGGCAGCCCCGCCCTTTCGATCGGCGAACGGGATCCGGTACAGATCGCCGTGATCCACGATCCCGCCGTTGATCATCCCGGAGGACGAGGCGTAGACCAAGCTCTGGCCATCGTGGCTGAAGAACGGGTGCGCGGGGCCCGCGCCCGGATCGCCGGTTCGCGCCAGCTCGCCCCAGCCCACCCCCTGCGCGGTCGAGCTGGCCTCGAGATCGATCCAGTCGAGGTGGGTCCTGGCTGGCACTCCGGGGGTGTCGGACTCGGCGACGACGAGGACGTGATCACCGGACGTCCAGTGCCCTCGCGAGAAGGTGGGCAGCTGCTGCTGCACGCGCGCGAGCAGGGTCTGCGCCGAGGCGGAGAGGAAGCTCGGTTGTTGTGCTGGATTCTGCCCGGACCGGATCTCGATGTGAGAGGAGTTGCCGCTCACGATCGGCGAGGCCGAGAAGCCGATGAACGCACCGTCGGGGGTCGAGCTGTGGCAGGCCACGCATTGCCCGGAGGCGTTCGACGGCGTGAGCACGGTGGTGACGCTCTCGTCGCCGACGTGAAACCCCTTCAGCGCGGAGCCGCCCGAGGTGGTCCAGTACACGATGGTCCCGTCCGCGCTGGCGGGCGCGATGCGGATCGTGGCGCTGGCGGCGGAGCTGGCGCCGCCCCCCGCGCCGGCGGCGGCGCGCGCGACGCCCCGGACGGTCACGGCGATGTCGCGATCGGTGGCGTCGATGGAGAGGGACTTCCACAGATCCTTGGGCATCGTCCAGCTGGTCGCGGTGGTGTAGACGACGAGATCATTGGCCTGGTTGTCGACGTGCAGCCGCAGCTCGAAGAGATCCTGATTACCGGCGGGCGCGAAGCGGAAGCGGGGGCGCAACCAGTTGCGTGGAAACAGGGAGCCGTCCTCCGGCTCGAGCAAGCAGGGCGCGGTCGAGCCGGGCGCGCTGGCCCCACTGCCGCCGGACGGACCGAGCAACGCCTGGGAGTTGTCGGGCGCCCCGCTGTCGAAGATGGGCGCCGCGGGGAAGTCGGTGCACGGGCTGCACGTGACACCCTGCCCCCGGCCAGACGCGCCGCCCCCGCCAAGGAGGAGCCCGCCCCTCGCGGTCCCGCCGGTGCCAGTTGCGGGGCCACCGCCGACGCCGACAGAACCCGCAGCGCCCCCGGCCGCGCCCACGACCGGCTCGACGGTATGAATCCCGGCGCAGGCGGCAACCACCCCCCCGAGACCGAGCCCCAGAGACAGGCGGAAGACGAGGCGGAACCGTGGAACCCCGGAGCTCGAGGAAGGCATGGCCCACGCCTCTGCAAGAACCGCAGCGAGCCCGAACCCGACGGAACACAAGGAAACGGGTCGACCCCGGAGCCAGACCGCCAACTCCCCCACCTTCACCCCCGCGCCGCTCGCGGCGCCTCGAGGTCGCACCTGCTCCGCCCCATCCACCCGTACGCTCTTGCCTCCCCCCGCGCCTCCCAGTTCCCGGGCCCAGGTGACCTTGCCTCGATGCAAGGCTGCCCGGATGCCCCATGCACTGGAGCGAGGGTAGCCCCTGTCTGGTCTGGTCGAGTTCGGCCGCTTGTCACGGAAGTTTCACCCCCCTGTCGATGGGCCAGGGCTAGTGTCGCGCGCTGGGACGCTCCCCGAGTCGCCCATCGCCATCGACATGCCGCCATCCGACGCCCACGTAGGACCCATCGACGCCGCCCCGCGATACCGCGAGCTCGCGCGGATCGGGCGGGGTGGCATGGCCGAGGTGTTCCTGGCCGTGGCCTCCGAAGCCACCGTCCGGAAGGTGGTGGTTCTGAAGCGCATCTGGCCCGAGCTGGCGTCCGACCCGACGTTCGCCGCCATGTTCCTCGACGAGGCCCGCCTGTCCGTCCGCATGAGCCATCCGAACGTGGTCCAGACCTACGAGGTCAGCGAGCACGACGGCCGACTCACCATCGCCATGGAGTACCTCGACGGGCAGCCGCTGACCCGGGTGCAAAACCGGCTGTCGGCCGCACGCGGGACCACGGAGCTCACCCTGCCGCTCGCGCTGCGCCTGCGCATCGTCATCGAGATCCTGGCGGGGCTCGGACATGTCCACGATCTCACCGACTACGACGGCCGGCCGCTCGGGGTCGTGCACCGGGACGTGAGCCCCCACAATGTCTTCATCACCTACGATGGCCACGTCAAGCTGGTGGACTTCGGGGTGGCGAAGATGGTGGCGGCCTCCCACGAGACCCGCCCGGGAACCATCAAGGGCAAGCTCGCGTACATGGCCCCCGACCAGCTCCGCCCGCAGCCCGTCGATCGGAGGGCCGATCTGTTCTCGGTCGGGGTCATCCTGTGGGAGCTGCTCGCGGGCCGGCGCATGTGGCAGGGCATGACGGAGGTGACGATCGTCCGGCACCTGTCGTACGGCTTGCCGCTGCCCCCCGTGCGCTCGACCAGCGCCTTGCCCTCCGGTCTCGAGGACGTGTGTCGCAAGGCCCTCGCGATGAACCCCGACGACCGCTACGCGACGGCGGCCGAGATGGAGCACGCGCTGCAGGGCATGCTGCCGCTCGTGGCCGATTCGCACACCCGCCACCTCGGCAAGCTGGTCTCGATGGCGTTCGCGCACGAGCGCGCCGAGCGGCAGGCGGTGATCGACCGACACCTCGGCAGCGGCCTGCGGGCGACCGGGGAAACCGCCCCGCCCGCGGTCGAGCCCGGCGGAGCCCGAGAGCTCACCCGTGACCCGATTCCGCCCGAGACCCCCGATCCCATGCCGACGCTGCCCACCGATGTCGCCGCGCGCCGCGGATGGCGGTGGGTGAGGACATCGGCCCTGGCCTGCGGTGGGCTCGTCGTGCTCGGATTGATCGTGCGTGGTGGCACCGGGCTTCACAGGGGCGGGCCGGTTCCGCCTTCGCCCGCGTCTTCGTCCTGGTCTTCACCTGGTCGGTCTTTGCGCGCGGCACCCAGCCCGGCGCCCAGCCCTTCGGTGTCGGCGCCGCCGCGAACCGTGCCGCTCGAGACCGACGAGGCGCCCCGGAGCACGGCGCTCCGGCGGGCGCGCCAGCACCGGCGCGAAGACACCCACGAGCGATGGGCCTGGCGCGATGAGCGTGACGTGGGGCGCGGTCAGTCCGGTCAGCGGTGGCTCCCCGAAGGCGTGCCGGCTGGGGCTGACGCCTTCTCGGTCGATCTGGGTGCGCCGCCGCCCTCCACCCGTCGGCGAGAGATCGACACCGAGAGCCCGTTTTCCCCGTGAGCATCACTCGACGCCCGCCCGCCCGTGACGTGCGCGTGGTCCGCCGGAGCCTTCGTGCGACCCTGGTGACCCCATTGCTGCTGCTGGCGCTCGTGGCCGGGCCCCCTCGGGTGTCCCAGGCCGCCGACTCGCCCGACCCGCCGCTCGTCGGTCACGACGGCGCGGGGGTGGCGCGCAGCGAGGCCGAGAAGCACTTTCGCCGCGGGATAGAGCTTTACGACGACGCCGATCTGGCGGGGGCCACGGCGGAGCTCGAGCGCGCCTATCAGCTCGTCCCGAGCTACAAGATCCTCTACAACCTCGGCCAGATCTCCTATCAGCGACAGGACTACGTGCAGGCGCTGGCGCACTTTCGACACTACCTGCGCGACGGCGGCGGGGATCTGCCGGGCGGGCGGCGGGAGAAGGTGGAGCAGGACATCCAGCAGCTCGAGCGGCGCATCGGCCGCATCGAGATCGCGACCGACACCACCGACGACGGCGCGGACATCTTGCTCGACGACGTGAAGGTGGCGAGCGCGCCCGTCGCCGGCCCGCTGTCCGCCAGCGTCGGTCAACGCAAGCTCGAGCTGGTGCGGCCCGCCGGCCCGCGCTCGGTGCGGATGGTCGAGGTCATCGGGGGAGAGACGGCGCGGATCCGGTTCGCCCGGCCGGTGCCCGGGCTCTCGGGGAATGGCCTGTCCGCGCTCGCCGGCTCCGCCGATCCCGGCACGACCAGCAGCCGGGCGGCAGGATGGTTCACGACCACCGGCAGGCCCCCCCACGGAGGGGCAGAGCCCGCGCGGTCGGTCGGGCCAGCGATCTGGGTGACCTGGAGCGCGACGGCCCTGCTCGCCGCGGGTGCGGCGATCTCTGGCGGGATGGCGCTCGCCGCGTCCCGGGACCTGCAACAGCGCCGCGACGGGTATCCGCTGGCACCGGGCGATCTCGACGCTCCGTCCAGCCGGGCGAGGCGCCTCGCCCTGGTCACGGACGGCTTCCTCGCGGGGACGCTGCTGATGGCCGCGGCCTCGCTCTACGTCACGCTCGATCCGACCGGCCAGGCGGAGGCCCCGGGTCGAACGGGCCCCTGGTGAAACCGGCGACCCGTCGGTCCGTGCCCGACCGGCATTGCCGTCACTGGGTCTCGCAGTATCCGTAGCTGCAGGCGGGGCTCGCCGCTGGGCAATCGTGGGCCGAGGCGCAGACCTGACAGCTCGTGCTGCCGTTCGCGACCTTGTCGTAGTAGCAACCGCAGGCGCCGGGCGGCGCGAAGGACGCGAGCGGTCCGAGCTCCTCGGTGCGCCTCACCCGCATGGCGCAGGGAGGGACGACGTGGCTCTGCGCCTCGAGCGCGACCAGGTCCAGTCCCGCGGGCGCCACCTTGGTCCCCGTCACGTAACCGATGACGTCGCCCGCATAGGCGTTGGCGGGATACCCCGCCCCGCCGAGGCGGGTGAACAGATGCACCGGGCCCCAGATCGCGTAGTGCCCGTCCCGAACGTTGATCTTCTCGTTGGTGGTCGCGTCCCGATCCGGATAATAGCCGCAGGTCTGCCCGAAGTGCTGGTAGGCGAGGATGTTGAGCATGCCGAGGTTGCTCTGGGCCACGTCGGTCGCGAGGATGCCGAGCGTCTGCGCCCCGGTGCCCGGGGCGGTGAGACGGCCGAGCAGATCCGTGCTGGAGGTGGTGCCGGTTCCCTTCCAGCGGCCCGGCGGCACCCCGATGGCCGTGGCGATCATGCGCTCGGTCCCCGACTGCGCGTCTCGGTGCAGGAGCCACGCCTCGTCGGTCCAGGGGCTCGCCCCGGAGGTCGCGCCGAACCCGAAGACGTAGTAGGCGGCCTCGGCGCTGATCGAGCGCTCGGGAGAGGACTTCGGAACCACGAAGGTCATGGTCTGCACCGGGCCGAGAAAATCCTGGACGTTCGATGGAAGGCCCCCCGGCAACGAGAAGCAGGTGCTGGCGAACACATCCGACAAGCCGATGTCCGCCACCACGGTCCGGGTGGGCAACGCGGAGGTGGTTCCGGGCGTGGCGCCCGATGTGGTCGCCGGCGCGGGCGCGGCCGCGAGGTCGCACTTGAGCTCCGCGCCGGTGGCGTCCCAGGTGCTGAGCGCGGTCGCGGTGGCGACCGCACCGCGCAGCGGGGTGCCGTTGAGGATGGCGTCGACCCCGGCGCAGGAGCCTTGCCCGGAATAGACGATGGTCACGGGTGGATTCTGCGCGGCCAGGAACTTCGCGACCTGGGCCAGGATGGGCTTTGCGGCGGTCGAGCCGGCCACGTAGACCGGATTGCGCGCGGTGGTGCAATCCGCGGCCGAGGCGGACCGCACCGCCCCGAGGCCAAGTCCGAGGACCAGGACCAGGACAAGGACCAAATCCTCCGCGGCGCGTGTCGGGACGCCGGCCCGGCAGGGCGGCGTGAGGATCGCCCCCTCGGCGGCTCGAGCCTGCGTGTGACGGGAGCTGGGCTGCGGCCTGGACATGGCGTTCAGGGTCACGGGAGCGGAGTGAGGCCGCCGTCGGGGCCGAGGTTCGAGAGGCGCACGTGGTTGTCGAAGGCGACGCAGATGACGTCGCTGCACCCGTTCAGCAGCTCGAGCGACGGGGGCGGCGCGCACGGAGCACAGCCGGCGGCGACCCGACATCCGCGGCTGCTTTCGGACGCGGTCCCCTCGGGGCCAGCGCCTCCGGCGGCGACGTCGCTTCCACGTGCGGGATCACCGTCGGTCCCGGCGTCGACGGTGGGATCTCCGGCATTCGCCAGCGTCGGCGTCGGCTTCGACGCGACACCAGGAACGCACAGGTGGGTGACGGCGTCACACACGGCCCCCTGGAACCGGGCACAGTCCTGGTTCCGGGCGCACTGGGCGCCGTTCGTATCGAGCGACAGGGAGCACCCGCTCAGATTCCCGATCGCCCCCAGCGCGAGGACGAGCACGAGAACGAGGCGGGCACCGGCCCGAACGCGGGCCGCCGGGGGTGTCATGGAGAGCGTGCACGGCGACACCGCCGCACAATAGGAGAGCCTGGAAGAGGCCGCGTCTCGTTTCTGTCACGACCCGGTGACGGACCACGCGCCCGCCCCGGCCTGTCCCGCGACCCGCAGGGCCTCGATGTTCGCGGCATAGTCCGAGCTCGCGAAGACCGCCGAGCCCGCGACCAGCACGGTGGCTCCCGCCGCGCCCAGGATCGGAGCGGTCTCGGGCGTGACCCCGCCGTCCACCTCGATGTCGAGATCGAGGTGACGCCGCTCGATCTCCGCGCGCAGCGCCCGGACCTTGGGAACGACCCCGGGGATGAACTTCTGGCCACCAAACCCCGGATTCACGGTCATGAGCAGGACCATCTCGAGATCCGGCAGCACCACGTCGAGGTGGTCGATCGGCGAGTGCGGGTTGAGAGAGACCGAGGCCTTCTTCCCCGTGCCGCGGATCTGCTGGACGGTCCGGTGCAGGTGCGGGCAAGCCTCGACGTGGACCGTGATGATGTCGGCCCCCGCCGCGGCGAATGCGTCGATGTAGCGCTCGGGCTCGATGATCATGAGGTGGACGTCGAGCGGCAAGTGGGTGATCGGGCGCAGCGCGGCCACCACCACCGGCCCGATGGTCATGTTGGGGACGAAGCGACCGTCCATCACGTCGACGTGCACGAGATCGGCGCCGGCCACCTCGAGCGCCCGCACCTCCTCGGCCAGACGCCCGAAGTCTGCCGACAGGATCGAAGGGGCAATGCGCAAAGGGCGGTTCATCTGGAACATCTTAGTGTACGTCCGCGAAAGTTACCCCCCAAGGTCCAGCCCCAGCCTCGTCCTCGTCACGCGGCTGGGCGCGACGGGGAACGAGGACGAGGACGGCGACGAGGACGAGGAATTGGGCCCGGACTTCGGACCTCGTTGCGCCTTCATGGCGGGGATCGATCTATGGGGAGATTGCGCGGAAGCGGGCGGCGAAGAAGGCGTCGGAGTCGGTGGCGGGATCGCCGGTGGGCCAGGTTCGCAGGATCCCTGGGGCGACCGTGAGGGAGTCCCAGCGTGAAGCCGGCTCGGTGGACGGGATCGCCGCGGGTGATTCCAGTTGAAAGCGGGGGTGTGCCGCCAGGAAGGCCTCGACCACCTCCTCGGTCTCCGCCCGATCGAAGGTACACACCGCGTAGACCAGGAGCCCGCCTGGCCGCACGACCCGCGCGACGTTGTCGAGCATTCGCTTCTGCGCGTCGCCGAGCAGCGCGAGGTTGGCCTCGGTCTTGCGGAGCAGGGCCTCGGGATGGCGGCGCAGGACCCCGAGCCCCGAGCACGGCGCATCGAGGAGCACCCGGTCGAAGAGCCCGACGTCGTCGGGCAGGGGCAGGGTCAGATCCGCGGCGCGGGTGACCACGCCCCGCACTCCGAGGCGGGCGAGCTGTTGCCGGGCCGCCGACAGCTTGGAGGCCGAGATGTCGTACGCCTCGACGCGCACGCCGGTGCCGGCGCCATCGCCGTTGCCCAGGGCCGCGAGGTGCGCGGTCTTGCCGCCGAGCCCCGCGCAGGCATCGAGGATCCGCTCGCCCGGAGCCGCGCCGCAGTACTCGGCGATCA
>CAZIOH010000025.1:62707-70366 GCA_964540815.1 uncultured Myxococcales bacterium | reverse complement strand
CGCTACGCTCGCCCGTCCCCGCGCGGCGATTGAATCGGGGACGTGGCTCGCTGCCCCTCGCCCGTCCCCGCGCCCCTCTCGCTCCGCGCGGCAAAGCCGCGGTAGGCTCGCCCGAACAACGGACGGTGAACGAGGTACTTCGCGTTGCCGACCCCGGAATGAGAGGGGCCCCACTTTTCAAGGCCCGCACGCATGAAATCGGCATGGTGATTGCTGAGCCCGGGAGCCCAACGTCCTCCCGAGGTCCGCATTCATGCCCAACCGCCGCCTAGCACTCACTCCCCTCCAGCGCGCATCACGTGTCGTCACGACTCTGCTCGGTGCGGTCCTCGTCGTGCCCCTCGCAGGGGTGGCGCACGGCCAGGTGCCCGACGAGCCGGTCGCGCCGGCCGGCGTCTCCGAACCGATGTCGAGCGTGGACGCCGGCACATCGGAAGGGGGCATCGTCCCCGCCCCGACGCCCCCACCGGCGCTACCGGCGCCATCGCCCGTGCATCCTGACCTGGTCCCGGCGCCGGCAGCTCCGCAGACTGCCGCCCCCGTGGTGGGCGCGCCTCCCGAGACGTCGACGCTTTCGCCCCCACCGCCCCCCGCACCTCCGGCGCCGATTCCCCCACCGAACGCCGCTTCCCCAGGCCCGACCAGCGACAGCGCGGTGGCCCTCGGGACCGTCGTCGTCACCGGGGTGCGCGGGAGCAAGCCGCGCACCGTGGCCGACAGCCCCGTTCCGGTCGACGTCATCGGCGCGGAGCAACTCACCGCCACCGGCCGCACCGGGCTCAAGGAGATCCTCGGCAACCTCATCCCCTCCCTGACCATGCCGGCGCTCGGCGGCGGCGGGACCTCGGCCAGCGTGCGCCCCATCGCGATCCGGGGCCTCTCCGGTGACTATGTGCTCGTGCTGGTGAACGGCAAGCGTCGCCACACCACCTCGCTCATCAACAACCTCTCGCGGGTCTCGGGGGGAAGCACCCCGGTGGACATCGATCTCATCGCCACGAGCGGCGTCGGCCGCATCGAGGTCCTCCGCGACGGCGCGGCCGCGCAGTACGGGTCGGACGCCATCTCGGGCGTCATCAACATCATCCTCGATCGCGAGCCCACCGGGCTCTCCTTCAGCGAGACCGCTGGCTCGACCTACAGCAAGGGCGCGGCCCTGGTCCAGCAGACCCTGAGCGTGGGGACGCCGCTCGGGCACCACGGCGGCTTCGCCCGGCTCGCGCTCGAAGCCAAGTTCCACGATGCCGCCGACTCCTCGGCCGGTCCGCTCCCCGCCCTGCGCGCCAATGGCCAGCCCAACGACTACTACCCGCCCATCTCCGCGACCGAGCCCGACCCGCGCGAGGCCGCCGCCCGCTCGCGCATCTTCGCGAATGGCTACGGCCGCTCCAACCGCGATCTCATCTTCAACGCCCTCTACAACGCCGAGCTGCCGCTCGGCGATTCGCTTCGACTCTACAGCTTCTCGACCCTCAGCTACCGGAACATCAAGGACGCCCGCGGAGCCTTCTCCGCCAACAACATCAACTCCCTCCCGGAGCTCTATCCGACTGGCTTTCAGGCCTACCGGCGCATCTCGGAGTGGGACTTCCAACCGACGCTCGGCCTGCGCGGCACCGTGGCGGAGTGGGACTGGGATCTGAGCAGCAGCTACGGCCGGGATCACGTGCGGCTCGGCGCCGAGAACACCCTCAACCCCTCGCTCGGGCCCACCAGCCCCACCTCGTTCTTCATGGGCAAGCAGATCCAGGATCTCCTGGTCAACAACCTCGACATCAGCAAGGCCTTCAGCCTCGGCCTGGCCGAGCCGCTCGAGCTGTCCTTCGGGTTCGAGCACCGCTGGGAGCGCTTCCGCAACCTCGCCGGGGAGCCCGACAGTTACCGCGATGGGGGCTACATCATTCCCATCGGCACCGACCCGTTTCACCAGGCGCCGCTCGCAGGTGGCATCGGAGGCTTTGGCGGGCTCTCCCCTTCGCCTGGTCTGGCCTCCTTCACGGGGACCTCGCCCGCCGACCAGCGCTCCCTCCACCGCAACAACATCGCCACCTACCTGGATCTCGGCAACAAGATCACCCGCCGCTGGTA
This sequence comes from uncultured Myxococcales bacterium, assembly GCA_964540815.1. GTDB lineage: Bacteria > Myxococcota_A > Polyangia > Fen-1088 > Fen-1088 > CAZIOH01. Next base: position 68,278 of record CAZIOH010000025.1, on the reverse strand, counting down.
CGTCGGGCTCGCCGCTCGGGCCGAGCACTACGACGACAGCGCGGGCAACACCATCAGCGGCAAGGTCTCGACCCGGGTCGAGCTGGTGCACGGCCTGGCGCTGCGGGGGGGCATCAACAGCGGCTTTCGTGCGCCCTCTCTATCGCAGACTGGCTTCTCCACCACCCAGAACACCGCGACCATCATCGGGAGCGACCGGGTCAACACCACCTCCAAGTTCCTCCCGGTGGATAGCCCGGCGGCGCTGGCGCTCGGGGCCACCCCGCTCAAGCCCGAGAAGTCGCTGAACTTCACGGCTGGCGTGACCTTCGAGCCGGTCAGCGCCTTTCGTCTGACCGCCGATCTCTACCAGATCAACCTCGACGGTCGCATCGTCAAGACCGAGTTCCTCGGGACCGCCAACAACGGCGGAACCGCCATCCGCGACATCCTGGTCGCCAACGGCATCACCGGCGTGGACAGCGCGCAGTTCTTCACCAACGCCCTCGACAGTCGAACCCGGGGGATCGACGTGGTGGCCGAGGCCACCTTCCGGCCGAGCACCGAGGGCGTGCCTCTGGGGACCGTGCACCCGAGCGCCGCCTACAGCTACGCGACCACCAGCATCACGCACGTCGCCGACAACCCGGCGGCGCTCGACAACCTGAACGTGGTGCTCTTCGGGCGCCAGGCCCAGCGGGATCTGGTGGTCGCCGTCCCCAAGGACAAGCTGGTGCTGAACCTGGACTGGAGCATCTGGCGGCTGCGCAACAACCTGCGGGTGACCCGCTTCGGCTCCTACATCGAATCGGGGACCACCGCGGACGGAGATCGCACCTTCGGCGCCAAGTGGATCACCGATCTCGACGTCGGCTACGACCTCACCGATCACTTCTCGGTGGCGGTGGGGGCGAGCAACCTGTTCGACGTCTACCCCGACAAGAACGGCATCGTCGCCGTGCAGGATGGCTCGGGACAGTACGGCATGTTCGCGCCCTTCGGGCTGAGCGGGGGGTTTTACTACGCGCGGCTGGCCGGCAACTTCTGAAGCTCGCGCCGAGGGCTATCAGTCGCCCTGATATGTCGGTTCAAAAACTCTGGGGACTCGTCGGGAGGCGGCGGTGATATCAGCTCCGGGGTGACCAGCCGCGACGCTGGCCGAAAGGAGCGACGATGCCGAGCGAGAATTCCGAGTCCTTGAGGAAGCTGCTGGGGGATCTGCATGCCCACCGGGTGGCGACGATGGATCCCGCCATCTTGAAGGTCAACATCGATCAGCGGCAGACGCTGGTCGACACGGCGGATCGGTCCCGGTTCGTGAAGGCCGGGGACCTGCTGGCGCCCTTCACGCTCGACGAGGTCGGGGGCACCACCCTGACGCTCGACGCGCTCACCGCCGACGGCCCCGCCGTGCTGATCTTCTTCCGCTTCGCGGGCTGCCCGGCCTGCAACATCGCCCTGCCATTCTACCAGCGCCAGCTCTACCCGGACCTGCGTGCGCTCGGTGCGCGGCTGGTGGCGGTGAGCCCGCAGGTCCCCGAGCGCCTGGTGGAGATCAAGACCCGACACGCCCTCGAGTTCGAGGTGGCGACCGATCGCGGGAACGCCCTCGCGCGCCGGCTCGGCGTGGTCTACACCTTCGACGAGGCGTCCAAGCAGCTCTCGCTGTCCAAGGGGCCCGGGATCGGCGAGGTCACCGGGACGGGGACCTGGGAGTTGCCCATGCCGACCGTGGTGGTGATCGGGCGCGACCGGGTGGTGCGGTACGCGGACGTCAGCCCCGACTGGCTGGTGCGCACCGAGGCGACCGCCATCCTCGATGCCGTTCGGGCATCCCTCGCCCTCGAGGCGGCCGCCTGAGGTCCGCCTTCACCGTGCCCGCCCCAGGCTCCAGCGCCGCGCCCGAATGGCCGGCCTGTAGAGACAGACTTCGGAACCCCGCCGCCCCCGCCGCTCGACGCCGTCTGCGACGCGCGCGCCTCGACACAGAAAGGACATGCAGATGACCGCAACCGCCAGCAACGTGACCTCGGAGTTCGCTTCCCCCCTCACCGTCGTTCCCCTCGAGCCCAGCATCGGCGCCGAGATTCATGGGCTCGATCTCCGCCAGCCGCTGAGCGACGCGGTCCGGGACGAGATCAAGCAGACCATTCTCGAGTACAAGGTCGTCTTCTTCCGGGACCAGAGCCTGACGCGGGAGCAACACGCCGCCTTCGCGGGGCGCTTCGGGAAGCTCTACACCCACCCGAACACCACCCGCGACGACAAGATTGCGCAGATTCACAAGATCGCGGCGGCCGACTTCGCCAAGTACGAACGGGTCGCCGATCCCACCACCCTCGAGGCCGGGTATCACACCGACACGAGCTGGCGGTTGGTTCCCACCTGGGGGGCGGTCCTGCGGGCGGTCACCTTGCCGGAGGTGGGGGGAGACACCATCTGGGTGGATGCCGGCGCAGCTTACGAGGGCCTGCCGGACGAGACCAAGCGACGGCTCGAGGGGCTCTTCGTGACCCACGACTTTCGCTCGGCCCTGAACCGGGCCGGTTACGACTACCCCATCGTGGCGCATCCCCTGGTCAAAGCCCACCGGGAGACGGGCAAGAAGATCCTCTGGGTCAACTTCACCCAGCGGCCGCACATCGTGGGGTTGGATCTCGCCGAAAACCGCGAGATTCTTCAGCTGGTGCTCGCGCAGTACCAGAAGCCCGAGCTGCAGGTCCGCTTCTCCTGGAGGCCGGGCTCGATCGCCTTCTGGGACAACCGGGCGGCCGTTCACTACGCCGTACGCAACTACGGGGACTTTCCGCGGGTGCTCGAGCGCATCCTGATCGCCGACGAGCCACAGTACGCGGAGCTGTGACGGGACGGGCGGGCGGGCCGCCTGGTGATGACGATGGGCGGCCCACCTGCTCCCACACTGTCTCTTTTAACAGAGGTATGTCTTGAATTACGTCACCGGGGCTCATAAGCTCATCCTCATGAACAAGGCGCCGCGTTCGCGGAGGTACCTCGCCTCTTCCTGTTGAAGCGGCCGCGCCGGGGCTCGCTCGATTCGGTCGAGTGGACGCCCCGGTGTCGGTCGGACGAGGTCAACGACGTTTCAGAGGGAGAAGCCATGCGTAAGCCGCATCCACGGGGGTCACAGCCGTGCCGGTCCTGACACTGCCGCAGCTCGAAAAACTGTCACTCTCGGTGCGGGCCAAGGCGCTGGTGTTCGAGGACCCACGCTCGCAGGCGTTGCTCACGCGCATCCGGCAGGTCGCGCCGAGCAAGGCCACCATCCTCATCGCGGGCGAGACGGGCACCGGCAAGGAGATCGTGGCCCGCCACATTCACGAGCTGTCTCAGCGGGCCGGACAGCCCTTCGTGGCGGTCAACTGCGGAGCCTTCTCCGAGTCCCTGATCGAGAGCGACCTATTTGGCCACGAGAAGGGGGCCTTCACGGGTGCGCTGACCGGCAAGGCCGGCTGGTTCGAGGCTGCGCACGGTGGGACGCTGTTCCTCGACGAGATCGGGGACTTGCCGCTCGGGGCGCAGGTCAAGCTCCTGCGGGTCCTGCAGGAGCACGAGGTCGTTCGGCTCGGATCGCGGCAACCCATTCCGGTGGACGTGCGCCTGATCGCGGCGACCAACGTCAAGCTCGAGGAGGCGGTGGCGTCGGGGCACTTCCGCGAGGATCTCTTCTACCGGCTGGCGGTGGCGAAGATCGGCGTCCCACCCTTGCGCGAGAGACCCGGCGACATCTTGCCGCTGGCGCGATACTTCCTCGAGCTCTACGGGATCCGCCTCGGCTCCGGGACACCGCGCGAGATTCCGCTCCTGTCCCCGGCGGCGGAGGCGTGCCTGCTCGGACACCCATGGATGGGCAACATCCGTGAGCTCGAGAACGCCATGCACCACGCCCTGCTGGTCTGCCAGGGCGGCCGGATCGTTCCCGAAGACTTGCCCCTCATCATCCTGCCCCAGCGGCGAAGTGTCGGTATCGGGGTCGGGGGGGCCGGGGCTGGCTTCGAACCGGAGGTGGTTCCGTCCACCGCCGGCAGCGGAGGAGGAGGTGGTGGAGCCGGAGGAGCCGGTCCGGTGGAGAGCGGCGATCCCCGCACCGCCTTGCAGCAGGCCCTCCGGTTGCTCTACGAAGAAGGCGGGCCCAACCTCTGGGACGAGATCGAGGAGATGGTGATGCGCACGGCGTACGCGCATGCGCGCCAGAACCAGCTCCGCGCGGCCCGCCTGCTCGGGGTCAGTCGGAACGTGGTGAGGGCTCGTCTCCTGCAGTTCGGGGCGCTGACCCGCTCCGCGCGGGGCCTCGAAGGTTCCGAGTCGACCGGTCGCGGCGACGACGAGGACGGCGATGGCAAGGACGACCATGCGCCGGAGATCCAGGTCCCGGCTCCGGCGAGGCTCATGGTTCTCCCGGCGGGACCTTCGCCCTCTTCGATGGTGGGGCTGGCGACCGCGGAACACTCGCTCTGACCAGCGCGGGGAGCTCGGACATGTGACCGAACGCGATGGCCCCCGCGGCCGTGAGGTTCGGTACGTGCGCGGGAGAGGCCGCGTAGCCGAACACCGTCATCCCGGCCGCGACCCCGGCGCGCACCCCGACCACCGTATCGTCGACGACCGCGCACCGAGCGGGCGCCTTGCCCAGGGTCGCGGCCGCGAGGAGAAGTAGATCGGGAGCCGGCTTGCCGTGGCGCACCTCGGACGCGCTGAACAGTCGGCCGCGAAACCGAGACGCGAGCCCCGTCGCCTCGAGCGAGGCCTCCATCTTCTCTCGGCCCCCGTTGCTGGCCACGCAGGTCGGAATCGGGATGGCGTCGAGCGCCGCCACGACACCCTCCACCGGTTGCAGCTCCCGGGCGAACGCCGTGGCGGTGCGCTCTCGCAGCGCCTGGAAGATCACATCGGGCAACGCTCGGCCGAGGTCCGCCTCGAGCATGCGCCGCCCGGCCGGTCCCGAGTGGCCGATGTAGCGCGCCAGGATCTCGTGCGGCGTCAACGTGTACCCGTGCTCCGCCAGCACCTCGGCCATCAGGCGGGCGACGATCCGCTCGCTGTCCACCAGCACGCCATCGCAGTCCAGAATCAGGAGCTCGAAGGAGCCCGGGGGCCTCGCTGTCTGGGGGGCGGCGTCGCTCGGCATCGCCCGACCATCCTACGACGGGTTTGGTCCACGCCGTGTGCCCAGCGCGCCGTGTGTGCCGTGTGCGGTGCGCCCGTGTGCGAGGTGGTGGGATCCGGCCGCCAATCCCGGCTGCGACCCGGCACAGGCTGTGAGCGGAGCGCCACAGGCGGAAGCGCCACGCGCAGTCGAGATCCGCGGCTGCCGCAGGAAACCCGGGCCGAAAGGACGGCGCCCGGCTTGCAATCAGGCCGCGGGATGTGGAACCAGAGCGCGACGCCCAGTTCTGACCGGCGACATGGTGGTCTTCACGTCTTGCGAGTCTCGGCGGTCGCGGGATCGATCGCGGTGTCCAGCCTGGCCGTCGAGCTCGGCTGCGCGACGATCCAGAGCGGCGACTATGCCGTTCCTCTCGATCCCTTACCTTCGCCCGTGCCTTCGCCTTCGCCTTCGCCTTCGCCTTCGCC
>CAZIOH010000025.1:59576-62607 GCA_964540815.1 uncultured Myxococcales bacterium | reverse complement strand
GCCTTCGCCTTCGCCTTCGCCTTCGCCTTCGCCAGTGCCGGGCGCCGGAGCCCGGCCGGCCACGAAGGCTCCGGAGACGCTGGCGATCAGCGCCGGTGAGCTCGACTGGCTCGCCAGCCCGTTCTTCGGAGTCATCGAATTCACCTTCGAGAACAACGGCGAGACCTGGGCCGAGATCGACCAGATCGATCTGGACTTCGGAACGCCCGACAAGAACCGGAGCGTCCTCATTCCGTTTGGTGCGGACATCCAGACCTGGGAGGCGGCCATCCTCGAGCGCAACGCCGTCCGGGCCGCCAATCGCGACACCGCCCTGTCGCTCCTCGCGCTCGGTGGGGCGGTCGCCCGGTCGGCCCACCCGCGGGGAGCGGCCGGGCGGGCCGGCGGCGTGGTGGCGGTCGGGGCCCTGGCCACCTTGCTGGCCTCGCGCGCGAGCGAAGGCAATGGGCTCGGCAGCGTGAGCGAGGATCGGTTTCCGGCTGACGCGCTCCTCAACCTGCCGATTCGCGTGCCTCCTGGTCTCTTCGCCAAGCGCAGGTTGCTGCTCAACACCGCCCGCTATCCGCTCGGCGGCTGCATCGACTCGGTGATTCTCAGTTATCGCGTCTCGAGGGCCAGCGACGCACCTGAGAGCCACCGGGTGCGGGCCACCTTCAAGACCAGTGTCTCGGAATGGCAATCCCGAACGTGTCAAGCGTTGAAAGGCGGCGCTATCGAGAACCACTGAACGCCGGCGCCAGCCTGCTGGCGTGGAGACCGCTGGTCTCGCGCGGCGGCACGACGCCCGCCTCAGCGGAGTGCTGCCGCCGACGGGCCACCGTGTGGCGATTCGCCGGGACGGGCAGTCCGAGGTTCCCGCGCAAGGTGTCGTGCGCGTACTCGACGCGGAAGAGGCCGCGCTGGCGGAGAATCGGCAGCACCTTGCTGGTGAAGGCGCCAAAGTCCTGGGGATTACCGAGCCGCACGTTGAAGCCGTCGGCGGCTCCTTCCAGGAACCAGCGCTCGATCTCGTTGGCGACGGCGGTCGGCGAGCCCACGAAGGGGGATCGCGAGGCGGCGAAGCGCCAGGCGGCCTGCCGCAAGGTGAGCTTTTCCTGGCGCGCGACGCGCTTGATGCGCTCCGCGTGCCCGCGGTAGCCATTGCTGCCGAGGTCGCCGAGGTCGGGGAACGGCTCGTCGAGCGGATAGCGAGAGAAGTCGTGGTAGTTGAAGGGACGACCGAGCTGGACCAGCGCCTTGGCGAGATCGAGCTTGCCGAGCTCGGCCTCCTCCCGGTCCTTGGCCTCGGCGTCGGAGTCGGCGACGATCGCGAAGAGGCCCGGGAAGATCAAGGTGTGGGCCGGGTCGCGCCCGGCGGCCGCCACGCGGCGCTTGATGTCGCCGTAGTACTCCCGGGCCTCGTCGAAGCCATCCGCGGTGGTGAAGATGCCCTCGGCGATCGCCGAGGCCAGGTCGCGGCCCTCGGCGGAGACCCCCGCCTGGAAGATCACCGGCTGGCCCTGGCGCGACCGGGAGATGTTGAGGGGACCTGCCACCGAGAAGAATTCCCCCGTGTGGTTCAGGGCATGCTGCCTGGTCTTGTCGAGGAAGATGCCGCGTTCCTTGTCGCGGGGGAAGGCGTCGTCCTCGTAGGAATCCCAGAGGCCCTGGACGATCTGCACGTGTTCCCTGGCCCGGCGGTAGCGGGTGTCGTGCTCCCAGTGCTCGGCGCGGCTGAAGTTGCGGGCGGCGCCCTCGAGGCCGGTGGTGACGACGTTCCAGCCCGCGCGCCCTCCGCTGATGAGATCGAGCGAGCCGAACTGGCGGGCCACGTTGTAAGGCTCGGTGTAGGAGGTGGTCAGGGTCGCGACCAGGCCGATGTGCGACGTCGATCCCGCCACCGCGGACAGCAGGGTGAGCGGCTCCAGCCGGTTGAGGAAGTGCGGCGCGGTGTCCGGAGTGATGTAGGGACTGTCCACGATGAACACCAGGTCGAACTTCTCGGCCTCCGCCGCCCGGGCTGCCTGCCGGTACCAGGCGATGTCGATGCTGGCGTCCGCCGCCAACGAAGGATGCCTCCACTCGTTCTGGGTCATTCCGACGCCGCTGAGGATGGCGCCGAGTCGAAGGGTGCGTCTTGACATGTGCTCCCTCCTACCGGGCCGGCGGTCACCGGACAATCGAGGATTCGTCAAGCGACTGATGAGGTGAAGGAGCTCCAGGTACTACAGACGGGTGCTCAAGATCGCGGGAGCGGAGTGGCGGTAGGCTTCACAGGAAGGCCGCGGCCAGGCGCAGGGCCTGGCTTGCCTCGGCCCGACCGTTCACGACCTTCTCGTGCGAGACGACCAGCCGGGCCAGATCGGGCAAGGCGGCCAGGCGTTCGAGCTCCGCCCGCAGGGCCGACCGGTCCTTGACCAGCGCCAGCTTCGCGAGCCGGGATACCCGTGGCCCGGGAGCCGATCCCATCAGGGTCGTGAAGAGAAACCCGAGGACATCGCGCTTGCGATCCATGTTCATGACGACGTCGTTGAGGATCACCGAGACGCCGTCCAGCCCCCGCACCAGCATCGCCCCCTCTCGGTCGCCCGTCCCCGGCAGGGTGCGCAGGCGCACCGCCTCGTCCGACGGGAAGTCCTCGTAGACTCCGTCGACCGCGACCACCTTCTCGACCGCGGGACGTGACCCGCGGGTGGTGAACACCTTCAGCGTGGGGTAGCGCTGCTTGTACGCCGCGGCGTCCAGGCGGTGGTACGCCCCCGGCACCACCAGGTGACGCGGCGGCCCCCAGGCCTCGATCTCGCGCATTTCGCTCTCGTCGAGGGCGATGGCGCTGTGAATGACCAGCCCGCCATCCGCGCACTTTGCGATGGTCATGGTGCGCCGCAGGCTCATGCCGGGCACGGCGCCCTCCACCCGCCACAGGCGGTCAGCCAGCTTCTCGATCCCCGAGCTCGGGCGCACCCGCCAGGAGCCTTCGATTGAATTCGCCATGCCCGGAACCTAGTTCACCGCTCTCGAAATAGGGTCGAAATGGGGTCGAAATGGGGTC
>CAZIOH010000025.1:0-59476 GCA_964540815.1 uncultured Myxococcales bacterium | reverse complement strand
GGGTCGAAATGGGGTCGAAATGGGGTCAATGATCCGCCGTCGAGGCGAAGTTCCCGCGAGGCGCGACGACGACCAGTACCCCTTGGTATTTGCCGGGGCCTGTCGCCCGGCACCCGCCACCTCACCTTCCGGGGCCTTGCCGGCCGTCCAGGCGAGCAGCGGCAGGGCGCCGAGCCGAGCCGACGTGGCCGTGCTTGACGCCCCGCGAGAATTCCATGCGCCGGCATCCCCTGGTGGTAGCGGAGATCACATGTGGCTGCGCCCTCACCGTCTCGGCGTCGGGGGAGGGCGACCCTCGGTCACTCGACCTTCTCGCGTATCCAGGAGCCCGAGCGGTAGAACGCCAGGCTGGCGAAGCTCGCCATGGCCACGAATCGCAGCACCGCGGGCAAGGGCCAGTCGGTGGCGAGCGCGCGCAGCCCGAGCGCGGTGCCGAAGAGCACCGCGGCCAGCAGCATCGAGATCCTCGCGAAGATCCTGGTCAAGACCCGGATCGGGGTCCTGGTCGAGGTCCTGGGGATGGAGCCAACCTTCCCGTCGACCAGCAGCGCCAGACAGGCGAGGAGCCCCGACAGACCGAGCAGAGTCAACGTATCGTGGGTGATCACGCCTCGGCCCATCGGGAGAACCAGGACCGGGCTGAAAAGGGAGGTGTTAACTTCGCGGGATGGGCCTCCGCAACGCGGAGCTGGCTCGACCGGCGGTGGACACCGGGAGCGCGAAGGGATACGGTCGTCGGGTGGCTCACCTGCTCATCGTCGATGACGACAACGACATCGTGCAGGTCCTGGGCGAGCTTCTGCGCCTGGACGGACATGAGGTGCGCACCGCCTCGACGGGAGAGGAAGGACTCGCGGTCCTGAGAGCAGCACCCTTGCCCGAGGTCGTCGTGCTCGACGTGGACATGCCCGTGCTCGGAGGGATCGGCATGGCCCACAAGATGCTGCTGCACGACGCGGGCGAGGAGCACGTTCCGATCATCCTCATGTCCGCCAGGTCCGACCTGTCCGAGCTCGCCCGGGAGATGGGAACGCCATACTTCGTGAGAAAGCCCGCTTCGATCGCGGTCTTCCGGGATCGACTCGTCCGGGCGCTGGCCGAACGAAAGGCACCCACCTCGGCCTGAAGCCAGGCCTCGGAGTCCCCACAGCGCTCTTCGCGTCCGACGGGTGTAAAGTCCCCGAGGGGCCGACTGCAGTCGCCCATGAGGTCACGCCATGGATAGCGCTCTCGTGGTTCATCGCCTTCACTTCGCCTTCACGGCGACCTTTCACTACCTGTTCCCGCAGTTGACCATGGGCCTGGCCCCGCTGATCGTCATCCTGAAGGTCATGGCGCTCCGCCGCCCCGAGCGGGGCTTCGCCGAGGCCGCTCGCTTGATCGGGAGGCTCTTCGCCATCAACTTCGTGTTCGGTGTGGTCACCGGAATCCCGATGGAGTTCCAGTTCGGCACGAACTGGGCGCGGTTCTCGCGGTTCGCGGGGGGCGTGATTGGACAGACGCTGGCCATGGAGGGGATGTTCGCGTTCTTCATCGAATCCGCCTTCCTCGGGCTGTTCTTGTTCGGTGAGAAGCGGCTGTCTCCCCGCGCCCATCTCGCCTCGGCCTTCGCGGTGTTCGCGGGCTCCTGGCTCTCCGGATACTTCATCGTGGCCACGGACGCGTGGATGCAGCATCCCGTCGGCTACAGCGTCGCGGCCGACGGGTCGGTCGAGCTCGCGAGCCTGACCGCGCTGCTGTTGAATCCGTGGGCGCTCTGGCAATACCTGCACACGATGGGTGGGGCGCTCGTGACCGGGGCCTTCGCCTCCGCGGGGCTCGGGGCCTACTACGCCCTTCGGAACCGCGGGCGCGACGACGCGCGGGTCGCGCCGATCCTGCTCGAGGTGGGCATCATCGTGGCCGCCGCCGCGAGCGTGTGGCAGCTCTTTCCGACCGGGGACAGACAAGGTGCGCTGGTGGCAAACCACCAGCCAGTGACGCTGGCGGCGATGGAGGGGTTGTTCACCAGTCGCCCGAGCGCCCCCCTGGTGCTGATCGGTCAGCCGAACACCGAGGAGCGGCGGATCGACAACGCCCTCGAGGTGCCATCCATGCTGAGCCTCCTCACCTACCGTCGCTGGAGCGCATCGGTTCGTGGCCTGGATGCCTTCCCGCGCGAGACCTGGCCCGACAACATCGGGCTCCTCTACTACAGCTATCATGTGATGGTCGGCCTCGGGACGTTGCTGATCCTCCTCGCCGGGATCGGCCTGGTCTGGCTGGGCAGGGGGCGTCTTCACACCAGCCGGGCCTTGCAGTGGGCCCTGGTCCTGGCGGTGCCCTTGCCCTACATCGCCAACACGGCCGGGTGGATGACGGCCGAGATCGGTCGGCAGCCCTGGCTGGTCCACGGCCTCATGTTGACGGCCGTCGGCACCTCGAACCACGTGTCGGCGGGCAACGGGCTCTTCTCCTTGCTCGGGTTCATGGGCATCTACGCGCTGCTGGCGATCGCCTTCATCATCCTCATGACGAGGGTGATCGCCCAGGGCTCGAGGGACGACAGGCAGCTCGCCGAGTCCGGCGCCGGGACGATCCCTCCCGCGGCTCGGGCGGCGGAGTGAAGGGACCGTCATGGAGATTGTCTGGTACCTCCTCGTCGCGTTCATGCTGGTCGCCTACGTGGTCCTCGACGGCTTCGATCTGGGAGCTGGCGCCATCTACAAATGGGTGGCGAGGACGCCGTCCGAGCGGGCCGCCGTGCGCCGCACCATCGGTCCGGTCTGGGACGCCAACGAGGTCTGGCTGCTCGCGGCGGGCGGGACGCTCTACTTCGCGTTTCCCCAGCTCTATGCCTCGAGCTTCAGCGGCTTTTATCTGCCGCTCATGATGGTGCTGTGGCTCCTGATCGGCCGTGCGCTCGGCCTCGAGCTCCGCGGGCACCTCGGCGAGGATCTCTTTGCCGAGGCGTGCGACACGATCTTCATGGTCTCGAGCTTGCTCCTGGCGGTCTTCCTCGGCGCCGCGCTCGGGAACGTGGTCCGGGGTGTCCCGATCGAGGCCGACGGCTACTTCTTCCTGCCGATGTGGACGGACTTCCGGACCGGTGTCGAGCCCGGCGTCCTCGACTGGTACACCGTCCTTTGCGGCGTCGTCGCGCTGGTGGCGCTCGCCACCCACGGCGCGAATGACCTCGCGGTTCACACCGAGGGCGCCGTGAAGATCCGGGCGCGCGGCGTCTCGAGGTGGGGCGCCCGCCTCCTCGCGCTCCTGACCCTGCTCAGCCTCGGCGCGACGGTCATCGTGAGACCCACGGTGTTCGACAACTTCCGGACCCATCCCGTGGGACTGGCCATTCCCTTGGCCGTGGCGGCCAGTCTCGGGACCATGGAGCTCGCCCGCCGGCGGGGCCGCGACCGGATCGCCTTCGCGGGTTCGGTCCTGTACCTCGCCGCGATGCTGGGCGGTGCGGCCTTCGCGCTGTTCCCGGTGTTGCTTCCCTGCACGGGCGATCCGGCGCGCTCCATCACGATCACCTCGGCTGCGACCGGGGCCCATGCGATGCGCGTCGCCCTCGCCTGGTGGCTGGTGGCACTGGCGATGGTCGTCGCCATCTTCACCTACCTCTATCGAACCTTCCGCGGCAAGCTGACGGGCGAGGGCGACGAGGGATACCACTGACGAGGGCTCGCGCCGGTCCGGGGCGGGCGGTCAGCGCGGGACGGGTCCGAATCGGCCCGTCTCGACGTCGCTGAAGGCCTGGCGGATCTCGTCGAAGGTGTTCATCACGAAGGGGCCATACTGGACGACCGGCTCGCCGAGCGGTTGCCCCGCGAGGACGATGACGTGGCTTCGGCGTCGCGCGGTGAGCTCGAGCCGGCCGCCGTCGTTGGCGAACAGGATGAGCTCGCCGGTCTCGGCGTTCACGGAGCCCGCCTCGACCTGTCCATCGGCCACCACCGCCATCGCGTTGAAGGTGGGCGGCACGACCACCGGCAGGGTCCCCCCTGCCTCGAGCGCGACGTCGAGCATGGTGATGGGCGTGAAGGTGCGGGCGGGCCCGCGAACGACGCCGCTCGCGCCCGCATACTCTCCGGCGATGACGCGCACCTCGGCCACCCCGGGGACCTGCACCCGGGGGATGTCGGTGCCGGTGATGGGCTGGTAGGCCGGAGGCGCGGCCTTGTCGCGGGCCGCCAAGTTGACCCACAGCTGCATCATGTGCATGCGGCCCCCGCGCCGCGAGAACTGCTCCTCGTGGTACTCCTCGTGGAAGATCCCCTTGCCCGCCGTCATCCATTGCACGTCGCCCGGGCCGATCACCCCGGCGTGACCGGCGTTGTCCCGATGCGCGACCGCCCCCTGCCAGGCCAGGGTCACCGTCTCGAAGCCCCGGTGTGGATGCCAGCCCACCCCGCGCTTCCCGGTGGCGAGCGCGGAGAACTCCTTGGGGGGACCATAGTCCATGAGCACGAACGGGCTCACCCGCTCGGGCGGCAGTTCATCGCTCGGGAAGTAGGTGGATACGTGAAACCCGTTGCCGACCCAGTGGAACCCGGTGCTCCGGTGAACGCCCTCCACGGTGCGAACCTCGTGTCCCTCGGGTACCCCAAGGGCGGCGGCCTCGACTCGATTGTTCATGCATCCACTCTAATCGCCGACGGCCCGCCGACAACCCGCCCCCGTGTGATGACGGCCATCGCTTCGAGACGTGCCAGCCTCGGCGCGGTGCGCGCGCCCTTCAGGATTCTGTCCGGCCCTTCCCCACGCCGCTCCATCTCTCAGAGGCTGCTGCCGTCAGAAGCTGGCGTGGCCGCCACCACGTTCACCTCGAATTCGAGCCCCTGGTGTTCGACGGCGTGGCGGGCCGCATCGAGGAACGCGATCGCCGTGCCGTGGGGAGCCTCGGCGCAATCGAGGCGGAGCCGGATCCGCCTGCCGGCGTGACGCGGAAACTGCTGGATGAAGAAGCCGTCGAGGACGTATCCGAGGTAGCGGTTGAGCTTCTCCTCGATCTGCCTGAGCTGCGCGCGATCCTGACCCCAGGGGCGGCGTTCGAGCATGGCCAGCACCACCACCTGGTCGGAGGCGGCATCGAGCGCAATCAGGTCGACGACGGAGGGGTTCTCCACCCCCCGCGCGCCGAACTCCGCCAGCATCTCCTCTCGGGTGATTCGTTCCAAGCTCGGGCTCATCGGAGCAATCTACTCTGGATGACGCCCGAAGGCTGCGGCCGGAGGCGGGAGCCCGAGGGCGGCAGGGAGATCCGTGCGCACCCGCCGTTAGGGCCCAATGTGTCCGCCGCTCCTCCCTCTAAGAGGCCCCCGTCGCAGCGCAGAGGAGACCCTTCATGCCCATGATCGAGAGGAACCGTTCGTCCCGCCATGTCCGAGTGGCGGCCTTGCTGCTCGGAGTCGCCTGCGCGAGCTGCAGCAGCACCACCACCGAGCGAGCGACGCCGGGGCCGAGCGGGGTCGCCTCCGCGGGCGGGACCTCGGGGGGAGTCGGCTCGGGGGCGAACACGGCCGGTGGCAACGCCACGGGCGGCAGCACCAACGGTGGCTCGGCCAGCGGATCTGCTGGTCTGCAGCAGGCCTGCGCCGTGGCGTGCGGGTCCGAGAAGGCCACCGCGTGCTTCAAGGACACCTGCCAGGCCGACTGCGTCGCGGCCGCGGACCAGACCGTTCCGTTCGGCCCGAGCTGCAAGGCGCAATTCACCGCGATGACGCAGTGCGAGTCAGGCTTGACCGGCGACAAGTGGACCTGCTCCTCGGACGAGAACGTACCGATTCCGGTCGACGGTCAATGCACGCAGACGGTGTGCGACTGGGCGTGCTGTGCCACCGACCTGCTGGTGCCGAGTGACATCTGGGCCCGCTGCATGACCACGTGTCCTCAGGGGACGAGCGGCACCGGCGGAGAGCCGGTGGTCTCTGGAACCGGCGGAACCGGCGCCAGCCCTGGCGGCGCTGGCTTGGCGGGGAGCACCGGAAGCGGCGTGGGAAGCCCGAGCACCGGCGGCCCCGGGAATGGCGGGGCTGGCGTGACGGGCACGAGCGGCGGCGGTCCGCCCCCGAGCACCGGGGCCATCCCCGCGGGGTATCCCGCGCCCACCGCGGACAACGCCGCCAAGTGTACGACGGTGCCGATGGCCGGGGGATTCTGTCCTGGCGGCGGCTCCGGTCCCGTGTGTCTGCAGTGTCTGTTCGGGGGCAGCACCTACAGCATGACGGAATCACCACCGGCCCCGGCGGATGCGATCGCGGCGGCGGGCGACTACGTGGTGACCGTTCAGCTCGGTGGCGTGGGCCCGGTCTCCGTCAGCGCAGAGTCGAGCCGCGGCCTCCTCGCCGCCGGCATGGCCTCGCAGGGGTATGCCTTCGTGGTGGACGTGCGCGCGATGGAGGGACAACCCAACCACGCCGGTGGCCCCGCGGGATATCCGGGCCTCGACCTGTACTTCTCGGGACCGGCCGGGCTCAAGGTGTCCGGAATCGGATACGCGCTGGCCTCGGCAGCCACCAAGCCGGTGATGGTCTACATCGCGGGCGACTCCACGGTGTGCGACCAGACCGGGAACGTGTTCGGGGGGTGGGGGCAGATGCTGCCCCAGTATTTCGGTCCCCCGGTCGGGTTTGCCAACTACGCGAACAGCGGCGCCGCCTCCGGTTCATTCGGCACCTACTGGAGCATGATCAAGGCCAAGTGGACGGCCGGAGACTGGGTGATGATCCAGTTCGGGCACAACGACAAGAATGACTCCGACGCCCAGGTGCAGGCCAATCTCGAGAAGATGGTGGCCGACGCGCAGGCGGCGAACGTGACCCCGATCCTGGTCTCTCCTCCGGCGCGGGTTGGATCGATCCCCATCTCCGATCAATCGAGCCTCCACGCGGCGGCGGCCAAGGCAGCGGCGGCCGCCAAGGGCTGCGCGTACATCGATCTCACCGCGCTCTCGACCGCGTGGTACGACACGCTCCCCGACGTGAAGACGGCGCTGTCGTACCACGCGAACGCCGGCGCCACCCACACCAACCTGGCGGGCGCCGACAAGCTGGCTCAGCTGCTCGCGAACGCCATCAAGACCCAGAACATCGGTCTCGCGAAGTACTTGAGGTAGGCAGGGTGGCCGCCGGTCAGGCCAGCGCGTTCTTGCGAACGATCTCGGCATTGAGGTACGCCGCGAAGGCGCTCCACCCGAGATAGGGCAGCATCAGGGCAGCCGCCGTCCTGTCGACCTTGCGCGCCGTGACCGCGTAAGCGGCAATGGCCGGGACCAGTGCCAGGGCAACGGCGGCCGACGCGACGGGCTGCCGGCGACCAAAGAAGAGCGGAGACCACGAGGCGTTCAGCCCGAGCTGCAGCGTCCAGAGCCGGAGCGCGCGCGCACGATCTGCCGAGCTCGCCGGTGAGCTCGGCGCCGCCCACACGCGATACCCCGAGGCGGCTATCGCGGTGTAGAGGACCGACCACACCGGACCGAAGACCCAGGAAGGTGGGTTGGCCTTGGACTTGCGCAGGCGCCGGTACCACAGGTTCGGCCGCGAGACCGAGTTTCCGAGCGCCGCGCTGCCGAACGTGAGCGCCCCGAACGCCAGTGCGCCGAGAAGCCGAGTGCCCACGCCGCGTGCCGGGCTCGTGCTCTCCGACGGGGTCCGAAGTGCCTCCCCGTGGAGATCGCCGCCATTCAATTCCTCTTGTCCAATCGGGTTCATGGCGCGGGTGACATACAAGCTTCGTGCCGGAGGCGTCCTCAGCGAACGGTCGATCTATCGGCATGGCGGCTACGATGGGTGGCCAGCGACGGGCGTTCAGCGGTTCGCGCAGGCGCGGCTCGCGGTGGAGATCCATCCCGCTGACCGCCAGGGCGCGTAACGCTGTCGTAACGTTTCGGTTGGGCCGGCCCGAATTGGCGCAACACATCCGGAACGGGCCTTCCCTCGTCGCACTCGGCCTCCGGGAGGCTTAGGATGGGTTGGTTGTCCCATGGAAGGATCGGAGGAGCACCCTTGAGCGACGGCCCCAATCCGACTGCAACCGGCGTGTCGACGCAGCCCATTCGAGAGATCCTTCATACCGTCCTGCAGGAGGTCGGGGAGCGGCCCCAGAACCTGGAGGAGATCTTGCGGGCTGCGCCGGCTGCGCTGGTCGCGTTCGACGCGAACCGGAGGATCATCCACGCCAATGCGGCAGCCGAGGCCGTGTTCGGTTACGGACCCGGGGCGCTCGACGGCGTCTCCACCGACGAGCTGATTCCCCTGCGTCTGAGGCAGCCCGATGCCCCGCCCATGACGGTCACCGACGATCTGATGCAGGTCGAATTGCCCGGGCTGATGCAGGACGGGACGGAGCGCCCCATCGAGTGGTGCTTCGGTTCGTCCCGCCACGCCGAGGGCGCGGTCTTCGTCATGACCGTGCGCGATCGCCTCGCGCTCGATCGGGCCATGGACGCCCTGCGGGCCAGCGAGGAGCGCTTCCAGTTGCTGGTGAACGGGGTGCGCGACTGCGCCATCTTCATGCTCGACGGCGAGGGCCGGGTCTCGAGCTGGAACGCGGGGGCCTCGCGCATCAAGGGATGGGAACGCGAGGAGATCGTCGGCCAGCCGTACGAGGTCTTCTTCACCTCGGAGGACCGCGCCGCCGGCACGCCGGCCAAGCTGATCGCCGCGGCCCTCGACGAAGGCAGCCACGAATCCACCGGTTGGCGCCTGCGCAAGGATGGCTCGCGCTTCATGGCGCACGCCTCGCTGACCGTCTTGCGCAACGCCGAGGGCCAGGTCCGCGGCTTCGCCAAGATCACCCGCGATCTCACCCTGCGCCTGCGCGGCGAGGAGAGCGAGCGGCGCCTGATCGCCGAACGCGCGGCGCGCGAGGCGGCCGAGGAGGCGGAGAAGCGCCTGCGCGCCAGCGAAGAACGACTCGGTCGGCTCCAGCGCATGACCGCCGCGCTGTCCGAGGCGGTGACCCCCGAGGATGTCTCCACGGTGGTGCTGCGGGAGTGCCTCCAGGCCTTTGGCGCCGGGGGGGGAGCCGTGTATCTGCTCTCCTCGGACGGAAGCGAGCTCGAGCTGGTCGGCCAGCGGGGCCACCCGCAAAGCGCGATGGAAGCCTTCCGTCGGCTCCCGCTCGACGCCCGCTCGCCCTTGACCGACGCCGCCCGCGAGCGCGTTCCAGGGTTCTACGAGAGCTTCGAGGATTGCTGGAAGAGGTATCCGGCGCTGCGGGCCGCGATCGGTGCTGGGAACTTCGAGGCCTCGGCGGCCTTGCCGCTGGTGGAGCGCGGCCAGCTCCTCGGGGTGCTGGGCACGAGGTTCGAGCATCCCCGCGCCTTCACCACGGGCGATCGTGCGCTGCTGCTCACCGTCAGCGATCTGTGCGCCCAGGCGCTGGAGCGGGCGCGCCTGTTCGCCGCCGAGCGGCTGGCACGGGCGAGCGCCGAATCGGCCAGCCGATCGAAGGACGAGTTCCTGGCGATGCTCGGCCACGAGCTGCGCAATCCGCTCGCGCCCATCGCCACGGCGGTGCAGCTCATGAAGATGCGGGGCGACGAGGGCTGCACCCGCGAACGCGAGGTCATCGAGCGGCAGCTCTCCCACCTCGGCAAGCTGGTGGATGATCTGCTCGACGTCTCGCGGGTGGCCCGCGGCCTCATCTCCCTCGACCGGTCCCCGATCGAGGTGGCCGAGGTGCTGTCCCAGGCGGTGGAGATGGCGAGCCCGCTCCTCGAGCAGCGGGAGCAGGAGCTGGTGGTGTCGGTGCCCGAGACCGGCCTCGCCATCGACGCCGATCGGCTCCGCCTCGCCCAGGTCGTCGCCAACCTGTTGACCAATGCCGCCAAGTACACGCCCCCGCGCGGACACGTCTGGCTGACCGCCGCGCTCGACGGCGGACAGGTCGTGATCCGGGTTCGGGACGACGGAGAAGGAATCGGGCCCGAGTTGCTGCCACACGTGTTCGACCTGTTCGTGCAGGGGGCACGGACCATCGCGCGCTCGGAGGGCGGGCTCGGGCTCGGGCTGGCGCTGGTCAAGAGCCTGGTCGCGCTGCATTCGGGCACCGTCACCGCCTCGAGTGGGGGGCTCGGGCGGGGGAGCGAGTTCGTGGTGCGCATCCCGGCCCTGACCGGCGCCACGGCGATGGCCGAGGCCACGGCGATGGCAGGGCAACGCGCGCGTCCAGCGCCGACGAGCCCGCCTTCCTCCGAGCCGCGCTCCCTGGTCCAGAAAGGCAAGCGCATCCTGGTGGTCGACGACAACCACGACGCGAGCGAGCTGCTCGCGGAGGTCTTGCGGACGCTCGGGTACGAGGTGGCGGTGGCCGCCGACGGGCCCTCCGCCCTGCGGCAATTCGGAAGCTTCCCGGCCGACGTCGCCATCCTCGATCTCGGGCTCCCCGTGATGGATGGCTTCGAGCTGGCCCGACGCCTGTGCGAGGATCGCGCCAGTGCCCGGCCGCGGCTGATCGCCCTCACGGGCTATGGCCGTGAGCGAGACTTCGCGCAGAGCCGCGCGGTTGGCTTCGACGCCCACCTCGTGAAACCGGTGGACGTCGATACGCTGCTGGCCGCCCTCGAGCCCACCCAGCCCTCTGCTGGGAGCGGCCGACCGGTGGCCGGCAGGGCGCCCTCTCATACCGGCCTTCCTGACGCCTGACCGTTTGTTTGCCTGACCGTTTGCCAGACCGTTTGCCAGACCGTTTGATCGTTCGCCCGCGCGGAGAGGTCCAGGACGGGGCAACCGCCGGGCAACGGGCGCTGGCCCGAAGGACGGTCATGGCCGACACCCGACTGTTGAACAGCCGTCGCACGTCGGTGGCGGTTTCGCCACCGTGGGCCACTAAAGCAATGACCTCCTGGAGGTCTTCATGCGTCGGTCGTCTCGCCTGCTGCCGGTGTTCTCGGTCCTGGTTCTCGTCGGAGCCGCTGCCTGTTCGGATGGCGGTAGCCCGGCCGCGGTCGATGCCGGCGTGGCCGGCACCGACGGTGGCGCCGGCAAAGGCGGGGGAGGGGTTGGCGGACACGCCGGGGGGAGCGCCGGTGGTGGAGGCGAAGCCGGCGCAGTCGAGACCGGCGGAGCGCCTGGCGGCGGAGCGGGCACGCAGGCCACGGGCGGCTCGGCGGGCGGGGGCCATGGCGGGAGCGTGGGCGCGACCGGAGGTCAGGTCGGATCGGGCGGCGCCGCCGGTGCCCAGACGGGTTCCGGCGGCGGAGGCAACGGTGGCCTCGGAGGCAACGGTGGCGTCGGAGGCAAGGGCGGCGCCGGAGGAAACGGCGGGGGCGGCCCCGGGGCTTCGGGTGGCGCCGTGGCGGGCGCGGGCGGCGGCCCCGGCGCGGCGGGCATGGGGGGCAGCGCCGGGGTCGGGGGCGCGGCCGGTGTCGGTGGGGCCGCCGGGGCCGCCGGGGCCGGTGGGGCCGCCGGCGGGGCTGGAGGTCAGGGTCGAGCCGCGGCTCGGAAGGTGATCATCTTCGTGTGGGACGGTCTTCGCCCCGATTCCGTGAGCGCCCAGAACACCCCGAACCTGGCCCGACTGCGCGATCAGCTCGGCGCGAACTTCACCGACAACCATGCGGTCTTTCCGACCTTCACCATGATGAATGCCTCGGCGTTCGCCACCGGCTCCTACCCGGGGACCCACGGATTCTACGGCAACACCGAGTACCAACCCGGGCCGACCGGGCCCGGCGCAACGGGGGCGGCCGCGGACTTCACGCAGCCCATCTTCACCGAGGACTACGGGATCTTGCGGGCCCTCGACGGGTACTACACCGCCGCGGCCAACTCCGCCCTGTTCCTGGTCGATACCTTGTTTCAGGCCGCGCACCGCAAGGGCCTCAAGACCGCCGCCGTGGGCAAGTCCGGGCCGGCGTTCATTCAGGACTATCGCGAGGACGGCGCGCTCGGGGTGATCCTCGACGAGAACATCGCCTTTCCGGCCACCTTCGCCCAGGCCCTGCAGGCCTCGGGCTATGCGCTTCCGGCGAACGCCGTGCACTATCCGTTCGCGACGGGCACCACGCTCACCTTGGCCGGCACCAACGGCGATCCCACGGCGACCGTGGGCGCCGACATCGTGAACCTGGCGGACGCCAGGACCTCGGACCCGCGGGCGACCCGGGGCTCCCCCCACAACGCCAAGAACGAGTACATGATGGGGATCTTCACCGGCTACATCCTGCCTAAGCTCGGTCCCGATCTGTCCCTGGTGTGGTTCCGCAATCCGGACAGCACCGAGCACACCTTCGGACCGGGCAGCGCCGACTACGTCGATGCCCTCCGCGATCAGGACGCCCTGCTCGGACAGCTGCAGGCCGAGCTGGCGGTCCTGGGGCTCACCGACGAGACCGACATCATCGTGGTCTCGGATCACGGTCACAGCACGGTGGCGGGCGATCCCGATCTGTTTCCCCTGCGGGCGCTGACCGGCGCGGCCGATGGCTCGGGGGACATCGGCGCGGTCGATCTGCATGGGTATTCCGTCTCGGGGGACATCCGCTCGGCCGATCTGCTCTCGCGTGCGGGGCTCGCGCACGTCTACGACGGCGTGGGATGTACCTACGATCCGGTGCTGTCCGGCATCAGGAGCGACGGCTCGCGGGTCTATCCCACGCTGGTCGACACCGATGGCTCGGTGTGTGGGGCGACCGGGACCAAGTACTCCACCGCCAGCTTCAAGGTCCCCGCCACCGTGCCGACCGATGCGGTCATCATCGCCGCCAATGGCGGGTCGGATTACTTCTACGTGCCCTCGCACGATCCGGCGCTGGTCACGCAGGTGGTGACCGCCCTCGAGCAGCGGCGCGGCTACGGCGCGATCTTCGTGCGCAGCGCCTACGGGACGGTCCCGGGGACGCTCGCCCTCTCCGACATCAAGCTGGAGGGGGCGACGCGCGGCTCTCCGCCGACGCCCGACATCATCGTGAGCTTCGACTGGAACGAGGCGGCGGTGACCGCCGGGAACCTGGGGGTGCCTGGGACCGAGTACGAGAGCGCTCAGAACAACCGCGGCATGCACGGCTCGTTCAGCCCGATCGACGTCCACAACACCCTGATCGCCGCTGGCCCGGACTTCAAGGTCCGCTACGTGGATGCCTACCCCTCCGGGAACGTCGATGTTCCGGTCACCGTGGCGAGCCTGCTCGGGCTCACCCTGCCGGGCGCCGACGGGCGCGTCCTGCGCGAGGCGCTGGCCGGTGGGGCCGTCACGTACAGCGTGGCGACGGCGACCTCGTCCGGTGGGCTGGTCCCCCTCACGCGGACCTGCAACCCAGATGATCTCCTCTGTGGGACCCCGGTGCCCGGGCTGTCCTACAGCTTCACGCTCACCAAGAAGGTGCTCACGCTCGACGACGGAACGACCAAGGTGACCTACTTCGACCAGGCCAAGGCCACGCGGCAATGAAGGGTGCCCGCCGCGCGCTCGCCGGGCTTTGCGCGCTGGCCTCGGCCGGGCAGGCGGGGCGAGCGCGCGCGGCCGACACCCGTCCCAACGCGGCGATCCTCACCTGGGAGCGGGCGTTCCCGGTGGACGCGGAGGCCGAGCACGTACACTTCGTGGCGTCGTTCGCGGGCAAGGACGGAGGTCGACACACGCTCGAGGTGTGGCGCCGGGGCGAGACGTTCCTGCGGCGCACCACCGACGGCCAGCTCGACATGTACGTGGTCGCCCGCCGGGGGCGGTCGGGGGACTACGACTATCGCCTGTTCGACCACCGACGCCACGTGGTCACCGACGTCGCGCGAGCGAACCTCTACCGGATCGGCGTGTTCTCCGACTGGTTCGGTCTCGCCCACATCGTCGAGCACCCCAAGGTGGCGTTCGACCTGAGCCAGGCGGATCCGCCGGGCCCGGGTCGAGGCGCGTCGGTGCCGCGCGTCGACTGTCTGTGGCGCGAGCTCAGGCTCGACCCCAGGTCGGGCCAGGCCGGAGGCCAGCCGTCGCGCGCGCGCATATGCTGGTCGGCGCGGCTCGGCGCTCCGATGGTCATCGCCGAGCCCGCCGTCGGGACGGATGTCTGGGAGGAGCGCTTCGTGATCGAGCGTGTGCAGCCAAGCCCGGTGAGCGCGCGCCGCGACCCCGAGACCGTCCCGGCGACTCCGAGTGGGTGGACCCGCATCGACGCCAATCAGGAGATCGACCCCGGCGCCGGCGACTGAGGACCGCCTCCACGCTCCGGGCGCGGCCCTTTCGGGTATTCTCCCGGCTGGGGGCATGTGAAGTCGCTCGACGCGTCCGCCGACCATAGCCGGATCCAGCTCGCGCTCGGCGAATCCTTCCGGCTGCGGCTCGACGAGAACCCCACCACCGGTCACGCCTGGCGAATGGACGGGGACGGCGCGCCTGCGCTCGCGCTCGACGGGGACGCCTTCGAAGTGCCGGCCTTGGTCCCGGCCTTGGCCCGGGCCGGCGCTCCCGGGCACCACGTCTGGAGCTTCCGTGCCGCCCGGGTCGGGGCCGTCACCATCGAGCTCTCCTACCGGCGCCGTGGCGGGGCGCCGGCCCGCACCTTCACCCTTGCCATCGAGATTGCTGGTTGAAGGGTGACGGGCCCCGGCTCTTCAGACGGTTGCCGGGCCCGCGATGGCCCGGATGGTCCAGAAATCGTCGGAGAGATTGTCGTCCAGCAGGTAGGCATACGGCAGCGTGAAGTGGCCGCCGTCGCCCCAGCCCGGTCCCCAGGAGTTTCGCACGGTGAAGCGGTGTGCCGCGTCGTCGTAGCCGACCGCCAGGACGGCGTGTCCGCCGAGCAGCTTCTCGTGGGGGCCCGGCAGCGGCGCAACCCCGGTCTTCGCGACCTCCTCGCTCTCGAAGCTCTCGTAGACCGAGAACCCGAAGACGAAGGGAAAGCCAGAGGCGAGGCACGCCTTCATCTGCGGCAGTGAGCGCGCCACCCGCTGGTACGAGGTCGCGGTGAACTTCAGGGCCTCGGTGAAGACCCCCGGCTTCGGCTTCTCCAGGAATGGCCCGGGGTTCTCGTCGCTGTAGGGCCAGAGGGTCTCGGGCGGCGCGCCCAGCTTGGAGACGCTCTTGACCCCGTCGCGGATCTGCGCACCCGAGTCGGAGCGCGTGGTGTGCTCGATCACGCGCTCGTTGAAGTAGATGAAGAGGCGCGACGGGGTGAACGCCTTCGGGGACTTCTGCCGGCGCAGGTCGAACTCGATCGCGGCGGCGATCGCGTTGCCCGTGCACGATCCGAGCTGCCCCTGGTCGTAGATCTCCGGCGGTGCCTGCGGTCGGAGATCGACCTTCCTGGGAAGGCTCTGGAGATTCGCGAGCGGTGCGGCATAGAGGTGATCGCGGTGATCGGGCACGTCGGGAATCCACCCGAGGCTGTGCTTCGTGGCCATGTTGATCCTCCACATACGATGACGGTGCGATGACGAACGCCGCCGCTGGGGCGGCGTTCCTATCCAGAACGTCTCGCGTGCGGGTTATTCCCGGGCCCTGGCCAGTCCCGGATCAGCGGATCATGCGGATGGGCTTGGCCGGAGACGGCCGCCGGGCCGGATCAATACACCAGGAAGTAGGCGTCGGGGTCGAGCCCCGCGGGGGCCACCACACAGTACCCGCCCGCCCTGGGGCCTGGGAGGACCTGCCCCTGGCCCCCGCATGCCAGGGGCTTGCCGTTCACGGTGAGCGTGCGGCCCGCCTCGACGCCACCGCAAACGATGCCGCTCGCCTTGGTGGTGACCTGCGCACAGAGCGGGTCGATCCCGAAGACGAAGTTGGTCCCGACCGTTGCCGCGAGGACACCGAAGCACTGACCCGCGCAGGGGCCCGTCGTGGTGGCGCCTCCCATGCCACCCGTGTGCCCGCTCGATGGCTGGCCGCCCCCACCGCCGATGGCGTTCGCGCCAGCCCGGCCGCCCGCGTCCCCCGTTCCGACCGCACCGCCCGTGGCGATCGGCGCTCCGCCCGTTCCGGTGGCCGGTCCTCCCGCTTGTCCACCCGGAGGGGGACCGGCCCCTCCGCTCCCGGGGGCTCCCCCCGTGGCTCCTGCAGCCGTGCTCCCGGCCTGTCCGCCGGTCGAGCCGGGGGCGGCCGCGCCCGCTGCGCCGCCCACCCCTCCGCCAACCTCGACGCTTCCACCCGCGGCGGACGCGCCCCCCATGGTGTCGTCACCGCCGCCGCCGGGCGGCGACCCGGCGCCGCCTTGTCCGTCCGTTTGATCGCCTGCACCGAGGTCTCCGCCGGCTGAGCTCGGGCCGCCACCTTCCGGGGCGGCGCCCCCTGCGCCTTCCGGTGTCCCGCCCGCTCCCGTGGTCCCGGCGGTGGTGGCCGCCGGTTCCCCTTCCTCGATGCGATTGTACGAGGCGGTCTGCGTGCAAGCGCAGAACCGGTGGACAGAAAAAATGAGCAAGACGAGCCAGACCTTTCGCGACACTTTTCCCAGCATAGTACGCCCCCGCCCATCGCAAGGGCTCGAGCGCCAAGGACCTGCAAGCCGACCTTCATCGGCGCCGCGCCTCGACAGGATGGCGCGTCGCCGGCGCGCGCCTTCCTCGTGTTTCCGAAACGGCACGCGGACGGCGCGGGGGGCTGGGTAGCATCATCGCTACCGCTTCGTCGAAAGGACACCGCCATGACCATCGCCGCCGCCGTCAATCACGAGGAGTCCACCCGCCGGGCGCCGTCCCGCCTCGACGAGAAGCTCACCCGCGGTCCGGGCCGCATCGGAGTTGGCGTGTTCGGGGTGGCCATGGCGCTGGGCCTCGGTTACGCGGCGTTTCATCTGGTCTCGGACCTCTGGGAGGTCCACAGCCCGTCGATCTTCCCGTTCGTGCTCTTGACCGTGGCGCTGCTGGTGGCGCTGGGGTTCGAGTTCGTGAACGGCTTTCACGACACCGCAAACGCCGTTGCCACCGTCATTTACACCCATTCGCTCGATCCCCACGTGGCGGTGGTGTGGTCGGGCCTGTGGAACTTCGCGGGCGTGCTGGTGTCTACGGGCGGGGTGGCCTTCGGCATCGTCTCGTTGCTCCCGGTGGAGCTCATCTTGCAGGTGGGGAGCGGCGCCGGCTTCGCCATGGTCTTCGCGCTGCTCACGGCAGCCATCATCTGGAACCTCGGGACCTGGTACTTCGGGCTCCCATCCTCGAGCTCCCATACCCTCATCGGATCGATCATCGGGGTGGGGATCGCCAATCAGCTGATGGCCACCACCACCGCCACGAGCGGTGTGGACTGGGGGCAGGCCGCCAAGATCGGACGGTCGTTGCTGATCTCGCCGCTGGTGGGGTTCGGGTGCGCGGCCCTGCTGCTCATCATCCTGCGCTTCCTGGTGAAGAGCCCGCGGCTCTACAAGGCCCCGGAAGGGGTGAAGCCGCCTCCCTTCTGGATTCGCTGCCTGCTGCTCCTGACCTGCACGGGGGTGAGCTTCGCCCACGGCTCGAACGACGGTCAGAAGGGGATGGGCCTCATCATGTTGATCCTGATCGGGACCGTGCCCACCGCCTATGCGCTCAACCACGCGGTCTCGGCCCGAGAGTCGCAAGACTTCGTGGCGGTGTCACAGCAAACCGCGGCCATGCTGGCGCACATCCCGGGCGCCGAGGTGGCCGTCTCCGACGCGCGCGGAGGGGTGACGGCCTTCATCCGGACCCGGGCCCTCACGCCCGACACCCTGCCGTCCTTGCGCCAGCTCATCGGCGACGTCGGCCACGACATGGCCCACTACAAGGAGCTGCGCCTGGTGCCGCCGAGCGCCACCCGCAACTTCCGCAACGACATGTACGTCATCGGCGAGGCCATCCGCCTGCTCGACAAGGAGGCCCACGCGGCCATCGGTCCGGCGGACTGGGACGTGCTGCAGAACTACCGCAAGCATATCGACAAGTCGACCAAGTTCATCCCGGGCTGGGTGAAGGTCGCGGTCGCGATCGCGCTCGGGCTCGGGACCATGATCGGGTGGAAGCGCATCGTGATCACCGTCGGCGAGCGCATCGGGAAGGACCACCTCACCTATGCACAGGGGGCCGCCGCCGAGATCACCGCGATGGTCACCATCGGCGCGGCGGATGCTTTCGGGTTGCCGGTCAGCACCACCCACGTCCTGTCGTCCGGGGTGGCGGGCACCATGGTCGCCAACGACTCGGGGCTGCAGTGGGCCACTGTTCGCAGCCTGCTCATGGCCTGGGTGCTCACCCTCCCGGTCTCCATCGGGCTGGCCGGCAGCCTCTTCTGGGTCTTCAGCAAGCTCGGATAGCACCGAGCCCGGCGGCGGGGCGCGCCCGATCATTCCTCCTGCTCGAAGCCGGGTTGCCAGAAGCTCGCGAGGTAGCCTGCTCCCAGGCTGGCGCCGAGCACGAACACGACCAGCAAGACCTTTCCAACCTTCGACCGGATCGCGCGGCGAATGACACCGTGCGAGCCGCCGAAGCGACGATGCCTGTGGCTCTGCCCGTGACCATGCGTGTGTCCGTGCCCATGCCTGTGCCCCTGCCCACGACGTCGCCTTCGGCGATCATCATGACCCTGCCCGTGGCGGACCGCTCCAGGGTTGGTCTCCCCCGCACCTTGGATTTGCATCGGGCGAAACGATACCAGGGCGCGGCGCCCGTGACGACGTGCGTGGTTCTGGCGCGGGGGGTCAGCCGTCCCGGCCGGCCTCCTCGAAGAGGGCGCGGGTCCAGGCGACCCGCTTCTCGAGCCACGCCTGCTGGGTATTCGGCGGCGCGAACGCCGCGCTCTGGCGGAGGAGCGCGGCCAGTCGGGGCCGCTCGGCATCGAGCTCCCACAGCCTGTGCCCGAGCGCGCTCACGTCCCGCCAGGGCACGATCTCGACCGGGCCCCCGAGGTCGGCCAGCTCGCGGTAGTAGGAGGTGTCGTAAGCGACGATGCCGAGCCCCATCGCGCAGGCGTCGAGCGCGCTCCGTGGCGTGTCCTCGCTGAGGGGAGCCGCGAGCAGGATGTGGGCGCCGTAAAGGCGGTCGAAGAGGGCGGGGCCGAACGGCACGGCGCCGATGAAGGCCACCACCGACTCGAGCCTCAGCTCGCGCGTGAGCGCCCGCAGCGCCGCATCGGCCGGGCCGGAGCCGACGATCTCGAAGCGGAGGCGGGCGCCGAGGTCGAGGGCATGCCGAACGGCGCGCAGCATCTCGTCGACGCCCTTGTATTCCACCAGGCGCCCGAAATAGACCACCTCGACCTCGGTCTGCGACGACAGCGTCGCCCGCACCTTCTCCTCGAGGCGACCGGCGGGGATGATGTGCTCGGCGCCGAAGGCCGAGTCGAGGAAGTGCTTGACGTTCGGCCGCCCGCGGCCGTAGTCCTCCACCAGGCTCCGACCCTTGAGGAGGACCAGCGAGCACCTGCGGACCCCGATCGTCTGCTGGAGGTGCGTGAAGGGATCGTGCAGGAAGCGGGTGATCCAGTACTCCTTGGCCGACCAGCGCCCGGTATCGAGGTTCATCCGGGCGCTGCGTCGGTGGTCGATGTCGGTCACGCTGATGGTCTTCTTGCCGAGCAGGCTGGCCAGCATCAGGGCCGGGAACTCGAAGGGTCGGTAGAGGGGCGAGTTGCTGGCATGCACGATGTCGGCCTTCCGCACCTCCCCGCGCAGCGCAGCCAGCACGCGCGGCAGCTGCCGGAGATAGGCGGCCCGCCCGAGGTTGGCGCGAAACATCGGGCGGAATCCGATGCCATCTCGCGCCTCGTCGAGCCGCGCGAGGGGACCGGCCGCCGCGCGCTCCTCCACCGAGAGCTCCGGCGCGGCGATGATCATCGTGCGGGCCAGCGGTCCCAGCATGGACCGCAACATGCGCAGGTGCTCGGCGAATGCGCTCTCGATCTCGAAGGTCCCATCGGGACCCGGGAACGCCGGTACCGGCAGGACCATCAGATAGCGACCAGGCATGCAGCTCCCCGCCATCCTATGACGGCGACGAGCCCAGGCAAGCAACGACGCCGGGCCCGCGCGTGGATCCCGGGGCGAGGGGGGCGGGGCGGCTGAGCGGGCCAGCGCGCGACGTCGGTGTGATCCCGATCCTATCCGATCTCGCGCGCATCACGAGAGGGGCGGCGATTGGCGTAACTTTGCCCGGAAAGAGGGAACCATGAGTGTCGTCGGAATGCGCACGCGAGCCTCGTTTCTCTCGCTCTTCCTGGTGACGGCGGCGACCGTGTCCTCCTGTAGCAGCGGCGATGGCGGGGGCACGGGGACGGGGGGTTCGTCGAGCGCTGCAGGGGGAGGGGCCTCGGGCACGGGGGGCGCCGGACAGAGTGGTGGCGCGACCCAGAGCGGCAGCGGGGGCTCCGCGACGGGGGGAGCGAGCTCCGGGAGCGGTGGCGCGCCAGGAAGCGGCGGCGCCAGCGCGAGCGGCGGCGCCAGCGCGAGTGGCGGCGTGTCCGGGACCGGCGGCCTGCTCGCGAGCGGTGGCGTGTCCGGGACCGGCGGCCTGCTCGCGAGCGGCGGCTCCGTCGGGTCGGGCGGCGCGGCTCCCGGAGCCGGCGGCGGCACCGCCGCGGCGGGAGGAAAAGGGGGGGGCGGTGGCACGAGCGGCGGCACGGCCAAGGGTGGCACTTGCAAGGATCTCCAGACGTGCTGCACCTCGATGCCGAAGGGCACGCCCGAGGCGGTCTGCATCGGCGACTACACCAACACCATGGGCATGGGCGATGCGGCTTGCTCGGTCGTGCTCATGAGGTACCGGGCCGCGGGCTCGTGCAAATGATGGCGGCCACCCACGGTCGCCGCTCGACCGACACGGTGGCTCGGTGATCCTGGCCGTCGCCGTCTCGGTCGCCGTCGCCGTCCCGGTCGCGCCGGTACGCAGCATCCGTCATCGGGATCCGGCAGGCTCCCAGGGGGCCGGCCGGTTCCGTTGCATCAGACGATCTGGCTCTGCCAGAGGCTCGAAGCCTTCGCGCGCGTAGACCCCGTGCGCATCCCGGGTGCCGAGCATCCAGCGCGCGACGTCCCTGTGTGGGGGGTGATTCAACGCAAATCGAACCATCGCCCGGCCGAGGCCGCACCCCCGAAGCTCGCTGGCGACGTATACGTCCATGAGGTAGGCGAACCGCGTGCAATCCGAGACGACGCGCAGGAATCCGACCTGCTGACCGGATGGTGAATCGTAGGCCCCGACCACCAGCGAGGAGTGCCTCGCGGCTTGCTCGACGGCGGCCCGTGGGATGCCGGGACACCAGTAGCTGCCCTGCAGCCATTCGGTGACCCGCGCAAAATCGATGCGGCGGTGATCGTCGCTCAGCACCCAGGCGCGGTGGCTGCCCTCCGCGACGATCGGTCCCGCTGGGGTCGCCGGCACCTGGAGCTCCGGCGGGTTGAAGTCGGTGCTGGGGTGGGGTGGCAGCGTCGCCATGCCGGGATCTTGTGGCAGCGCCGACTGGGTAAAAAGGTCCAGTTTGTGAAATCATGCTGGTCCAGCGGATGGAAAGCGCCTGGCCCTCCCGGGCGTGGATCACATGATGGAGTTTCACGTGGTCGCCCGCGGATCGTGCTGGGCTTGGATCGGAGCCGTGACGGCGAGTCCTACGAGCCCGTCGGCGACACGATCTGGATTCCGTTGACGGGAGAGCGCACCAGCGCCCCCGAGCCTGGCCCGGCCCGGAGGGTGAAGGAGGAGCCCGAGACGTTTCGGAAGACGATGAAATTTCCCGCCCCGCCGGGCGGCGCGATGTGGTAACCGGCGAAGTTCGGGGTCGGCCCGGTCTGCGAGATGGTGAAGGACGCGCCGCCGATCACGTAGGTGTAGGTCCTCGTCGTGCCGGCGGTGACGTCTCCGGTGACGTAAACATAGACGTCGTAACCGGCGGTCGCGAACGGGGCGGGCAGCTGGCTGATCGTGACGGTCGCCGGTGCGGTTGGCGAGGCCGGATCCAGGTACCCGTTCATCATCCTCACGTCCCCGGGGGCATCGGGGAAGGCGTTCCGGAAGACGCCATTGCCGCCGGGGATTGTGGGTGAATTCCAGGTCGCCGAGGCGGCGATCGTGCTGCCGTCCGACAGCGCGAGCGCCGTGAGCGATCCCGTGCCTCCGGGTGCGCTGTTCCAGTGCGCGGCGCGCCTCACCCCTGCGACCTCGGAGGGATCCATGGCCATCGAGGGAATGATGGTCGGACCCCCGCCCGCGCCCATGCTCCCTCCGACGAAGTCGATGCTCAGGATCAGCTGGACCCCGCCCGTGCCTCCGGTCGGTGCGCCCCCGGTTCCTGTTCCGCCGGCGGCGCCCGAGCCCCCGGTCCCCATTCCACCCGTTCCCGCTCCCGCTCCCGCAGCCCCAAGCCCGCCCGTCGCCGCCCCACCGCTCCCGGGACCGGCCGTGCCACCGGTGCCCGGTCGTGCTCCCGCGGCACCACCCGCCGGGCCACCGCCAGTCGCGGCGCTCCCGCCGGCTCCTCCCGTTTGCATCGAGGTCCCACCCGTGCCCACCATGGCGCCCCCGCTCGCACCGCTGCCGCTCGCGCCTCCCCCTCCGCCGCCGGTGGCGGCCAGGCCAGCCGCGCCGGACCCTCCCTCCCCCGGTCCAGTTCCACCGCTGGCGACGCCCGAGCCGCCAGCGCCGCCGAGCGGGCCTCCGCCGAAGCCGCCAGAGCCCATGGTGACGACCGTCCCACCACCCCCGCCGACGGCGTCGGGGCCGCCGCCATCGAAGGAACTGCCCCCGGTCGCAGGCTCGCCCCCGCCGTCGTCGTTTCGCGCGTAGCTCCCCTGCGCGCCGCAGCCCGTTGCCCCCCAGAGGGCGGCGAGCAAGGCAACGGCTCGGTGCTTGCGAGAGAAGTTCGTCGCGCTCATGAGAACCAGCCCCCAGGGCCCGAAGGAATCCTCGAACCCCAAACGCTACCACAAATTGCAGCCCGCAAACGGCCCCCCCCCCGGGAAGGCCCAGTGCACCGTCACTGGACCGTTCGCCGGTCTCGGGAGACCGTTCGCCCTCGGGTCCCCCACGGGCGGCGAGCGGGCGAGCGCGCTGGACTTCGCGGATCGTGTGTCCATAGTGATGAGGTGTGACCGCCTGGTTCTCGCCACCAAGCTCAGCGTCAACCACGCGCCCCGCACCCACGTCGACCGCGCGGGCCCGCTTTGGTCCGTTGGCGTGCCGAGAGTCACCAGACCTGTCCCACCTGTCCCACCTGCCTCACCTGCCTCCTCCGCCCCGACTGGAAGGAACCTTCGAAGGGGCACGCAAGGAACTTTCACCCCACGGGCGAGGCGACTCCGGAATCCCGGGAGCTTGGAGCCGCGGAGACTTGGTGCGCGAGTTGCACCAGTTCCTCGGCGGATCCCTGCGGCAGGTCAGGCAACCATGAATGCAGATCCCCTTCGGCTCACGTCGCTCATCCTCCCATCGCTCCTCTCATTGCTGATGGCCCCCATCCTCCTCGGGGCGTGCCGGAGCGCGCCCGCCAGCCAGGCCCACCCCCAGCCGCCGTCCGGTGAGGTCTGGCTCACCGCCCAGCAGGTGGGCGATGCCCGGATCACCGTCGCTCCGGTGGAGAACCGCGTGGTCGACAACCTGGTGAGCGCCAGCGGTCGCGTGGGCTTCGATGACCTGCGGGTGGCCCACGTCTTCTCTCCCGTCACGGGCAAGGTCACGCGCATCCTGGCCGAGCCGGGGCAGCGGCTGAAGAAGGGCGCTCCGCTCGCGATCATCCAGTCTCCCGACGTGGGCAACGCCTTCTCGGATCTCGGGAAGGCCGATGCCGACCTGATCGCGGCCGAGCACGATTTTCGCCGACAGCAAGAGCTCTACCAGGCGCACGCCGGCTCCCAGAAGGACTCCGAGGCCGCGGAGGACAACTTCCGCAAGGCGAAGGCAGAGATGGATCGGGCGCGCCAGAAGGCCAGGTTGTTTCGAGGAGGAAGCGCCGATGCCGTGACCCAGGAGTTCACCTTGCGGGCCCCGATCGACGGGGAGATCGTCGCCCGCAACGTCAACCCCGGAGCCGAGGTTCAAGGTCAGTACGCTGGGGGCACCGCGGTCGAGCTCTTCACGGTCGGCGAGCTCGACCGCGTCTGGGTCACGGCCGACATCTTCGAGATGGATCTCGGCCGCGTGAAGCCGGGCGCCTCGGTGACCATCCGGACCCTGGCCTACCCGGATCGATCCTTTCCTGGTGTGCTCGACTGGATCTCCGATACCCTCGATCCGGCGTCGCGAACGGCCAGGGTTCGCTGCGCGATCGCCAACCCCGAGCGCGCCCTCAAGCCCGAGATGTACGCCACGGTCGACATCGAGGTGGCCGGCGTGGCGACGCCGGCCCTTCCGCGCAGCGCGGTGCTGCGGATCACCGATCAGACCATCGTGTTCATCGCCGACGGCCTGACCCAGGATGGGCGTCAGCGCTTCGTGCGACGGGTGGTGGCCCTCGACGAGGATCGCGGCGGCGAGGTGGTCCCCATCGTGCGGGGCCTCGCGCTCGGTGAACGGGTCGTCACCACCGGTGGTATCTTGCTCTCGGCGTTGCTCTAACCACACGGCCCGCTCTTCCTCTGGCTCTCGCTCGCCCGGCCTGTCCCTCGGTACGACCATGATTCAGAAGATCGTCCGGTTCGTCCTGCGCATGCCTGCCTTCATGGCCATCGGGGCGGCCGCCATCGTGGTGCTCGGGATCTATTGTTACAGGCAGCTCGACATCGAGGCCTACCCCAACCCCGTGCCCCCGATGATCGAGATCATCACCCAGCCCACCGGCTGGAGCGCGGAGGAGGTCGAGCGCTACGTCACGATCCCCCTCGAGAACGTGCTCAACGGGATGCTGGATCTGGATCACATCCGCTCGCAGTCGCTGTTCGGGCTGTCCGACATCAAGTGTTACTTCTCCTGGCAGGCCGACTACGTCACGGCCCAGCAGCGGGTGCTGAATCGGCTGAGCTTCGTCTCCCTGCCGCCCGGCATGACGCCCCAGCTGTCGCCCTGGAGCGCCATCGGAGAGGTGTTTCGGTACCGCGTGGTCGGCGATGGCTACACCCTGTCCGATCTCAAGACCGCCGAGGACTGGATCCTCGAGCGCCAGTTCCGCCAGGCTCCAGGGGTGATCGACGTGGTGGGCTTCGGCGGTGAGACCAAGGAGTATCACGTCGAGGTCGACCCCAATCGCCTGCGCGCGCACGGTCTGTCCCTGGCGCAGCTCGTGGGTGGGCTGTCCAGCTCGAATCAGAACGTGGGCGGCCAGCGCCTGACCATCGGCGAGCAATCCTACGATGTGCGCGGGATCGGCATCATCCGCTCGCTCTCCGACATCCGCGACGTGGCTTTGGCCGAGCAGAAGGGGACGCCGGTGCGGGTGCGCGACGTGGCGACCGTGTCGGTGGGGCACGCCCCTCGCCTCGGCATCGTCGGGAAGGATCTGACGGCGGACATCGTCCAGGGCACCGTCCTCATGCGCTACGGCGGCGATTCTCTCAAGACCCTGGCGGCCATTCACGACCGCATCGACCAGATCAATCGATTCCACCTCCTGCCCCCGGGGATGGCCATCGAGCCCTACTACGATCGGGGGACCCTGGTGGAGCTCACCACCCACACGGTGCTCGAGAACCTGCTGGTGGGAATGGTCCTGGTCGCGGGGGTGCTGTGGCTCTTCCTCGGGCACGGACGGGCGGCGCTGATCACCGCCCTCAACATTCCGCTCGCGCTCATGATCGCCTTCATCGGGATGGTGGGGACCGGAACCCCGGCCAACCTCATCTCCCTCGGCGCGGTCGACTTCGGGATCGTGGTGGATTCGACCGTCATCATGATGGAGAACATCTTCCGACACCTGTCCGTCCCGGGGAAGCGCAACACCATCGAGCGCATCCTGGCGGCGGCGGCCGAGGTCGGCCCCCCCATGTTCTCGTCGACCTTGATAATCGGCGTCGCGTTCATCCCGCTCTTCACCTTGACCGGGGTCGCCGGGGTGATCTTCTCGCCCATGGCCCACACCTACGCCTTCGCGATCGGCGGGGCGGTCATCCTGGCCCTCACGCTCACGCCGGTCCTGGCGGAGCGCGCGCTCGCGCTCCCCGCGCGGGCCGTGGCCGAGGGTCAGGACCCCGGTGGGGTTGGCGGCGGCGGCGAGCACGAGGGCGAGCACGACAACTGGCTGATGCGCGGTCTGAAGCGGATCTACCTGCCGCTCTTCGCGTTCTCGCTGCGACGCAAGCGCACCGCGGTGGCCATCGGGGCGGTGTTCGTGGCGGTCAGCCTCTCGGGCGCGGCCTTCCTCGGACGCGAGTTCATGCCCAAGCTCGAGGAGGGGAACTTCTGGATCCGCGCCACCCTCCCGACCTCGATCTCGCTCGAGGAATCCGCCAGGTACGTGGGCCGCATGCGGGCCGCGGTCCTCGGGTGTCCGGAGGTCGGCCCGTGCGACGGAGCTCACCGAAGGCGCCCCGCCATCACCACGGTGGTCTCGCAGCTCGGGCGGCCCGACGACGGCACGGACGTCTCGGGCTTCTACAACATCGAGCTGTTCGCCCCGCTCGCCCCCGCGAGCGACTGGCCGCGGGGCGTGAGCAAGGCGTCGATGACCACCGAGCTGTCGCGGGAGCTGCAGCAGGGCTTCCCGGGCGTCATCTTCAACTTCTCCCAGATGATCTCGGACAACGTCGAGGAGGCGCTCTCGGGCGTCAAGGGCGAGAACACCGTCAAGGTGGTGGGCCCGGACCTCCAGGTCAACGAGGCCAAGGCCAACGAGATCGTGGACGTGATGGCGGAGATCAAGGGCGTCGAGGATCTCGGGCTCTTCCCCTCCCTCGGTCAGCCCGACATCCGGATCACCCCCGATCGCCTGAAGGCCAGCCGCTATGGCCTCAACGTCGCGGACGTCGAGGCGGTGGTGCAGGCCGCGATCGGCGGCCAGGCCGTGACCCAGGTGTTCGAGGGGGAGAAGCGCTTCGACCTGACGGTCCGCTGGGCCCCGGCCTTCCGGAAGGATCTCAAGGCGATTCGCAATCTGCTCATCGCCACCCCCGATGGCGCCCAGATTCCGCTCGGTCAGGTCGCGGAGATCGTCGAGGAGGACGGCCCCTCCCTCATCTATCGCGAGGACAACCGCCGGTATGCACCGGTCAAGTTCTCGGTGCGCGGGCGGGATCTGGCCTCCACCATCGCCGAGGCAGAGGAGAAGATCGCCGCCGGGGTCAAGCTGCCCTACGACACCCACCTCGAATGGGCCGGTGAGATCAATCAACTGAACGAGACCACCTCGCGCCTGATGGTGATCATTCCCCTCACCCTGCTCGCCATCGCGATGCTGGTCTACTCGTCGGTCAAGAGCTGGAAGGACACCCTCATCGTGCTGGGCGGGATCCCGGTGGCCTGCACCGGCGGCATCCTGGCCCTGCTCGTGACCCGGACGAACTTCTCCATCTCGGCGGCGATGGGCTTCATCTCGATCTTCGGTGTGTCGGTGCAGGACGCCCTGATCGTCGTCACCTATGCCCAGAGGCTCTGGGACGACGGGCACGGCCTCGAGGAGGGCGCGCGTCACGCGGCCGAGCGCCGGCTGCGACCGGTCCTCATGACGACCTTCGTGGCGATGATCGGCCTGGCCCCGGCGGCCCTCTCCCACGGAATCGGGGCCGACACGCAGAAGCCGCTGGCCATCGTGGTGATCGGCGGGGCCCTGATCCTCGGCATCATCCCCCGGCTCATCCAGCCCGCGTTGCTGGTGCTCGCCCATCGCGGGGAGAAGCGCTGGACGACCTGGTCGGCCTCGGCGCGCGCGGAGGACGCCCGGGTGGCCGAGAGCGCCACGCCGACCGGGCGACCGGGGGAGCCCGGGTGACCCCGGCCCATCGATGGCCGCGGGTGGCGCGGCTCACCGTCCTCGTGACGCTGGCCCTCGGGGCCAGCCGGGATGGACACGCCGAGAGAGCGTCGGCGCCGGAGGCGGCGCCGGCGGCCCTTTCGCCCGTGCTCCCTCCCGTGGTGAGCCTCGACGACGCTCTCCGGATCTTTCATGGCCACGGGCTCGACCTGCTCCTCGCGGAGGCGACGGTGGAAGGCGCGGAGGGCGACCTGCGGGCAGCCGGCGCCATCCCGAACCCGGTGCTCGGGCTCAGCGGTAACCACACCTTCACCTACCAGCCCGGCACGGCCGCCGACTGCGCCGCCGGTGGAGCGACCTGCAGCGTGAATGGCTTCGGGATCGATCTCGGCGATCAAGCCGCCCTCTCCGATAGCCTGTCGGGCAAGCGCGGCCTGCGCATGCGGGTGGCGCGGGCAGCGCTGGCGGCGTCCCGCCAGGGCCGGCTCGATGCCGTCCGCACCCTCGAGTTCCAGGTCAAGCAGCAGTACATCCAGGCCACCCTGGCGCAAGACCAGCTGGACTTCGCGCTCGAGGTCGCGCGCGGGTCGACCCGGATCTTCGATCTCACCCACATCCGCTACCAGAAGGGTGCCATCTCCGAGGCGGACGAGGCCCGGGTGGAGGCGGCCAAGCTCGAAGCCGACCAGGCGGTCTCGACCGCCCGTCAGGCGCTGGAGGCGGCCAAGCTCGGGCTCGCCTTTCTCCTCGGGGTGCGTGGCAAGCTGCCGAGGTTCGAGGTCGCGGCCGACCTGCCGACGTACCTGGTCCCGGCCCCGCTCGCCGCCGCGACCGCCGAGGGCCTGCTCCGCCAGGCGCTCGAGCACCGGCCCGATCTCGAGGGCCAGCGAAGGCAGGTCGAGCGTGCCGAGGGATCCGTGGCCCTCGCCCGGCGACAGCGAATCCCCGATCTGGCCCTCGACGTCAACTACCAGCAGCAAGGGCACGGCGGCATCGGGACCAACGCGCCGCTGACGCCGCCGACGCTGACCATCGGCGTCAGCGCCCCGCTGCCGCTGCTCTACCAGCAGCAAGGGGAGATCCGGAAGGCGCAGGCGGACTTCAAGTCGGAGGACGTTCAGCGTGCCAGGCTCGAGGCCCAGGTGACGAGCGAGGTCGGCGCGGCCTTCTCCAGCTTCGTGACGTCGAAGGAGCTGGTGGAGCGCATGCAGTCACGGCTGCTCGAGCGGGCCCGGCGGGCGCGCGATCTGGTGGAGATCCAGTACCTCCGCGGGGCGGCGTCGCTCCTCGAGTTCCTCGACGCCGAGCGCACGTACATCGGGACCAACCTCGAGTACCTGAACGATCTGTCGACCTACTGGATCGCCGTCTTTCGCCTCGAACAGGCGGTGGGGATCGAGCTCACCAGGTAGAGGGAGGACCTACTTGGTGCAGCCGATCGGCTTCGAGTCGATGGCGATCTCGTCGATCCAGAGATCCTGAGGCTCGGTCGCGTTGTACATGTACCAGCCGAACCAGATGGCGTTGAGCTGCGGCATCACGAAGCCCGCGTGCTGGGTGGCGCCCCGGTGGAGCGCCGTCCGTTCGACGTCGTCCCACCAGCCGTGAAAGTCGTTGGTCATTCCGTTGAGCTCGAACTCGAAGCACATCCAGGTCTGAGCCGGGATCAGCTTGTTGTCCTTGTCGGTCCAGTCGCCGGACGCGCCATCCGTGCCGACGCCGAGGAACTTGTTCTGGCCGCCGAACCGGGCGCCGGAGCTCCCGGTGCCGTCGCCCTCGGCCAGGCTGAAGTGCCCGTTGGTCGTCAGGGGATCGCCGAGGTAGACGAACATGCGGGCATAAAGGACGTTGCCCATGATCGGGAAGGTCATCTTCTCGGTGACGTAGGCGTGCCCGTTCCCCGCCGTGGTCTTGACGTGCAAGGCCTTGGTCCCGCGGGCCGCCTGCATGGAGTCGACCACCGCGGTGGCATCGCCGCTCTGCGTGGGCGACCCCCAGATGGTCGCGCTGAGGCCGTTCTCGAAGCTCTCGCAGAGCAGCACCCCGGCGGTGGCGCACCGGCTCGGCCCCGCGAGGCCGAACCCGGCGGTCGATGTTCCCCCGGCGCCGGTCCCGGAGCTTCCGCCCGCAGGGGCTCCGCCGCTGCCCGCGGCCGGGGCTCCCCCCGAGCCGGGGGCGCCCCCACTGCCGGTCTGCGGGGCTCCACCGGAGGCCGTCCCGGGAGCTCCCCCCGTGCCCATCACGCCCATGCCCCCGGAGCCGGGCGCGCCGCCGGAGGCGACGGTGGCACCTCCGGTGCCAGGCGCACCACCCGTGGCGATCGTCGGAGCACCGCCCGTGCCCTGGACTCCGCCCGAGCCTGGGGCGGCGGCCCCACCACTGCCCCCGCCCGTTCCCGTGCCATCTCCGGGCGAGCCCGCCGGGGAGGAGACACACGCGCCGAGCAGGAGGGCCGCCATGGCTGCCATCATCCGGAGAGGCGGCAGGTGGAGGCGCAGCAGGAGATCGGACGCCGGAACAGGCGCGCGCGTTGGTCGGTTGGCGCGTCTGGTCACCTTGTTGGTCATCGGGGCTCCTCAGTGACGGGCAGTCGTAGGGGTGGTTACAGGGGAAAGCCGATCCTCCCAGTGCCGCATGGCCCGCCGATCAGCTCAGGTGTCTAAGCGTGGCCGAACAACGTCCAAAGGGCCCGGCGGACGCGTGGCTGCGCCGGCAGCCGAAGAACGTCGCGTCAAATGCCGGCGGAGCGCGGGCCGGGGTGCGATACGCCATCCGTCTCGTTGACCGGGATTCTATTGTAGGATACAAGCAACGGGCGGGAGGATTTCGGATGACTGTCCAGAAGAAGCGCGTCCTGTTCCTTTGCATCCACAACTCCGCGAGGAGCCAGATGGCCGAGGCGTTCTTGCGGCAACTGGCGGGCGATCGATTCGAGGCGGAGAGCGCGGGCTTCGAACCGGGCAAGGTCAACCCGCTGGCCGTGGAGGCGATGCGGGGCGTCGGCATCGATATCAGCCGCAACCAGACCCAGTCGGTGTTCGAGCTCTTCAAGGCGGGCAAGCTCTTCCACTACGTGATCACGGTGTGCGATGAAGGGTCGGCCGAGCGCTGTCCGATCTTTCCAGGCATCACCACCCGGTTGAACTGGAGCTTCGCGGATCCGTCCACCTTCACCGGCACCGAGGAGGAACGGCTCTCGCGGACCGTGGCCGTGAGGGACGAGATCCGCGATGCCATCCAGCAGTGGATCCACGATGAAGAGGCAAAGCCACCGGCTCTGGGAAGGATTCGTTAGCTGGCCAGCCAGCCCGTCCGGTCCACGTACCAGAATTCCCATGTCGAGAGGAGATCAGCAGCATGAGCCACGTCCACGTTCACCTTCACGTCCGTGATCTCGGCGTGAGCCTGGCCTTCTACCGGAGCTTCTTCGGAGCGCCACCGGTCAAGGAAAAGCCCGGCTACGCCAAGTTCCTGCCGAGCTTTGCGCCCATCAACCTGGCCTTGTCGGCCGGGGAAGCTGGCCGGGGCCACGCCGTCGACCATCTGGGCTTTCAGGTGGAGTCGCGCGAGATGGTGCGGGAGCACCTGGCACGGGTCAAGGCGGCGGGCTTGTCGGTCCGGGAGGAGATGGACACCAACTGCTGCCACGCCAACCAGGACAAGTTCTGGGTCCAGGATCCCGATGGAGTGAACTGGGAGATCTACCACCTCAACCACGACCTCGATGACGATCTCGACGACGACCTCCCTGCGGACGCAGGCCTCGCAGAGGCGCCGGTGTCGGCTGCGAGCTCCTGCTGCGTTCCTGCCCCCCTGCAGATCGGGAGGAGGTCATGAAGACCTACCTCTTCGCCTGCGTGCACAACGCTGGAAGGTCCCAGATGGCCGCCGCCTGGCTGGGCCGGCTGGCGAATCCGGCCAAGGCGCGCGGCGTGTCCGCCGGAACCGATCCGGGCAGTCGGGTTCACCCCGAGGTCCTGGAGGCCATGCGGGAGGTGGGGATCGATCTCTCCACGGCGGCGCCCCGGAAGTTGACCGATGCGCTCGCCCGCGAGGCCAGCATGCTCGTCACCATGGGCTGTGGCGAGGCCTGCCCCTACGTGCCGGGCCTGCGCCGCGAAGACTGGCCGCTCGAGGATCCGAAGGGTAAGCCGGTCGAGAGGGTGCGCGAGATCCGTGACGAGGTCCGCGGCCGGATCGAGGATCTGATCCGGCGCGAAGAGCTCATCTAGCCCGGGCCGTCAGGCGTCGTCCTCGGTCGATCCAGAGAGCCTCCAGGTCGGCGTCTCGTCGGCCCCGGGCCGCCCCTCGAGCCGCTCGTTCGGGAGGAAGGCCGCCTTGTAGCGCATCGAGGCGCAGCCGTCGATCTGGAAGCCGAGGTAGACGTGGGCCTTGCCCTGCCGCCGCGCGAGATCGAGGAGGTTCAGGATGTGGACCACGCCTGGCGACCACCGGGCGTAGTCGGGATCGTGGAAGAAATAGATGGCGCTGTAGGCCCGGGGCGTCTCGTCGCAGAGCCCCACCCCCACCAGCCGTGGCGCCTCGCCGACCAGGGGGTGATCGTCGAAGTAGGCGATCTCCCGGCCACACGGGTGCGGAAACCCGAACTGTCGGGCGTAGTCCTCGGCCGAGAGCGGCGCTGCCTCCCAGCCGCGGGCATGCTCGCGCGCGGCGTGCCAGCGCGCATGCAGAGCCAGCCGGGAGGCGTCGACCCGCACCGGGCCGACCTCCGCGCGGAGGGCCATCCCCCGGCGCTGTGCGCGCCGCTGGCCGCGGGAGGGCCTGAACGTCGCCACCGGCACGCGCAGGGAGATGCACGCGCGGCACGACCCGCAAGCTGGCCGGAAGTAGACCGGCCCGAACCGACGCCAGCCGTGCTCGAGGAGGAGCTCCATCTCGGCCGGCTCGACCTCGATCAGGATCTCGTGGACGAGGGACGCCAGCTCGCCGCCCAGGTAGGAACAGGGGCGAGGAGACTCGACCAGACGCTGGAGCAGGCGCGCCAATCCGGCAGGCTCAGAAGCAGGGCGTTCGACTCGGCGACACCACGAGGTCGTCGAACCACACTTTTCGCGGCGGTCCGTGGAACTCCATGAAGCCAAACTTGAAGACCTTGAACGTGGCGGCGGCGGCGGTGGCGGGATAACTGGTGGCGTCGATCTGCAGGCTGCCGTCGATGTACAGCTTCTGCCCCCTGCCGGGCCCGTCGTAGGAGATCTCGATGCAGTGCCAGGTGTTCTTGGGGAGGCTGTAGGGGTTCGTGCCGCCGCTCATGGTCCGCCCGTAGCCTGCTGGCCACCGATCGTCGTCCTTCGAGTTGAAGGCGATGCCCACGTCCTCGGCCAGCTCCACGCTGACGCCATCGTTCGGGTCGTCGCTCCCGGAGGCCGCCGCGAAGGCGTTGTGCTCGAGGCCACCGATGTCGAGCTCGCTCAGGATGTAGAAGCGCGCCCAGAAGGCGGTGGCGGCCGGCGCCGCGAGCATCTTGTAGGCGCTCCCCGAGGTCCCGCTCTCCGTGCTGGCCTTCACCCGCAAGGAGGCCTTGCCGGTGTTGTGCATCGTCGTGTCGAGGGCGTAGTCGCGCGACCAGTCGCCGGGGGCCGCGTTGGCCTTGTAGACGAGCGTGCTCGGCAAGGTGGCCTCCTCGAAGCCCGAGCAAAAGTACGCGTCGGCCGGACAGGCGGTCGAGCCGGCGCCATTCGTGCCGCCACCGCCGGCACCGCTGGCACCGCCACTTTGGCCGGAATGGCCCGCCGCGCTGGCCCCGCCGGTGCTGGCCCCGCCGGCGCCAGTCCCGCCGGTGGCGCCCGAAGCGGCCCCACCGGTTCCTACGGCCGCTCCAAGGCCTCCCTGGCCCGCACCGCCGGTGCCGTTCCCCCCGGAGGCGGTCTGCGTCTGCCCTCCGGTGGATGCGGTGATCCCCCCGGAGCCGGCGCCGCCGCTTCCGCGGGAGCCGCCGGATCCAACCCCCCCCTGGGGCGATGATCCGGAGGAGCAGGCCGCGCCGAACAGCCACCAGCACCCGAGCAACACCGGTCGGATCTTCCGCAAGCGACATCGGGGGACCTGTGCGTTCATCTTCCTCTCACGTCATGTCATGTCATCCAGGCCTGCGTCACGCCCCCTCGACCGCCCGCGCTCGCCGCCCCGCGAGGCCAGTTGCCGCCAGACATATACAACGAAATCGCCCGGCGAACAGTTGGCCTCGCGCCATCTCGACCTCGGGAAGAAAATATCTTCCCATCCGCCAGATGCTATGGAAAACGGGATTCATGGTGATTTCGAGGGCGCCCGCGCCATCGGGCGACGTCTTGGGCGCGGTGTTGCAGGATGGCGGCTGCGTGTTCCGGGTGTTTGCACCGTTCGCCGACCGCGTGGTGGTGGGCGGCGACTTCTTTCACTCGGGCAATCTCGAGCCCCTCGCATGGGACGAGGTGGCGCTCGAGCGCGACCGGCCAGATGGGTCGTCCTGGTCGGTGTTCATCCAGGGTGTCCGGGCGGACTCGCTCTACAAGTTTCGCATCCGGAACGACGGCCTTGGACCGGGGTCGAAGGGTGGTGAGGCGTGGCACCACGATCCGCTGGCCCGCGACGCCGTGTCCTTCGCCGGAAACTCGGTGGTCGTCGATCGCAGCTTCGACTGGAGCGGTGACAGCTTCCAGATGCCGGGCTGGAACGAGCTCGTCATCTACGAGCTGCACATCGGCACCTTCAATCGTGACCTCGGACAGGCCGTCGGCACCTTCGAGCAGGCGGTGGGGAAGCTCGACTACCTGGCCGGCCTCGGCGTGAACGCCATCGAGGTGATGCCATCCTTCGACTTCGCGACGAGCACCTCGATGGGCTACAACACCGCGCTCCCGTACGCGGTGGACAACGCCTACGGCCGCACCAGCAGCCTGAAGACCTTCATCAAGGCGGCCCACCAGCGTGGGATGGCGGTCATCCTCGACGTGGTCTACAGCCACTGGGGTCCCGAGGGACTCGATCAGACCCTCGGTCGGTTCGACGGCTTCTTCCTCCCCGGCAAGCAGGGCATCTACTTCTACCAGGACGACCGCTCGCTCACCGACTTTGGCGAGCGCCCGGACTACGGTCGTGGCGAGGTCCGGACCTACATCCGGGACAACGCCATGACCCTGCTCGACGAGTTCAGGGTCGACGGCCTGCGGCTCGACTCCACCGTCAACATCCGGCGCGGGCGCACCGGGGACATCCCCGATGGGTTCACCCTGCTCCGCTACATCGGCGAGGAGAAGCGGCGCGCGTCGCCCTGGAAGCTCCTGATCGCCGAGGATCTCCAGAACGACGACGTGATCACCCGCGACGCGCTCCTTGGTGGAATGGGCCTCGACAGCCAGTGGGATGCCGGCTTCCTCGGACGGGTGCGCGACATGCTCTTTGCGCCCACGGACGACGCCAGGAGCGCGGCTTCCATCGCGGAGGCGGTCGCGAAGACCTACAACGGGTCGGCGCCGTTTGCGCGGGTCATCTACACCGAGAGCCACGACCAGGCCGACGGGCAACGGATCACGGACCGCGTCGCCCCGGGGGATGCCGAGGGCTGGCTGGCCCGGAAGCTCTCCTCGCTCGGAGGGGCGCTGACCTTCACCTCGGCGGGGATTCCCATGCTGTTCATGGGCCAGGAGTTCCTCGAATTCAGGACCTGGAACGACGGCACCCAGTTCACCCTCGATTTTGGTCGCATCGGTCGCTTTCCCGGCCACGTGGCGCTCTGGAGACGCCTCATCGAGCTGAGGCGCAACTTCGACGACAACACCCGTGGCCTCCGCGGAAGCAACACCAACGTCTACTTCGCGAGCGAGGCGGACGGTGTGCTGGCTTATCACCGGTGGGATCAGGGTGGGCCGGGGGACGACGTGGTGGTGGTGGTCAACCTCAAGAACCGGGTGTACCCGAGCTACAACATCGGATTTCCGCGCGGCGGCACCTGGTACCTGCGGTTCAACTCCGACTTCCGTGGCTTCGGGCCGGACTTCGGTGACGTGGGATACGACACGACGGCCGGCGGGGGAGGTAACCAGGGCATGCCCACCGACGGGAACGTCGGGCTCGGGCCCTACAGCGTCTGCATCTATTCCCAGTGACCACCTCCCTCGGGCTCGGACCGCTTCGCCCCGCCCGCCGCGGCTTGCCGGGCTTCAGCTTTTGCGCAAGAAGTGCTACACGGGATGAGGGCAAGCAGCCCGCGATGACGACAGCGCCGTTCTGTTGGGAGGG
Source organism: uncultured Myxococcales bacterium (assembly GCA_964540815.1). Classification (GTDB taxonomy): domain Bacteria; phylum Myxococcota_A; class Polyangia; order Fen-1088; family Fen-1088; genus CAZIOH01. The sequence goes on along the minus strand of CAZIOH010000025.1, from coordinate 23,542 downwards.
GGAGCTCGATGGAGATGATGGCAGTCGAGAATAGTCTCGGGACACGGAGCCGCCGCGGTGGTGCCCCCCAGATCAACCGGTGGGACTGGGGCGCGTTCCTGCTCAACTGGATCTGGGGGCTCGGCAATCGAACCTTCGTGGCGTTGCTGATGTCCGTCCCGCTGGTGAGCTTCGCGACGATGTTCGTCCTCGGTGCCAAGGGGAGCGCGTGGGCCTGGCTCAACCGCCGCTGGGAGAGCGTGCAGCAGTTCCAGGCGGTCCAGCGCAGGTGGACCAGGTGGTCGGTCGTCGTGTGGGCCACGGTGGTGGGGCCGTCGGCCGGGATCGGTGGCCGCCTCCACCTCGCCGAATAGTCCCTCGTGCCAATGGAGATCCAGCCATCGCGGGTGAGCGTCGTTGCCGTCGTCATGGCCGTTGCCGTTGCCGGTCTGGCGGCCGGGGCCCGAGTCTGCCTCGCGCAAGTCCCGGCCCCGCCTGCTGGCCAGGACGAAACGCCTCCGGTCCCGCTGGCGCCGCCTTCATCCTCGCCGACGTATCCACCGGCTCCCCCCCCACCCACTCCGCCAGCCCCGCAGGCCTTCCCGTCATCTCCGGTGTTCGGGGAGGCGGTCGGGCCGCCACGGTACGGAGATCGAGGCTCGGCCGAGCTGGCCCTCGCGCTCGGATACTCCTCCGTTTCGGGCTTTCTGGGCGGCCTCGGCTTCCGCGACTTCGTGGTCGATGGACTGGCGCCCGGTCTCGAGATCACCTACGCCAGCGGTGGCGATCTCGGTCCGGCCTACGGTCTCGTGCTGGCCACGCTGCGGGTGGTGCCCGTCCGGACGACCACCCTCGCCCTGGCTCTCACGGGGCGCTGGGGCCGGGTGATCCTCGGCGATCATCCCGACGGCTGGGGCGTGGGCGGGGCCGCCAGCCTGGTGTACATGGTCTCGGGGGGCATTGGTCTCGAGGTGGGCTACGAGCTCTTGAAGCTCTATCCGGCCTCGTTCTGCGCCGATCTCTCCGGCTGCGTCTTGCAGGGCCCGGTCCTCGGCCTGCGCGTGGTGCTCTGAGTCCGGGGCTGGGCGTACGAGACCGAGATCCCGAGCGCGATCAATCCGATCACCGCCAGGGCCACCACCCAGAGCCCGAGCGAGCGTCGCGCCGGGGGCTGACTTCGACCCCCGTCCGCCCGCCCGCCCGCCGGGCTGGTCTGGTCCGCCAGTCGCGACATCTCGTCGCCCTCCTCGAAGAACCGCGCTTCGACCGGGCCGAAGCCATCCGGGCTCTCCTCCTCGACATCCGATCTCACTGCATGCATGACGGCTGCTTTGAATCCTTGGGCTCGAGATCACCACACGCTGACCATCCTCCGAATGAACGACGCAGACGACCGCATATTCACCAGGGGCATCGATTCCGCGCCGGCCGATCCAATTTTCTGAGAGAATGTCCCCGATTGAGCTCTCACGCGTTGCCGATGTCGCGGATCGCGCGCAGCTTGCGCGCGTGTTGCCTCGTGACCTCGCTGGTCGCGGGCGGATGCACGACCCAGTCGGGCAAGGAAACCGGCGGCTCGGGGGGGAGCGGAGCCTCGGTCGCCGCGGGGACCGGCGGCGGAGCGTCGGGGGGCGCCGCGGGTTCGTCGGGGATGGGGATGATCACGGGCTCCGGAGGAGCGGGAGGCGGGACCACGCCTCCCGTGGCTGGCTCGCAGGGTGGGCGAGGCGCAGCAGGTGAGGGCGCCGAGACCGGTGGCGTGGGGGCGAGCACCGGCGGAGGAGCAGGAGGAGCAGGAGCAGGAGGGGCCGGGTTCGGGGCGGCCGGATCCGGCGGCGCGGTGGTCGCTCCGGGAACGGGCGGCACCGGTCCGTCCTCTGCGACGGGAGGCGCAGGCCCTGGGGGCAACGGGGCCCGCGGCGGTGGCGGCGCTGCGGGAGCTGGGGCGAAGGGCGGAGCGGCGGGCAATCCGGCCGGCGCGGGCGCCTGCACCACGACCAGCGCCCTGCTGTGCGACGACTTCGAGTCCTACCCGGTGGGGCAGGTGCCAGGAGGACCCTGGACCGCCAGCATCAATCAAGGCACCGTCGTGGTCGACACCACCCGCGCCTGGAGCGGCACCCACGCCGTCCGGGTCACGGTCGCGGGAGGGACCGGCACCTATCGCCGGGCGTTCCTGTCGACCATGGGCCCTCCGGTCTTTCCGCTCCCGGGCAACGCGTTCTACGGCCGGATGATGATCTGGCTGAATGCGGCGCCCGCCGGCAGCGTGCACTGGACCAACATCCAGGCCGAGGGGCCCGTTCCGGGCATGAACTTCCGGGCGCTCTCGCGCTACGGGGGCCAGCTTCAAAAGCGCCTGATGGCGAGCTACGACACCCAGGGTGTGGCCTCGGATTGCTGGCGACACTCGGCGACCCTCATGCCGGAGGCGCGCTGGGCCTGCATGGAGTGGCGGTTCAACGGGCCGAACAACGAGACGGACTTCTGGCTGGACGGGACGGCCCTCACCGACCTCACCGTCATCAAGCGCGGGGACGGCTGCCTCGACAACGGCACCAACGGCGACTGGTTGGCCCCCACCTACGACACCCTGCTCCTCGGGTGGGAGCACTACCAGCAGTCGATCGTGCACGACATGTGGATCGACGACGTCGGCGTTTCCCTGCAGCGCCTCGGCTGTCCCGCGGCCAACCCGCCCACCAAGTAAACCCGGTGGGCGGGGGCGGTCGGGCGGAGTGCGGTCGCCGGCCTCCGACAGACCTCACGGAGGTCCGAGGCCGGAGGCCCCTCGACTGGTTACAGACCCGGCAGGGGTCCGGTGAAGAGCGCCTGCTCGCCGGTGGCGGCGCCGGTCATGCCGAAGGTGTTCTCGTTGATGCCCAGCATGTTCATGAAGCTCACGAACATCTTGTTGTGGGCCGGGCCCGCGCCGTAGGGGATCGCGTTCGGCCCCGGTGGGTAGGCGGTCGGTCCCAGGTAGTCGATGAAGCGTCCACCCTTGAGGCCAACGCCGCTCCCTCCGGCGACCACGTACGGGATGTTGGTGTAGCTGTGCACCCCGCCGACCCCGAGCTCGGAGGTCCAGAACAGCAGGGTGTTGTCGAGCAAGGTGGTGCCATCCGGCTGCATGATGCCCTTGAGCTGCGAACACAGGTAGGCGTACTGCATCGCGTACCAGGTGTCGATGTGGCTGAGATCCGTGCGGACCGTGTTGACCTGGCTCTGGTTCAAGGTCATGAGCGCCGGGTTGTCCGGGTTGTAGGTCATGTTCAGGGCCGACACCGCGACCGTGTCGTTGTGCGTGAGCATGTGATGCTCCTGCGTGCCCGCATAGGCGATGGCCGGCAGGGCGCTGAGGTACGGGAACGGCGGGGTTGGCAACCAGCTGTGCACCACGGTGCTCTCGGCCGTCGACCACTGCATGCTGGCGACCCGCGTGAGATCACAGGAGTACGCCAGCGCCATGAGATCGAGCTGGAGCTTGCCGATGAGCGGGTAGTTGGTGACGCAGTTGTTGATCGGCAGGGTCCCGGCGGCCTGGGCCGCCTTGTCCGCCGCCATCTGCGCGGCGGTCCGCAAGGTCTGATCGCGCAGGCAGGCCTGGCGCGCCGGCGAGACCGGCATGATGTTGGCCGACCCCGGACAGCTGGTCGGGTTGGTGAGCAGCATGGTGAGCTGAGTCTCGATCTGTCGCACGAAGTCCAGGTGCTGCTGCAGCTTCGACCGATCGTCGGCGCCCACCTTGGACATGAGGCCGTTGTAGTCCGCGACCGCGTAGTCGAGCACCGACTTGCGGTTGTTGAGCGAAGCGACCATCTGCGCGGCGGTTCCCTGCTGCGCGCTCCCGAAGAGGCGGGTGTAGATCTGCACGGGATCGTCGACCGGCGGGACCACGATGGCCCGCTTGCCCTTGGGGTTGGTGTCGTTCTGGTTCACGTTGCCGTAGCACATCTGGGTGACCAGCAGCTCGAGGAAGGTGTCCTTGCTGTTGACGCCGAGCTCGAGGGACTGGAGCAGCGTCGACTTCCCGATGGCCTGGGCGATGTGCTGGTCGATGGACGGCCCACCGGCCGAGCCGTCGACGAAGTGGTTGGCGCGCCCCGCCCCGCTCGGCCCCTGCACGAGCGGGATCGCGGTCAAGCCGTGGGTCATCCCCTGGTCGTGGACGTTGGCGATCGGGCCATACTTCCCCTGGGTCGACTCCATGCTGACGCCGCGGAGCACCACGATGTTCTGCTGCAGGGCCGCGAGCGGCTGCAGGATCGGCGAGAGCGTGAAGTTGGTCGAGATGGCCGGGTTGGTCTTGGACGGCGTCGCCACCGAGGGGTTGGCCCCCACCGGGGTCCACAGCTCCGGGATGGTCCCGCAGGAGCTGAACATGACCCCGAAGCGCTTGGGGACCGCGGTCGCCGCGGCCTTGCTCGACTTCGGCATCATGGCATCGAGGAAGGGGAGCGCGACGCCGGCCCCGACGGCCCCCCGAAGCATGGTCCGACGGGACAGCCTGCGGGGGATGCTGCGCACAATGTTCTGTTCGCGTTTCATTGGACGACCTTCAGTTGGCGGAAGCTATCGCTGGTGACGAGATTGACCACCAGGTCGACCAGCTTCTGGGTGGGCGTGAAGTTGGAGGCGAGCCAGTCGAGATACGGTTGATCGGGGGCCGCGATGAGCTTCCCGGTCGCGAACTGGAACCACTGCTGCAGGTAACAGGCGCGGGTCTCCGGCATCTGGGCCACCAGCTTGGCCAGATCCGGAATGCCGTTGAAGGCCACCGGGTTGGCGTTGTTGGCGTCCAAGATCTGGCCGCTCACATCGATGGCCATCCCCTTGTCCATCTCGCGCCACTGGCCGACCATGTCGTACTTCTCGAAGGGCAGGCCGAGCGGGTCGATCGCCGTGTGGCACCCCGCGCACACCGGCGAGGTCTCGTGGGTCTTGGCCTGAGCGCGGGTGGTGGCCGAGAGATCGAGGGGCTGGAAGGTCGCGGTGAGCGCCGCCGAGGGCTCGGGGACGGACCGGCAGAGGATCTGCTGCAAGACGAACTTGCCGCGGCGAATCGCGGTCCCGAGATCCTGCACCGGGGAGTCCTTGGCCAGCGTCGCCATCAGGGACGGCTGGGTGAGGAGCCCCATGCGCTGGGCCGGGTTGAGGTCGAGCTTGGACCAGACCGTCGGGTCGCTCGACGGGGCCGTCACCCCGTAGAACTTCGCGATGTCGCTGTTGCCGAAGGTGTAGGGCGACAGCAGCAGGTCGTTGAACGTCCCGTTCTGGGTGAACATGATCGTCTGGATGAACGTCCGGGTCTCCTGCCCCATCTCGGCGGCCAGCGTCGAGGTGAAGTTCGGAAAGGCCGAGCTGTTCTTGGTGAGCGCGTTGATGGTGTCGATGCCCAGCCACTCCTCGTGCATCTTGACCAGGTTGGTCTGCGAGCGGGGCATGGCGAGCAGGCGCTGCGCCTGGGCCCGGACCTCGGCCACGTTCGAGAGGGCGCCCGAGTCCGCCGAGGCGGTGAGCGGGGCGTCCGGGATCGAGCCATTGATGAAGAAGGAGAGCCGGTTCGCCAGCTCCCAGGGCGTGAGCGAGACGATCCCGGGGCTGATGGTCTTGGTGGCATCGCCGAGCTCGGGCCGGAAGATGAAGTTCGGCGAGATCAGGATCCCCTCGATCGCCATCGCCAGCCGCGCGGGGTAGGCCCCACCCGCCGGGTTCGAGAACAGCGTCCACAGCGCGGTCTTCTCGGTGTCGGTCAGGTTGCGCCGGTAGGCGCGCTTGGCCAGATCGTAGAGGTAGGGCTGCGCGCAGGCCAGCTCGCTCTTCGTCGCGACGTTGCAACCGGTCAGGGTCGTGGGATCGGAGGTGACCCCCTTCCACATCTGGGGCGTCTGGTTGTCGCCGATCGCGACGAGCTGTGCCGCCCCCTCGTACTGCTCCATGAGCACCTGACTCGCGTTCTGCGAGCTCGACAGGTTGAGGAACCCGAGGACCTTGTTGTCGGGGATGAAGCTCGGCGCCGGCACGTCGAAGGCCCCGTAGATCGTGCCGTCGGGCTTGACCTGCTGCGTGAAGAGATCGCGAATCGACTGGGCGTACTCGGCGTTCGTCAGGCGGCGGATCGGGAGGGCCGTCGGCCCGGGGCCCCCGGGCGGGTAGACCACCGCGCCGGTCGTTCCGCCACCACTTCCCACGGTGCTGCTCCCACCACTGCCGGTTCCAGATCCAACGGAGCCGCCGCCGACGCCGGGACCGGATGCGCCCCCGGAGCCAGGACTGCCGGTCCCGCCGGGGCTCTTACCGCCGGTTCCGGTGGCGCCGTTTCCGGAGGGCGCACCGGGGGGAACGTTGCTCGCGGACCCGGTACAAGCCGAAAGGCCGATCCCTGCCGCGAAACAGAGAACCATCGACCCACGAAACCAGTGCATTCTTGCAACCTTCATAGGGGGCCTCTTCTTTATGTTCCGGCGCCGAGACGGATGTCGCAGCATCTTGTCCGAGCTGACACTGTCCGACCTGACGCCGTTCGAGCTGACGCCGACCGTTTGCGTCGGAGGCTGGATGATACAACATGGGCTGGCATATGTGGCTGTAGCGTGTCGGTGGGTTTTGGGGCCATGTCGACCTTCATTTGTCATCGGATTGGAAATCAACCGGCAGCGTGATGCTGACACGTGGTGCCACGCACGGCGAGCTGCTCTTTCAGCCGGTCCGCCGCGCCACGAAGACGAACGTCCCGACCTCGATCAGAATGTCCGACGTTGGTGCTGTCCTGTCACCCAACAGCCGCAGCGCCGAAGCGTCGAGCAGGCGGCGCGGCGGCGCTTCGAGGAGCCGCTGATGCCCAACACACAGGCTCTGGTAGCGCGGGCTGCCCGTCGCGGCGGGGGAGGTGGGGACCAGGACGGATGGGGCGCGCCATCCCGCCCGGGTCACGATCTCGTCGAGCTCGATGACGAAGTCGTCCGCTCCGCGAAACGCGGATTCCATCACGCTCTGCAGGTAGCGACCGGAGTGAAACGGCAGTGGCTCGATCGCGGGGAGCCCCTGAGCGAATGCCGCGCGCCCGGCCAGCTCGAGGAAGCCGAGGAGCGCGCGGCGCCGGTCGCCGTGAGACGCCAGGACCTTGAAGGCGCTGGTGGCCGCGTTCGTGTCGAAGGGCTCGGCGAGGAAGCTCCGGAAGTAGGCCCGCAGCTCGCTCGCGAACGGGTGGTCGACAGCGCCCGACAACCGGAGCAAGCCCTCGATCCATGCGCCCTGCAGGAGGACGATGTCGAGGGGCCATTCGTGGTCACCCGGATCTCCGAAGACGTTCGGGATGGGGACGAGCCGAGAGGCCGCCAGCTTCGCGAACGGGGCCTCGAGGAGGGTCGCCATGTCGAGGAAGTGAACGAAGCGGCCACCTGGAGCGAGGACCCGCCGAAGCTCGGCGCGGGCGGCGGCGGCGTCCGGGAGCGCATCGAACACACAGAGACCGACGATCGCGCCCACGCTCCGGTCGTCGAACGGCAACCGGTGCGCCGGAGCGACGCGGGTCCTGGCGTGGGGCGATCGGTCCCGCAGCACGCGCAGGGCCGCATCGGACGGGTCGGTGTGGATCAGCCGCTCGCGCAGGGCCGGAGGAAGCCATTCGCGCAGCTGACCGGTCCCGGCGCCGAGCTCGACGATCGGTCCTTCGGGCAGGGGTGGGAACCGCTCCAGGGTCTCCCCGACGATCTGCGCCTGCAACGTGGCGTAGGGTTCGCGCCGCTGGCGCAGAAGCTCGAGCGCGCCCAGCAGGGTGGCGTCGGGCTCCGATTGTCGAGGCGGGCCAGGCGGGCGGGAGCCGAATCCGTGGCCGCGCATCACGCGCCCCGGGGATCGTTTGGAGGCCAAGCCGGGAATATAGCTCGGACGCGCGCGCGGTCCCCAGAGCAGATTCGAGGCATACTCGGGAGCGAAAGGTTCCGGTGGGGGCGTGCCCTTGCACCTGGATGCCCGAGCAATCGATGACGAATCGCGCGAGTCAATCTGGTGGTGCCTCACTGCGACGTCGGTGCGTATGCGTCCTCGCGACCGTGCTCGCGGGGTGTGGCGGTGGCGCGGCCTCGACGGCCGGGACTGGTGGCGGGCCGCAGACCGTGGCTGGGTCGGGCGGCCAGCCAGTCCAGGGCGCGACCGGCGGGGCTCGGGGCGGCTCCGGCGGGAACGGGGCCGCCGGGCCAGCATCGACCGGAGGCAGCACCTCGTCGGGCGGGGCGCCAGCCGCCACCGGCGGCTCGCCTTCGCCAGGTGGAGCTGGCGCGGGAGGCCCCGCTGGCATGGTGGGCGCAGGCTCAGGCGGAGGCCTGGCCCCTGGCACGGGCGGTGGCTCGTCGACGGGCGGCGGGGGTGGGGCATCGGGGCCGGGCGCGGGCGGGGGGGCGGGCGCGGGCGGGGCCCTCGGTCCCTCGGCAACCTGTCCGACCACGGCCATCGTCTGCGAGGATTTCGAGAGTGGCGCCCTCGATGGGTGGGTCAAGATGGAGAGCGGCGGGACCCTGGCCATCGACGGGACCCACGCCTTCAGCGGCAAGAGCGCCCTCGCCATCACGATGGCCACGGGGCAGCGCGGGGGATGGCTGCAAAAGACCGGCAGTCCGCTGTTTCCCCTGCCGAAGAACGCCATGTACGGGCGCGTGATGATGTACTTCGAGAGCCTTCCGGCCGGCCACACCGACTTCGTTCGTGCCGCCCCCACCGGCGGTCAAACTCCCTGGTACAACGTGGGCGAGCAGACTGGCAAGGTCCTGCTCAACTACTACGGCAACGGAAGCGATTGCTGGGCGCGGCCGGCGCCGAGCACCGCCATCCCCCTCAACACCTGGATGTGCTGGGAGTGGAGCTACGACGGCCCGAAGAATGAGATTCAGTTCTACATCGATTCGCAGCTGGCCCGCACGGTCGATGGGGTGGGGGACGGCTGCACGGGCCCCAACGTCTGGACGGCTCCGCAGTTCAACTACCTGGCGATTGGCGCGTACAACGCGCAACCGACCAACGCTCCCTCGGTGGGCAAGATGTGGTTCGACGACATCGCCGTCAGCACGCAGGGCCGGGTCGGCTGCCCGGCGCCCATGGCTCCGTGACCGGCCCTCCGTCCCCTTCGTGGAACCCGGAATGCTCTTCCGGTCCGATGCACTAGAATCGGGGGATGTACACGCTCCTACATCTGGCCGTGCTCACGATCACGGTCCTGCTCCTCGCGCGGGTCCTGCCTGGCTTTCGGATTCGCGGTGCCTCGACGGCGGTGACGGTGGCCGTGGTCTTCAGCTTGCTGAACTGGTCCGTGGGGTGGCTGGTCAAGGTGATGCTGTTTCTGCCGGCGATCCTGACGCTCGGGCTTCTGTTCTTGATCTTTCCCCTCATCGTGAACGTGGTGGTCCTGTGGCTGACGGACAAGGTCCTCGCCTCGTTCGAGCTCGCCGATCGCCGGACGTTGTGGCTGGCGGCCCTCGCCATCACGCTGGTGAACTTCGCGGTCCACGTCGCGCTGCGGGCGCACGCCGGGGCAAGCTGGGATCCGAACGCCGTGGTTCACGTCTGACGGCCTGACTCGACGGCGACGGCGACGGCGCTCCGGCGAGCGCGCGATCCGGCGTATCCTCGTCCGGTGGAGGACATCCTCGAGGCGACGCGGCGGTACGAGACCTGGCTCGGGGGCTTCATGTCGCTCGTGCGCCCCGACATCGCGGAGAAGCACCGGCGCATGCGCGCGGGTCCGTTCTCGTTCATGCGCGCGACCTTCTACCGCTGGTGCGCGCTGTGGATCAGGACGGCCGGAGATCTGGCCGGCCGCGCGCCGGTGCTCGGGGTTGGCGATCTGCACCTCGAGAACTTCGGAACCTGGCGAGACGCCGAGGGGCGCCTGATCTGGGGGATCAACGACTTCGACGAGGCGGCCGTCCTGCCATGGCCACACGATCTGGTTCGCCTCGCCAGCAGCGCGCACCTGGCGATCGCCGACTCTCACGTGCGGCTGGCGCGCCGGGATGCCTGCGACGCCATCTTGCAGGGCTATCGGGACGGGGTCGACTCGGGTGGGCAACCGTTCGTGCTGGAAGAAGGTCACGCCTGGCTGCGCACCGTCGCCACCTCCGAGCTCCGCCAGGCCGACGTGTTCTGGCGGAAGCTGGACGCGCTCCCGACCGCCCGTTCGGTGGATGGCGGGGCCAGGGCCGCCATCGTCGAGGCCATGCCCTCCGCCGCCGGCACGCCGATCCGCTTCGCACGGCGGGTGGCGGGAATGGGGAGCCTCGGGCGCCCTCGCTTCGTCGGGATCGCCGCCTGGAAGGGCGGGAAGGTGGCACGCGAAGCCAAGGCCATGGCGCCCTCGGCGTGGAACTGGGCCAACCGGCGCAGCGCCAGGACGCTCATGTACGCCAGGGTGCTGGCCAGGGCGGTGCGGGTGCCCGACCCGACGGTGCGGGTGGCCGCCGGGCAGTGGCTCGTGCGTCGCCTCGGCCCGCACTGCACCCGGATCGAGCTCGCCGACTTGCCGGACGCGCACGACGAGGAGCGGCTGCTCTACGCGATGGGCTTCGAGACCGCCAACATCCACCTCGGCACCCCGGGGGCGCGGGCGACGATTCGTTCCGAGCTGCGAAGGCTGAAGGGCCGATGGCTCCGCGATCGGGCGGAGGCCCTGGCCATCGCCGTGCGCGGCGACTGGGCCCGCTGGCGCGCCGAAACCGCGTAATCTTCCCGGCATGATTCGTTGGCTCGACCATGTGAACCTGCGCACCGCCGACGTCGAGCGCATGGTGCGTTTCTACGTCGATGTCGTGGGGCTGCGCCTCGGCGATCGGCCCCCCTTCGCTTTTCCCGGGGCCTGGCTCTATGCCGGTGAGCGCCCGGTGGTGCACCTGGTGGGCGAGCCGGGGGTAGCGGCCGCGGCCATACCGGGCGACCCTCTCACCCCCCTCACGCTCGAGCACTTCGCGTTCGCGGCGGACGATCCGGAGTCCTTCCAGCAGCGCCTCGAGGCGCAGGGGATCGCCTACAGACGCTCGCTCCAGACCGGAAGCGGCCGGATCGTCGTCAACCTGCGCGATCCCGACGGGAATCGACTGCACGTCGACTTCGACCCGCCGGCTGGATCTCCTTAGCGCCTCGTTCAGCTCCCGCTGATCAGGCGAGCGTAGCGCGGCCTTGCCGCGCGGAGCGAGAGGGGCGCGGGGACGTGCGAGCGCAGCGAGCCACGTCTGCGATACAATCGCCGCGCGGGGACGTGCGAGCGGCAGCGAGCCACGTTCCCGATACAAACAAATCACTTGCAGACGAAGGCGATGTCGTCGACCGAGACGTCGAAGTCGGCCCCGGAGGACTTGACCTCGAAGTGGATCGCATAGAGGTGGGACCGGTCGATGTGCGGACGGCGCGGGGCTCCCCAGAACGGCTCCTGTGCCATGTCGCGGAAGGGGATCACGTATCGCTTCCATTGCTCGCCGAGGGTGATCTCCGCGGCGAAGTCGTTGAAGCACTTGCTGCAGATCGCTCCGTCCGGATCGGTGTTGCCGTCCGGGAGCTTCACGAAGAGCTTGGCGGTGGACCCGGCGCCGCGCTTGGCGAAGAAGGTGATCCCCTCGTACTTGGACGCGTCGAAGGCCTCCTTGGGATCCCGAAAGTTGAGGCCCATGGCCGCGTAGACGATGGGGGCCGCAGCCAGCTTGCCCTTCATGTTGGCGGAGTACCGGGAGGCGTTTCCTCCCTCCGCCACCGTGAAGGTTCCACCGTTGTCGCCCTGCTCCGGGACGACGGTCGAGCCCTCCTTGTCGGCATAGGTGTACCAGTAGCCGCCGCGGTCCTCCAGCGTCGCGATCTGGTTGTTGGCGTCCTCGAAATCGTCGATCAGGCCGTCGGGCCCGCAGGCCTGGAAGGTGGGCGGGCGATCGCTCACGGCGCGCTGGCCGAAGGGCACGCAACCGAATGAGACGGCCGCCAGGCCCGTCAGCAGGGCCAGTGGCACGCGCGGCGAAAACGGATCTCGTCTCATGGGGTCGCTCCGGGCTAGGAGGTGGGCGCCGGGGAAGCGCGGGCAGTAGATATCCGGTCCGGCGGGATGACGTCAAGGGGGGCCGGGGCGATCCCTCTGCGTCGGCCTTCCCAAGTCCCGACGATGATTGACAACGACAGGCCGCGACTCGACACTACCCCCGCCGTTTCAACCCGGCCTCGAGGGCAGATGTCCCGGATTCGACCCTTGCCGCCCGTCGATTCCCATCACGTTTCCACCCAAGGAACATCATGACGTCAATCGCTCGCGCAATCTTGGTGCTCACGGTCCTGTCATCGCCGGCGGCGATGGCACAAGCTTCGGCCGCCGGTGCCGGCGGGGCGGGTGGCAAGGCCCCTGCCGCCCCGGTTTCTCAGGCGCGTCCGGCGGTTCCCGCTCAGCCTCCGGCGGCGGCGCCCGCAGCGGCAGCCGCCGCCGCTCCCGCCCCCGCGACGACCGGCGGGCCGAGGCCTGCGGTGGCGCCCGCACCCGCAGCGGCCGCGGCGCCGGTCAAGCTCACGCCGAACCTCGGTGCCTCGAAAGAGGAAGGTCCCCCGCGCCCGACGGGCTCGGTGGTGCCTGCGGGCGCGGGGCTCTCGCCCTCGCTCCCCCAGATCGGCAGCGCCTCGAACGTGTCGGCGCGCCAGATGGAGGAGCTCGCCTCCAGCACGTCCCACACCACCGACGAGTGGAAGTTTCAGGTGCACGGTTACCTGCGCGCCCCGTTGCGTTTCAGCTGGGGTCCGCCGACGCCGGCGGTTCAACCGAGCATCTACGATCCGGCGACCAACCCTGGCCCCAAGGGGAGCTTCCGCGCCCCTTACGCGCCGGGCGAGGCCCCTCCGCCCGGGACGGAGCTGCACGGAACGCCGAGGGTCCCTGGATACAGCTACACGACCTGGGCCTTCACCAACACCATCGGGGGGCCCTGGACCCAGCTCGACTTCTCGTACGGTAACTCGCGGGTGATGGGGACCGTGATCGTCGATTCGTACAATCAGACCGACGGCAGCTATCGGAACCTGCAGGCCCAGCAGGGCATCGACCAGGTCTTCCTGACCATGAACTTCCCCGAGGCTTTCGGGGATCGCGGGGGCCTGGTGTGGAACATCGGCTCCTTCCAGAACCGCTACGGGGTGGCGGGAAAGTACGACGCCGGGATGTACGAGACCTACCTCTTCGGGCGGACCCACATCGCCGGATCGACCTGGACCGGAAACTTCTCGAACGTGGACGCCGCCGGGGACTGGTCGCTCATCGCCGAGGCCGGCTTCGGATCCAAGCTGGACGTCGTTCCGTTCTTGAACAATCAGAACTACCAGGTCTTCCAGAACGTCCCCATCGGCGCCAACAATGGATCCCCGTACCTGTCCGATCGCTCGCCCGACTACTTGCCGTGGGCCGGCCCGGTGCCGCAGGGTTCGACCTACCTGCACCATGAGCACCTGGTGGCGAAGTACCGCAGCCTGCTGACGTTCGGTCTGCACTACCTCTTCACCTGGACCCCGGACGACAACTGGAGCCCGATCAACTCGCGGCAGATCAGCGTCAGCACCCAGCAGGTCCAGGCCGCCGTGCCGCGGGCCCGCGGCCCCATTCAGGGCAGCATGGAGATCTGGGGCGGAGAGGTGAAGCTGAGCGGCGGGCCGCTCGGGTACGGATACCTCGGGTACGCCCACATCGACGCGCGCAACATCAACGCGCTGGCGGAGTCGCTGGAGATTGGCCACTCCTACGGCGGCCCCGGCTTCAAGCAGAACTACTTCGGGGAGTCGTTCAACGCCCACACCGGGGTGTACGACGGCCCGCAGAACGAGACCGGCATCGTGCAGAACATCAGCGCGCAGTACTCCTTCAGCTTCGCCGAGTACGCCCGCGCACCCGAGGAGTTCTGGGGCGATGGAAGCGATCTGGTCCTCACGGCGTTCGGGTTCCTCTCCATCGTGGACAGCAAGCCACCGGCCATCGCGCTCACCGGCGATCCAGCGGCCGGGGTGGCGGGCGATCCGGCTCGGGCCAAGACCTGGGACATGAGCACGAAGAAGCTGAAGTTCGGGTTCGATGCCTTCTACAACCCGCTGTCGTGGGTCGGGGTCGGGGCACGCTTCGACGTGGTACAGCCCGATCTCGACGCCGCCTATTCGCGGACCCCGGCGGTGGCCGGCAACCCGAACGTCCCGCTCGGCAACCCCGGCGGCAGCGACCTGAACTTCGAGCTGCTCACCGGGCGCGTCGTCTTCCGGACCGAGTTTCTCACCCACGAGACCATCACGCTCGCCTACTCGCACTACTTCCTCGGGCGGGCGGCCTACCCCAACTTCCCGTACGCCTGGGTGGCCAAGGCCGACGCCGACGCACTGTCGCTCGCTGCGACCTTGTGGTGGTAAATCAGATCGGTCGAGAGGCCCTCAATGGATTGCTGCGCATGCGCCATGGCGCACGCGCGACGCGCACGCGCCATGGATCGATTAATCAACGCAGGGAAAGGGAATCGTCATGAACAAGACCGCGCAGAGAAACCGTAGCCTGGTGCTGGCTGGCGTGCTGTCGACGCTGGGGATGCTGGCCGCCGCTTGTGGCACGGATCCCAACGGAACGCCCGCGACGACGGGCGGCACCGGCGGGAAGTCTGGCACGACTGGAGGCGGTGGCAGCGCCGCGCTGCCCTCGCTCGGGGCCATCGTCGGCACGCCGCTCCAGACCTTCGACACGGACTCGGCGGGCTTCATCTTGTCGCAGTACGCGGATCCCACGGAGATGAACCTCGCGGTCACCGCCCCGACCGGGACGGCGGTCTCCTGGGATTCGACCGAGGGCAGCCCCACGCCCGGCTCGTTGAAGGTGACCGCCGCGTTCACCGACTGGAACCAGTGGGTCGAGGTGCAGACAGCCATGCTCAAGCCGTTGCTGGACTTCACCGGCAAGAAGCTTCACGTCCGCATGAAGGTGGCGTCCGGCTTCGGCACGGACATGTACGCGCTGTGCGGGGCGCAGGCGATCGTCGACACCACCAGCGCCTATGTGCAGATCAACAATTACACCATGGTGCAACTCGGCACGGGCTGGCAGGAGTTCGTCGTGGACGCGAGCACGGGTACCGCGGGTGGCTTCGATCCCAAGATGGTCATCACCTACGGCCTGCACATCACCTCGGGGCAGGGCAACGCGACGGCCGCCAAGCCCACGCCCGCGGTCTTCTACGTCGACAGCTTCTCGCTCGAGTGAGCCGGCCGGTAGCGGTCTCGACCACGAGACCGCACCGATGCCCGTCTCGACCCGACCCGTCAGCGTGGGTGGGCGGCCTTCCCGGGGTGGGTGGCCGCCTGCAGATCCGCACGAAGCTCTTCGGCCGTGCGGCGCGGCCCGTACCCAGGGGTGTCGGGCTGGATGCGCCAGCTCTCGGCGAGCGGGCCGAGGTCCACGGTGTCGAAGCCGAACCCGTCGATGATCCCGGCGACGGTGAGCTTGGCGGCGGGGTCGTTTCCCGCGATGGCGAGCGCCCGGCGCTGGCTCGAGCCACGGGGCTGCCCGTGGGTGGTGAGCTCCGCCGCGCGGATGTGGTTGAAGGCCTTCACCACCATCGACCGCGGGAGGTGCGCCTGCAGGAGCTCGGCCGAGGAGACGGACCCGTCGTCGAGCTCCGGGATGTGACCGTCCCGCTCGGGATAGTAGTTGTTGGTGTCGATGACGACCTTCCCCACCAGCGGGGCCACTGGCACCTGCCGATAGTTCTTGAGCGGGATGGTGACCACCACCAGCTCCCCCACGGTCGCCGCCTCGCTCGCCGTGGCAGCCCGGGCCCGGCCCCGGGTCGGAACCCCGGGGACTCCGTCAGAGCCGGAGGCCGTCCCCAGGCCCTTCACCAGCTCGGCCAGCGTGTCCGGCTCCCGCGAGTTGGCGATCGTGACATCGTACCCGCTCTTCAAGAACAGCCGGGCCAGCTGGCTGCCGATGTGTCCTGCCCCGATGATACCGATGGTCTTCATCCACCAAGCCTAAGGACCAGTACCGATCCCGGCAAGGTCCGCGCGCCCCAAGCCGGCGGCCGAGGGAGACCCTCCGTTCACTCGCGCCGCGTCCCCCCATCGGGGCTCGGCGCGGCGCTCGGCGGCGCCCCCGCCGCGGGGCGGGGCGGAAAGCGCGCGGCCACGAACGCGTCGATGGTGCGCGCCGCGGCCTGCGCATCCGGCGAGCTCCCGTCGAGCTCGTCGCGCAGGCTGAGCAACACCGCGCGCCGCTCGCGGGGCGATCGGCGGTCGTCGGCCGCGATCTGCTCGAGCAGCCGAGGCAGGCGGTCGCGCGCCGCCCGGATGCTCTCGGCGTGAAACTCGGCCGCCCGCCGGGCGCGGGTGTCACGGGTCGCGTAGAGGAAGCGCGCCTTGGCGTAACGGTTGGGATCCCGCCCCGACAGCCGCATCACCTCGTCGGTCACGTCGAACCGCCACGCGACCAGCGAGAACAGCGGATCGTCGAAGCTGCAGTTCTTGCAACCCTCGCGCGGATCGGCGTGGTTCGGGCTGGGCGGCGCCACGAGCAGAAAGGATGTGTCATTTTGCGCCCGGTCGTCCCCCGGCGGCGGCTTTCCGTTCTGCACCAGACCGACCACGGTGCCCTGCAGCGACGGGACGTTGCGCGGGGCCGCGACCGGTTTGAGGATGGCGAGGGGCGAGAGCAACGACGCGCGCCGGTCGCGAAACGAGACCACCCCGTCGGCGGCGATGCGCGCGGTGAACGTCGAGCCCTCGTAGACCAGATCGCCGGTGCCGTCCCCGGCGGGACGGAGCTGGTACTGGTCGGATCGGGGTGGTGTGGTCCCGACGGCGGGGAGCAGGAGCTGGCTGGCCCGCGTGGAGGTCGAGGCCTGGGGAGCGGGCTCGACCTGCAGGTGCGGAAACAGATCGGGCCTGCGCGGGCCGGTCGCGACGGTCCCCGCGTCCGGGGCCAAGGGGACCAAGGAGAGAACCATGCTCACGATTCGAGTGACGTTCGACACGAGGCCCTCCACCCGGGCTGGTTCATGAATCGGTCCGCCCGGCGGGGAGTATACCCGCTGTCCAAGCTCTCTTCTCGTGGACGGCGAGAAACGCGTCGTCAGGCGGCGAGGCCCGGCAACGGCTGCTTGCTCGCCGCCGGGAGGCCGGGATCACCGAAGCCCGCGTAGCTGGTGATCCCCACCGCCTCGCACAGGTTGAGCAGCACCCGTTCGTGGCGCTCGGTCGAGTACAGGTACCGGCCCCCGGGCGCGGTCTCGAGGTAGCCTCCCTTCCCGGTGGCCAGCACGAAGCGCATGGACTTCTGGTCGTGGGCGTCGGCGTCGCCCATGTCGCGACACCAGGCCACGAGCGTGGTGTCGAACAGGGTCTTCGAAGGATCCTCGGGATCCTGAAAGCTCTGGAGCTTGCCGATCAGGGCGACGAACTGCTCCGAGAGGTACTTCTCGAACTCGATCAGGTTCGCGAAGTGGCTGTCGGCCCCGCTGTGAA
This sequence comes from uncultured Myxococcales bacterium, assembly GCA_964540815.1. GTDB lineage: Bacteria > Myxococcota_A > Polyangia > Fen-1088 > Fen-1088 > CAZIOH01. The sequence goes on along the minus strand of CAZIOH010000025.1, from coordinate 6,070 downwards.
TGAACCCTCCGTGCTGATCGTCGAAGGGGAGACGTCCGGGCAGGTTCACCATCAGGGTTTGATCGTTGCCGTACTCGAGCGCCGCCACCCGCGTGAGATCGCATGCGAAGGCGCTCACGATGATGTCCTGGTGGATCGGGTTGGTGGCGATCGCGTCCACGATCTCCCGGTAGATGAAGGTGCCGTCGGGGGCGGGCATGCCGGGCTTCATGCATCCCGCGCCGGCGCTGGCGCTGGCGCTGTGGGTCAGCTTGTTCTCCAGCTGGCGGATGGAGTCGAGGTGCAGATCGAGCTTGGCGGCCTCCTGGCGGCCGAGGCTGCTCTTGAGGGCGGTGGCCTCGGCCGTCACGAGATCGAGGATGCTCTTGCGGCGGGCCAGCAGCGCAGCCGGCGAGATCCCGGCGGGGAGAGCACCGCCGAAGACGGTGGTGTAAGCCGACAGCGGCGAGCCGATGGTGGGCAGGTTGTTCCCCCCGCTGCCGCCGTAGAACATGGTGTTCCCGCCCGGGGAGTTGGTGGCTCCGCCAAGGAGCAAGCAGGCGATCGGTCGCTTGATCCCGCCGGCGATCATGCGGCTCGCGATGAACTGCTCCACCGAGATCTTGAGCTGTCCGCCATAATCACCGAACCCGAGCCCGGTGAGGCCGTCGGGGCTGCCGTGGTTGTCCCCGGGGTTTCCGCTCGGGAGCCCTTCGATCATCACCAGGCTGTCCTGGATGGCGGCGAGCGGGGAGGTGCAGGTGCTGAAGGCGGTGATGGTCTCGCCAGCGATCCCGGGAGGGGTCCAGATCGGTGGGTAGGTCCCCATGGTGCAAAACAGCAGCAGCCGCTTGGTCTTCGGTGCCCCCGCTGCGCGGGGGCGCTCCTGGTCGAGGCCGACCGACAGGAACGGCGCAAGGAGCAGGCTCGCGCCGAGGCTGGTTGCGAACTGTCTGCGGTTGGGGCGGCGCATTCGGGGGTCGGCTCCCGAGAGGAGCCTAGTGCACCGCCGTCGAAATGACATCATATTCGGCCGACGATCTCAGCCTTGTCGGCCTCGGTATTGACGCTATTTCGACGGCGCCGCGACGCGGCCGGGCCTGTCGCCCTCGTCTCCCCTTCTTGGGGGCGGGGACCATGGGATCGCGCGCCGGCAACGGAGCAGCTCGGCCGGATTGGCGACGCAGCGCCCCGCCCCGGTCAGTCGACCGTCTTCCGAAACCGCGCCGCCGCCAGGATGATCAGCACCGCCAGGATCGCCCCCAGCGCGATCACCTCGCCCCACAGATCCCGGAGCCCCGCGCCCTTGAGGGCAATGCCGCGCACGATGCGCAGAAAGTGGGTGAGCGGCAGGGCCTGGGCCAGGAATTGCGCTGGCCGTGGCATGCCGTCGAAGGGAAACATGAACCCGGACAGCAAGATGTTCGGCAGCAGGAAGAAGAACGACATCTGCATGGCCTGCTGCTGCGTCCGGGCCAGGGTCGAGAAGAACAGCCCCAGCGCGAGGTTGGCGGCGATGAACAGCGACGAGAGCAGGTAGAGGAGCGGCAGGGAGCCCACGAAGGGCGTGTGAAAGACCACCGTCCCGATCAAGAGGATCAGCGTCATCTGCGTGTAGCCGATCCCCACGTAGGGGATGATCTTCCCGATCATGAGCTCGAGGCGCCCAACCGGCGAGACCACCAGCTGCTCGAGCGTTCCGCGCTCGCGCTCGCGGGCGATCCCCATGGCGGTCAGCATGATCATGGTCATGGTCAGGATCACGCCGACCAGCCCCGGCACCACGAAGATGGCGGTCTTGAGCTCGGGGTTGTACCAGGTGCTGGGCTCGACCGTGAAGGCCGGCGCCACCGCCGGCAGCCCGAGGCGACCCAGGCGCAGGGTGGTCAGGCGGGCCGCGCGATCCGCGACCACCCCGGAGGCGGTGTCGATCGCGCTCGCCACCGTCTGCGGATCGGAGCCATCGACCACCAGCTGGACCATGGTCGGCCGCCCCCGCCGCAGATCCGAGGAGAAGCGGGGCGGCACCACCAGGGCGACGTGGGCTCGGCCGCTGCGCAGCGCGCGGTCGATGTCGTCGTAGCTCCGCACCTCCCCCACGAGATCGTAGAACTGCGTGGCCCGGAGGGTGGCCGCGAGATCGCGGGACTCGGCGCTCGCGTCCTGGTCGAAGACCACGGTCGGGATGTGGCGAACGTCGGTGTTGATGGCGTAACCGAACAGGGTGATCTGCACGATCGGCAACGCCGCGGCCATCGCCATGGTCAGGTGATCCCGGCGGAGCTGGATCAGCTCCTTCCAGGCGATGACGAGCGGTCGGCGCATCAGCCGACCACCCCGCCGCGACCTGCGCTGGCCCCGCCCACCGGAGCGAGGGTGGCGTCGGCCTCCACACGCTCGCGCCGGTCATATTCGCGCGCCGTGGCCACGACGCCATCCTCCACCGAGACCCGCGCCGGGCGCAAGCCGGGAAGCGCGCGACGGGCTCGTGCCTGTGGGCTCCGACGATGAGTCGTGGGAGAATACGGGGTTGGAGCCACGGGTGTCTCGGACGAGAGGCCAGATCCTTGCGACAGCTCACCTTCGGGATGGGCGCAATGCGACCCTCGAAGGGTGATCGAGGACGACGCTCCCGGGCTGCTCGCTTACCTGGAAGGAATCGCGGGCGAGACCGACTTCCTCACGTTCGGTCCCGGCGAGCTTGGAATGACGCTCGATCAAGAAGTCGCGTTCCTGAAATCCTTGGCCGATCCCGCCTCGTTGAAGGGAATGATGGTGAAGGCCGTGGTCGCGGGGGAGATGGTGGGAAATGCCCTGCTCAGTCGCTCACCCCGTCCACGGATCCGCCATGTGGCCGAGCTGGGCCTTTCGGTTCGGCAGGGTTTCTGGGGAGTGGGCCTTGGCTCCGCGCTTTGCAAGACCATATTCACGGAGGCGAAGGGAGCTGGCATCACCAGGGTTGCCCTGAAGGTTCGGGCCGACAACGTTCGAGCCATCCGGCTGTACGAGCGTCTCGGGTTTTGCCGAAGGACGGCTGATGGGAGCGTTCCTGGTGGGCGGTGTCGAGGTCGACGAGCTCGCGATGGGGCTCCGGATCTGAGAGACGTTCACGCCGTCTGGCGACGCGTTCCGCGCTTGTCGGCTCGGCGGCCGAACATGATGTCATTTCGACGGCGGTGCACCCGTCTCACCGAGGGTGGCGTCGGCCTGCGCCAGCTTGCGCCGCTCGTCCTCGCGCACCATCGCCACGAAGGCATCCTCCACCGAGACGCGCGAAGGGCGCAAGTTGCGGACCGGGTGACCGGCGCCCTCCAGCAATCGCCTCACCAGCGGCTCCGGGTCGGCCGCGCCCCGGGTCGTCACCCGCAGGATGGCGCCGAAGTGAGCGACCTCCTCGATGCCTGGGCCGCCGTGCGGATCGATGGCGGCGCGCAGGCGATCGGCCGCCTCGATCGGGCGGGTCACCTCGAGCTCGAGGGCGCGGAGGTGGCGTCTCTCCACGATCTCCGCCGGGGTCCCCGTGTCCAGCACCGACCCGTCGAAGATGAACGACAGCCGGTGGCACCGTTCAGCCTCGTCCATGTAGTGGGTGGTCATCAGCACCGTCGTCCCCTCGGCCGCCAGGCGGTGAATCAGATCCCAGAAGTCGCGCCGACTCACCGGGTCGACCCCGGCGGTGGGCTCGTCGAGGAACAGGAGCGGCGGGCGGTGAATGGTGGAGCTGGCCAGGGCCACCCGCTGCTTCCACCCACCCGAGAGGGTCCCGGTGATCTGGCCACGCCGCGGGCCCAGATCCGCGCGGGCGATCGCCTCGTCCACGCGCGCGCGCAGGCCGCCCCGCCCACCTGGAACGCCGTAGAGGCCGGCGTAGAAGCGCAGGTTCTCCTCGACCGTCAGGTCCTCGTAGAGGCTGAACCGCTGGGTCATGTAGCCGATGCGCGCCTTCACCTGCTCCGCGTCCTCGGCGATGTCGTAGCCGACGACCCGGCCGCTGCCGCCGGTGGGCCGGAGGATCCCGCACAGCATGCGGATGGTCGTCGACTTCCCGGCCCCGTTCGGGCCGAGCAGGCCGAAGATCTCGCCGGTTCGAACGGTGAGGGACACGTCCTTCACCGCCAGGATCGCGCCGAACCGTCGGGAGAGGGCGTGGGTTTCGATGACCGCGCTTCCGGGGGCCGCCCCGGGGCCCGTCCGGTCAGGCGCCGTCGCCGTCGCCGTCTCGGTCGCCGTCGCCGTCTCGGTCGCCATTCCGGCCACGGTCAGGAGCCCGCGCCCTGGCCCGCGATCTCGGCGAAGAGCGGCACGCCGGCGTGCAGCTCGTGGCCGGGATCGTCGAACCGCAGGCGCACCCGCACCACCAGCTTGGCGCGCTCGTCGCGGCTGAAGATGTAGCGGGGCGAGAACTCCGTGCGCCGGAGAATACGCTCCACCTTTCCCGCCACCGGATGCGAGAGCGAGTCGACCCGGGCCGTCGCCGCCGCGCCCACGTGTACGCCGCCTACCGCCCCCTGCGGGACGAACACGTCGGCATACGGGTGCGCGGTGTCGGCGACGGTGATCACGGGCTGGCCCGCGGCAGCGGTCTCTCCCGTGCGCAGGTGAACCTCGAGCACTTCGCCCGGCTCGAGCGCGCGCAGCTCGAAGCGCGCCACCCGCTGGCGCTGCAGCTCGCCGTTGGCGCGCGCCGCCGCCAGCCGATCATCGGCCACCGCCACCTCCTGACGGCGCGACCCCTTGGTGGCCGCCTGCAGGGTCTCCTCGGCGGCGTGGCGGTCGGCCGTTGCCCGGGTCCACTCGGCCTCGGCCTGGTCCAGCGCCGCCTGCGGAACCGCTCGCCCGGCGAACAGGGCGCGCGTCCGCTCGGCCGACAGCTTCAGCAGCGCCTCGCTGGCCCTGGCGGCGTCGAGCCGGGCCCGCAGCGCGCTCACCTCCTCGGGGCGCGTCCCCGCGCGGAGCAGCGCGAGCTGCTGCTCGGCCGCGCGGGTCTCCGCGTCTCGCGCCGCGAGCGCGCTCCGCTCGAGCTCGGGATCGACCCGAGCGATCAGCGCACCCGCCGGCAGCACGTCGCCTTCGTGCACCGCCAGCTCCCGCACGCGCCCGCTGACCTCGAACCCGAGATCCCGCTCCTCGTACTCGACCACGCCTTGATACGACGCCGCATCCTCCGACCGCGGCCGACACCCGGCGGCGGCGGTCAAAGCCAAAGCGGCGGCGATGGTCCCGGCACACCAGCGCCAGCGCCGGCGAAAGCGAAGGCCGCCGATACGGCCGAGGTTGCAAGTCCGGTTCATGAGATCGCGTGGCCCCCGGTCCGCTCCAGCGTTACCCGCGATTATGCACCCTCGCGCCCTCCTGTCTCTGGGATGAGGTCCCCTCCCATCGGACATCTGTTCCGGGTGACTCATTTCGCGGCTTACCCCAAGTGTGCCCTGAGTGCTCCCCCGGTCCCGCGGTCGAGCCCTCGACCGGGTGCCCCGCGGATCGGGTCGGGCGGTCACAGTCGTGCGGCCGCTTCGCGTAGCCGCGCGGCGGCGCCGGACGCCACGACGTCGCCGTGGCCCGGAATGACCCGAACCAGGCCATCTTCGGCCGCGACACGCTCGAGGCTGGCGCGCAGCGCCGGCCGATCCTTGGCGAACCAGAGCGAGGTTGGCCTTGGTACCGACAGCGTGCCGGTGGGGTGGAGAAACACCCCGAGTAGACCGGTCAGCCGTGGCAGGTTCAGCAGCGTGTCGCAGAACACCGCCGAGGCCCCGTCGGGGCTGCGCACGAGGAGCACGCCCTCGCGCGCCCCGATCCCTTCGAGCTCGCGCAACGAGACGCTCGGGTCGACCGGGACGTCGGCGTAGGTCCCCGCGCAGGGGGTGGCGCGCGAGGCCGCCGCCATCGCCCCGCTCGGGGCGTACGCCTTCGCGCCAGGGTAGCGCGCCTGCATGATGTGCGCATCCTGGCGGTGGAAACGATTCGGGATCAGGATCGCAGCGACCGTGCCCCACGCATCGATCTGCGCCATGCTCGGCTCATCGAGGGCGATCCCGTTGTGCATGAGGATTCGCCCGTCGGCGAGGCGCGCGAGGACCATCACGCGCTT
>CAZIOH010000024.1:20617-72125 GCA_964540815.1 uncultured Myxococcales bacterium | reverse complement strand
CGTGGAGCGAGAGGGGTGCGGGGACGTGCGAGCGGCAGCGAGGCACTTCCCGATACAATGATCAGCTCGTCAAGCGTGTGACGCCGCCGCTCGCGGCGTCAGCGGCCTGACGCCGTTCGGGGGCGGCGCCGGATCGGGAGTCACGAATTCCGCGTGATCCGCCGATGCGGGTTGACGGTACGTCGATTGCTACGTGCCAGAGGAGAGGATTCCCGATGAGCACCCCGGCAGAAGAGGCTCCGCCCGACCTGGTCCCGGCCAAGAGCGGAAACAAGATCATGCCCATCATCCTGGTGGCGAACACCTTGATGATCGCCGGCGTCCTGATCTTCGTGATGAAGCGCCCCTCGGCCCAGGCGTCCGCCGGCAGCAAGGAAGCGGCCACGGCTGGCGAGCACGGCGAGAAGAGCGAGAAGCACGAGAAGTCCGGCCATGGCGAGGAAGGCGAGAAGGGCGAGAAGGGCGAAGGCAAGTCCGGCGAGCATGGCGAGGCCGAGGGGGAGGGTCCCGGACCGGTCCTCAAGCTCGAGACCTTCATCGTGCAGATCCGCGCGGCCGAGGGCGATCGCTACGCGCACCTGACGCTCGAGCTCGAGCTCGGCTCCGAGGGCGACAAGAAGTACTTCGAGGCCCGCATGCCCCGCATCCGGGACGCGGCCATCGGTTATCTGTCGGACCGCACCGAGGACGAGCTCCGCGGCAGCGAAGGACTCGGGGTGGTCAAGGAAGCCCTGCTGAAGAAGCTCAACGAGATCGTCCCCGGCAACCGCATCCGCGCCCTCTTCATCACCGAGTTCATCATCCAGTAGCGGTTCCGCGGTCAGCCGATCGCGCTACCCCGCGACACCTGCCCCCGACCCTCCATCACCCCGCCCCCGCCCGCCCCCGCGTCAGGAGCCGAGCCCCCACGATGTCATCTCCCCTCGATCAAAGTGAAATCGATGCCCTGATGGCGGCCATCCAGGATGGCCGGGTCGCCACCGATCCGGCCGCCGAGGAAGGCGCGCCCGTCGTTCCGTACGATCTCACCAGCCAGGATCGCATCATCCGCGGGCAGATGCCCACGCTCGATTCCATCAACGAGCGGATCGCCTCCACCTTCGGCTCCAACCTGGCGGGCCGCACCCGCCTCGACATGCGGGTCGCCTCGGCGCCCTCCACCCTCATGAAGTTCGCGGACGTGGGCGCGATGTTCGCCCCGCCGACCTCGGTCTGGATCATGACCCTCGGCGCCAACCATGGCCTCGGCGTGCTGCTGCTCGACGGGGCGCTCGGGCGCTCGCTGCTGTCGGCGGCGCTCGGGGATCGTCGGAGCAAGACCGACAACAGCGCCGACGCCCGGTCCGACCTGACCAACGTCGAGCGTGGGGTGCTCAAGCACCTGATGGGCATGTTCGCGACGGCCATGGCCTCGGCCTGGCACGACATCTTGCCGATGCGCCCGGAGGTGCTGCGCTTCGAGTCCGATCCGCGGATGGCGATGGTGGCGCCGCCCTCGGATCTGGCCATCCTGTGCAGCTACGACGTGAGCGGTCCGGCCTCGGGGCGCCTGCAGGTGGCGATCCCCTACGCGACGGTCGAGCCCGTCAAGAAGCTGCTCACCTCCCCGCCCCGTCAGGGCAGCAACGTGGACGAGCGGTTCTGCGCGGCGCTGGCGCGCGATCTCGAGGAGGTGGAGGTCGAGATGCGGGTGGAGATGGGCAAGACCAGCATGAACCTGTCCCACCTGCTCGAGCTCAAGGTCGGCGATCTGCTGGTGCTCGACTGCAACGAGACCTCTCCGCTGCCGGTCTACGTGCAGGGACGGAAGAAGCTGACGGGCTCGCCACGGGTGTCGAACGGCAGCCTGGCGGTCGAGCTGGTCCACGGCCTGGCCGAGGCCCAGAAGGCCGCCAGGGCAGGATCGCGGGCGGTATCCCATTGATGATCAAGGAGCAAGGCTGATGGCGAGCGAGGCGAACGAAGCGAACGGTGGGCAGACGGACGAGCCGAGACGGCTCGATCTGTTGATGGATGTTCCGCTCGATCTGTCGGTCGAGCTCGGGCGGGCCAGGATGACCATCCAGGATCTGCTGGGCCTCGGGCCGGGCTCGGTCATCGAGCTCGACAAGATCGCCGGTGAGGCCCTCGACATCCTGGTGAACGACCGGCTGGTCGCGCGGGGCGAGGCCGTCGTGGTGAACGACAAGTTCGGCGTCCGAATCACCGACATCGTCAGCCAGTCCGAGCGCATCGCGCGCCTGCGGTAGCGCGCGGCGCTGGTGCACGGACCCGCGTCAGATTGCTGGCGCGGGTGGTGGCCCGGGAACTGCTAGGGAAGACCTCATGCGCATGTTGCCAAAGGTCTGGAGCCCGAGGGTCTGGAAATCGTCCGCGACGTCGTGCCTGTCGGCGACCGTCGTGCTGGTGATGGCCACGCAGGCGGCGGCCCAGGCCGCAGGGGCCTCGGTGGTCGTGTCGGCGGTGCGCGCCACGCGCGAGCCGGCGCACCTGCGGGTCGACGTGCGTGGCGAGGGCGCGATCGATCCGGACCTGGCGCACGCCAAGGTAGACGACGGCCGTCTGTTCCTGTTCCTCGGTGGGACCCGGGTCCGCGCCGACAACCGCAGCTGGGAGCTGGCGGGCGGCCTCGGCAGCGTGGAGGCGCACCGGCACCACGGGTACGTGGAGATCGTGGTACCCCTCGAGCGCAACGGTTGTTCGGGGCCAGTGGAGATCGCCGCCGCCGAGGACGGGCTCACCGCGCTGGTTGGATGCGGAGGATCGGGAAGAGCCGCCGCGGGGGCCGTTCCGGCCGTGAGCTCGGGCAGCACCCCGACGCAGCGGGCGGCGGCCGCCAACGCCGGAGACGCCGGGTCCGTGGAGCAACCCGGGCGCCCGGCGCGCGCCGCGCACGGTGCGCGAGCAGAGCAAGTAGAGCAACAAGCAGAGCAAGCAAGGATCGAAGGCGCCGGAAGCGACGACCTGAAGGACGACGACGCGCGCACCAGCGGCCGCGCCCGGAGCGAGCCCAGCCGCGTACCCGTGCCGAGCCCGAGCGCGGATGCGACGCTCGTCGCGCGGGCGCCCGCCGCCCCGCGCTCGGCGGCGCCCGTCGCCGCGGCCGGACGCGCCACCGAGGAGCCGACGCGCGCGGAGAATCCGCCCGAACGGACTCGCGAGCACGACACCTTGGCGGCGCTGGTGGCGCTGCCCGCCACACCACCTCCGATTCCCGCCGCCGCCACGGGGCTCCCGTCGCCATCGCCATCGCCGTCGACCTCTCCCGCTGGCTCGTCTGCCTCGAGCCCTCTGTCGCTGGCGACGGTCGCGTTCGCCCCTCCGTCCGCGTCCACGTCCACGTCCACGTCCGCTGCCCTCGGCACCGATGGGCAGAAGTCCAGCCTGCTGGCTCCGGCTGGGGGGCTCGCGGTCCTGGCCGTGGCGGCCTACCTGCTCGCCCGTCGGCGCAAGGGAGCTGCCGTCGACCGCCACATCCAGATCCTCGAGACCGCATCGCTCGGTCCCAAGCGAACCCTGATCATGGCCCGGATCGGTGGCGAGACCCTGCTGCTCGGGACCAGCGAGGCGGGGATCACCTTGCTCAAGTCGGGAGGCTCCGGCGCGGAGATGTTTCCGTCATCCCAGCTTCCGATCTCCTTGGCGAGGCAAGCGGGCGCCGCGGTCGCTCCGACGGACCAGGGTCCCGCAGACCCCTTCGCCGCGGCCGAGACCTTCGGCGAGATCGACGTACCGATCGTCGAGGCCCTGGCCGACATCCCGGAGCCGCGCGGGGAACAGCCGCTCGCGACGGGCAATGGGCGGGCGGGATTCCGATCGATCGAGGGCGGGCTCGCCAGCCTGTTCGGTCGTTCGGCGGGCGGACGGCGGTCTCCCGCCGACGCCTTCTCGGACGCCTTCGATGATGCACCGGTGGTCCTCGCAGGGGCGTCCTTGCCCGGGGGACGCGACGGCCGGGCCGTTCCCCGCGGGAGCGCGGGCTTCGACGACATCCTCGAGGACAGCATCGAGGACCAGGAGCTGCGCCAGAAGCTGGCGGCCGGGCTGTCGGCGAGGGCGCGGTGAACCTCACCGGCGTCCTCGCGCTGGCCGCCGCTCCGGGAGCCGTCGGCGGGACGGGACGCGCGGGGGCGGGGATGCCCTCCGCCATCCAGGCTGGCGCGGATCTCGCGCTCGGCGCCGCGGCCGGCGGCTCGAACGCGGTCAAGATCTTCCTGCTCATCACCGCGCTCTCCTTCGCGTCGGCGCTGGTCCTCTCGCTCACCTCGTTCACCCGCATCGTGATCGTGCTGTCGTTTCTCCGGCAGGCGCTGGGCACGCCTCAGTTGCCGCCAAATCCGGTGTTGATGGGCCTGTCGCTGTTCCTGACCATGTTCATCATGGCCCCCACCGCGACCCGGATGCACCGTGAGGCGATCGGTCCCTATCTCGACGACAAGATCTCCGCGAGCGAGGCCTTGAGCCGCGGCGAGGGACCGCTGCGCACCTGGATGCTCCACCAGACCCACGAGGAGGATTTGCGCCTCTTCGTGGAGATCGCGGGCGCCGCGCGCCCTGCCCGTGGCGAGGACATCCCGATGACCGTGGTCATCCCGGCCTTCATGGTGAGCGAGCTCGGCACCGCCTTCCGCATGGGTCTGTTCGTGTTCGTTCCGATGTTGCTGATCGACATCCTGGTCGCCTCGGTGCTGATGTCGCTCGGCATGATGATGGTCCCGCCACAGATGGTGGCCTTGCCCCTCAAGATCGGGGTGTTCCTGCTGGCCGGCGGCTGGCACCTGGTGGTGTCGTCCCTGGTGCGGAGCTTCGCGTGAACGACGTGACGGGGCCGATGACGCGGGAGGCGCTGATGCTCCTCGCCACCACCGCCGGGCCGGTGATCGGCCTGCTCCTCGTGATCGGGCTCGTGGTCGGGGTCTTTCAGGCCGCCACCCAGATCAACGATCCGGCGGTCGGCTTCCTGCCGCGCCTCGCGGCCGCCCTGGCGGCGGTCTGGTTCCTCGGCGGCTGGCTCCTCGAGCGCTACAGCAACTTCTTCGCCTCCAGCGTCGAGCGCATGTCCCAGAGGTGACGCGCCTTCGGCGCTCGCGGGAAGGGGAGGACCCCTCCCCGCGGGCCCCTCCCGACGGAGGGCAAGCTTCGAGCCCGGATCTGCTCTACCGGTGTCTTCTCCGGTTGGCTAAGCCAACCTCCGATGAACCGCATGGACCGTGTGATCCTGATCGACGAGTCTGACTCTCGAAGCTCTCTTCCCTGCGAATAAGAGCCAATCCCCGCGTCTTTCATGTCCCCCTCGCCCCGCGAAGCGGGGGGAGGGTGAGGGAGAGGGGCCCCACTTCATCTGGTGCGATCTTCACGCGTCGGGGGCGCCTCTTTGGAGGCGGGCGACAAGCCGGGTCGATGGCGAAGCCGCACCGAGGACCGGAGCGGAGCATACTCGTGCGTATGTGAGCACCGGACCGGAGGTGCGGCGCAGCCAGCGGCCGGATCGTCGCCCGTCGGTAGAGCAAGGGGTCGCGCCCGCCTCTTGGCATGGGGATGGCAGAGGGGGTGGGGGTGGATGGTTTGCCTGCCGGACTCGTGACGCCGACCGTGTTCGGATTTCTCATGGTGCTGTTTCGCGCCAGCGCCCTGTGCAGTGTGGCGCCGATCCTCGGCGCCAAGACCGTTCCGGCTCGCTTGCGGGTGGCGCTGTCGGTGATCCTGGCGTTCGCGGCTTACTCGGGCGCCGGCTTCCCGCTCTTCGCCGGCACCACCAGCGTGACCGCGATCGTCGGCGGGGCCCTCCGGGAGACCTTGCTCGGACTCTCCGCGGGGCTGGCCGCGCGCTTCGTGCTCGAGGCCGTGGTGGCCGCGGGCCAGCTGGTCGCCGCCACCGTGGGCCTCTCCTTCGGGGCGACCGTGGATCCCCTCCACGGCGCCGAGACGGCCGCGGTGGGCGAGCTCCTGTCCATGCTGGCGCTCGGCGCGATGCTGGCCACGGGCGTGCACCGCGATCTCGTGGCCTGGCTCTGCCGCTCGGTGATCGGCCTGCCTCCGGGGGCCAACCTCGAGCTCGGGCCGCTCGCCGGCGCCGTCATCGCCCACGCCCTCTCCGCGGTCGGCCTCGCGGTGCGGCTGGCCTACCCGGTGCTCGCCGCCGTGACCTTCGGGCACGTGGCCCTCGGGGTGGTGGGGCGGACGGCCCCGCAGCTCAACATCAGCAGCGTCGGCTTCTCGATCACCATCCTCGCCGGTGGGGCCGCCCTGTACATGACCGCTCCCACCATCGCCGAGGTGGCCGCACGCGCCGCCAGCGCCGCGCTCGCGGGGGGACGCTGAGATGGCCGGCGACGAGAGCGCGAAGGAAGACCGGACCGAAGCCGCCAGTACCAAGCGGCTTCAGAAGGCCCACGAGGAGGGCAACGTCCCGCTCGGGCGCGACTTCAACGCCGTCGCGGGCTTCGCCGCTGGAACCCTGGCGTTGGTGCACTTCGGGGTGGGCATTCGCAACGGGCTGATCAAGCTCTCGGCCGCCACCGCGGAGGCCCTGGCCGCCGGCTGGAGCGCCCAGCCCCGAACGCTCTTCCCCCTCATCGCGGCGCCGCTGCTCGCCACCCTCGCGGTGTGTGGCATCGCCGCCGCGGCCGGTGCGGCGGCCTACCTGTCGCAGACCCGCGGGGGCTTCTGGCTGAACCTGGCGATGCCGGATCTGTCCCGGGTGTTCAGCGGCGGCAAGCTCGGCAGCCTCTTCGGCAAGCAGAAGCTCCTCGACATGACCATCGCCCTCGTCAAACTGCTGACGGTGGCCTGGGCCTGTTGGTCCACCCTGCACGACGACTTCCTGACGCTCCCACGCCTGCTCTTCGCCCGCCCGGACGTCCAGTTCGGGATGTTGTTCCAGCCGCTCGCCCGGGGGGCGGTCAAGGTTCTGACCGTGATGGGCTTCTGGGCTGGCGTGGACATTGCTCTCCAACGCTCGCGCTTCAACAAGCGCATGAAGATGACCAAGGAAGAAGCCAAGCGCGAGTACAAGGAGGACGACGGCGATCCCCAGATCAAGGGCCGCCGCCGCCGCCGCCACCGCGAGCTGTCCAAGGGTCGTGCCCTCCGCGAGGTGCCCCGCGCCGACGCCTTGGTGGTGAACCCCACCCACATCGCGATCGCCATCCGCTACCGTCCCGGCGAGTCGCCCGCCCCGGTGGTGACCGCCAAGGGCAAGGGCCAGCTGGCCGAGCTCATGCGCGAGCTGGCCCGCGACAACGGCATCCCCATCGTCGAGAACATCCCGCTCGCGCGCCTGCTCTACCGCCGCGTGAAGGTGGGGCGCGCCGTCCCGGCCGAGACCTACAAGGCCATCGCCGCCGTCCTGGCCTACGTCTACCGCGTCACCGGGCGCGCCACCGGAGCCCGCGCCTGATGGCCGCCGCCGACGCTCGTGGCGGGCTGGCCGCCTCCGCGGCCCCGGACAAGGGGACCGCCCAGGGGTTGCTCGCGCTCGCGGTGATGGGGGTGCTGGCCATCCTGATCCTGCCGCTGCCGGCCGTGATCCTGGACATGCTGCTGGCGGTGAACATCGGGGCCTCGGTCCTGATCCTGCTCGTCGCCCTCTCGCTCGAGCGGCCGCTCGACTTCTCGGTCTTCCCGCCGCTCCTGCTCATCACCACGCTGTTCCGCCTGGGGCTCAACGTGGCCACCACCCGCCTCATCCTCCTGCATGGTGGAGAGGGGGCGGGGGCGGCCGGGCACGTCATCGAGACCTTCGGGCGCTTCGCCGTCGGCGGCAGCCTGATCGTGGGGGCCGTGGTGTTCCTCATCCTCCTCGTGGTGAACTTCACGGTCATCACCAAGGGCTCGAACCGGGTCGCGGAGGTCGCGGCCCGCTTCACCCTCGATGCCCTCCCCGGCAAGCAGATGTCCATCGACGCCGATCTGGCCGCCGGGGCCATCGACGATCGCGGGGCCCGCGCGCGCCGGGCGGCCCTCGAGCAGGAGGTCGAGTTCTTCGGGGCCATGGACGGGTCGAGCAAGTTCGTGCGCGGTGACGCGGTGGCGGGCTTGATCATCACCGCCATCAACATCGTGGGCGGCCTGGTCGCCGGCATCCTGCGCGATCACATGTCGCTGGCGCAAGCCAGCGAGTCCTTCACCATCCTCACCATCGGCGACGGTCTGGTCTCGCAGATGCCGGCGCTGCTGGTTTCCACGGCGGCCGGCATCGTGGTCACCCGGGGGGGCGCCGGCGCCAACCTCGGCAAGTCGATGGGCGGCCAGATGTTCGGCAAGTCCCGCGTCCTCGGCTACGCCTCGGCGGTGCTCGGCGCGCTCGCCATCCTGCCCGGAATGCCGACCATCCCCTTCGCCGCCCTCAGCCTCGGCGTCCTGGCGCTCTCTCGCCGCAAGTCCATGTCTCCGGCCGCCATCGCCGCCGCCGCCGCCGCCGCGGGCAACCGCGCCGACGACGCCGCCTCGAACCAGGACAAGCCAGAGCGCATCCAGGATCTCATCCAGGTCGACGCCATCGAGCTCGAGGTCGGTCACGGGCTCTTGCGGCTCATCGATCTCGGCAAGGGCGGCGAGCTGCCGGGGCGCGTGACCAACCTGCGCAAGCAGGTCGCCCAGGACCTCGGGCTCGTGCTGCCGCCCGTGCACCTGCGCGACAACCTGCGGCTCGACGCCAACGAGTATCGGGTGCGCCTCCGCGGAATCGAGATCGCCAAGGGCGTCGCCTACGCCGATCGCTACATGGTGCTCGAGCCCTCGGGGGGCCGTCCGGTGCTCCCCGGCGCCGATGCCATCGAGGCCAAGGAGCCCGCCTTTGGTCTCGATGCGCTGTGGGTCGGCCCCACCGAGCGTGCCCGCGCCGAGTCCATGGGGATGACCGTGGTCGACCCCGCGTCGGTCATGACCACCCACCTCAGCGAGGTCATCCGGCGCAACGTGCACGAGCTCATCGGGCGGCAAGAGGTGCAAGAGCTCCTGGCGGCCGTCGGCAAGGAGGCACCCAAGCTGGTGGAGGACGTGGTTCCCGGGACCGTCACCCTCGGCGAGCTCGTGCGGGTGGTCCGTGGGCTCCTGCGCGAGGGCCTTTCGATCCGCGACATGCGCACCATCCTCGAAGGCGTCGCCGACGGCGCCGCGCGCAGCAAGGACACCGCCTTCCTGGTCGAGCAGGTGCGCCGCCGCCTCTACCGGCAGATCACCGCCAAGGTCGCCGACGCCGCCGGAGTGGTCAAGGCGGTCACCCTCGACCGCGCCACCGAGGAGATCTTGCGGAGGAGCCTCGGCCAGACCGACGGCGAGGCCACCCTGGCCCCGGAGATCGACACCGCCCGCCGCCTGGTGTCGGCCCTCGAGACCCGCGCCGCGCGCTTCGCCGCCGACGGTAACCCGACGGTGGTCATCGCGCCGCCCGACCTGCGTCGCCCGCTCTTCGACTTCGCCTACCGCTTCGTGCCCGACCTGTGGGTCCTGACGGCGCGCGAGCTGGTCCCGGGCACCCAGATCGAGCCGGTCGCCACCATCGATCTCAACGCCTTGCCGCTCGGGAGGGTCGCGTGATCGGCTCGCCCCGGCCCTCCGCGGCCTCCGCTCCAGCGCCAGTGCCAGCACCTGCGCCTGAGCCTGTGCCCGCGACGACGACGACTGCTTCCGCAACGACCGCCTTGCACCGAATCGGAGATCCATGAACAGAGACGTGGCCACCATCATTCGCACCTTTCGCGCGCCCGACGCCCGCCAGGCCCTGGCAGCGGTCAAGGCCGCGCTCGGCGCCGACGCCGTCGTCATCGGCAGCCGCCAGCTCTCGGGCGGGATCTTCGGGCGACCGCAGGTGGAGGTCACCGCCGCCTCTCCGAGCTCGGCCGAGCCCTCCCGCTCCGGGACCAAGCCCGCGACCTCCAACGGTCTGAACGCGAGCGGTCAGGTGGACTTCGCCGCCTTCACGCGGGTGATGGAGGACGTGCGCCGCTCGCTCGACCGCACGGGCGGCCCCGAGGCTGGCCCCGGCGGGCGGGCCCGCGCCGCCGACCGGCCCGAGCGCAAGCCCGACCGGCTCGACGAGCCCGACGACCTGCGCCACCTCGGCAGCAACGCCCGGAAGCTCCATCGCCGGCTGGTCGAGCGAGGGCTCGAACCCACCCTGGCCCGCGGCTGGATCGAGGCGGCGGTGGATGCCGGCGCCGACCGGACCGCCGAGCTCGAGGCCCAGGTGGCGGTCTCCGCGCGCAAGCTGCTCCTGCCCGCGGCCACGCCCTGGAGCGCCGACGCCCGGCGCACCGTCGCCCTGGTCGGGCCGACCGGGGTCGGCAAGACCACCGCCATCGCCAAGATTGCCGCCCGCGCCCTGCTCGAGACCAGGTTCAAGGTGGGACTCATCACCGTCGACACCTATCGGGTCGGCGCCAGCGACCAGCTCACCCGGTATGGCCGCATCATGAACGCACCCACCTACGTCGCCCGCGATCGCCAGACCCTGCTCGAGGCCATCGATCGCACCAGCGACGCGGATCTGGTGCTGATCGACACGGCCGGTCGCTCGGACGCCGAGTCCCTGGCCGCCCAGATGGAGCTGGTGCGCCATGCCCCCAACGTCCAGATGAACCTGGTGGTCTCGCTGGTGGCGGGGGCGCGCGACCTCGCGGCCATCGCCCGCCGCTACAAGGGTTTCGGCGTCGAGCGGCTGATCTTCACCAAGCTCGACGAGGCCGAGGCCCCGGCCGCGGGCTTCTCGGCCGCCACGGTGGTCCAGCGCCCGGTGGCCTGCTATTGCGACGGACAGCGGGTCCCGGAGGACATCCACCCGGTCAGCGACTCCAACTTGCTCGAGGCCTGCCTGGGTTTTGGCGCGGACCTTGTCCCGCGTCTTGGCCTGGGTCTTGGCGCGGCGCGGCCTTCAAGGCGAGCCTCCTATGCTCCGATGGGATCCATTTCAGCGGTCGATCCTCAGGCCGCCGACGACAAGGAGCAGGTCCGTGGACCAAGCCGATAGTCTCAGGCAGCTCGTCCGATCCGCCCGCATGCAACGCCCACCACTCAAGATCTACGCCGTCACCAGCGGGAAAGGTGGCGTGGGCAAGACCAACCTCACCGCCAACATCGCCACCTGCGCCGCCCGCGCCGGCAAGCGCGTGCTGATCATCGACGCCGATCTCGGCCTCGCCAACGTGGAGATCGTGCTCGGTGTGAAGCCGCGCCACCACCTCGGCGATCTGCTGGAGCTCGATCGGGGCCTCGGCATCGAGGACGTGCTGGTCGAGGGGCCGCAGGGCGTGATGCTGCTGCCGGCGGGCTCGGGGGTGCAGACCCTGTCGCACCTCGACGACGGCCAGAAGTTCCGCTTCGTGCAGGCGCTCGAGCCCATCGAGGATCGCTTCGACCTGGTGCTCATCGACTCGGGGGCCGGGATCGGCGAGAACGTGCTCTTCTTCGTGGGGGCGGCCCAGGAGGCGATCCTGGTGGTGAGCCCGGAGCCGACCTCGCTCGTCGACGCCTACGCGGCGGTCAAGGTGCTCTCGCAGCAGGCGGGCGTGACCACCTTCAACGTGATCGTCAACCCGGTGGTCGACGAGCTGGCGGCCCGCGGGGTCTTCCAGAAGCTGACGGCCGTCACCAGCAAGTTCCTGCAGGCCAAGGTGCGCCACCTCGGGTACGTGCCGCGCGACGAGAACCTGCACAAGGCGATCATGGCCCAGCGGCCGGTGTGCGAGATGTTTCCGTCGAGCCCCTCCGCGCGCGCCATCGCCGCGGTCACCGAGCGCCTGCTGGCGGACAGCACGGCGCCCACGTCCGTCGAAGGCGGGCTCAAGTTCATGTGGCAACGGCTCTTCCGGGAGGCCGAGGCGGCAGCCGCGGGCTGATCATGCGCCGCGCGCTCGCGACATATGCCCCGAGCAACCGCGAGGCGGACGATCTGATCGCGAAGTACGCGAACCTGCTCGACCGGGTGGCCCGACGGATCGTGCTGCGGACCGGGTTGCAGAGCGCCCACGACGATCTGTGGTCGGCCGGAGCGCTGGGGCTGCTCGAGGCCGCCAAGCGCTTCGACGGCAGCCGGGGGGTCACCTTCGAGACCTTCGTCGAGCACCGGGTTCGTGGCGCGATGCTGGACGAGCTGCGGCGGATGGACCACCTCCCGCGGCGGCTGCGCTCGCGCACCGATGACCTGCAGAAGGCCAAGAAGCGCCTGCAGGATCAGCTCGGGCGCGAGCCCTCGACCGAGGAGGTATCGGTCGAGATGAAGGTCGAGCTCGACGAGGTGAGCGGGATCGAGACCTTGCTCGAGCCGCACATCCCTCTCGATCGCCTGTCCGTCGCCTCGGTCGCCGCCGATCCGGAGGGCTCGGACATCGTCGAGCAGATCAACCGGACCCAGCTGGTGGCGGCCCTCGCCCGCCACATCCGGGATCTGCCCGATCGGCTGCAGACGGTGCTCGGGCTGCACTACCTCGAGGGGCTCACCTACCGCGAGATCGCCAAGATCCTGGACGTGAGCGAGCCCCGCATCTGCCAGTTGCACGCCGACGGCCTCAAGAAGCTCAGGCTCGCGCTGGCGAGCGAGGAGGGCGCCGCGGCGGCCAGCGCGCCCGTCCCGGTTTCGGTTCAGGTTCCGGTTCCGGTCTCCGTCCCCAGTCACCCCGGTGCCACCCCGGCGACCCCAGCCACCCCGTCCGGGGGCCCGCGCGCGCCGACGCGCGTGGAGCCCCTCGATCGAAAGAAGAGGTAGTCGCCATGCAAGTCGCCCTCCGGCAGAAGCTCGAAGCCTGCAAGAACCTTCCCAGTCTCCCGCCGGTGGCGCTGCACGTGATCCGCCTGTGCCAGCGCGACAACTTCGACGTGGGCGACGTGGCGCGCGCCCTCGGGAGCGACCCGGGGCTCTCGGCCCGCATCGTGTCCCTGGTGAACTCGCCGCTCATCGCGGTCAAGCGCGAGGTCGGGAACCTGTCACAGGTGCTGGTGCTCCTCGGGGTGAACGCCGTGCGGACGCTGGCGCTCGGCTTCTCGATCCTCGGCGAGGTGCGGGCCCACGAGCGAGGCGCCCTCGGGCGGGGCTTCTGGCGCCGGGCCCTCGTGGCCGGGACCATCGCGCACGATCTGGCGCGCCTCGAGGGGCTGCGGCACCCGGAGGATGCCTTCTTGGCGGGGCTGCTCCAGGACATCGGTCAGCTGGCCCTCGAGCAGGCGGTGTTCGAGATGTACCAGCCCATGTGCCAGAGCGCGGGCCCGGACCACGCCAAGCTGCGTGCGATGGAGACCCAGGCCTTCGGGGGCGACCACGCGGAGGTCGGCCGCTGGCTGCTCAGTCAGTGGCGCCTCCCGGAGATCATCCGGGTGGCCGTCGGCAGCAGCCATGACCCGGGGCGCTGGCAACGCGGCACCGACCCAGCGACCGAGAAGACGACCTTGACCGTGGCGGTCTCGGGGATCCTGGCCGACGTGTGGGCCCGTCCGGACACCGCGGCGGCGGCGCGGGCGGCGGGCGCGGCGGTGCGCGAGATGATGGGCCTCGACACCGACCGGACCGTGGCCCTCATCAAGCGCGTGAACCGGGTGCTCGGGCACGTCGCGCCGCTCTTCGACATCGAGGTGGGCGACGCCGATCAGCTGGAGGAGCTGGCGGCCGCCGCCGAGCAGGCCCTGCGCTACCCGGACGCGGTGGTGACCAGCCTCCCCGGTGCAGGCGGCGGGGGCTCCGGCGGCTCTGGAAAGAGCCCCGCGACGCCCAGCAGCGCGCCCGAGCAGGATGCATTGACCGGGCTCGCGACCCGAAAGCGCTTCGACGCGTACCTCAAGGAGCAGTTCGAGTTCGCCAAGCAGGTGGGCAAGCCGCTCAGCGTGTTGCTGTGCGACCCGGACCATCTCGACATGGTGAACCAGACCTTCGGACGCGAGGCGGGTGATCGCGCGCTTCACGCCATCGGGGTCCTGGTCGGGGAGCGGCTGCGCTACCGCGATCTCGCCGCCCGCTACGGCGGGGAGGAGTTCGCCCTGGTGCTCATCGACACGCACGCGGCGGGCGCGGCGGTGGTGGCCGAGCGCATGCGCAAGAAGATCGAGGAGAACCAGCACGACATCGGCATCGGCGATCCGGTGCGCATGAGCGCGTCGATCGGGTGCGTGACCCTCGACGAGGATCTCACCTTCCTGGCGCCGAGCGATCTCCTCGCGGCGCTCGAGAAGACCCTGGCCGAGGCCAAGCGCGCGGGGCGGAACCGGGTGGTCAGCTTCGGCAAGACCACCTGACCCTACCCGAGAGGTGAGGCTACTCCAGCCGGCAGCTCCGCCGACCGGTCAAGAGCCCTTCATCGTGGCCGAGATCGTCATCGTGATCGTGATCGAACCCGTGATCGTGGCCGTGCACGTGCACCTGAACGCCACCCTGGGCGCGATCGAAACGACGGTTCAGGAAGTGGCATCGTGATCGATCCCCCGAGCCGGGCGTTCTCGATCACGACCACGGGGGGCGTTCGCGTTCACGTGCACCGCCACGACCACGGGGGCGGCCACGATCACGACAACGGCCACGGCCACGGCCACGACAACGACAGCGGCCACGGGTTTGATGGCCCGCTCATCTTGTTGAACGGACGACGCGGCTCAGGCGGCGGGGCGGCGGAGCATGGCCAGCTCGTCCAGCTCGCGGCGCTCGGCCGCGGCGCGCTCGCGCTCCAGCTCTTCCACCCGCACGGCGGTCACCTTTCGCAGCGCCTCGGCATCGGAGTGGGCGGTCGCGTAGTGGGTGCGCGAGGAGGTCGACACCTGGTTGGCGGCCGCCACCGCCAGCTCGGCCTGGCGAACGTCGGCGAGGGCGCGGGTGTGCGACAGCTCCGTCAGCAGCCACTCCGAGGCGGGCGCCAAACCGGCCTTGCGGCGATCGGCGGTGGCCGTGTCCTTGGCCCTTCGCAGGTGATCCTCGGCCGCCGCCAGCTGTCGCGCAGAGTCCGCGAGGGCGCGCAGCGAGAGCTGCTCGCGTTGTTCCTTGAGGCGAACCACCGGGTCGAGGCGCATCTTCGGCCGCACGAGAGTTGCTTCGGCCCACGCACGGCGCGGCTTGAGACCCGCCGGGCGACTCCCGCGCGATCGCGGCGCGACGCGAGAGTCAGAAACCCGACGGCGAGCGGCCCACCCGGCTGGCCCTGGTCTTGCTGTTCACCGGGTCGAGGAAGGAGCAGGTCAAATGGCTGACGGAATCTATGTAGGTATGGCGGCTGCCGCCGCGCGCGCCGAGCAGCTCGACGCGATCGCCGACAACCTGGCGAACGTCGAGACGCCCGGCTTCAAGGCGTCGCACCCCGCGTTCCAGTCCTTCCTACCGCAGCCCGGCGGAGCCCGTGGCCCGTCGGACAAGGTGTCGACCGCGGTGGTGGGCTCGGGCGCCAACCTGGCGACCGGGACCATCGTCGGAACGGGCAATCCCCTCGACGTGGTGCCGAAGGACGACGGCTTCCTGGTGATCGACACGGGCAGTGGCCCAGGCTTCACCCGCAACGGTCGCCTGATGCTGAACGGGGACGGCTTCCTGGTCTCGGCCGGGCACCCCCTCGTCGGGGTCTCGGGAAATCTCATCCAGGTTCCACCCGGAGCTCCGGTCACGCTCCGCGAGTCGGGCGCCGTGATGGCCGGTCAAGTCGAGCTCGATCGCCTGTCGATGGTGCGGCTCACGGGTCCGGTCGGACACCTCGGGGCCTCGCTGTACGCGCCGGTCGCGGGGCAGGGCGGGGCAGCGGTGCCGATGGAGCCCGGCATCACCGTTGGACAGGTCGAGCTCGGCAACTCGACGGCCTTGCAGGCGACGGTGGACATGATCGGGGCCCAGCGGCAGTTCGAGACCGCCATGCAGGCCATTCAGACCTACCGTCGGCTCGACGATCGCGTGATCGAGGTCGGCAAGTCTCGCTAGTGGAAAACGCCAGATAGGAGCCCATCATGCTGCGATCGCTGTACACGGCTGCCACCGGGATGGAAGCCCAACAACTGAAGATGGACGTGATTGCCAACAACCTGGCCAACACGTCGACCACCGCGTTCAAGCGGGTGCGCGCCGAGTTCGAGGACCTGCTGTCGGACACCATGATCCAGGCCACGGCCTCCGGCCCGCAGGGAGGCGGTCAGCCGTCGCCCCTGCAGGTGGGGCTCGGGGTCAAGACCGGAAGCACCACCCGGGCCAGCGGTCCGGGCGATCCCCAGAACACCCAGAACCCGCTCGACGTCATGATCGACGGCGCCGGCTTCCTGCGGATCCAGCGCAGCTCGGGGGACATCGCCTTCACCCGGGCGGGCAACCTGCGGGTGGACGAGACGGGACGGCTGGTCACCCAGCAGGGCGAGCTGGTGGAGCCGGGCATCACCGTCCCGCCCGAGACCATCAGCCTCACGATCCAGCCGGATGGCAAGGTCCTGGCGAAGGTTCCGAGCAAGACCGATCCGACCGAGCTCGGTCAGCTCCAGCTCACCACCTTCACCAATCCTGCGGCGCTCGAGGCGATCGGGAACAACCTGTTCCAGCCCACCGCCGCCAGCGGCCAGGAGCTGCAGCTGCGGCCAGGGGAGCAGGGGGCCGGTCAGATCAACCAGGGTTATCTCGAAGGCTCGAACGTGAAGGCGGTGGAGGAGATGATCGACATGATCTCGACCCAGCGGGCCTACGAGATGAACTCCAAGGTCATCCAGACCGCCGACCAGATGTTGCAGCGGCTGACGCAGCTGCGGTGAACGAGATGCGGAAGGCAGGTGTCATGGATTCATTCGAGCCGCTGGCCGGCGATTCGCGCCCGGCGCTCAGAAGCCCGGGCCAGCGCGGCGGCTCCCTTGCGCCGAGGGCGCCGGGAGGTCGCCGGGCCATCGTCGTCACACTGGTCGGCACGCTCGTCGGCATGGTGGTTGGCACGCCGATCGGATTGCAGGCCGCGGCCTTCGCCGCCCCCGGAGAGCCCGTGGCGGGCGCCGTGTCGGTCGGGGAGCCATTCCCCGGACTCGGGGCTGCGCTCACCGGGGCGCTCTCGGTCCCCGGCAGCGATGCGCGCGTCGAGTTGCTCCGGGTCACGATGCCGACGCGGGCCTGTGGTCAAGGTGGCGAGGCCCCCGGGGTGACCTTCGAGGTGTCCCACCCGATCCAGGGCACGGGGCGGGTGGCGGTCAAGTTCATCGCGGGAGGTCCGTCCGCGGTGGTCGGCGCCGCGAGCGCCGTCTCCGCCACCGCCACCAAGAAGGAGAAGTCGGGCGTGACCCACCAGCCGACGCCACGCGCGGCGTGCACCGGCTGGCTGTGGGCCGACGTGCGGGTCATGGGGCCGACGCCGGTGGCGCTGCGGTCCATCCGGGCTGGCGAGCCGGTGACTCCCGGGGCGGTCCGGCTCGAGGAGCGCGAGATCCGCGCCGGACAGGCTCCGGCGGTGCTCGGCGCGGACGTGGTGGCCGACCGGCTGATCGCCGCCGGACAGGTGATCGAGCCCTCGGCGGTGCGCGCCGCCGGTCCTCGCAACGGTGAGGCCCTGAAGGTCGTGCTGGTGTCGGGCGGTTTGCAGGTCGAGCAGCTCGGGCACGCTCTCGCCTGTGGGCGGGCGCAGTGCGCGGTCCTGCCCTCGGGCAAGCACGTGGAGGGAACGCTGGTCGGGGGACGACTGATGGTGACCGTCCCATGAGGACCTCGGTGGCGCGCGCGGTCCGGCTCCTGCTGGGGGGGCTGGTGGCGCTGGCTGCGGTTGGCGGGTGCGGTCCGGCCCATACGGGCGCTTACAAGCAGAAGAAGCGCGACTATGCCAGCGACACCAAGGCGGACAAGAAGACCCCACCGTTGTCGGAGGGCAGCCTCTGGCAGGACGGGCGGCCGGCTTCGATGCTGTTCACCGACGCCCGGGCGCTGCACGAGAACGATCTGGTGGTCATCAACGTCGAGGAGATCGCCTCGGCCAATCGCTCCGCCAACACCAGCCTCGATCGCCAGTCCTCGGCGGCGGCCAAGGTCGATGCGTTCCTGGGGCTGCTCGGCAAGCTGCAATCGGCGGGGGTCGATCCCAACCTGAACCTCGGGGGATCGTCGACCAGCACCTTCCGGGGCGCGGGCAAGTCGGACCGCAGCGAGTACCTGACCGCCACGGTCCCGGCCCTGGTGCGCAAGGTCCTGCCCAACGGGAATCTCTTCGTCGAGGGCCACCGGGTGGTGCTGGTCAACAGCGAGGAGCAGCACTTTTACATCTCGGGGGTGGTTCGCCCGATCGACATCGATCAGCAGAACAGCATCAAGAGCTCGATGATCGCCGACGCGGAGATCGAGTTCGTCGGCGCCGGGGATCTGACGGACAACCAGAAGCAGGGGTTCATGTCCCGCCACTTCGGCTGGCTATGGCCCTTTTGAGGAATGGCAACCACATGAGCATGCTGGCCCAAGGACCGCGAAGCCGACGTCGTGAGCGTGAGCGCGAGCGCGAGGGGGAGCGAGGTGGGCGACCCGCCGGGGCGACGGCGCGGAGCTCGCGGACGAGCCCGCGGCCCTTCGCCCTCTGGGCATCGGTCGCGGTGGTGGTGCTGGGCGGGCTCGCGTCGGCGGGGCCGGCGCGCGCCGGGGCGGTCAGGCTCAAGGAGCTGGTCGACGTGCAGGGGGTGCGCGAGAACGCGCTCTTCGGCTATGGGCTCGTGGTGGGCCTGGCCGGGACGGGCGACACCGAGACCGTGTTCTTCACCTCGCAGTCGGTGAGCGGCATGCTGGGGCGACTCGGGATCCGGATCGATCCGCACGACGTGCGGGTGCGGAACGTCGCGGCGGTGATGGTCACCTCCCGCCTGCCGTCGTTCGCGCGGCCGGGCACGCGCATGGACGTGAGCGTGGCCTCGATGGGCAACGCGCGCTCGCTGGCGGGAGGGGTCCTGCTGGTCACGCCGCTGACCGGACCCGACGGGCAGGTGTATGGCCTGGCGCAGGGCCCGGTGCAGGCGGGGGGCATCGACGTGTCGGCGTTCGGATCGTCGTTTCAGAAGAACCAGCCGACGTCGGGGCGGGTCCCGGCGGGCGCCACCATCGAGCGGGCCGTGATGCCGAACCTCGAGAAGGACACGCTCACGCTCGGGCTCAAGCGCCCGGACTTCACGACCGCCAACAACGTGGCGGCGGCCATCAACAAGGCGCTCGGCGAGGAGGCCGCCAGGGCCCTGGATCCGGCGGCGGTCGAGATCAAGGTGTCGGCGGCGTACAAGGGCAAGTCGGTCGCGCTCATGACCAAGATCGAGGGGCTGGACGTGGACGCGGACGAGCGGGCCCGGATCGTGGTGAGCGAGCGGACCGGCACCGTGGTGGCGGGCGAGCGGGTGCGCATCCACCCGGTGGCGGTGGCCCACGGCGGGATCTCCATCTCGGTGCAGGCGAGCCCCATCATCGTGCAGCCGAATGCCCTGTCCCAGGGCAAGACCGCGCAGGCCAAGCAGGCGCAGATCGACGCGCGTGAAAAGGAGAAGCAGATGGTGGCTTTGCCCGCCACCACGTCGATCGAGGATCTCACCAAGGCGCTGAACCTGCTCGGAGCGACCCCGCGCGATCTCATCGCGATCCTGCAGGCGATGAAGGCGGCCGGCGCCATCGACGCCGATCTCGAGGTGCTGTGATGGCCCACCCCCTGTCACCGACGGGGTCGGCGGCCCCGGGCGCGCAGGCGGCGGAGCCGTTCCAGCAGCTCGAGGCCGTCATGCTGCGGCAGATGCTGCAGTCGAGCGGCGCGTTCCACGGCAGCGACTCGCCGGGCGCCCAGCTGCGGGCGGACCTGTTCGTCGAGACCCTGGCCGAGGCCGTGGCCAAGGCCGGTGGTCTCGGCATCGGGCGCATGCTCGAGCGACAACTCGGGGCCGGTGCCGGTGCCGGTGCCGCCGCCGCCGGTGCCGCCGGTGCAGCCCCCTCCGCGTCGCCCCACCAACCCCTCTCCGCATCGACACACGGCATCCCCGCGCGCACGCCCATGACCCGTCCATCCCTGTCGCAGGTTTCGGGCGTCGCCGCGACTCGGCCGCCCATGTCTCAGATTCCCATGTCTCAGGTGTCTGGCACCCCCGACAGCCTCGAGGACCCGAATTGCGACGCACCGCTCCCCGAAGACCCCAGCGCGGACAGCATCGACGCCTATCAGCCCGCCCCGGCGATGGCCCGGTCCGCGGGCCGACCTTCATTTTCTACGACCCGCGCCCTTATCCACTACCGAGAACGTGCCGAAGTCCAAGGTGCAGACCATCCATCCAGGGCTTCTGGGGGAAAATGAGCCATGAAAATCGAGGGTGTTACACAACTTCAGGACCTTCAACGCGCCAAGGCGGTCGAGAGCAATCCGACCGACGAGGCCTCGAAACCCAAGGATCGGGTGTCGGTGGCCGCATCCAAGGGCGTCGAGGTGGCGATCGCGACCGCACGGCGGTCGTCGGGCGGAGCCCATGCCGCGCGACTCGAGCAGCTCGAGGCGCAGGTGAAGTCGGGCGGGTACAAGCCTGACCCGAGCCAGGTCGCCCAGCAAATCCTGGCCGACGCCGAGGTCGAGGCCCGCATCCAGGCCATGTTCGACCGCTAGTGTCTCCGCATTCTGGCTCGCCCCGGCCCATTTCACCGCCGAGTCCGCGCCGCCGATTCTGGCGACCAACCCACGCCTCCAAACCCACGCCCCGAAGGGACCGAAGCTGACCCCATGATCCTTCAACCCGCGCTCGACACGGCGGAAGCCATTCGCGCTTCCCTGGAGGCAGAGGTCGAGCTCGCCCGGGGCGAGCGCCTCCTCATCCGCAACATCGACGTGGCCGGGCTGCACGCCCGCGCCGAGCGCCGGGCCGAGTTCAATCAGCGCACCGCCGATCTGCAGCTGCGGCTCGCCAGCGACCTGCGCGCCGCCTCCGACCATCTCGGCCTGCCCGAGGTGACGCTGACCGGCCTCGAGGCGCACCTTCCGCTCGAGGGGCGGGCGCTCGGTCGGGCCTTCGCCGACATCCGCGCCCTCGCGACAGCGCTCCACGAGCTCGACGCCATGAACCTGGCCCTCGGCCAGCGCGCCCTCTCCTATGTCCGCGCGCACCTGGCGGTGCTCTGCCCGCGCCCGATTTCCTACAACCGGCGCGGCACCAGCCCCACCGATCACCGGTCCTCGACCCACGTGCGGGTGGTGTGAGATGGCCGATCTCTTCGCGCTGCTCGTCCAGTCCGGCAACAGTCTCGGGGCCCACAGCGCGGCCCTGGCCACCGCCGGCAACAACATCGCCAACGCCAACACGCCCGGTTACACCCGGCAGACCGTCGAGCTCGTGGCGAATCCCGCCTCCGGGGTCACGGGTCCACTGGCGGTGGGACGTGGTGTCTCCATCGGCGTCATCACGCAGGCCCGCGACGCGTTCGTCGAGCGCCAGGTCCCTCAGACCCTGGCGGCTGGTGGTCGCTCCCAGGCCGAGAGCGACGCCCTCCAGGCGATGTCGGCCCTCGATCCGGCCCTGCCCGGCGGCCTGTCGTCGACCGTCAGTCAGTTCTATACCTCGCTCCGAACCCTGTCGCAGAACCCGGGCGACGTGGGGCTCAGGCAGAATGTCCTGTCGACCAGCGCCAACCTCGCCCAGTCCTTCAACCAGACCGCCGCCACCATCGAGGACACCCGCAACGGGATCGACTCGAAGATCCAGGGTGATCTGAACGTCATCAACTCCACCGCGCGCAATCTCGCCGATCTCAACGGCCGGATTCAGCAGACCTCCGCCGCCGGCGGTGACGTGAACGATCTGCTCGACGCGCGCCGCACCGCCGCGGACACCCTGGCACGGCTGACCGGCTCCACCCCCTACACCAACGAGGCCGGAGACACCCTGATGGCCCTGCCGGGTGGTCTCGCCCTCGTCACCGGCAACTCGGCCAGCCAGCTCTCGGCGCTGCCAGACGCCACCAACGGCAGCCACCTGCGGCTCCTCGTGACCAAGGCCGATGGCTCGGGACCCTCGGCCCTGCCCACCGCCTTCATGGGTGGCGAGGTCGGCGGTCTGCTCGACGCCCGCGACGGCGCGCTCAAGACCGCCGCCAACGCGGTCGACGGGCTGGCCTTCGATCTCGGGACCAGCCTCAACACCCTGCACGCCGCCGGGTACGCCATGGACGGCACCACCGGCCGCGCCCTGTTCACCCTCCCGACCACGTCGGCGGGGGCGGCCAGCCAGATCGCGGTGAACCCGATCGTGGCGGCCGACCCGAAGCTGCTGGCGGCGGCCACCACCCTGCCGGCGGCCTCCGGCGACAACCGAAATATCCTGGCCATGATCGCCACGGAAGCCCAGACCCTGGCGGGAGGCAACGATCCGGTCGCCACGCTCCAGAAGATCACCGGCGACTTCGGCACCAGCTCGGCCACCGCCACCGCCACCGCGGCCCACGATTCGGCGATGGTCACCCACCTCACGGATCTGAGGAACTCCTCGGCGGGCGTCTCGATCGACGAGGAGATGATCAACCTGACCAAGGCGCAGACCGCCTACCAGGCCGTGAGCAAGGTGATCACCACCGCCAACAGCATGTTGATGACGCTGATGAGCATCGGGACCACCACCGGATGATCGAGACAGCCGAAAGGAATCCCTGATGCGCGTGACGAACGCCCTCATCTACGAAGGTGCCCAGGCCCAGGTCGCGGCGGCGCGCGATCGCGCCTTCCAGGCCCAGCAGAAGGTCACCGACGGCGTCCGGGTGGTCCACCCGGGCGATGATCCCGCGGCCGCCAGCATGATGGTGACGCATCAGATGGCGATCGATCGGCTGGCCACCATCGACAAGACCGTGTCGAGCGCGAGCGACGAGCTGCAGACCGCCGACGGGGCCTTGCAGAGCGTGAGCACCTTGCTGGCCCGCGCGCGCGACCTGTCGGTGCAGCTCGGCAACGATACGTATTCGGCCTCCGAGCGGGCCAACGGCGCCGCCGAGATCCGGGGCATCTCGGCCCAGATTGTCCAGGTGATGAACACCCAGATCGGCGGGCGTTACATCTTCGGCGGAAACGTCGATCGCACCCCGCCGTTCGACGTCAGCGGCAACTACCAGGGGGACACGGCCACCCGGCAGGTCGAGGTCGCGCCAGGGCTGCTGCAAAATTCATCGGTCCGCGCCGACCAGATCATCAAGGGGGTGGGGGGCGGCGTGGACATCCTCGGAAACCTCGGGGCCATCGCCAACGCCCTGGCCTCGAACGATGGGGCGACGGCGCGCGGCGCGCTCGACACCTTGCAGAGCGGGGTGGATCAAGTCGCGGCGGGGCTGGCCCAGACCGGCACGCTGATGGACGGAATGGCCAACGCCCAGAGTGTGAGCGCCGCGGCCACCGACGCGGTCAAGAAGGCCCTCAGCGCCGAGAGCGAGGTCGACATCTTCGACGCGAGCTCTCAGCTGGCCGCCGCGCAACAGGGTCTCGAGGCCACCCTGACGGTCACGGCCAAGAGCTTTCAGTACAGCTTGCTCGACTTCCTCAAGTAGGGCGAGCCGCTCAGCGGCGGTGACCATGAAAGCGGTAGGCGCGGTAGCGCTCGCCGGCATGCACGTGCCAGTCGTGGTAGTGGGGACCGAAGGTGCGCCAGTGCGCGACCAGTCCCAGGTAGAACGGGGACGCCTGGGGGACATACTGGATGCCGCCGTTGACGTAATAGTACGGGCGGCCGAGATCGTCGTAGTAGACGACGTATCCGTCGTAGTAGACCGGCGCATAGCCATACGCGTACTCGGGCGGTGGGATCGTCCCCTCCGCCTCGGCATAGCAACCGGACATCATGCCCAATGTGCCCGCGCAGGCCAGAAGACCCACGCCGGCCATCCAGCTGCGCACCCGTCTCGAATCCATCCCGCAAACCTAGCCACCGGAGCCCGCCGAGGCCAGCGCGCTCGGTCACATTCTGGGCGCCGCGTTGGCCCGCACGGTCGATGCGCCTGGATGGGCGATCACCCTCGGGGCTCCCGCAAGCGTACGATGAACAGCGCCGCGCCGGCCAGGGCGATGAGGGCGCTCACGATCTTGACGCCGCGATCTTCGAACCAGGGGGAGCGTCGGAGCGCCGCCATCAAGATGGGCAGCGCGACGGTCAGGACGGCGAGCTGCCCGGTCTCGACGCCGAGGTTGAACGAGATCAGCGCCAGCGGGACCTGTCCCCGTGGCAAGCCGATCTGGCGCAGGGCGCCGGCAAAGCCGAACCCGTGGACGAGCCCGAAGGGAAAGGTGATCCGCCAGCGCTTGCTGGCGTCTGGCACGAAGAGGTTCTCGACCCCCACGTAGGCGATCGACAGCGCGATCGCCGGCTCGACCAGGCCCGGGCTCGGCGCGACCACCGACAGCGCTGCGAGCGCGAGGGTGATGGAATGCGCCAGCGTGAAGGCGGTGACCACCCCCAGGAGCGCGCGCAGGGTCCCCCCGACGAGGACGAGGCCCAGCAAGAAGACCAGGTGATCGGCACCCGTGAGGATGTGCTCCACCCCCAGCTTCAGCATCGACCAGGCCACCCGGGCGACGCTCGGGGTCGGGCCCGCCGCGTCCGGGGTCGAGCGCCGGGTCGAGTCCAGGGTCGAGTCCGGGGTCGAGTCCAAAGTCCACGACGCGTGGGTCCGGTCGAGCACCATGAGCTGCGCCCTCCCCGAGATGAAGACGCGTGCCATGTGGCGATGGCCGGGGGGCAGGGCGCCGAGGATGGGCGCAGCCAGCGTGAGTCGAACGGGAGCCGCCGGGCAGGTGTGGTGCACCTGGAACGCGACGCCGCCCTCGGCCTCGAGCACCCACGCGCGGTCGAGGGAGCCTGCGCAGGCCTTCCCGTCGGCCTCGACCGTGAGGCCTTCCACCAGCGCGCGGGCCACGGAGTCCCGACCCGCGGTCAACTCGGCGGCGTCGATCGACCGGTCGCGGTCCGTGTCGATGTCGGGCAGGAGTCGCGCGAGCTCGCGATCGGACATGCCGATGTCGCCGCTCAGCACCCGGCCGTCCAGCCGGTACTCGCCGCTCGAGAGACCGACCGGATGGGCGAAAGCCTGCGGTTCGGGCGCCGAGGCCGCGACGCCAATGGCAGCCGCCAGGACGCCGGCGGTGCCGGCGGCGCCCGCGCCGGGTCGCCTCCTCCTTGGCGTCGTCATGGGGTGACCACCTGGCCGACCATCGGACCGCTGGTCGGCGAGCGCTGACCTCGCGCCCTTGCCACCGTGCGCCCGTGCGCCCGTCCCACCTGGGCGCGGTCCGCCCGCGCCTCCACGAACGGCGCATCGGTCAGCGTCCCCAGGAAGGCCACGATCGCGTCGATGTCGTCGTCGGTGAGTGGCGGAGGGGAGCCCTCCTTCCGGTTGTAGACGGGGGAGAAGATGTTGACGTTCTGGCGGAATGGGGTCGGCACGTCGTCGAACGTCTCCCCCGGGGGGTAGACGAGGCCGGGCGACACGGCCCGCCGCGCATAGAAGACCACGACGTCCCGGAGACTCTTGAACACGCCGTTGTGCCCGAAGCGGTCGCGAACCGCGACGTTTCGCAGCGACGGCGTGCGGAAGCTCGAGCACCACCGGTCGTCGTTCGATGGGGTCATCGTATCCCTTCGCTCGCAGAGGCCGAGATCGAACCGCGCGGCGTCGCGATTGCCGGGCAGCTCCCGGTTGCGGGGGACGGCGATCGCATCGTACCCGTAGTCGGTGAACATCGATTCGGCAGGGTCGGTGGACGTCTCGGCCATCCGGTGACACCCGGAGCAAGCGCCGCGGCGCCGATCCTTGAAGGCCTCGAGGCCTCGCCGCTCCTGCTCCGTCAAGGTGGCCTGGCCGCGGACGTATTCATCGTACTTCGAGCTGCTCGGCGTCATCTCGTCACTCTTCAGGTAGGCTTCGAGCGCCTGTCCGACCCCTCTCAGGACCGCCTCCGGGGGCAACGCCTCCGGGGGCAACGCCTCCGGGGGCAACGATCGACCGATCGCGCGGCGAAGATCCTCCGCATAGGGGCCGCGCATGATCTTCGCCGCCAGCCGCCCCGGGGTCCCTGCGTTCATCTCATCGGGTTCGAAGAGGGGCTGACGGACCAGCTCCGCGACGCTGTCGGAGCGCCCATCCCAGAAGAATCCCCCGCGCGGCTCGGGCGCGGGGTTCTCGTCGTCGTCGAAATAGTGGAACCTCGGCACGTACCGCATGTAGAGCACCGAGGGGGTCGAGCGCCGAGCGAAGTGCCCGGGGCGGCTCCCGGAGGCGACCCCGATGGGGGAACCGTGGCGCCCCGAGAAGGCGCGCGCTGGATCGTGGCAGCTCGCGCAGCTGGTGCCGGGCGGCCCCGACAGCCGGGCATCGAAGAAGATCTTCCTGCCGAGCGCCACGAGCGCGGGGTCGTCCGGCGGACCCTGGCGGGGAGGGACCGAAAGGACGTTCGTGCGGTGAGCCGGTACGACCGGCGAGCGGGGAAGGTTCGGGAGCCGCGCCGCGGCCCAGGCCTCGGCCATCGTCGGCTTCTGCGTCGGCTTCTGCGTCGGCGTCTGCGTGGGCCTCGGGGCAAGGGCAGCCGGGCGGTCGCCGCAGGCGCCGAGGACCCAGAGCAGGGTGAGCGCCGCGCCAGCTCCCCGGCGCGACCAATGGGCTGCGTCGTGCTTCACTCCGTCAGGGGATGTTCGTGTAGCTCCCGACCAGATTCCCGCCCCCGTCCGTGCAGGTGATCTGGCTGCCCGGGGTGCTGTCACACACCCCGCTGCAGGGGATCGCGGCCCCCATCGTGCAGACCGCGATGAGCGTCCCGTTGGTCCGGTAGGAGCTGAACTTCCAGCTCTTGGCGCCGACCGCGCCCACCCGGTCCATGACCATGAAGCCAAACTCCTGGGAGAAGGCGAAGGAATTGACCACGGTGTTGGGGGCGGGCAGGTCGGCGTTGGGGTTGAACACCGCCGGCAGGGCCGTGTCCAGGTTGTCGCCGCCGTTGCCGGCCACGAACGTCGCCGGGTGGTTGCTGCCGAAGCTGAGGGCCTGGAAGTCGTGCACGTGCCCGTGCAGGGCGACCGCGATGTTTGGCGGGTAGTAGTTGCCCGGGTAGGCGGCGTTCATGACCGACTGGAGACCCGCGTTGCCAATGGTGGGTGGGCTCCCCGCCGAGTAGCCGAGGACCGGGTGGTGGACGGCGAACATGCTCAGCAGGTTGGCATTGCTGGCCAGGCTGGCCGCCTCCGAGAGCTCGGTCGTGTAGGGCATGAACGCGGCGGGCGCGTAGGCGCTCTTCGAGGTGTTCGAGGAGTCGAACACGATGAACTGTGTGTCACCGAAGGAGACGGCCCACGGATCGTTGTAGTTGCCGGTGCTGTCGTAGGTCGGATTGTCGCAGGTCTTGACCCCGGTGCGGTCGAAGGGGTTCGGGTCGAGGTACCGGTACCATCCCTGACCGGCGCGGTTGCAGACCTCGTGGTTGCCTCGGACCATGACCCAGGGGGCCGCCGCGAGCAGAGGGGCCCCCGGCGTGAAGAAGTCCGCCGCCCAGGCGTCGGACCCGTAGCCCCAGGGTTGTCCGGCGCAGGCGCTGTTGCCCGGCGGGCACGGGTTGTCTCGGTACGCGTAATCGCCCACGTGCAGCACGAGATCGGGCTGCATGGCGGCGGCCGCCGCCGCGATCACCGGGAAGGGCCACTGGGTCGGATCGGAGCAGGCCTGGTAGACGTTCCCGATCGAGATGCGGCACCCGGTGTCGCCGAGGATCACGACGCGGTTGACCACCGGCTTCGGCAGGGGCAGGGTGATGCCGGCCACCGTGGCCGTCATCGCCCCGGCGGGGAGGAGGAGCTCGCAGGTCGTCGTGGTGAAGACCGACGGCTTCGAGTTGCCCGAGGTCGTGGCCGCGGCGATGGTGGCATCGGTGCTGGTGGTCCGGATGGGCAGGGTGGCGGCCGGGGCGCGGACGGTCATGGCGCTGGTCACCCCATCGACGGTGATCGAGGGGCACACGCTGTACGGAGTCAGGAGCCGGGCGATCGCCTGATCGTTTGCGCCGATCTCGACCCAGGCCTGCGCGCCGAGAGCGGAGTCCGGCGGACAGGGCACGAGGACGTTGAAGGTGTCGGCGCAGCTCGGGTCCCCGTCGCTCACCGTCAGCGTGAGCGAGGCGTAGCCCGGGGCGGTGCACGTGAAGGTCGGGTTCGCGACGGTCGCGCTGCTGAGCGAGCCGCTCGTGGAGGTCCACAGGTAGGAGATGGGCCCCGGACCGGCGTCGGGGTCGACCGCCGTGCTGCTGAGCGCGATCAGGTTCACGACCGGTGGATTCGCGCTGACGCTGGTGACGCTGGGGCAGATGTTGACGACCCCGGACACCGCGACGCTCCCGGTGGTGTGTGACGGGGTGCAGACGAGGTGCAGCGCGACCGCCGTCGTCATCGACGCGGTCACGGCGAAGGGCGCCGAGGTTCCCTTGCACGGCGTGGCTCCGTCGGTCGTCGTTCCGGTCAGGGCGAGGACGTAGGGCGAGCCCACCGCGATGTCGCCGATCACGGCGCTGATGGTGGTCGCGCTCGAGACCGTCAGGGTGCCCGCGTAGGCATGAGGCCCGGTGATCGCATAGGCGACGCGGTCGAGCGCGATTCCCGGCGCCGCCACCAGCTGGACCTCCACCCGACCGGCCGCAGGGGCATTCCCGGTGTCGCCATCGCCGGGCGCCCCACCGCCGTGACAGGCCACGACACCGGTACAGACGGTCATGAGGAATGCTCTCGCACTGACCTTGATCACGCTGGGCCTCCTTGGAGCGCAGGGTCTGGAACGTCGAATCGGTCCAGATCGGGTCAAAGGGGCGGTCGCGTTACAAGATGTGTGCCAGACGATGGATCCGTGAGGACCGCGCGGCCAGTGTCGGTTCCACGCCCATTCCGACCGCCAATCCCAGCCGCCAATGTCCGGAAATCGAAGACCCGTGTTCGATTATCGCAAAGGTGGGCGGCGCAACGGGCGACCAAGGTGGCCGATGGCCGGCGGCCGGCGGCTGCTGCCAACCTCGGGAACGACGACTTGTTTTCGCCGCCAGCGGATCCATCTTGTTGGAAAGGTCTTCGGGTTGGCCGAGGGGAGCATCACATGGGACATCAACTGGGTACCTGCGATTTCATCGACGTCCTGGAGGAGGCCGTGCTGCGCCGGAGCACGATCTCGGTCGATCTGCGCGATGGCCGCCACTTCTCGGATCAGGTCCGCGACGTGATCACCGACGGTGGGGCGGACTTCGCCGTGTTCGCCAACCACGGGACCATCGCCGTGCGCGACATCGCCCTGGCCGGCCGCCTCGTCACCTGAATCGGTGGTCAGAATGCGACGTGGAAGCGGGCCGAGAAGACGTGCACGGGGCCGCGGTCGCGGTTGTAGGCGGGGTCGACGATGGGCTGGTAGATCGCCGAGAGGGCCAGCGCCTCGCTGAGCTGGGCCTTGTAGTAAAAATCGCCGATGATCTCCGGCCCATAGTTGAGGGCACCGTCGCCGAGGATGAAGCCGTGGCCTCCGCCCTCGAGATAGCGCTCGTGCCACGACGAGAGCCCGTCGGCGACCACCGCCGCCCCGAGGACGTCGAGCGGTCTTCGCCACGGCCTTCCGTTCTGCGTCACGCCCACGGCGACCGATCGATCGATCTCGGTGAACGCCCACGATTCGGTGTGGCCGTCGTTCCAGCTCAGGCGCAGGAAGGTGCCCATGGTGTCCGTCAGCTGCTGCTCGACCGACAGGGCGAAGCCGTACTTGTTCCTCCCGTCGGCGCGCGTCGCGGCGACGCTGTTGAGCGTCGCCGCGGGGTTTGCCAGCACCTCCTCGTAGCTTCCCATGCGTGCCGTGTTGAAGAACAGCAACAGGCTGGAGGCACCCGGGCGCCCGCGCACGGCGTAGCGCACCTCGTACTCGGCCATCAGGCCGTGTGACTTGTGAATTCTCCAGTCCATCCGGGCCTCGTTCGCGGCGTAGGGCTCGAGCGCAACCCCTCCCCGCAACGACCACCACCCCCTCGCGAGATCCGCCAGCGCGGCCCAGGTGTAGCCACGCGTGTCCGCGGGGTAGTCGTAGGCGCCGGACGCGAACAGGGCCCAGTTGAAGAACTCGGTGGTGGCGTCGTTGGCGTAACGATTTCCGTCGACCACGTCGATCACCGAGAAGCGGCCGACGGTGATCGCGAGGACGTCGCGATCGCGCGTGTGGAGCAGCTCGTTCGGCCCGGGCTGGTTGACCACCCGGCCGCCGCCGAGGTTGAACGTCTGGCTGATGGCGAGGCGGGCGACGTACACCGCCGGCGCCGGATCGCCCACGCGGTAGACGATGCCGTCCGGAAACGCAGCGACGCCGAGTGTGCTGCTCAGGCCCTTGCCGCCGCTCATCTCGGGGTCGAACAGGAGCTCCCCCCCCGGCCAGGTCCGCAGATCGGCGTAGAGGCTGGTGACGAACGCGGTGGCACTCTCCGAGCCGGAGCGGAGGCTGTTCTCGCCCGAGTACCGGGCGGGAAACGACGGGTGATACTGGGTCGCTCCGGTGAACTGATAGTGCAGGCTGTACCATTCCTCGGGCGGACGCGGGCGCTCGGCGGCCAGCTCGGCGGCGGCCTTGTCCTCCGAGGGCAGGTCGCGCTCGCCGCGGGCCAGCGCGGAGCGAGCCGCGACCAGCGCGACCAACCCGACCAGCGCGCGCGCCCACCTCCCGTCGCCAACGCGCGCGTGGGCGCTCGAAGCCCCGGCCCGCGGGTCGATCCGGCCGGCGGGAGGGCACGGCGTCGCCGGGAGGCGCGGCCAGGCGGGGTGGGCAGGCATCGATGGGCCTCGCAGATACGCCGCGCCGTCCAGGCCGTCAAGGTCGTCGAGGTCGTCGAGATCGGCTGCCGACCTCCGGCTCAGGGGCTGTCGTCGGGCCCCGCGGCGGGAAGGGTCGGCGGGAGACCGAAGCCACGGAAGTCGTGCCCGAGGAAGGTGATGATCTCGGCGATTCCGGCCGGCTCGATGCGAAGCACGTGCAGCCCCATCGGCAAGAATGGCTCCCCGGGTCGGGCGCGCCGGTAACCCGCCAGCGCGGGCCAGCCGTTGGCGCCGGTGGCCGGCGCCAACATGCGGATGCTGCCGCGGGCTTCGGGGCCGAGAACCATGGCGGCGATCGAGGTGCCGATGTCGGAGCGCCCCTGGTACCACAGCGGCAGCGGAGGCATCGACAGCCGACACTCGTCCTGCAGCAGGGAGACCAGCAACGACACGTCGGCCTCTTGCCAGGCGCGCATGTAGCTGGCGAGCACTTCGTGCACCCGCGGTTCATCGGGCCGCTTCACCTCGGCCACCTGCTGGCGGAGTGACTCGCGGGCGCGTTGCAGCGCGCTGTTGGCCGCCGGGATGGTCAGGTCGAGCAACGCCGCCACTTCGGCCGCCGTGAAGCCCAGCACCTCGCGGAGGAGGAGGGCGGCGCGTTGCCTGGCGGGTAGCTCCTGCAGCGTCACCAGGAAGGCGAAGGCCACGCTCTCGCGCTCGCTGTACGTGGCATCGGGAGTGGGCGGACCGTCGCCGAGCCACGTATCGGGGATGGGCTCGAGCCAGACGGGCTCGTTCACCGGCGGGGCCTGGGCATCGTCGAGACGAGCGGGCGGCGCGAGGGCGCTGGGAAGGCTCCGGGTCCGGCGGGCCTCGCCGCGGCGTCGCTCGATGGCATCGATGCACGCGTGGGTCGCGATCCGGTGCAACCATGTTCGGAGCGATGCCCGCTGCTCGAAGGCGTCGAGCCCGCGCCAGGCACGCAGCAGCGTCTCCTGGGCCAGGTCTTCGGCGTCGGCGAGCGATCCCAGCATGCGGTAGCAGTGAAGCACGAGCTCGCGGCGGTGCGGCGCGACGGCGGTCTCGAAATCGCTCGACACCGCGCGACCGGGAGCGACCGAGACGACGCGATCGTCTTCCGCGCGCTTGACCATGGCTCGACGATAGCACGCGGCCGGCGGCCTCTTTTTTTCGCCACGCCAGCGATGAGTTCTGGCGGTCGGTCCCGTCAGTGTGCTCACAGGAGACCCCAACCCATGAGCACGAACGACGATACCTTCTTGCTGGCCATCCGCGGCATCCTCAAGGCGAAGACCCTGGGAGAGGCCCGAGACATCCACAACGCCACCGCTGGTCACCCCGACGGGGTGGCGGCCGCCCGGGCTCTCGGCGATCTGAGCCACAGCGTCTACGTCGGGATGGCCGACGCCGGGGGCAAGGCCGGCGAGCTCCTGATCCTCGATGTGTGGAACAGCTTCGATGGCTTTCAGAAGTTCTTCGGCGACAAGCAAGTCCAGGCCGGCGGCGCCATGATCTTCGAGTCCCGTGACCCGACCGTCTGGATGCGGGCCAGGGACATTCGCTCGTTCACGCTGCCGATTCCAGCCGGAAAGGAGGCACGTTGCGTGGGTCTGATCCGCGGCACCGCCCGGTCGCGGGAGGCCGCGCGGGCGGCGTTCGATGCCCTGGCGGCGGGGAGCATCAACGCCGCCCGCATGGCCGGCCAGATCTCGCACGAGGTGTTCTTCCCGGCCCCGAGTGGCCCGAGTGGCGGGACGGCGACGACGACGGCGACGGGCCAACCAGAGACCGTCGAAATCTTGGGCGTCGACGTCTGGATGGATGCCGACGGGATGCGCCGCTTCTATGCGGAGCCGAAACATCTGGCGCCGCTGGCCGGTCTCTTCGTGGCCCCCCCCACCACGTCGATGTGGGAACGTCCGGCCGGCAACTGGGTCGAGTGGTAGTGTATGATCCCGGCACCACGCCGAGATGACTTCGGCGCGGGTCTCGTGGGAGGTGTGCATGCGACGCTCGCACCGGTGGCGAAAGTCAGCAGTCGTGGTGGCGGCGACCGGACTCGTGGTGGCCTCGGGCCCGAGCACCCGGGCCGGAGGAACCGGCAGCGACGCGTGCGGCTCGTCGCCGGCGTCGTGGAATGTCCCGGGCGGGGCCATCGTGCTGTCTCGGGCGTCCGGTCCAGTGAGCGGCGTCCTCTCCGCCCTCGGCGAGTATCGAACCCACTCGATGATCGCCCATGGGAACGGCTGGGCGACGCATGCCGCCATGTACACCCCGAGCATGACGGGATGGCCCGCCTACTGCAGCACGCCCCTCGATGGTGGGGAGCTGGAGAAAGGGTATCCGGGCGCTTCGCAGATCCAGGAGGGCGCGATCTACCAGTTTCTCTACTCCGGCTCGCTCGAGTACATCGGGTTTCAGCGCGGATGCAGCGGGGTGGCCTGCCCGAACGACGACGGACAGCAGGTGGCGGACTGGATCTGGAACACCATCCCGTACGACTGGACCAGCTCGAAGCAGGGAACCGATGGGCTTTATCGGATCGAGATCGGGAGCCCTCCCGCGCTCGCGCCCTATTCGCTGTATCAGTTCCGCGACATTCAGTCCCTCAACACGGGGGGCGCGCCCTGGAACAACGGGGTGGTGTGCTCGACCCTGATCTCGTACGGCCAGTACATGGCCGGCAAGGGGGCGATCGCCGCTTACACCTATTCCCACGACCAGGTGGTGAGCGGCATCAACGGGCTCGTCGCATCGGTCGAGGACGAGTGCAATCAGGGCATCGGCTTCTGGCAAGGGGTGGTCGCGACCATCACCTGCTTCCAGGGAATCTGCGACAACGCCGCCCGGCAGGTCAGCAATTGCATGGCGGTCGGGCGTTGCGACACGGACTCCAGCGGATCCAGCACCTACGCCAGCGTGCGCGACGATCCCAGCGCGACGGCGACGTCGATCAGCCCCGATCGCCTCGGCGGATGGAGCGGCCATCCCTGGCAGGGCTACGTCGACGGGACCGAGGGGAGCGGCGTCAGCGTCTGGGCCGCCGACAACGAGCAGACGGTGCAGTGGAACTCGCCCGGCAACGTGTACGGGTGCTGGTTCTGAGGAGCCTGCGGCGTTCGCGGGGGGGCGCGGATGGCTCGGCAAGATCCAGGACATGCGCGTCGGGCGCGCCGGCCGGGCCGCAAGGTGGCTCTCGTCATCGGGCTCGTCCTCGGCGTGGCGCTGCTCGGACTGTGGTGGGGGCTCGACCGGACCGGGCACACCAGGGTCGCGCCCGTGGGCCCGCCCGAGCCCCTCCGTGCACCGACCTCGGCACTGGCGGCCGGCCCGCGCACCACCGTGGAAAAGCCCAAGACCGCGCCGCCCTCGCCCCCGCCGCCGGCCCTCCCCGCCCCGCTCCCCCCCGTCATCGACGAGATCACGGTCGAGAAGCCGGAGGTATGCGAGGGCGAGGAGAACCTCGTGACGGTCCGGGCCCACACCACCGACGGCAACGACGCCTTCCTGCACTACCAGATCGGACCCACCCGCGGAGCGTCGGTCGCGGTTCGTGCCTTCCTGGACGACGCCGGCACGCCCACCGTCGAGCAGGTCCGCGTGTTCTCGAAGCACAACGTCGTTACGGTGCTCCCGGTGCCCCCCTACCGCGTGAAGAGGTGCGAGGACCTTCCGGTGGCGATCATCGGCTATCGCCTGCTGCCGAACACCTGGGCAGACTTCGAGTTCGAGGGGAGGGTGGCCACCGCGGTTCCCAGCCGGGCGATCACATCGCCGGCGGCGCCCTTTCGACCCCGGTCCTACACCTGGTACTTCGGCACCGACTCCGCGGGGGAGGGGGGCTCCCCCCGGGTGAGCCACAGCTTCGCCGCGCGCCCCGAGGACACCCTCTATTCGAGCGTCCTCGTGAGCCTGGAGATCACGGCCGAGGATGGACGGGTGGCCCGCGCCCGCCAGGCCATCGAGCTGCGCAACCCGGCCTTCGAGGCGTTTGCCACCAAGAAGATCGTGCAGCTCCTGGTCGAGCTCGACCCGCGCTTCCCCGTCCTCGCCGAGGACGGGCGGGTCGACCAGGGCGTGCGCCTGTGGCATGTGCGCAGCGAGCCGGTCGAGATCGCGACCGTCATCAGGGTCCGCCGCCGCCTGGGCGGCAGTGGGGCGCGCGAGGTGGTCCCGGTGGCCTCCGTGCTCGGCGGGACGCTGATCCCTCCTGGGCGGGGCCTGACGACGCATGTGATCCTCGACACCGCGGGCGCGCCCGACGTCCTCGCGGAGGACTACTTCCTCGAAGGACGGACACCCGAAGGGTACGCGGTTCGCGGCTCGTTCTCGGTCATGCGGCCGCCCGCCCGTCCGAGCGCCGAGCACCATCAGCCCATCCGGGATCCCCGTCTCCTCGCGAAGGTCAGGCGCGCCCGTGAGCTCCTGGGGAAGGCGTTCGTCACCGACGAGGATCTCTGGGCGCTCGAGCGGGCGGGCAGGTTCAGCGACCTCCAGGTCGACCCGGATGCGCCGGGCAACGGGGCGGGCGACTCCGCGACCCCCGCGCCCGGCCGATGACCGGCCGACCGCGCGCGGGTTCGGCGGTCCGCGCGATCGTCGTCAGGCGCGACGGCGGC
The DNA here is from genome assembly GCA_964540815.1 of uncultured Myxococcales bacterium. GTDB lineage: Bacteria > Myxococcota_A > Polyangia > Fen-1088 > Fen-1088 > CAZIOH01. The sequence continues at coordinate 36,795 of CAZIOH010000024.1, read as the reverse complement.
AGAGGGCCGCTGCGGCCCACACCGCGAGGATCGCAAAGACCGCCGTGACTCCGAGCTCGAGCGCCGGAGACGACCAGGAGACGAGGAGGGCGCCGACGTGGGCGGTACCGCCGGCCCCGCCGCCGAGCCCCCGGCGAACCGCCGAGACGGCGTAGGTCATGGGGTTCAAGGCCATGATGGTCCGGATCCACCCGTGGCTGCCGCTCGCCGGGAACATGGCGCCAGAGAGCATCCACAGGGGGATGAGGGCGACGCTCATGATGCCGTGATAGCCCTGGGTCGAGTCGATCCACCAGGCCACGGCGAAGCCGAGGGCCGTGAATCCCACCGCCGTCCCGGTCAGCGTCGCGACGATGAGGGGGTAGTCGATGGACGTCAGAGAAAATCCCGCCAGGGGCGACAGGGCGATCAGGGCCGCGGCTTGAAGGAGGGCGATGGTCACCCCGCCCGCGGTCTTTCCGAGCACCAGCGCCGTGCGCGAGACCGGGGCGACCAGCACCGCCTGCAAGAACCCGTGGTGGCGATCGTCAATCACCGACATGGTCGAGAAGATCGCCGTGAAGAGCATGGTCAGGACCACGGTGCCGGGGTAAAAGTATGTCAGGTAGGGCATCCCCGGCGCGGAGACGACGCTGAAGCTGTCGCCGAGCCCGGCGCCGAGCACCGCCCACAGGATGAGCGGCTGCGCGATCGAGCCCACGACCCGGCTCGGCTGGCGGAAGAAGCGGCGCAGATCGCGCCCGGCGAGGGCCGTCACCACCCCGAGGACGCTCGGCAACCGCGGCGCGAGACGCGTGGACGCGGAGGACGCCGAGGACGCAGAGCTCTTGGAGAACGGGGAATCGGGAAGGACGTTGGTGGTCACGCGGGTCGAGCCCCCACGGAGCTGTCCACGGAGCTATCCACGAAGGCACGCCCGGTGAGCTTGGCAAACACGTCGGCCAGGGTGGGCCGGGCCATGGACACGGCGCGCAGCCGGCCAGGGGGAAACAGCTCGACGATGCGCGGAATCAGCTCGTGCCCGCGTGGGGCTTCGAGCCACACCTGCCCGTCGAGGACCCGTGGACCCGCGGCGCCCGAGGCTCTCGGCTCCGAGCGATGCGCCCCGCAGTCTGCCCCGCCGAAGTTTGCCTCCAAGGTGGCCCGGAAGGTGGCCAGGATGGTGGCCAGGATCTCCTCCGGCCGCTCCCCCTCGACGCGGATCACGTCCCCGGCCACCATGGCTCTCAGCGCGTCGGGGGTGCCCGTCACCAGCACGCGACCGGCGTCGAGCAGAGCGACACGTCGGCAGTGTTCGGCCTCCTCGGCCTGGTGGGTCGTGAGGAGGACGGACAGGCCGCGCTCGACGGTGAGGCGTTCGATCTCGGTCCAGATCCGGCGCAGGGCCTCGGGATCGACCCCCCGTCCGGGCTCGTCGAGCAGCAACAGCGCCGGCTCGTGCAGCAGCACCCGGGCAATCTCCAGGCGCCGCCGCATCCCGCCCGAGTAGGTCTGGACCGCCTCGTCCGCGCGGGGGCCGAGCTCCATGAGCGCGAGGGCGTCGGCGATGCGCGCCCGTGACGTCGCCCGCGACAGACCAAAGAGGGCGGCACCGAGGGCCAGGTTTTCCCGCCCGGTCAGCTTGAGGTCGAGGCTCGGCTCCTGAAAGACCACCCCGAGCTGGCGCCGGAAGGCGGGGAGGGTCGGATCCACCTTCACCCCGTCGAAGAAGACCGTGCCCCCGTCGGCCGGGAGCAGCCCCGCGAGGAGCCGGAAGGCGGTGGTCTTTCCGGCGCCATTCGGTCCGAGGAGCCCGAAGATTTCACCGCGCTGGACATCGAGGGTGAGATTGTCGAGAGCGACTCGTCTCCCGGTGCTTCGTCCGATGCTTCGTCCGAAGGTCTTCCGCAGGCCGGTGACCGCGAGGCCGTCGTCGAGGCCGCCAGCGGTGTCCGGTCTCACCGGCGCGGGCCACGGCGCCTGCGGCCCAGGCCCGCTCAGGCTCAAGATGCGACCGCCCGGTCCACGATCAGGGCGGCGAAGAGCAGGGTGAGATAGACCAGCGAGGCGAAGAACAGCGAGCGCGCCCAGACCCGGCTGGCCGCCCGGCCAATCCCCACCAGCCCCCACCCGAGAAACAGCACCCCGAGGACCGAGGCCGCCCCCGTGTAGAGCCCGCCCGCCACGTGGAGCGGGGCCAGCGAGAGCGACGTCACGAGGAGGGCCATCGAGAACACGCTGATGACGACGCGCGTGGTGTTCTCGCCGGCCGTCAGCGGCAGGATCTCGAAGCCGGCGCGGCCATAGTCCTCCGCGCGGTAGAGGGCGATGGCCAGGAAGTGTGGGATCTGCCAGAGAAAGAGGACTCCGAAGAGCGCGAGGGCTCCCGCATCGAGGTGCCCGGTCACCGAGGTCCACCCCATGAGGGGGGGCAGGGCACCCGGGACCGCTCCGACGAACAGCGCGGCGGGCGTCGTTCGCTTCATGGGCGTGTAGATCGCCACGTAGGCGAAGAAGGCCAGCCCGCCGAGGACCCCGGTCAGGGCATTGCCGGCGAGCAGCAACGGCGGGAGGGCGGCACACGCCAGCGCGGTCCCGAAGACCAGCGCCGCCGAGGGGGTGAGACGCCCCTCGGGCAGCGGGCGGCTCCGGGTGCGCTCCATCAACCCGTCGACGTCACGCTCCATGAACATGTTGAGCGCATTCGCGGCCCCGACGATCAGGGCCGTCCCGATCAACGTCATGACCGCGCGCCAGGCCGGCAGGTGACCGGGCGCGAGCCACATCCCTCCGCTGAAGGTCGCGATCACGAGGCCGGTGATCCGCGGCTTGGCCAGCGCGACGAGATCCCGCAGGGCTCCGCCCCACGAGGCCGGCCGCTGCGCTCCGACCTGCTCCACGCCGCCCTCGGCGGCGATCTCCGAGGGATCTGGGCGCCAGAGTCCGAGCCCGATCTGGCACGCGAGGAGCGCGGTCGCGACGGCCAGGTGGGCTTCCACGGTCGCCAGATCCAGGAAGGACGTCACGGCGTGGAGGCCGAGCCAGATCTGCAGCCCCACCAGGAGGGGACCGGCGACCGCGAGCGCCGCCCGGGCCGGACGCCCGCGCGACACCCGCAGGTTGGCGATGGCCGACAGACAGACCGCCACGGCGACGGCCAGCGCGCCCAGCCGGTGGAGGGCCTGGACCAGCACCGTCGGGTGGGCCGCGCTCGGCCACAACGAACCACGACACAGCGGCACATCGAGGCAGGCCAGCGCCGCCCCCGAGTGCCTGACCAGTCCTCCGAGGACCATCTGGAAATAGGTGACGACCGCCGCCACCAGGGCCAGCGAGACCGCCGGCGATTCCACCGGGATTCGAGGTGTCGCCGCACCCGCGGCGATCGTCTCGCCGGTCGCGCCGGGCTCCCGCCGGATGGGCGCGGGCGCCGCGGACCGAGAGCGGACGGCCAGGTAGAGCACCGTCATGAAGAAGAGCAGCGAGGTCGCGGTGTGCAAGGTCGATACCAGGGTCGGCAGGCGGAGCTTGACCGTGATGCCTCCAAGGAGCGCCTGGACGACCACCAACCCGACCGCCAGCCAGGCCACCCGCCGAAGCGGGCGAAGCCCAGGCGCGCGAGCGCGCTGAAAGACCAGGGCCTGCACCAGGGTCAGGATGGTGACCGCTCCGGCCGCCAGTCGGTGGCTGTGCTCGATCGCCACCCCCCCCTCCATCTTCGGCAACATGGTCCCGTAACAGGTCGGCCAGTCGGGGCACGCCAGGCTGGAGCCGGTTCCATGGACCAGCCCCCCGATCAGGATCAGGGCATAGGTCGCCACCGCAGTCGCCAAGGCGAATCGCGGCGCCCACGCGCCGTCAGGTTTTACGTCACGAGCCACTGCCGTCCGGACCTGCATTCGGGCCGGTTTATAGCGCGAAATCGCCGGAGCCGATGCCGAAGTTCCGAATTCCGCCGCTCCCCGGGCCGGCGGCCCACCCGAGGTGTCCTGCACCCGCGCCCAAGGGACTCGGAAGCGGAGTCGGAAGGCCCGTCGAAGGGAGTCAGCCGGCGTGGCTGGTGGCCGCGCGTTTGCGAGAAAATTGCCGGCTGACCGAGTAGCCGATTCCCACGACGCCGATGACGCTGGCGGGAAAGAACAACGTGTCCACGCCCAGCACCCGAAACCCGAGCGCCCCGAGGATGCCGCCACACACGAAGCCAGCGACCAGCGTGAGGTGCAGGATGACCCGTCGGTGATCCACGACCTCCCGGCGCAGCGCCAGCCCGGCGGCGATACCGAGATCGGTGACGAGGCCCGTGATGTGGGTCGTCCGGACAATCGCGCCGCTGTAGGTCGTCGCGAGGGCATTTTGCAACCCGCAGGCCGCCGCCGCCAGGTAGTCGCCGTTGTTGCTGCCCGACCGCAGGAAATGGGCCGCCGCGAAGAGCAGGATCGACTCGCACGTCAAGGCCACCCCGTAGCGTCTGCCCATCTGCAGGACACTCTGGCGAATGATCACCCCGCTCAGCGTCGAGCCGAGAAAGAACGACATCAGGACGAACGCCGCGTGCACGGCCAGCTCTCCCCGTCCCTCTCCGAGGTCGGTGCTGAACGCCGTCGCGGTGCCGGACATGTGGCTCAACGCCTGGTGGTGGATCCCGAGGAACCCGACCGCGTTGATACAGCCGGCGGAGCAGGTCAGCGTCGCTCCGCCCACCAGGACCCACGCGGGGATTCCCCGGCTCAGCATGACCGCCGTGCCGGGCGCCGGGTGGTCGAGATCAGAATGCGAATCCCAAGCAATTTCAACACGGTCACCGTCCGGGAAGGAGTGGCGAGATTATGACCTACTTCGTTCCGCTGCCAACTTCGCCGGTGGACGGAGGCGGTCGGCGTCTGGCGGCCCCCGAAGCCCTACCGGGATCGGGGCGACGTGCGCCCCGACGTGCGCGGACGCGGAAAGGAGCGATCTTCAGGGTCGATGTGGAGGCAAGAACGATTGTCGGGCAACCTACCGCCGACCGCGCCCCTGCCCCAACGGCCTGAAGGACGAAGAGGACACACCCACATGAATCGAATCGTGATTGCCACCGCGCTGTCGCTGCTGATCGGCGCTGGCTGCTCCCAGAGCCCCGCACCGAAGACCGCCACCGGGACGGGAGGGCGCGGAGCGGCTGGAACCGGAGGAGCGACCGGAGTCCCCGCGGGCTCGGGCGGCGCCGTCTCCAGCGGGGGCGTGCCGGGGAGCGGTGGGGCGACGACGACGGGCTCCGCCGGCGCCCCTGTCGCCTCGTCCGGGGGGACCGGCGCCGGAGGCTCCTCTCCGTCTGGCCAGGCTGGAGCCACCAGCTCGAGTGGCGGTGCACCCGCCGTGGGCAGCGGTGGTGCCGCGGGCGGGCTCGGAGGACCCGGAGCCGGCGGCGCCTCCGCGGTCGGAGGCGCCGCGGGGACAGGGACGACGTCGACCGGGGGAGCGACCGTCGCGTGTCAGGCTCCGCTGCCCGTGACGGGCACGGCGGCCACCGTCACCATCGATGGCTCCGCGACCCCCATGGCGACCGTGGGTCCGGACCTGATGGGCATCCACACGGCCGTCTACGACTCGAGCATGCAGCTTCCCACCACCCCCGATCTCCTCAAGGCCGTGGGTGTGACCTCGCTCCGCTATCCCGGGGGCTCCTACGCGGACAGCTATCACTGGGAGACCCACACCGCCACGTTCGTCCCGACGTCCAACTCGGACAACAACACCATCTACGTCGCGCCCGACGCCGATTTTGGTCACTTCGTCTCGCTGCTCAAGAACGTCGGCGCGAACGCGATGATCACCGTCAACTACGGCATGAACTCCGATGCCACCGGGCCTGGAACGCCTCAGGCGGCGGCGGCCTGGGTCGCCTACGCCAACGGCCTGCCCACCGATACCACCTCGATCGGGGCCGATGCCGGCGGCAAGGACTGGAAGACCGTCGGCTACTGGGCCAGCCTGCGCGCCGCCGATCCGCTGGCCGTCGACGACACCCAGAACTTCCTGCGCATCTCGCACCCGGCCCCGGTGGGGATCAAGAACTGGGAGGTGGGAAACGAGCTGTACGGAAATGGGTACTACTACGGTGGATGCGGCTGGGAGCCGGACATGCATCTGCCCTATCCCTCGCTCGCGCCCCTGACCGCGTGCTCCAACCGGCAGAACAACCCGGCCCTCTCCCCGGCGGCGTATGGAACGGTCGTCAAGGCCTTCGCGACCGCGATGAAGGCGGTGGATCCCACCATCAAGGTCGGGGGCATCGTGCACTGGCCCTACAGCGAGTACGCCGACTGGAATCGCAGCATGTTGCCCCAGGCCTGCGCCTCGATTGATTTCGTGGTCAACCACTGGTACGCGGGCTCGACGCTGGCGAACCTGCTGACCTCTCCGCACTCGGACATCCCGATGATGTTCAAGGATCTGCGGACCGCCCTCACCACCTCGACCAACGGGTGCGGGGCCAAGGGCGCGACCATGCCGCTGGCCGTGACGGAGTGGGGGCCGAACACCAACAACGACGGCGATCTCAAATCGGCGCTCTCCCCGCCGAGCGGCACGGCGGTCACCCACACCCAGCTCCCCGGGATCTTCGCGGCCGATGCCTACGCCAATTTCATGGAGCAAGGCGCCCTGTCCGTGCACTGGCTCGAGCTCCACAGCGCGACCTATCTCGGTGGGGACGATACGCCCTCCTGGGGCTATCACGGCGCGCAGATGGCCCACGCGCTGGCCGCGGTGGGCGATGCCCTGATCCCGGCGACCATCACCGGCGCCGCGGCCACCTCGCTGCAACCCCACGCCTCGAAGCACGCGGACGGGAGCCTCAGCGTCATGCTCACGAACACCAGTCCAACGGTGACCGCGGCGGTCACCATCAACGTGACGGGCGGCGCCCTCGGCTGCGTGGGGACGCGCACCGCCTACACCCCGGTCATGTCCGACATGGACGGGACCGTCGCGAGCGCCCCGATCTTCGCGGCCGCCAGCGGGGCCTCGGCGCAGGTGGCGGTGCCCCCCTACTCCGTGGTGGTGGTGGCGTTCCCCAAGCGATGACCGCGGTCCCGCCCGCGGTCGCGACCTGACGGCGCGACCTGGCGGCGCGACCCTGACAGAATGATCCGAGGTATGGTACAGGCAGCTCGTGGGTTCGAAGACAGCTCGATGAGGGAAGCGACGCCGAGACCGTTGCAACGTTTGCCCGCGGGGGCAGGTGGCGCCTTGCAGGCTCACCGGGTCTTGCACCAGTTCCCGATGTCCCCGTATTGCGAGAAGACCCGCTGGACCCTGGACATCAAGGGCCTCGACTACACCACCCGCAATCTCCTCCCTGGGCGGCACCACAAGATCAACCGTGGGCTGGCCGCCGAGTCGTCGGTACCCTTGTTGATGGATCGAAGCATGACGATCCAGGATTCGAGCGCGATCGCGATGTACCTCGAGCACACCTACGCGGGCCCCCGCTTGCTCCCAGACGACGATGGACTGCGGTCCCTGGTCCTGGCGCTCGAGAACTACTTCGACATCTCGGTCGGGCCGGCGGTCCGCCACTGGTGCTACGGCCAGCTGCTTCGACGTCGTGGCATGGCGACCCGCTTCTTCTTCGCGGCCTACGATCGCAGGACGCGCTGGCTGGCTCGCCTGGCGCGGCCGCTGTTCGAACGCAGGCTCGCCGCGGCCTTCTCTCCGGACGAGGCGTCGATGGATTCGGCGGAGCGGACGACGCTCGATGGCATCGAGCGGCTGGAGAACGTCACCGAGCACGATCCCGAACGCTACCTGGTGGGCGAGTCGCTCACCCTGGCGGACATCACGGCGGCCGCGTTGCTGGCTCCCATGGTCGGTCCGACCAACTCTCCCTGGGGGGACTCGGACCGCCTGACCCCCGGCATCCTCGAGATGCGGGCGCGGCTGCGGGCGCGGCCTGGAGGCCAATGGGTCCTGCGCCGCTACGAACGCGACCGAGACGCCAGGCCGGTCATCCCGGTCGCGGTGGGGTGAGCCGGGGGGCTCGGACGCGGCCGCTTCAAGCGGGCCTCGGGTCGGTCATTTCATCGCACGTTGCGCCGGCGAGCGTTCGAGGAGCCCGACGTAGTCGGCGAGGATGTGCTCGGCCTCCTTCAGCAGGATGTCTTCTCCCGCGCCCCGACCGACGTTCTCGAGACCGTCGGCCTCACCATTCGCGCTCGAGCCTCCACCGCCGCCGGCGGTGGCCCCCCCTGCGCCGCTGGGAGCCGGAAGCCCGGGGAGCACGGCATTCCTCACCGTGATGTCGTAGGTGGTTGGCCGCGCGGTCTTCAGCGATCGCGCCACCCGATCGCGCTCGGACAGCCGCGCCTTGGCCTGCGCCATCTCCAACCGACGTTCCTCCTCGTTCAACGACACCGACTTGCTCACCAGGCTCTTGCGCAGTCGAGCGATCTCCCCCCGCAGCAGATCGAAGTCCTGGTCGGCCGCGACCCGTGCCCGGGAGCGCTCCTTGAGGCCGGCCAGGAAGGGCTGCACCTCGTTGAAGTTCTCGTAGTGTCCCGCCGGGACGGCATCCCACGGCAGGGGATCGGTCAGCGAGGACTCGCTCACCTCGGCGAAATCGCTGGTGGAGGGCAAGACGATGTCGGAGGCCACCCCGCGCAGCTGGGTGGAGGCACCGCCGGGACGGTAGAACTTCCGGATCGTGACCTTGAGGGCGCCGGGATCGTAGGCGTGGCCGAGCCCGCTTTGATCCATGGCCCGGGCCAGCGGCAGCACGTTCTGGACCGTGCCCTTCCCGAAGGTCGACGAGTCACCCACCAGGACGGCGCGCCCATAGTCCTGAAGCGCCCCCGCCAGGATCTCCGACGCCGAGGCGCTGAAGCGGCTGGTCAGCAGCACGAGGGGCCCCTCGTACAGGATGCCTGGGTCGGTGTCGTTTCCCTGCTCGATGCCTCCGGCCGGGTCCCGCGTCTGCACGACCGGGCCCTTGCGGATGAAGAGCCCGGTGAGGCTGATGGCCTCCTCCAGCGAGCCCCCACCGTTCCTTCGCACGTCGAGCACGATGCCCCGCACGTGCTCCTGCTTGAGCTTGCCCACGAGCCGCGCCACATCCGCGGTCGCGCTCCGGTGTATCGGGCCGCCTCCGCCTCCGAAGTCGGCATAGAACGATGGCAGCTCCACGATCCCGACGCGCAAGAGGGCGCTGGCGCTGGCGCCCGCGCCTGCCGCGCTCCGGCCGTCGGTCGAGGGACGCCCTTCGGAGGGGGCGTCGAGCGGGAGGTCCAGGATCCGCGCCTTGGCCTGCTGATCCTCGAGCTTGATCTCGTCGCGGACGAGCGCGATCTTCCTGGGGACCGCGCCCTCCGCGGCACCGGCCGGCAGGATCGTGAGGGTCACGGTCGAGCCCTTCGGCCCGCGGATGAGCTCCACCGACCGGGAGAGCGGCATGTTGACGATGTCGACCGGCTCCTGTCCCTGCTGGGCCACGGCGACGATGCGGTCGCCCGGCTTGAGCAGGCCACTGCGGGCCGCTGGCCCCCCTGGCACGAGCTCGCGGATCGTGCAGTAGCCGTCCTCGGTGTCGAGGGAGGCCCCGATCCCGAACAGCGACAGGTTCATGGCGATGGACAGGCTCTCCATCTGTTCGTGGCCGAGGTAGTCGGAGTGCGGATCGTAGACGTGCGCGAGCGCGTTCAAGTAGAGCTCGAGGACCTCGTCACTGTGGAGCCCCTTCATGGTCTGCAGCTGTTGCTCCTGGCGACGCCGCAGGGTCTTGATGATCTTCGGTGCGCGCGGGTCACCCCCGTCGCTCTTGCCGGCGGTCGGGCCGGGCTTGTCCTGCCCGGGCTTGTCTTGCCCGAGCTTCTCTTGCAAGTACTCCGCCCGGAGCTGCCGCCACCACAGGTCGTGGGCCGCGGCGGCATCGGATGGCCAGGGCGCATGCTCCCGGTCGAAGGAGTAGCTGTCGTGTCCGGTGAAGTCGAACTTCGCCGAGGCGAGCGTCCTGGTCACGAAGTCGACCCGCTGCTCGAGGCGCTGCAGGAAACGGGCAAAGATGCTGTGGGCGGCGGTCGTGTCCCCGGTCTCGCGGGTGATCCGGGCCAGGCTGCTTCGATAGGCCGCGAACTCGTCCACGTCGGACTGAAGGAACAGTGAATGCCCCCCGTCGAGGGCGTCGAGATAACGATCGAGGAACTTGCCGGCCAGCTCCCGGTCGAGCGGGTGGTGGGCGAATTGCGAGTGCTCGAGCAGGGTGGTCGTGAACCGGGTGATGTTGGCCTCGGTGGTTCGATCGTCGACCGTGGCCGGGGCGGGGCCGCGCTGGCCGCACAGGCCCGCCGTGGTCAGCACGGCCGCCAACCCGACGGCGCCAAGTGAGAACAAGAATTTGAAACGTGGGGTCTTCATGGCTTCACGCGGGAGTTAGGGGGCGCGCGAACGGCGAAGCCCAGATGGGCTCGGCCGGCCGCGCACAGGTGACTCTGTTGTCGATGCGCAACCATACATTGAATCGGGGACGTGGCTCGCTGGCGCTCGCACGTCCCCGCGCCCCCCTCGCTTCGCGCGGCAAAGCCGCGCTACGCTCGCATGGGGAGCGGGGGGTGAACAGAGGGAGGGGGGACGTGGCTCGCTGGCGCTCGCACGTCCCCGCGCCCCCCTCGCTTCGCGCGGCAAAGCCGCGCTACGCTCGCATGGGGAGCGGGGGGTGAACAGAGGGAGGGGGGACGTGGCTCGCTGCCGCTCGCCGTCCGCGCGGGAGGATTGAATCGGGGACGTGGGCTCGCGCCGCTCGCCGTCGGCGCGGGGCGATCGGATCGGGGACGGTGGCTCGGTGCCGCTCGCCGTCGGCGCGGGGCGATTGGATCGGGGAGGTGGCTGGCTGGCGCTCGCAGGTCCCCGCGCCCCCCTCGCTCCGCGCGGCAAAGCCGCGCTACGCTCGCATGGGGAGCGGGAGGTGAAGAGAGGATCGCCCCACTTCCACTTCCTTCAAGGCGGCAGGAAGTCGGTCAGGTTGGTCTTGCCGTAATGGCTTGCCGGGATGGAATCGTGCACGGCCTTGGCGATGGCCCCGAGGAGGCGCTTGACCCCGTCGGTCTTCTCCGGGTCGGTCGCGGGCAGCAGGCGGACGGTGATCTGGCTCCCTTTCTGGGAGAGCTGCACGAAGAACGACCTGGACGCGCTGCCGGGCTCGATCACCACGCAGTCGAGCAGGGCGGCTCGCCCCGCCTGGTTCACGAAGACGTCGAGCAGCCGCAAGATCTCGCCCCCGTTCCGCTGGGTGAACGGCACGAGTGAGCGGCAAGCCTCCACCAGATCGGGGGCGTTCTCGATCACGACATGCGGCATCGGTAGCCCCGAGTGTGGCACCCCCGGGGCGAGGTGCCAGACCCATTTTCCTCGGCTCCGCCGCCCTCAGGCGCGTGGCGTTCGCTTGAGGCGCAGGTATCTCCGGATGAGGTGGTTGGTCGAGCTGTCGTGGGGGAGCTCCACCGACACCGTCCCCGATCCAGGTCCGTCCTCGAGCTCGGGGACGATGCGCGCCGCCAGGACCTTCCCGAGCTCGACGCCCCACTGGTCGAAGGAGTCGATGTCCCAGATCGCACCCTGGGTGAAGACGCTGTGCTCGTAGAGGGCCACCAGCGAGCCAAGGGCTTCGGGGGTCAGGCGCTCGACGAGCAGGGTGCTCGACGGCCGGTTGCCCGGGAAGGTGCGGTGCGGGACGAGCGCCGCCGGCGTGCCTTCCGCGGCCACCTCATCCGCGGTCTTTCCGAAGGCCAGCGCCTCCGCCTGCGCGAACACGTTGGCCATCAGCAGGTCGTGGTGCCGACCGAGGGCGTGCAGCGGGTGAACGAAGCCGATGAAGTCACACGGGATGAGCTTGGTTCCCTGGTGAATCAGCTGATAAAACGAGTGTTGTCCGTTGGTGCCCGGCTCACCCCAGTAGACCGGGCTGGTCTCGTAGTCGACCTCGGCGCCGGCGACCGTGACGCGCTTGCCGTTGCTCTCCATGGTCAACTGCTGGAGGTAGGCGGGGAAGCGCTTGAGGTACTGCTCGTAGGGCAGCACGGCCACCGTCTGGGCCCCGAAGAAGTTGTTGTACCAGATCCCGAGCAAGCCCATGAGCACCGGCAGGTTCCGATCGAATGGCGCGCTGCGAAAGTGCTCGTCCATCTTGCGGAAGCCCTCCAGCATCTGACGAAAGGCCTCCGGACCGATGGCCAGCATGGTCGACAGGCCGATCGCCGAATCCATCGAGTAGCGGCCACCCACCCAGTCCCAGAACTCGAACATGTTGGCGGTGTCGATCCCGAACTTAGCGACCTCACTGGCGTTGGTCGATACCGCGACGAAGTGCCGGGCCACCGCCGCCCGATCCTTCAGGGTCGCGAGCGACCAGGCGCGGGCGGACTCGGCGTTGGTCATGGTCTCGAGCGTGGTGAAGGTCTTGGACGACACCACGAAGAGCGTCTCCGCGGGGTCGAGACCGTACACCGCCTCGGCGAAGTCGGTCCCATCCACGTTGGAGACGAAGCGAAAGGCGAGGTCCCGCTGGCTGTACTGGCGGAGGGCCTCGTAGGCCATCACCGGGCCGAGATCCGAGCCTCCGATCCCGATGTTGACGATGTTCCGGATGGGCTTGCCGGTGTGGCCCGTCCAGGCGCCGCTGCGAACCCGGGTGGTGAAGTCCGACATGCGATCGAGCACGGCGTGCACCCGCGGCACCACGTTCTCGCCACCGACGACGATCGACTGCCCGGGGGCGGCGCGCAGGGCGACGTGCAGCACGGCCCGCTTCTCGGTGACGTTGATCTTCTCCCCGGTGAACATGGCCTCGATCCGGGCGCGAAGGTCGCAGGACTCGGCCAGTTGCAGCAGCAAGCGAACGGTCTCGTCCGTGATGCGATGCTTCGAGTAGTCGAGGTAGATGCCCGCGGCCTCAGCCGTCAGGCGCTCGCCGCGCTTCGGGTCGTTCTTGAACAGGGTGCGAAGGTGGAGGTTTCGAACCTCGAGGTAGTGCCCCGCAAGGGCCTGCCACGCTGGGCGCGCCGTGAGCTTCATGTGCGATCTGCCTCTCTGTACCCGCTTGGATATCCGCCCCCGAGTCTAGGGTCGGCGAAGGGGTTTGTATACCCGGACGAGCGGCGGCTCCGCCAACCCGATCGCCATTCTGTGCCGTGATGTGGGCCGGTGATCGGCCTCGCTGGCAGCAGCGGGCGCGGTCGTGCGGGGTCGGGAGTGGGCGCAGAAAGAATCGAACTTTCAACAAACGGATTAAGAGTCCGCTGCTCTACCAGTTGAGCTATGCGCCCGGATGTTATTGAGTTTTCAGGTGCCGTGCGCCCGAGGTGAGTCGAACACCTAACCCTCGGCTTCGAAGGCCGATGCTCTATCCAGTTGAGCTACGGGCGCTTGGAAGGCTCGGTATGATGTGGTTGCGGGTGAGGGCTGTCAAGCCCGGGGGGGTGGGTTTTTGCGAAGGGCGGCGGCGTGATCCAGGTCGAGCGCGCCACCCGCGGCGCTGTCGTCAGGGCCGGGCCGCGGGGATCGGGGCGGCCGGGGCCGGGCCGCGCGGCTTCTTGATCCAGGTCGGGTGCAGCCCCTCGAAGATCCGGTCCTTGGCGAGGGCCGGGTTCTCGCGCATGTCGATTCCCTTCACGCGCTCGAGGGTGTCGTGGAGGAGCTGCAGGCGGGCCCGCGGTGCCTCTCCGCAAGGAGCGGGCGCTCCGGGGGCCTGCGGGTGGTCGTCGGCGCCCGGTGGTCGCGGCGGGGAGGCGGCAGCCTCACGCCCGCCGGGCTGGGCGGGAGGGCCGGCCTCGCACAGCTCCAGCGCCCGGGTCGCCGCCTGGAAAGCCGGGGCGGCTTCGAACCGGTCGGCGTAGGCCACGGCGCGCGTCGAATGGACCCGATAGTCGGCGTCGTACTGCGGCAGGGCCCGGTTGACGGTGGCGAGGGCCCAGTCGGGGCGGTGGGCGTCGAGAAAGAGATCCGCGAGCTCGAGGCGCGCCGTGAGATCGCCCGGGGTGCCGAGCAGGTGGGCTTGCAGCTCGGCGACCCGCTCGCGGCGCTCGGGCCCGAGTGCGAGCGCCGGCTTCACGGTCACGCTCGGCCGGGGCATGACCACCAGGGTCCCGAGGAGCAGCAATACCAGGATGTCGAGCACCCGTGTCACGCGCATCGCCTCGACATTACCAGGCGGTCACGCGGGTGTCTGGCACCTGGCCGCCAGCACCTGGCCTCCGCCCGGGCGTCTGGCACCGGGGCGGCGCCGCGTCGACGAAAAGGTCGGGCGGTTCCCCGAGGGCGCGGATCTTCGGTATCGTCGGGCGATGACGAGCGGAAATGGAACGCGAAGAACTGGAGGCACGGGGTTCGCTGGACGCGGTCACCCCGGGAGCGGCGCCCCCGAAGCCGCCACGGCCATGGCCACGGCCATGGCCATGGCCATCGTGCTCGGCGGCCTCGCCGCGCTCGGTGCCGGATGTGGCCTGCGCCTCCAGATGGTCGACGCCTCGGTCCGCAAGCCTTCGAACGTGGCGGTCTACTTCACGGTCGACAGGTCCTCGGGGCAGCCGGTCGCGAACCTGACGCCGACGGATTTCAACATCCTCGAGGACGGCAAACCCGTCTCCACGCTCGAGAGCCAGCAGACGATCCTCCAGGAGGAGGTCGCCGCAGTCCATGACACGCTCCTCCTCGTCGACATGAGCGGCAGCGTGGTGGGCTCGGGACAGTTGCCCGCGCTCATGTCGGCCGCGGCCTCGTTCGCGGAGCGGGTCGGGCCCTACCAGAAGGTCGCCCTTTACACCTTCGATGGGAGCCCGCACATCAACCCGGTGGTCCCGTTCGGGGGGAACGTTCGGGCCGGTGTCACCGCCCTCGGGCGTTACCGCCCGCGTGATCCCTCGACCAACCTGAACGGCGCCATTGTCGAGGCGGTCAGGGCCCTGGCGCGCCAGCTCGAGACCGCGCCCCAGCCGTTGCGCTTTGGCACCCTGGTCGTGTTCACGGATGGAACCGACCGGGCCCATCGCGCCTCCGGCGACGAGGTCAAGAAGATGCTCGATGCCGCGGCCTTCGACGTGTTCGCGATCGGGGTGGGCGCCGAGGTGGACACCCGCGAGCTCTCCGCCATCGGCCGGGCGGGCACCTTCGCCTCGCAGAACCGCGACGACATCGCCAAGGGATTCGACGAGGTCGGCCGGCGAATCGAGGACGCCTCCAAGCGATATTACCTGCTCTCGTACTGCTCGCCCTCGCGGGCCGGCGAGCACGACGTCGAGATCGAGGCGGTGGCCGGCGCCCGACGCGGCCGCCTCAAGCACCACTTCAACGCCAACGGGTTTGGCCCCAACTGCGATCCGAAGCAGAAGCCGGCCTTCGACGTGCACCACCCGCGCGTCCACGGGGAGGCGCACACGGGCCTGGCTTCGGAGCGCCGGCCCGTCGGCGCTCCGCCCCCCAAGGGCCACGACAAGAGCCACGACAAGCACCGCACCTTGGCCCAGGGCCCGGCACGAAGCGGGGGTCCCTGAAGGGGATCGCGCTCCCGATCGCGATCAGGCGGCGATGGACGATCTGACCGTCGAATGAATCGGGGACGTGGCTCGCCGGCTGGCGGTCGCGACCAGCGGGGAGCTACTTCGCCCCGCCACCGGCGGAGCCGCCGCAGGTGCCGTTCTGGCAGGGAGCCAGGAATGTGCACAGCTGGAGGTTTCCACCAGCGGAGCAGGTACCTCCGTTGCAGGTCTTGGGCGCGGTCGCGGTCAGGTTGAGCAACCCGCAGGTCCCCGGGGCGCAGACTGCACCGTCGGCGAGCTTCGGGACGCAGGAGGCGCCTCCCGCCGCGCAGGTGCCCTTGTTGCCGCAGGGGTCCGTCTGGGCCGCGCAGGCGCTGGCGCAGCAGATGGCCCCGCCCGCATCGGCGGTGACGCAGAGGTTGCTCATGCAGGCGCTTCCACTGGTGCAGGTGGCCCCGAGCGGCGACTTCGGGGTAGCCGCCCCGCCGGTTCCGGAGCCGCCGGTCCCCGAGCCGCCCGTGCTGGCGCCCCCGGTTCCGGAGCCGCCGGTCCCCGAGCCGCCCGTGCTGGCGCCCCCGGTTCCGGAGCCGCCGGTCCCCGAGCCGCCTGTGCTGGCGCCCCCGGTTCCGATCTTGCCGCCAGTTCCCGCGCCGCCGGTTCCCGCGCCGCCGGTTCCGGAGCCGCCGGTTCCAGTCTTGC
>CAZIOH010000024.1:0-20517 GCA_964540815.1 uncultured Myxococcales bacterium | reverse complement strand
CCCGCGCCGCCGGTTCCCGCGCCGCCGGTTCCGGAGCCGCCGGTTCCAGTCTTGCCGCCCGTTCCCGTCACGCCTCCGCTTCCGCTTCCGCCACTGCCACCACCAGAGGTGCCGCCGCTCGATGCCACCATGAGGCACGAGCTCCCCTGACAGGTGTAGCCCCCGATGGCGTTGCAGTCGGTGTCGGTCGACGAGCACTTGGTCTTGCACGCCCCGCCGCTGCACTGATAAGCCCCGCACGCGATCTGATTGGTGGCCGGCGTGCAGGTCCCGGCTCCGTCGCACATCCCGGCCGGAACCCTGGCGACGGACTCGGTCATGGAGACGCCACCGACGCTTCCGTTGATGCTGCCCGCGCAGCTGGCACTGCCGCACGCGGTGCCGATCGCCGCCACCTGGCACCCACCGTTCCCATCGCACTTCGCGGTGTTCCCGCAGGCGTCTCCCTTCACGCACAGGCTCGCGTCCCGCGGCGTCCCGCCCGCGGCGATCGGCGCGCAGGTCCCGAGCATCTGGACCACCGTGCAGCTCTGGCACCCCCCCGTGCAGTCGGTGTCGCAGCACACCCCCTCGGCGGTGCAGTGTCCGCTCGTGCAGTCGGTGCTGGCCTTGCAGGACTTGCCGTTCGGCAGCGTCGTTCCACATTGGTTGCCAGCCAGACAGGTGAGTCCGGCGGCGCAGTCGGCGTTCTTGGTGCAGGTGGACGTGCAGGACGGGCTCGTGGTGCTGCAGATGTAGGGATCGCACTTCGAGGTCGTCGCCGCCGGGCAGGTCCCTTTCCCGTCGCAGCTGGCGGCCGGCGTGAACACCCCCCCGGCGCAGCTCGCCTGCCGGCACCCCGTCGCGGTGGACCATGGCCGACACGCCCCGGCGCCGTTGCACGTTCCATCGCCGCCACAGTTGCCGAGCGCGGCGCTGGTCGCCGTGCAGCGGCCCTTCGGATCGGCGGCCCCCGACACGACCGGCGCGCAGGTGCCCACCTTGCCGGTCACCTTGCAGCTCTGGCAGAGCCCCGACGTCCCGGTGGCATCGCTGCAGGCCGAGTTGCAGCAGACCCCCTCGGTGCAGAACCCGGTCGAGCACTGATTGGCGGCGGTGCAGGCCGCGCCCGCGGGCTTCTTGCCGCAGGAGTTGCCGACGCAGGTGTTGGGTGACACGCAGTCCGAATCCGTCGCACAGCTGCTGCGGCAGGAGCTCTTGCTGCTGTCGCAGGTGTAGTTTCCGCAGGCCTGATCGGACGGCGTGGTGCAATTCCCCTTGCCATCGCAGGTGGAGGACGGCGTGGCCGAGGTGCCGTTGCACTTGCCATCCTTGCACTTCTGTCCGCTCTGCCAGAAGGCGCAGGCGCCCCCCTTGCACGAGCCGGTGGTGCCGCAGGACGCGCTCGAAGTGGACGCGCAGAGGCCCTGCGGATCGGACTGCCCATCGCGGACCGCGGAACAGATGCCGGTGGAGCCGCTCAGGTTGCAGGCCGTGCAGGCCCCCTTGCACGCCGAGTTGCAACAGATCCCCTGGGCGCAGAAGGTCGACTGGCACTCGCTGCCGGCGCCGCACGATGCCCCGGCGGGCTTCTTGCCGCAGGAGCCGGCGATGCAGGTATTGGGGGCCTGACAGTCGGTGTCCTTGGTGCACGCGCCGAGGCAGGCGGTGCCCGAGCACACGAACGGGCTGCAGGTGCGCGACGGCGGGGCAACGCACTGCCCGGCCGCGTTGCACTTGGGGTTGTCCGTGAAGACCCCGTTCGCGCAGGTCTCCGGGCCACACTCGGTGTCGACCTTGTACTTCTCGCAGGCGCCCGTGCCGTCGCACAGACCGTCGGTGCCGCAGGACGCGACGCCGGCGTCCTTGCAGGTCCGGTGCGGATCCGCGGCGCTGGCCGCCACGTTCTTGCACTGGCCAGGGGATCCAGGGAGGGCGCAGCTGCGGCACGCGCCGGTGCACGCAGACTCGCAGCACACGCCGTCCACGCACTGGCTGGACTCGCAGTCGGTGGCGGCCGCGCACTTCTGTCCGTTGCCGAGCTTGCCGCTGCAGCGGCCGACGCTGACGCCACCCACCGTGGCCTGCACGCAGGGGTGGCTGGGGGCGCAGTCCGCGTCGGTGGCGCAGGTTGCTCCGCAGGCTCCGTTCGCGCAGCGGAAAGGGGTGCAGTCGATGAGCTGGAGATCCCCGCAGACCCCGAGCCCGTCGCAGGTGCGCGGAACGCCGAGGGCGGTGTCACCGGCGCAGGACGGCGCGCTGCACAGGGTGTTGGTGGGGTAGTTCGAGCACGTGCCGAAGCCGTCGCAGAGGCCGGTCGTGTCGCAGGTGCTCCTGTCGGTCACGGCACAGAAGGCCGGGTCGGGCAGGCCGGCCTCGATGAGACGGCACACGCCCTTCGAGCCGACCTGGTCGCAGGCCATGCAGGCCCCCGCGCAGGCCTCGTTGCAGCACACCTTGTCGCTGCAGAACCCGGAGGCACAATCATCGGGCCCCGCACAGCCCGCGCCGTTCATCTTCTTGCCGCAGCTGTTGGCCTGACACTTGATGCCGGAGGAGCACTCGGCGTCGGTGATGCAACTCGCGGCGCAGGTGCCGGTCTTCGCGTCGCAGGCGTAGGGGTAGCAGGAGGTGGCCGGCCCCGGTCCACAGCTCCCCTTCCCGTCGCACACCAGAGCGCCCGAGATGGCCTCCCCATCACAGGTGCCAGCCTTGCACGGGGTCTGCGAGGGGTAGAGGCGGCACTTGCCGGCGCCGTCGCAGGTCCCGTCGGTGCCGCAGCCCTTCGGGTCGGTGACGGTGCACTCGACGGGATCGGTGGGGGTGACGCCGGCCGGAATGGGGGTGCAAAGGCCGAGCGCGCTCGGCAGACCACACGACTTGCACGTGTCGGTGCAGGCCGATTCGCAGCACACGCCGTCCACGCAGAACCCGGACTGGCACTCGTCGTCGCAGCCACAGGCCTGCGACTGGGGCTTGGTGGGAGAGGCCCCCGACTTGGTGCAGTGGGGGGGCGGCGGGGCGCTCGTGCCGTCGCCCGACCGAGCCGTGTCGACGGCGCCGTCGGGTGGCGCGGTCGCCCCGTCGAGCTTGCCGCCGGAGCCGGCCTGATCGAGCCCGCCGGCATCGGCCACCGCACGCGGCGTGTTCGAGCCGTGACACCCGGCTGTCGTCAGGACCGGGACCAGGAAAAGAAAGGGGAAGAGGAGCGGGGACAGGAGACCGATGATGGTTCCCGTGGGGGCGTCGGCGGGAGCGGGTCGACCTGCCGCGAGCGCGCGCTCAGGGAGAGATGCAGTACCCATACTTCGTTCCCCAGTTCGTGACACAGTGGGTTCCCTGCGCGCAATTGTTCGTCGCCACATCGCAGATCGGGTGGCAGACATTCGCCCCAGTCACGTTCCCAGTTGGGCACGTCCACCGCGGGAAGCAATCGCGCGCGGACATACACGGTTGGTTGTTGCCCAACGTACCCGGCGCGAACTCGCACACCGTTCGATCGGCCTTGGTCGTGGGATTCGGGGTGTAGAGATAACAGTACGGCCGGTTGGCGGGACAGGACGACGTCTGGGCCTGTGGATCGCAATCGACGAAAGGGACGTCGCACACCTTGGCCATGGGCGTATGCTGGAGGGCGTCGGTTCCTCCGATGGGTCGCTCGACGCAGGCCGAACCGTAGGGAACCGTGCAGTCGTCGTCGTTTCTGCAAAGGGGGAAGCAAAAGTCCCCCGAGCTTCCTGGCCCGCCAGGCCGCAGGCAGATGTCCCCGGGGGTACACGTGTCGTTCTGGTTGGCCTGATCGTAGTACTGGATCGTGCACGGATTCCAGGTCGTCGCGGAGCCCTGCAGGGGGAGGCAGGCGATGGTCTCATCGTGGGCGACGGAGCACTTCTTCGGCACGCTGCCGCAGCACCCCACCTGGCAAACGGGATCGCAGCCGCTGGTCGTCTGGGGGGTGCAACCCATCACCGGGAGGACGCAGATCGGGCCGTCGCCGGAGCCGTCCGACGGCGGCTTTTCGGCTGGGTGGTCCGAGGGGGGCGTATCGGTCTGTCGGTCTTGGACCAGGTCGGGGACCGCCGCGTCCGGCCGAAGGCACACCGTGCCGACGCAGGTGAAGCCGTCGGGGCACGCGCTCGTGCCGGTGGCGCAGAGGAGCCCACCACTGACGATGTTCGGGCTATAGCACCCCGCCGCCGCGGCCAGCAGCAGACCGACGAACCGACGGGCAAGCTCCCCCCGTGTGGGGATCATCGACCGCAGGGGCTCTGGCGTCGGGGCCAGGGAGTGGCTCGCCTCGCGGTTGGCTCGTTGCACGAAGGTCGGACGTCGCACCAGTTGGGGCCCTCACGGCAAGCTAGGAGTGTTCCAGGTATCCCGATGGGATCTCGTGCACGGGCCGAGCCACACCGATCCATCCACCGCGGCCGCGAACGAATTCCGAGCTCTCAACTTACTCGAAAGGTTTTGTAGGCGAAAGCGGCCATTTCGGTCGACCACGGCCCCGCCGGGGCGCGCGCCGCGGCACCGGGGCGGGAGCAGCAGCGATGGGGGCCGGCGAGCGTCAAGGGCCCGCCGGGGGCCGGGGGATCGGACGGCGGGGCCGACGCGCCGGGCCCTCGCCGCCGCGTCATCCCCCGAGGATCGGCCGCCCGAGGAGGCGATCGGCCAGGTGGAACACGTCGGCGAGCGTGGCCAGGAGAAAGATCACCGAGACGTAGCCGTTCAGATTGAAGAAGGCCACGTCGAGGCGCGACAGGTCGTCGGGCCTCACGATGGCGTGCTCCCACACGAGCAGCGCGGTCACGGCGCCGACCCCGAGCCAGTAAGGAAGGCCCAGCGCCGCGATCGGGCCGAGTGCCGCCAGGGCCACGATGGTGACGACGTGCAGCCCGGCGGAGGCGAGCAGCGCGCCCCCGACCCCGAAGCGACCGGGGATCGAGTGCAGGCCCGCGGCGCGGTCGAACTCCCGGTCCGAGAGGGAGTAGAGGACGTCGAAACCGCCGATCCAGCAGGCGACCGCCAGCACCAGGAGCCCCGGCACCCGGGTGAAGTCCCCGCGCACCGCGATCCAGGCGCCGGCGGGACCGGCCGCGATCGCGAGGCCGAGGAAGAGGTGGCAAAGGGCGGTGAAGCGCTTGGTCAAGGAATACCCGAAGAGCAGGAGGAGCGCGACGGGAGCCAGGGTCAGGCAGAGCGGGCCGAGATAGGCGGCGGCACCCACGAAGATCGCGGCGCTGACGGCGGTGAGCGCCCATGCGGCCCGCACCGAGACGGCCCCGCGCGGCAGCTCGCGCCCCGCGGTGCGCGGGTTCCGGGCATCGATGTGGCGGTCGACCAGGCGGTTGAACCCCATGGCCGCGGTCCGCGCCCCCACCATCGCGACCACGATGCCGGCGAGTCGCCCGGGTGGAAGTCCCACCCCGCGCGCGGCGAGGGCCGCCGCGGCCAGGGCGAAGGGGAGGGCGAAGACGGTGTGGCTGAGCTTCACCATCCGGGCGAAGGTCGCCACCGAGGCGGCCACCGAGGCGGTCTCGGCGGGGTGTTTCGCCCCGGCGGCCCGAGCCGGGGCCGGGGCCGGCGACTCCCGGGTTGGGCCGTGTTGGGCTTGGGGGACGAGCCGCGGTCGGTTGGCGGGCGAGGCGCCGGGCGGGGGGGCGACGTTCATGTTTGGACCATCCAGGTGATGTGGGGGGTTGGGTTCGACACGAGGGCGCGCTCGATGTCGGTGGCGGTGGCCGCTGTGCCCGAGACCAGGCCAGGGTCGAGCTCCACGTCGAGCACGCCCGGACGGGCGTCTGGCACCAGGGCGCCGAGAGCACCCGGATAATCGGTCGCCTCCGGCCCCCCCCGAGGCACGTGCCGTTGCCCGGGATCGAGGGCGAGAGCCTCGGCACCGCCGAGGGTGGCGGCCCGCAGCCAGACCGCGGGGGGGACATCGGGGAAGTGGGCGGAGAGAACGGCGAGCTCGTGCCACAAGGAGAGATCCGGCGTCGACGCCAGGCTGTCGGTGCCGAGGGCCAGCCGGGCTCCGGCGGCGTGCATGGCAGGGACGGGAGGCAGACGGCCACCGATGTGGAGGTTCGAGCGCGGGCAGAGGACCACCGTGGCGTTCGCCGCGCGCGTCCGGGCGAGGTCGGCCGGGCTGGCGTGGACCATGTGGACCAGCAAGGGAGGCGGCCCGCCGGACGAGAAGGCGCCAAGCCGTTCCAGGTACGCCGTCGCGCCGAGGTGGGGCGTGCGCTCGCCTGCCGGGACGCCGAGCGCTTGCAGGATGGGGACCCATGCGCCGGTCCCGTGCTCGAGGAGCTCGAGCTCCGAGGGATCCTCGGCGAGGTGGATGCTGGTGGGGTGGCCGGCGCGAGCGGCCGCGGTGAAGATGCGCCGCATCAGGTCGGGGCCGACCGAGTAGGGGGCGTGGGGCGCCGGCACCGCGGGGATCGGAACCGTGCGTGTCTGGTACCCCGCGTCCTGGTCGGCGGAGGGCGTGTTGGCCCGCCCGCGCTCGGCGTCGGCATCGGCGAGGGCGTCGCCAGTGGCGCGCTCGCGCGTGCCCACGAGCTCGTGGAAGAAGAGACCGCGAAACCCGAGGGACCGCAGGGCGAGCCAGCCGGCGATCCCGTTGCCGACGTCTCCGATGGCGGCGGTGCCGAGCGCGCGGGCAGAACAACCGGCCGCCACGGCCGCCGCCGCCGCCGCGGCAGCGGCCGGGCTCGGCGGGCTCGACTCGAGGCTCGGGCGACGAAGCGCCATGAGCGCGCGCGCCCAGTCGACGAGCCCCCGCCCACCCGGAACCGGTCCCTTGGCCTCCCCCGCCAGCGCGGCAAGCTCGAGGTGGGTGTGCGCGTTCACCAGCCCGGGGAGGAGGGCCCCACCCGCGCGTCGCTCCGGCACCTCGGGAAACGACCGCCGCAGGTCGGCCCGCGCCCCGCACGCGACGACCGTCGCGCCCCCGGCGCCGCCCATCACGACGGCGCCGTCGCGGATGGGCGGCCGGGCGATCGGCAGCACCCAGGCCGCGCTCAGCATGCACAGGGACGACACGGGCCCGCCTCCGCCGCCTCAGGCTTCCGGCAAGAGCTCGTAGCGCATGTTGCGGCGGCGCGGAACGAACCCCGCGCCGCGGACGTACCGCTCGATGTCGGCGGCGCCGAGCTTGAACACCGCCCCGGCCTGCGAGACCACGTTCTCCTCGATCATGGCCGACCCGAAGTCGTTGCCGCCGAAGCGCAGGCCGACCTGGCCCACCTCCGGCCCCATGGTCGGCCACGACACCTGCAGGCTCGGGACGTTGTCGAGGTAGAGGCGCGCCAGCGCGAACATCCGCAGGTAGCGCACCGCCGTGGTGTCGTCGCGGAGCTTGAGGCGGGTGCCCTCGGCCTGGAAGGGCCAGCAGATGAACGCCGTGAACCCGCTGGTCTGGTCCTGCAGCGCGCGCAGACGCTCGAGGTGGTTCACGATGTGCGCGGGCGTCTCGCCGAAGCCGAACACCAGCGTGGTGGTGCTGCGCAGCCCGAGCGCGTGCGCCTCGCGCATGACCTCCATCCAGGTGTCGGTGGTGCACTTGAGGGGCGAGATGGCGTGCCGGATCTCGTCGTCGAGGATCTCGGCGCCGCCGCCCGGCACCGAGTCGAGGCCCGCCGCCACCAGCCGCTCCAGCACCGCGCGGATGGGCAGGCGCTCGAGCTCGGCGATGTAGCGGATCTCCTCGGGCGACAGGCCGTGGATGGCGAGCGGGAAGTTGGCCTTCATCCAGCGAAACAGGTCCTCGTACCAGGCGAGCGGCAGGTTGGGGTTGAGGCCACCTTGCAGCAGGATCTGCACCCCGCCGAGGTCCACGGTCTCCTGGAACTTCTGGGCCAGGACCTCGCGCGACAGCGTGTAGCCATCGCCGCTGGTCGGCGGCCGATAGAAGTTGCAGAACTTGCAGCGGGTCACGCACACGTTGGTGTAGTTGACGTTGCGGTCGATGATGTACGTGACGGTCCCGTCCGGGTGCAGGGCCCGTCGACGGGCATCGGCGGCGGCGCCGAGGTCGAGCGTGGAGGCCTGGCCATACAGGTGCAGAAAATCGTCGGGCGACAGGCGCGCGCCGGCGGCGGCGTCGGACAGCAGCGCGTCGACCGATCTCGACGAGCCCGACGGGCGTGTCGAGCTTGCCCGGAGGCCGCTGCCGCCGTCGGCCTCGGGCTCCCCGACGCCCCGAGGAGGCGCGACCCGGAGGGCGCGCTCCTTGACGTAGGCCCCGTCGAAGAAGCGCAGCCGGGTCCGCTCGGACGAGCCCTCCACCAGGCGCATGCGCTCGAAGAACGCCCCCACGCCGGAGAGCTCCTCCGAGCCGAGCGCGTAGTGAACGTTGTCGGTGAGGTAGCGCTCGTAGGCCGCCGGATCCCCGCCGTGGGCCTCGGCCCAGGCGAGCGCGATCTGCCGGCGGTGCCCCATCCCCTGGCGGAGGCTCTCCTGCAACAGGTGCACCGTCTCGTCGTCGATGATCTCCGCGCGGCCCGCCCACAGCGCGAACACGAAGGGCAGGCCGGTCAGGCGCTTCCACTCGGCGCCGAGGTCATAGACGAAGGGGTGGGCCCCGGCCACCGTGAACCCCGCGTCGCCGATCACCAGGGCCCCGGTGGTCCCGTGGGCAGCGGAGGTGATGTGCTCGTGCGGGAGCTCGCTGAAGGTGGGGGCGAGCCCGCGCTCGTGACAGAGCACGCGCAGCAGCGCCGCCGAGCTGCGCGACGCCCCGTCGAGCGCCACCGCCTCCATCCGCTCCCAGGGCACCTCGCCCGCCAGCAGCACGGTGCGCACGGGGCCGCGGCTGCCGATGGCGATCCCGGGGACCGCGCGCAGATCGAGCCCGGGGTGGGCGAGCTGCAGCTGGCGATAGGCCGCGGTGGGGATGAGCGCGATGTCCGCGTCCCCCGAGCCGATGCGGGCGGCGCAGCGGCTCGGCAGGTCGAAGGTCAGCTCGAAACGGTCAGGACCTTGCCCGAGGCCGCGCTCGAGCGCGTAGGTGATCGGGCGGGCGTTGAGGAACGAGACCGCGGCCAGGCGAATCTTCGGCGTCGGCGTCACGGCACGATCTCCAGGCTCTTGCGCACTTCGCGCCGGAAGGGCTTGTTGCCCCCGAGGGCCTCCCCTTCGGCGACCACGTTGTAGAGGGTGTCGCGCTCGACGGGCTCGCGGCCGGCGTTGCGGATCAGGCGCACGATCTCGCCGGTGGTCATGGCCTGCGGGGTCTCGGCGCCGGCCATGTGGTAAATCTTCTCCTCCTGCACGGTGCCGTCCAGATCGTCGGCCCCGAACCACAGCGCGGTCTGGGCGGTCTTGATCCCGAGCATGATCCAGTAGGCCTTCAGGTGCGGGATGTTGTGCAGCATCAGGCGCGAGACCGCGTAGAGGCGCAGATCCTCGACCGCGGTCGGGCCGGGCAGGCGCATGAGGGCGTTGTTGTCGGGGTGGAAGGCCAGCGGGATGAAGGTCTGGAACCCCCCGGTCTCGTCCTGCAGGGCGCGCAGGCGCAGCAGGTGATCGACCCGATCGGCGTCGGTCTCGATGTGCCCGTAGAGCATGGTGCAGTTCGAGCGCAGGCCGAGCCGGTGGGCGGTGCGGTGGACGTCCAGCCACTCGTCGGCGGTGCACTTGTCGTCGCAGATCTTCTTGCGGACCTTGGGCGCAAAGATCTCCGCCCCGCCACCCGGCAAGGAGTCCATCCCGGCGGCGCGCAGCCGCTCGATCACCGTGCGCACCGGCAGGCCGAAGTGCTGGTGAAAGAAGAACAGCTCGACCGCCGTGAAGGCCTTGAGGTGGATCGAGGGCTGGATGCGCTTGAGCCCGCGCAAGAGCTCCTCGTAGTACGCGAAGTCGAGGCCATCGTGCAGGCCATTGACGATGTGCACCTCGGTCAGGCGGTCGCCGGCGTCTACCCGCCCTTGCAGCTTGGCCCAGGCCTCGGCGTGGGACATGGTGTAGGCCCCCGCGTCGCCCGGCTTGAGGCGGGCGAACGAGCAGAAGCGGCAGCTGGCCACGCAGACGTTGGTCGCGTTGATGTGCAGGTTCCGGTTGAAGTAGGTGCGCCCGCCGTGCAGGCGCTCCCGCACCTCGTTGGCGAGGGCCCCGAGCTCCATCAGGTTCGGGTGGCGGAAGAGGGCCAGGCCGTCCTCGAAGGAGAGCGGCTCTCCGGCCCGTACCCGCTCGCGGATGGCATCGAAGACCCCGACCTCGGACCTTCGAGCCTCGCCCGCGCCCGATCTCGCCTCCGGCCCGCTGGGAGCGCTCACGACGGCTCCTCGGCGAAGCGGTCCGCCCCCACCCGTTCGCGCGGGCGCAGCCCGGCGCCGCGGATGAGGATGCAGGCCTCCTTGCGGGTCATGGCGGGGTTGTTGGCGTTGCCGCCGAGGCGCAGGGCGCGCTCGGACACGATCGGCGCCCACAGCTCGTCGCCGCCAAAGCCGAGCGCCATCTGCGCGAGCCGGGGACCGAGCGCGGGAACGTCGAGCACCAGGTGCGGGATCGACGGCAGATCCAGGCGCAGGGCCGCCACCACCCGCAGCGTGTCGATGCCCTCCGCCTCGCCGAGGGGGGTGGGCATGACGCCCCAGAGCGGTGCTCCGGAGATCGCCGCCGCCTGCAGCGCACCGAGCCGCGCCCGTCGCTCGGCGGCGGGCTCGCCGGCCCGGAACGGAAACCGGTAGAGGACCCGGCCGCCGCCCGCGACGATCGCGCGGTGCAACTCCGGCCCGGGCGCTCCGAGCCACAGGGTCACACCGGCCGCGCTGGCCCGCGCCAGCTCGGCCGCCGACCCAGCATCCGGGGCTCCGGTCCCGGATGACGGCGGCGCGAGCTCGCCGAGCTCGGCGAAGGCTTCGGCGGCGTCGCGGGGTCCGCGCCAGCCGCCGCCCTCGGCTCCGGCCACCGGCCCGCCGCCCGCGACGAAGGCGCGGGCGCGCACGAACGAGGCCGTGGCTCCCCAGCGCGCATCGCGGGCCGCGGCCGCCCGGCGGCCGAGCGCGAACATGTCGAGGGTGGCCGGGGACTCGAAGAGCGGATCGCCCTCCCTGCGGCTCGAGGTCTCGCCACCGGCCACCTCGCGCGGGACCGAAGCCAGCGCGGGTGTCACCGCGCCGCGCACCCCGGGTACGTCCTGGACTGTCATGTCTCGGCTCCTCCTCCTTCTCCTTCTTCCTTTTCCCTCGGGGGATTCACGGGCTGTCCCCAGCGTGGCATCAGCTCGTTCGGCAGCCCGACCTGATCGAGCACCCGACTGAGCACGGTGTCGATCACCTCATCCACGGTCTTCGGGCCCGAGTAGAACGAGGGCGAGGCGGGCAGCACCACCGCCCCGGCGCGGGTGACCTGCAGCATGTTCTCGAGGTGAATCAGCGACAGCGGCGTCTCCCGCAGCACCAGGATCAGCCGCCGCCGCTCCTTCAACATCACGTCGGCGGCCCGCCCGATCAGATCGTCGGAGACGCCGCTCGCGATGCGGGCCAGGCCCCCGCTCGAGCAGGGGATCACCACCATCGCGTCCCACCTGGCCGAGCCCGACGCGAAGGGCGCGCGGAAATCCCGCAGGTCGTAGCGACGAAACGGCAGCTCCGGGATCGGGCCGAGCTCGTGCTTCCAGACCTCGGCGCCCGACTGCGAGAAGCACACCGCGACCTCGAGCCCGAGCTTGGGCGCGCGGGCCCGCATGGCCGCCAGGGTGTCGAGCAGGCGGCGGGCGTAGATCGACCCCGAGGCCCCGCCCACCGCCACCACCAGCTTCATGACGCCTGCACCAGCGAGGCCACGCCCGCCGGGAAGAGCCGGTGGATCTCGACCGAGGCGAACCCGGCGGCGCCGAGCCGCTCCGCGAACTCGGCCTCGGTGACGAATGCGGCGATCGACGCCGGCAGGTACCGGTAGGCCTCGCGGTCGCCGCTCACCGCCCAGCCGAGCAGCGGGAGCACGCGGGCGTTGTAAAACCCGTCGAAGAAGGGGCGGGGGCGCGGCGGCCGGAAGAACTCCAGGATCGCGATCCGCCCGCCCGGCCGCACCACCCGCCGCAGCTCGCCGAGGGCCCGGGGCAGCTCGGCCAGGTTGCGCACGCAGAAGGCCGAGAAGGCCGCGTCGAAGGCGGCGTCGCGGTAGGGCAGGACGTGGCCATCGGCCAGGTGGGCCGCCACCCGGCGCCCGAGGCCTCCGGCGGCGAGCTTGGGCAGCCCGGCCCGCAGCATCTCGCGGGCGAAGTCCGCCCCCACCACCACCGCCCCCGGGGCGCGGCGGGCCATCTCGAGCGCGCCGTCGAGGGTGCCCGCCCCGAGATCGAGCAGGCGCGGGCGGTCGCCTAGCCCCGCGAGCAGACCGTCAATCGCCTTTCGTCGCCAGAGGATGTCCACCCCGGCGGACATCACCCGGTTGGCGGCGTCGTAGCGTCCGGCGATGCGATCGAACATCCGCTGGACCTGCGGCCCGCGCTCCGCCGGCCCGAGCTGTCCGAGCGGACCCTGGCCTTGGCCCACCGTCGGGGTGGAGGAGGCGACGAGCCCGGTCACAGGCCGAGCTCCTTCCACATGGCGTCCACCCGGGCCACCACCTCCGCGGGCATCGCCAGCACCTCCGGCCACTCGCGGGTGAAGCCCTCCTCCTTCCACTTGCGGGTGGCGTCGACTCCCAGCTTGCCGCCGAAGCCCATGGCCACCGAGGCGTGATCCAGCACGTCGATCGGGCCCTCGGCGAAGAACACGTCCCGCTTGGCGTCGATGTTGTTGAGGGCCCGCCAGGCCACCTCGCGCACGTCCTGCACGTTGACGTCGCTGTCGACCACCACGATCACCTTGGCGAACATCATCTGCCCCATCCCCCAGAGCGAATGGCAGATCTTGCGGGCGTGGTGCGGGTACTCCTTGCGGATCGAGACGATGCACAGGTTGTGAAACACCCCCTCGATGGGCAGGTTCATGTCGACGATCTCGGGGAAGGTCATCTGCAGGAGCGGCAGGAAGAGGCGCTCGGTGGCCTTGCCGAGCCAGGCGTCCTCCTGGGGAGGCGGACCCACCACGGTGGTGGCGTAGATGGGGTTTTCCCGTCGGGTGATGGCGGTGAGGTGGAACACCGGGTAGTCGTCGGCCAGCGAGTAGTAGCCGGTGTGGTCCCCGAAGGGCCCCTCGCGACGCAGCGGCTCCTCGACGTCGACGTAGCCCTCGAGCACGAAGTCGGCCGAGGCCGGCACCTCGAGATCGTTGGTCTTGCACTTGACCAGGTCGACCGCGCGTCGCCGCAGGAACCCGGCGAACAGGAGCTCGTCGATGCCGTCCGGCAAGGGGGCGGTCGCCGCGTAGGGGAGGCACGGATCGCCGCCGAGGGCGACCGCGACCGGCATGCGCCGGATCCCGAGCTCGCGGTAGCGGCGCATGTGGCGGCGCCCGGTCTTGTGCAGTTGCCAGTGCATCCCGGTCTCGCGCGGGCCGAACACCTGCATGCGGTAGCAGCCGACGTTGCGCGTGCCCTTGTCCGGATCGCGGGTGATCACCATGGGCAGCGTGATGTAGGGGCCGCCGTCCTCCGGCCAGGTGGTCAGGATCGGCAGCCGGCCGAGATCGGGGCTGGTGTCCACCACCTCCTGGCAGGGGCCCGACCGGACGGTCCGCGGGGTGGCGCTGGCCACCCGCCCGAGCTTGGGCAGCATCCGGATCTTGTCGAGCAGCGAGGTCGGCGGCTGGGCGTTGACCAGGCCCGCGATGGTGCGGGCGTGCTCGGCCAGATCGTCCACGCCGAGCGCCCAGGCCATGCGCTGCTTGGTCCCGTAGGTGTTGATGAGCAGCGGAAAGCGCTGGCCGCGCAGGTTCTCGAAGAGCAGCGCGGGCCCGCCGGCCCGCATCACGCGCTGGGCGATCTCCGAGACCTCGAGCACGGGATCCACCTCGTGGCGGATGCGCCGGAGCTGCCCCCGCGCCTCGAGGAAGCGCACGAACTCGCGCAGCCCGTCGAAGTGGGCGGGGACACCCGACGGCGACGGCGCCGAGACCGCCGAGCCGGCGGGGCCGTCGGACGGCCTCGCCTCGAGCCCGCCAGCGTCGGTCGTGCCGGGCGTGGGGCCTTCACCGAGCGGTTTGATCGAGGATCTTCCGGCGACGCTCATCAGGCCTTCCGATCGGTGGTCAGGGCCGCGAGCTCGAAGAGCGCGTCCCGGTAGCGGCCCGGTGGCAGCGCCCGCAGCTCACCGGTGGCGTCGCTCGCGAGCTGATGGGCCCGCGCGCGCGCCCGATCGACGCCGCCCACGGCTCGGGTCCGGCGCAGGATCACCCGCGCATCCTCGGCGGACACGGCCCGCTCGCCGACCGTCGCGCGGACCGTCTCGCGCAAGGCGGGATCGAGCTCGCAGGCGTAGAGCACCGGCAAGGTGAGCTTGCCCTCCTGGATGTCTTGCCCCACCGACTTGCCGGTGGTCTCCTCGTCGCCCGCGCAGTCGAGCACGTCGTCGGCGATCTGGAAGGCCCGCCCGAGCGCCCGTCCGTAGCGCTCGAGCGCGCGATCGTGCTCGGGGCGGGTCGCCCCGCCGACCCGAGCGCACCAGGCTATGAGGGAGGCGGTCTTGCGGTCGATGACCCGGAAGTAGTCTTCGATGGTGGCGTCGGGGTTCCCTGCCCGCTCGAGCTGGGCCACCTCGCCCTCCGCCATCTCGGTCACGGTGGCGGCGAGCGACTGGACCGCGGCCAGCGAGCCGGTGAGCGCCACCGTCTCGAGCGCGCGGGCCAGGCAGAAGTCCCCCACCAGCACCACGATCCCGTTTCCGTAGACCATCCGGGCGGCTGGGCGGCCGCGCCGCACGCGCCCGTCGTCCACCACGTCGTCGTGGTACAGCGTGGCGGTGTGGATCAGCTCGGCGGCGGCGCCCACCGAGACGGCGAGCTCCATCGGGACATCGGTGGCCCGGGCGGCCAGGACCGCCAGCAGGGGACGCAAGCGCTTGCCGCCGGCCTGCAGCAGGTGGGCCCCCACCTCGGGGATGGCGCCGATCGGGCTGTCCATGCGCGCGCGCAAGGCCACCTCGACGGCGGACATCTCGTCGTCCACCAGGCCGATCACGGCGGCCATGCGGTCGGGGCGGCGATCGGGCAGGGCCGAGCCGAGGGAGCCAGTGGGAGAGGCGGCTGTCATTCGCAACTTTCCAAATATTCAAAATGAATTGAAAGAACGCAAGCACGCATTCGCATGGAGACCGTTCGCATACCACGTTCCGGCCAGGGACGCGCCTCGTCCGCGGCCCGATCGCAGGTGCATCTGGTCGGCGCGCGTCAACCAGGCGGCGGGGAGGGTCCCGCTGGCCCGAGCCGGCTCATCCCCACGGATGAAAGCCGAGCCCCGGCCCCCATTCTTGTCCCCTCACCCCGGCAAGTGGGGGGCCAGCAGAGGGGGGCCCCATTTCATTCCGACTGGCGCTTCAGCCGCGCTGGCGGCGAAGCTCGGCGTAGGCCGGACAGTCGGCGGTCAAGCGCGCGACGAGCTCGCGCGCGGAGAGCTGGCCCGGGGCCACGCCCTCGTCGAGAAACCCATACGTGAAGCGCGAACCGATGCAGGGAAGATACGCCCGCAAGGGGGTCCCGAGCGCGCCCATCGCGACCACCGCCACCGGGCGATCCGGGTGCCGCAAGCGGTGGACGAGCTCCACCAGATACCGGTGGTCGTCGAGGCTGTTGACCATGGTCGCCAGCTTGACCACGTCGGCGTCGAGCGCGAAGGCGCGATCCACGATGGCCTCGAGCCGACCGTCGCGTGGGGTGCCCGAGAAATCGTGGTGCGAGATCACCACGTGATGACCGGCGGCATGGCTCGCGGCCACCACCTCGCCCGCGATCTGGCTCTCCGCCTCGATGTCGAGCCAGGAGACCACGCGCGCGGCCTCGGCGAACCACGGCAAGCGCTCGGCGTCTTGCGTCCACTTTCCGCCGTCCGGGACCAGGCGAATGGTGGCGAGCACCGCGGAGTGGGTGGCCTCGAGCCGCTGGCACAGCCCGAGCAAAGGCGCCAGATCCGGCGGCTGCACGCCATCGGGGGAGGGGGCCAGATCCAGACGGGCCTCGATCAGATCGGGCACGCGGTTGTGGACCGGAAGGGCGACCAGTCCCGCCAGGGCTTCGGGCCTGGCGGTGCCCACCACCCAGGGGGGCGCCGTCAGGTGGGGTGAATGCTGGTCGTCCAAGAGGGATCCGGGAGTTTACCATCCCCAAGTCCGGGCCCAAGACGAAGACGAAGACGAAGGCGAAGACGAGGACGAGGACGAGGACGAAGACGAAGACGGGGTCCGGACCTGAGCTCAGCGGCTCTTGGCTCCGGCGGGTCGACCGCGTCGCCGCGGCGGAGGGCGTGGGGTGGCGACGAGCGGCGATGGTGACGCGGTCGCGTTGCGTTCGGGCACGGCGCCCGGGTCGCCGCCTGCGGGTGACGTTGAGATCGCCCCGGCTGCCGGCGGCCCTGCCGGCTCTGCGGCACCGGGCCCGGACGACACGCGGAACACGTGGCGAAACTGGCCCACGTCCAGCTTCAACTGACCGAGCAGCATGTCGAGCAGCGTCTGACCGAGCTGGCAGATGTCGTGTAGCCTCTCGAGCCGCTCCGCGACGAAGACGGCATCGATCCGGCGGGGGCCCTTCGCACCAGCTTGTACCCCCGCCACCAGGGCGCGGGCCTTCTCGAGGGTCTCCACCGCCGCGCCGATCTCGCGGCGCTCGCGCTCGTTGAGCACGCCCGAGATCATCTTCCAGAAGTCCGTCTCCGCCTGGTAGTGCTCGCGCCGTTGCCCGCGCAGCCAGACGCGGTGCACGACCCCCCAGCGCCCGAGGGCGGCGAGGGTCATGGAGGCGCTCCCGGCCGAGATCCGCAGTCGGGTCTGGATCTGCGCCTGCGAGAGCGGCGCCGCCGAGAAGTAGAGCAGGCCGAAGGTGCGGCCCATGGTCCGCGTGAACCCCCAGAACTCCACGATGCGTCCGCAGGTGTCGATGCCGAGATCGCGAGCCGCGTCGAGCTCGGGCACGGTGGAGGGTGTTGCGCGGGGCATCGGGGCGCGCGCGATCAGCTGGGGAAATTGGAGGTGGACGGCCCGGAGGCCATGCCGGGCCCGAGCGCCGCGGACCCGGCGCCGGGCCGCAGGCGGGAGGCCGCGACCAGCGGCTGCCCCCCCGGGAGGGCGCGCGCCGCGAGTTGCCCACAGGCGGCGTCGATGTCATCGCCGCGCGGGGTGCGAATGTAGGTCTGCACGCCGTGGGCGCGCAGGATCTCCTGGAAGGAGCGGATGCGCTCGGGGCCTGGGCGCGTGAAGGCCGGGCCCGAGAACGGGTTCCAGGGGATGAGGTTGACCATGCTCGGGAGCCCGCGGAGCAGGCGCGGAAGCGCGCGCGCGTCCCCGTCGCTGTCGTTGACCCCGGCGAGGAGGACGTACTCGAAGGTGACCTTGCGCCCGTGCGCGAGGGGGAACCGGCGCGCCGCGGCCAGCAGCTCGGCGAGCGGCCACTTGCGGTTGATGGGCATCAGCTGGTCGCGCACCTCGTCGGTGGCGGCGTTGAGCGAGATCGCCAGGTTCGGCGCGGGCGTGAGCTGTGCGAGCTTGTCGATCCCCGGCACGAGCCCGGCGGTGGAGACGGTGATGCGCCGGGGAGAGAAGCCGGCGCCCCACGGATGGGTGAGGAGCGTGAGCGCGCGGGCCACCGCCTCGAAGTTGTGCAGGGGCTCGCCCATGCCCATGAACACGAGGTTGCTCGGCCGGCGACCGGCCTGTGCGGTGGCCATGTAGACCTGGGAGAGGATCTCGCCCACCGCCAGGTTGCGTCCGAAGCCGAGGGTGGCGGTGGCGCAGAACCGGCAGTCGAGCGCGCAGCCGACCTGCGAGGATACGCACAGGGTCAGCTTGTCGCGGGTGGCCGAGGGGAGAGCGTCGTTGACCTCCGCGTCGGCCGCTGCCGCGTCGGCGGCGCCGCCCGTGGAGGCCGAGGTCTGCGACGGCCCGGGAGCCGCGAGCGGGCGATCCTTCTCCTCCGGGATCAGCACCGACTCGATCGATCGACCGTCGTGGGTCTCGAACCGGAACTTCCGGGTGCCGTCCTCAGCCTGCTGGGCGAGATCGAGCCGCAGAGGGTGCTCACGCAGCTCCGGGCCGAGGGACTCCTTGAGGGCCTTCGGGACGTTGGTCATCTCCCCCCAGGACCCCGCGCCTTGCTGGTGGAGCCAGCGAAAGATCTGCTCGGCTCGAAAGCGCGGCTGCCCGAGTGCCTCGACGCGCAGCGCGAGCTCGGCTGGCGTCAGGGCGCGGACATCGACATCGGGTGGCATGGCCGAGGAAGCTAGACACTAGCAGCGGAAGGCCGGGAAGTCTCGCACACGGAATACCCCAGCTCGCGACGCTGCGCCGCCGGGAGCCTGAAGCCCGAAATCCACGTCCCGATCTACTGCGCCGGGAGCTGGCCTGGGAGGCAGCACCGGAAGCCGACCGAGGGGAGGCGAACGTCGACGGTGGGGGCAGGGGTCGTGGCGTCGC
Source organism: uncultured Myxococcales bacterium (assembly GCA_964540815.1). GTDB lineage: Bacteria > Myxococcota_A > Polyangia > Fen-1088 > Fen-1088 > CAZIOH01. The sequence continues at coordinate 2,030 of CAZIOH010000024.1, read as the reverse complement.
ACTGCAGGCCGGGGGCCGTGACCACGCCGTTGACGGTGAAGCTCTCGATGTCGTACGCGCCCCCGCGGATCTCGTAGGCCGCTGGCGTGAGGGTGGTCATCACCCACTCCTTGACGTTCCCGCTCATGTCGTAGAGCTCGTCCCCGGTGGCGGCGCTGAGATCGGACACGCACATGGCGGCGGTCCCGGTCGCGGTCGGCGCCGTGTTGGGCGTGGGCGCGGTGTAGTCGTAACCCACGCAGGTCTTCGGAGCGTAGGTGTTCCCGTAGGGGAAGACCGTGTTGGCGCTGCCGTTGCAGGCATCGAACCACTCGTCCGCGGTGCAGAGCCGCCAGCCGGTCCCGATGCGGGCGCAGGCCGCCGCCGCTTCTTCCTTGGTGACGTTCGACCAGGGACGACGTCCGGCGACCGCGCACGGCCGCTTGGTCGAATCCACCCCTGGACCGGTCGCCGTGGAGTCGTAGCGCGAGCCTTCGTATGCGAAGATCGTCACGTTCTTGGCCGGGAAGTACACCAGCTTGTCGTCGACCGTCCGGTCCGCCATCGAGGTCAGCTCGTCGACCTTGCCATCGCAGTCGTCGTCGAGCCCGTTGCAGATCTCCGGTTGCGGCGACTTCATCATGCCGTTGCACTTCCGCCCGCCCGCGCCGTCGCAGGCCCAGACCCCGGTCCCGGCGCAGGGGCCGGCACCCACCACGCAGGCCTTGCCGATCTGGAACGCCTCGTCGACCTGTCCGTCGCAGTCGTTGTCCTTGCCGTCGCAGCCCTTGGCCATGTCCTCCACGTCCTGGAAGTCGAGGCCGTAGGCGCAGGCCCAGCCGTTGATCCCGTTGCAGGTCGGCGTGACCCCCGCGCACACGCCGAGGCTCCGGCAGGTTGGGGCGCCGGTCAGGGCGGTCGGCTCGTCGATCTGTCCGTCACAGTTGTTGTCGATGCCGTCGCAGATCTCGACCCCGCCGTTGGTCTTCTGGCACTCGCAACCGTCGGTGTCCTTCTTGTTGGCGTCGAAGAAGCCTGGCAGACACGCCCCGCGGGTGCAGTTGCCCGCCACGCACTGGGCCTGAGCGAACGGGAAGGCGCACTGCACCCCGCAGCGACCGCAGTTGGCGATGTCGGTCATCAGATCGAAGCCCTCGTCGATCACGCCGTTGCAGTTGTCGTCCTTCTGGTTGCAGAGCTCGATGGCGCTCGAGACCACGCACTCGCAGCCGTTCTTGGGATCTCCGTCGAGATCCTTGAAGCCGCTGAGGCAGGTATAGTGACAGCCGACCACCCCGGTGACCGGATCGGCCAGACACTGGATGTTGGAGGCGTTGGCCTGGTTGCACAGGTTGAAGCAGGCCCCGCAGTTGGCGACGTCGGTGAGCTGATCGGGGTCGACGTCGTTCGGGTCGCCGTCGCAATCGTTGTCCACGCCGAGGTTGGCGCAGGTCTCCTTGCCGCTCGGGATGCAGGTGGGGGAGGCGCCGGCCGAGCCGCCCATGCCGCCGAGGTCGGGGGTTCCACCGGTGCCGGTCACCCCGCCTCGACCGCCGGCCCCACCCGACGACGACGAGCCGCCGAACCCAGCGTCCGAGTTGAGGGTCGCGGTGCTCCCGAAGAAGGCCTGGTTGCGATCCCGGCAGCCCGCCGCCAGCAGGGTGCAGGCGACGAACACCGCCGCCCGCGCCGCGGAACGAGCAAACGGCAGCTGCCACCCGAGCCCTTGCGATCGTCGAGGAACCATAATCTAGTGCAGAGAATATAGCGGATCGCCGTCCCCCGCGCGCGCTGAAAGCGCGCGGTCGAGCTCTCGCGCGAGAGGGAAAAGTGGGGCCCCTCTCCCTAACCCTGCCCCCAGCCAGGCGGGGGAATGGGATAAGAAGGGGGAGGGCGTCACCCTTCATCCGATGGGCCTCCACCAGGCCTCCACGACCCGCCGGCAGTGATCCGCTCGTCCGCGCCCGCAAGCGACGGCGGAGAAGGAGGAACGAGGACGAGGACGGGCGAATGGGCCCTGACGTCCGGTCCCGAAGCGTCCGTTCAGAGCG
>CAZIOH010000023.1:0-74531 GCA_964540815.1 uncultured Myxococcales bacterium | reverse complement strand
AGATCACGTCCTCCATGGCGCGGCCGCGCAGGTGCTTGGCGGACTGCTCGCCCATCACCCAGCGAATCGCATCGACCACGTTGGACTTTCCGCACCCGTTCGGGCCGACGATCGCCGTGATCGGATCGGTGAACGCGATGGTGGTCTTCTCCACGAACGACTTGAAGCCCAGGATCTCGACCCGCTTGATCTTCATCGGCTCTCTCCAGAAGGCGGGCACCACCGGAACACTTGCCCGTCGAACGACGTGACCATACGCTACTTATATGGTCACGGGGCGTTTTCGGCAAATCCCCCGCCGGGGATGACCTGGGCCGGGATCTTGCCGTGTCCGGCGGGAAATCGCGCCTTTTTTCGTCCCGGCGACTCCCACCGCGGCCGCCGACTCGGCCGCCGCCCCCTCCCTCGACGCGATGGTCGATGGTAATGTCCCGCCGCCCATGGATTCCAGCGTCATGCACTTGGACCCCGGTCAGCTCATCGAGGCGGCGGTTGCCGCGGGCTGCCTCCTCGGCAGTGCTGGGTTCGGCCTGCTCCTCGTCCGGAGGGCGCGGGCCCGCCGCCGGCGGGAGCTCGAGGAGATCGCGCCCGAACCGGCGCCCGCGCCACCGAAGCAGCGCACGGCCTCGCCCCCGACCGCCGCCCCATCGGAGCCGGCTGCCCCCGAGTCGACCGTCCGGCCCGAGGCGGCCCTCGCCCCCACCCGCGCCGTTGCACCGGCTCCCGCGCCATCGCCCGCGCCCGCGCCGTCGCCCACGGCCCCACCCGCCCGACCCACGCACCTCCGATCGGTGCCCGACCTCGCCCCGCCCGCGCCGGCTCGCCCCCCCGAAGTGGTATCGCCGCCGGCCCCCGAGCCTGCGTCGGTCGCCACGCCCGCGGTGGCTCCGGTGGCCAGCCCGACACCGGCGGCCCACACCCCCATCAAGCCCAGGCGGGACGTCGCCGCCCTCGGTCAGGGGCTGGCCAAGACCCGCGCCGGCTGGATCTCGCGCCTCGGCCAGGTCTTCGCCGGCAAGCGCGAGGTCGATCCCGCCATCCTCGACGAGGTGGAGAAGATCCTCCTCACCGCCGACATCGGCGTGCGCACCAGCCAGAAGCTGATCGAGGAGATGCGCACGTCCCTGTCGAAGAAGGAGCTGACGTCGGTCGATTCCATCTGGGAATACCTGCGCGCCCGGACCCGCCGGCTGCTCGCGGACAGCGGCGCGCCCATGACCTTCGACCCGCCGGCGTCTCCTCCCTTCGTCTTGCTCGTCATCGGGGTCAACGGCAGCGGCAAGACCACCACCATCGGCAAGCTGGCCGCCAAGCTGGTCGGCGAAGGCAAGAAGGTCCTGGTCGGCGCCGGTGACACCTTCCGCGCCGCCGCCGCCGAGCAGCTCGAGATCTGGGCCACGCGCAGCGGGGCCAGCATCGTCCGGGGCAAGGAGGGCGCCGATCCCTCGTCGGTGCTCTTCGACGCGGTCAAGAAGGGAAAGACCGAGGGGTTCGACGTGGTGATTGCCGACACCGCCGGGAGGCTGCACACCAAGGTCGACTTGATGGAGGAGCTGCAGAAGGTCCGGCGGGTGATCGGCAAGGCCACCGAGGGGGCGCCGCACGAGACCTGGCTGGTCATCGATTCGACCAGCGGACAGAACGCCATCGCCCAGGCCCAGATGTTCACCCAGGCCATGGCGGTCTCGGGCATCGTGCTCACCAAGCTCGACGGGACCGCCAAGGGCGGAGTGATCCTCGGCATCGCCGACCAGCTCCAGATCCCGGTGCGCTTCGTCGGGATCGGGGAGCGCGTGGACGATTTGCGCGCGTTCGATCCTGACGAATTCGTCGAAGCCTTGTATGAGGATGCGGCCGCGAGCTCCGGGCTCCGATCCTGAACCTTCACGACAAGTTTGGAACCCGCATGTTTTGGGGCTTTTTTATTTGCTTGCCAAAAAATCGACGTGATATAGTGCGCAATCCTTTTGCCCACCCATTTAAGCCTTTGAAATCTTTGGCTTTTTCGTTGGTCACCCAACTCCGTCTCAAGAGCGAGGGAACATGAAGCGACTGGCCATCTGCCTCTTCGTGGTGTTTGCCATGGGAGAATTCGACTCCGGGGCGGCATTCGCGGCGAAGACCGCGGCGGAGGGGAACGCCGGAAATTCCGATCAGCAGAACGCGACCCCGGCCGACGCGGATGCCTCTGGGACCACCAGCCCCCCCCTCGACACCACGGGCGAGCTCGATCTCTCGGACAAGTCGGGCGATGCGCCGGTCGCGGCCGTCAAGACCTCGGCCACCCTGTCCTGGCAGGACATCGCCGTCCTTCCCCGCAAGCGCTTCCTCAAGGGCGGCCGCTTCGAGCTGTCACCCTTCACCGGCGTCTCGGTGAACGACATCATGATCCGGCACTACGTCTTCGGTGCGGACCTCAACTATTTCCTGTCGGATGCGATCTGGGTGGGGCTGCAGGGCAACTACTACATCAAGCAGCTGACCGAGCGGGAGGCCCTGGTCGGGCTGCAGTACAACCAGATCCCCACCCTGAACAAGTACGTCTATGGAGGGGCGCTCAACTTCGGGTACGTGCCGGTCTACGGCAAGTTCGCCTGGTTCAACCGGGGAATCCTGCACTGGGAGATCTTCGCGTCGGCCGGCATCGGGGTGACCAAGACCGAGATCATCCCGCGCAACCCCTCCGATCCGTCCTTCGACAACCTCTCCATCACCCCGAACATCGCCCTCGGTGGACGGTTCTTCCTCTTCGACTGGCTGACGTTGAACTACGCCGTTCGCGACTACCTGATCCTCGACAAGTTCGAGAGCACCAACCCCCACCCGAACGGGGTGGTCTGGACCTCCGCCCTCGCCAAGTCGGCGGCGGACTCCGCGCTGGTTCACAACGTGATGTTCTACGTCGGGGCAGGGTTCTACCTGCCCACCAAGTTCCAGTACAAGACGCCCAGGTAACCTGCCCGCTCGCCCATAGGCCACGTGGTCCCAGACAAGTCCCCCCCGAATCTGCGCACGAAAGAGGATCAGCCCATGACGCAACGGATGACCCAGCGGAAGACCGCTTGCAGCTCGCCTGGAAAGTCCCATCTGCCGCCCTGCCTTCCTTTCCCTGCTCTCGGCCCTTCGGTTGGCCCTTCTCCTGACCACTCTGCCGCCGCTTCTCCCTGGTCACGGCTGCGCCGGCGGTTGGGCTTCGCCCTCGGCCTCGCACCGATGTTCCTGGTCCTGCTTCCGCACGCCGCCAACGCCCAGCGCCGCAGCCCGCTCGCCGATGCGCCGGCGATCCGGAAGCGGGTCGAGCTCCGCCAGACGCGCTTCGAGCTCGGCGCCGGCCTCGGCTCCACCGTGAACGAGACCTTCTATCACGGGGTCCTGGCCGACGTGCACCTCGGCTTCCACATCACCGACTGGCTGTCTCTGTCGGTGCTCGGGACGTTCAACGTCAGCACCATCTCGACCGGGTTCAACGATGAGCTGCAGAGCCGGCTGCCCCAGGCCACCAACAACGACATGCCGCGCACCCCCACCAAGACCGATGCCCTCCGGGGCATGAACAAGGAGTCGTCGATCCTGGCGGCGCGGATCGAGGTGACTCCCTTCACCGGCAAGTACTCGCTCTTCGGCAGCTACTTCGCCCACTACGATTTCTACCTGTTCGCGGGTCCCACCCTGGTGAACCTGGCGGCGGTCACGCCGACCGCGGGGACCGTCACCTGCGGCGACACCCCGAGCACCAATTCCGCCACCTGCATCGTCAGCGGGAGCAAGATCGGGGGAATGGGGGGCATCGGGTTTCACAGCTTCTTCAACGACTACCTGGCGCTGTCTCTCGAGCTGCGGGACGTCTTCATCAAGGACAACCCCGCCGGACGGGGTGTGGTGGTGACCGGCGTGCTCGACGGGAGCGGCGGACAGCCCGCCGTCAGCAACAAGGATCTGACCTGGAGCTCGCACCTCATGGCGCTGCTCGGCCTCACCGTCTACCTGCCGGCCACCGCCAACATCTCCCCGTAACCCAACGAGAACCACCGTGTCACCCCCCAACGACGATCCGGCCACGCCGGACAATTCGACCCCGCCGAGCACGCCGGACAGCGCGAGCGCAGCTCCGCTGCCCACCTCGAAGAAGAAGGTCACCCTCTACTTCAACGCCTCGATGCTGAGCGAGACGCAGCACGAGGCCATCCGTCAAGATCGTTCGATCTCATGGATCATCCAGGCCGCCTGGCGCCGCGCGCGCGACGAGATCCGCCGTCTGCCCAGCGTCTCGGGGCCCACCGACGACGATTAACGCGCCTTCGGCGCTCGTGGGGGCCGCGGACGGCCCCCCACGATCCTCCCATGCCCGCGAAGGGAGCTGTCCTACGGAGGGCACAGGGGGGCGTAGGGGGTGTCGGGACCGAGGAGGCGACACGTCGTGCCGCTGCTGCGACCGCGCGGATCGCGGTAGTAGAGATCGACGTGATCGCCGAGGGTCCCCTCGAAGGGCGGAGCGACGAAGCTGCCATCGGGGTTGGCGCCGGCGATCACGCCTGCGTTGCGTTCGCGGTCGAACACGAAGAATGTGGCTCCGGCAGCGGCGGGATCGGGGCCCCCGGCCGTGATCCACAGATGGTGGGTGGTGCCGGTGGCGTCGACCAGGTCCTCGGAGGTGAAGGAGATCTGGCTCGGCGGAGGAACGGGGATGTAGACCGGGCCGCAGGCCCACAGGGTGAAGAGCACGCCAACGGCCGCCAGCAGCTTGCCGAGACGGTGAGGCTCTCTTCTGTCGTGTCGCGTGCGCATGCTGCAGTCCCCCGGATTGGACGAAGCAACTTTCAAACCACTGGAAAAGCCCGGATCCTCGCCGATTCTGGCCGGTCCAGGAGGCCGAGCGACAACCGAGTTGGCAGCCGTGTCAACCCATGTGATAGCGCTTGAGCTTCTTCTGAAGGCCGAATCGCGAAAGCCCGAGCGCCTCCGCGGCGCGGGTCTGGTTGCCGGCGTGCCGACCGAGGGCCTCGCGCAGGAGCGAGCGCTCGAGACGCTCGACCCGAGGGCGAAGCGCCAGGTTGTCGGGGTGGTCCTCGGGTGTGAGGCCGCCGGTCTCGTCCCCGCCGATGTGGGGCGACAGATCGGCGCTGGCAATGCTCTCGTGGGACATCGCGGCCGCGCGCATGAGCTCGTTCTCGAGCTCGCGCACGTTGCCCGGCCAGCGGTAGGCCATGAGCCGCGATAGCGCCGCGGGCTCGATGCCCCGCGCGACGCGGGGCGGCGCACCGGGCTGCGCCCGCGACTGGGCCTGGGAGGAGACCTGCGACGCGAGGATGTGCTCGACCATGGCCGGGATGTCCTCGCGGCGTTCGCGCAAGGGCGGCAGGCCGATGCGGGCCACGGACAGACGGAAGAACAGATCCTGCCGAAAGCGCCCCTCCTCGACCATCCGTGACAGATCGCGGTTGGTGGCGGCGATGATGCGCACGTCCACCTTGTGGCTGCGCTCGCTGCCCACCCGGCGCAGCTCTCCCGTCTGCAGGACCCGCAGCAGCTTCCCCTGCATCGAAGGGGACATCTCGCCGACCTCGTCGAGGAACAGCGTGCCCCCATCGGCGACCTCGAAGAGGCCGCGGGTGTCGTGATCGGCCCCCGTGTAGGCACCCTTCACCGACCCGAAGAGCGTGGTCTCGAGCAGCGTCTCGGGAATCGCCGCGCAGTTCTCGGAGACGAAGGCGCGGTGCTTGCGCGCGCCGTTGAAGTGCAGGGCCCGGGCCACAAGCTCCTTGCCGGTCCCGCTCTCCCCCTGGATCACCACCGGCAGGGTGGTGTCGGTCAGTCGATCGAGCAGCCGGAACAGCTCGAGCATGCGCGGGGTTCGCCCGACGATGTTCTTGTAGTCGTAGCGGATGGCCAGGGCCTCGCGGCTCTCCCGCAGCTCGACCTTCATGCCGGAGAGCTCCTCCTTGCGGGCCACGAGATCGCGCTCGAGGCGCCGGTTCAGCACCTCGATCTGCCGCTCGCGGCGGCGCAGCTCGGTCATGAGGCGCGCGTTCTCGATGGCGATCGCGGCCTGCTCGGCGAAGTCCAGGACCAGCTCGACGTCGGCCTCCCCGAACGCGCCCTTGCGCAGGCGGTTGTCGACGTAGATGGTGCCCACGGCGCGACCCTTGATCTGCAGCGGCACGGCCATCACCGAGCGCAGGTGCAGATCGGAGACGGACACCGCCTCCCGGAACCGGGGATCCATCCCGGCGTCCACCGTGACGATGGGTTGCCCGCCCGTCGCGGCCTGGCGGGCGATGGATTGCGACAGCTCGAACGACTCGGCCTCGAGGCTCTGCTCGCCGATGTTGCGGGCCACCTTGACCACCAGCTCGCCCTGGTCGTCCTCGAGGAGCACGAACCCGCGCTCGGCCTCGGTGAGCTCGATGACGGTGTCCATGATGAGCTCGAGCAGCCTCGGCAGACGGAGCTCGCTGTTGAGGCGCTTGTTGATGCGCAAGAGGCGGCGCAGGCGGCCGTCACCGTGCTCGGGGGCCGGTCGCGGCGCCGTGTCCGCCGCGCCCCGCGTTCCATCGACCGGGGCGGGCGCTCCGGCCGGCCCCGGGGAGGCCGCCCGCGCGGCCCTGCCGAGCTCGATCAGAAAATGCGCATCGCGGTCGCTCTCGAAGCCAGCCCGATGATCTGCCGGAACCGACATGCGAACCTCCTCGAAAGAGCCGCGGGCGCGCGCCAGCAGGGGTTGGGCCCGCGCGGTGTGTCCCGCCCTGTGAAGCAGCCGGGCGGCCGATAGAGCGAGTCGCCACGCGAGGGGTTTGCGGCCCGAGCGCTCGGCCAGCTCGGCGCACCTCTCGAGCCGGGCGACCGACGTCAGCCCGGCGGCGAGATCGACCTCGGCCGCGGGCCCCGCGAGCGACACCCGCGCGCAGGCGAGCTCGAGATCGGCCGTGTCGAGCCCCGGTACCGCCGGAGGCGCGCCGGCGGGCTGGAGCGCGTCGAGCTGCTCCCAGGCCTCCGCGAGCCGCTGATGCCGGGCGAGTTGCTCGGCGTAGGCGAGGCGCGCGGCCCGGCCGAGCTGGGGCCCCGCGCCGGGGATCTCCGCGACGCGCGCGAAGGCCCGCAGCGCCACCTCCGGATCGCCGCGGCGAGCGGCCAGCTCCGCCTCGACGTAGGCCACCGAGGCGGCGGTCGACGACAGCAGGCGCGCGCCGGACGCGTGGCGCAGGCGTTCGAGCATGCGTTCGGCCGCCGGCAGATCCCCGAGCTCGACGAGCAGCATGGCCGCGTTGAAGAGCGCGGTCGCGAGCTCGAGCGTCGCGCCGAGCCGGCCGAGCTCGCGGATCGCGCGATCCTGGGTGGCGAGGGCCTCCTCGTAGCGTCCCGCCTCGGCGGCGAGCGCACCGAGGTTGAGCGCGATGGCCGCCCGGGTGTGTGGATCGTCGAGCCGCTCGGAGAGCGCCAGCGCCAGGCGGTAACGGGCGATGGCCTCGTCGAGCGCCCCGGCGAGGTGCTCGATGAAGGCGCCGAGGTAAGCGGCGCGGGCAGCGGGAAAGCCAGTGTGCTCGGCGCAAAACTGGCGGTGCCGCGTTCGCGCGGCCGCGAGGTTTCCGGCATACGCCTCGGCCAGGATCAACGTCTCTCCGAGCGTCTCCAGCGCCAGGCCCGGGCGGTCGCGGGCGGAGCCGAGATCGGAGCCGGATTCGGCGCCGAATTCGGCTTCGAGCGTCTCGGTGGCGAGGCGGCTCGCCTCATCGAAGCGCCCGAGCCCGAGCAGCAGACGCGCGAGCCTGGCCCGGACCAGGCGCGCGGTCGCCGACGTGATCGCGGGATCCCCGGCCGTGCCCGCCCAGGCCAGCGACAGCTCCTCGAACCCATCGGCGGGCTGTCCGGCGCGCGCCAGCAACCATGCCTTGCGCTCTCTCAACCGCAGGCGGTCGTCGGCCGAGAGCTGGCCGCGTGCGAGGGTCGCATCCAGGCGCGCCAGCGCACGCCCGGTGTGACCCTGGACGGCGAGCGCGGCAACCAGGAAGGCGCACGCGTCCGCCGGGAGCTCGGCCGGGTCGAGCTGCAGGGCCTCCTCGAGCCAGGCCACGGCCCGCTCGGAGTGCAGGTTCTGCCCGGCCACCGCCGAGGCCGCCGCCAGCCGGAAGGCGCGCGCCGCCTCCTCCCTCCGCCCGAGGGCCCTCAGGCAAGAGGCGCGGCGGGCGCTCTCGGTGTCGCTGCGGCCGGGCACGGTTTGGCCGGCCGCCCGCCCCACGATGTCGAGGGCGAGCGGGCGCAGATCGGGCTCCCCCAGCGCCGCCTCGACCGCGCGTGCGTGGGCGTTGCTCGGAAGCCGCGGCGGCTCGACCCCGTCGACCAGCCAGCCCGCGGCGCGGGCGCCATCCAGCGCGGCGATCGCCACGTCGCCCGCGGCGCCTGCCAGGTCTCCTTGCGACAGGAAGACGCGGGCCACCGTCTGCCGCACGTCCGTCGGCAGCCCGGAGAAGGAACGGGCGAGGAGGCCATCGAGCCCCGCCCCGGCCTCCGAAGGGAGCCGGAGATCCCCGGCGCGGCTCGCGACGATCCATTGCCGGGCGACCGCGGCCAGCACGGCGGGGGAGCCACCCGAGAGCCGGAGGAGCCGCTCGGCCAGCTCCGACGGGGCCTCGCCGTCGGTGGCGTGCGTCAGCAGCGCCTGCGCATCGGGCAGTCCGAGGGGGCCGAGCACGAGATCGAGGCCGGCAAAGGCCCCGAGCGGCGCCACGGTGGGGAGCACGACCAGCCAGCGCCGCGAAGCCGGCCCGCCCGCCAGCACGCGCGCGAGGGACGAGCTCTCGGCGCCGGGATCGAGCACCACCGCGAGCGGCAAGGAGGCCACCCGGGCATCCAGGCGATCGGCGATCCGCACGAAGCGACGCTCCTCGCCGCGAACCGGATCGGAGCTCTCGACCGACGACCACCGCGCCGCGGGTTCGGCTGGCGCGGGCTCGGGCGGTTCCGGGCGCGCGTCGAGGAACGCCTCGAGCTCCGAGACGCTCCCCTCGAAGATCTCGAGGGAGGCCCCGCGCCGGGACAGGCGACGGAGCGCGGCTTCGCGGAGGGCGGCGCGAATCAGGGTGCGCCGGCCCATGCCTTCGGCGCCCGCCACCGCGATCACCGCCACCCCCACCCCCGCTGCTCCCGGGCGCTCGCGGTCGGCGCCGCCAGCCTCGAGCGCATCGACGAGATCGGCGATCCGTGTCCGCTCGCGCCGCCGCCCGACGAAGGCCCCCGCCAGGGGATCGCCCGCGGGGAACGGTGGCAAGACGGCCGACTCGTCGATCCGCCGGAGCGCCGCGGTCGCGAGATCATCGATGCGCTTCAGGACCACGCGCGCCGAGCTCGGGCGCTGACCGGGATCGCGCGCCAGCAGATCGCCGAGCAGCTTGTCCCAGCCTGCCGGCAGTCCCGCGCGCAGGGAGGCGAGCGGCGGCACCGTGGCCGACGACGACAGCAAGCGCTGCAGCGAGGGAGCGCCGACGCCGAACGGGGCCTGGCCGGTCCAGGCGAAGAACAAGGTCGCGCCGAGGCTGAAGAGATCGCTCGCAGGCCCGACGCTGCCCACCAGCGCCTCGGGCGCCGCGAACCCGAGCGTTCCGCTCGCCCCCCCGGTGCTGGCGCTGCCCCGGCCGATCCCGAGCCCTCCTCCGCCAAGCGCGCCGAAGTCCACCAGGACCGCGCGCAGGACCCCGGGGGCTCCAGTCGCGGGGGTCAGCCGGACGTTGGCGGGCGAGAGATCGCCGTGGATCACGCCGCGCCCGTGCAGGTACGCGAGCGCGTCGGTCACGTCGCGGGCCACGCGCACGAACCCCTCCACCGCCGCGGTCGGTCCGTGGTCCACCGCCTCCTGTTTCTCCTCTTGCTTCCCCTCCCGCTGCCCCTCCTCGCGATCGCGGTCGCGCCGCTCCGCCAGCGCCGCGATGGAGGCGCCCTCCACCAGCTCCGTGACCAGGTACAGGCGCCCGTCGGCGGCGCGTCCGAGATCGACGGGCTTGACGATGCCCGGGTGATCGAGCCCGCTCAGGCGCTCGTATTCCCGGCGCACACGGGTCTCGGTGGCGGCCGAGAGGGCATGAAAGAGCTTGAGCGCGAAGGCGGGCTGATCGACCCGGCCGGCGCCGAGCGCGGTGGCGGCGAAGAGCTCACCTTCCGAGCCGGCGCCGAGGCGCGGCCCGAGACGGTAGGCCCCGATGATCCGCTCGGCCCCCGCATCGGGGGCCTGCCCGCCCCGCCCCGCCGGCGCCCTGCCAACTGAATTGGCGACTTCCACCCTTCTATACTAACGGAAATAAAGCGAAATTCGACATCCATTTGCTGGGTTGGCAGCAGTGAGCCCGAGCCAACCCTCCTCTCCTGTCCCCTCCCCTCCGCGAAGCGGGGCGAGCGGACGAGATCGGAAGGGGGGGCTCGGCTTTCCTCAGCGTCCGGCGTCGAGGTGGCGCATCAGGCGATCCCGCGCCTCCGCGGCCATGGTGCGGATCTCCTCGTCCGAATGCCCCTCCGCCACGAAGCTAAGATAGTCGAGGGCCTCGGCGCCACCGAGGGTGGCGAGCGCATCCAGGATCTTGCGCATCTCCCTCCGGTCCTTCATCGAGCGGGACTGCGTCAACGCATGGACCGCGCGCGGCTCGCGCATCGCCAGCAGCGCGCCGAGGGCGGCGTCGCGCACCGCCTCGCTGTCGTCCCGCAGGAGCTCGAGCAGGCGCGGCGTCTCGCTGCGGAGCTGGCGAACCCCCACCTGTCGAATGGCCTCTTCCCGCAGCGGATTGTCGCGGGCCAGGAGCGCGTGCAGCTCGTCGGCTGAGGCGATCTCGAGGCGGGCCCGCCCGAGGTAGGCGTCGAGCAGATCCGACACCGTCCGCTCGGCGATGCGCTCGGCCGCGGCGCTGCGGTCGGCCCGGGCCGCGGCCGTGACGAGCTCGCCCTCCCCCGAGCCCGCCAGTTGCTCGGCGAGCGCCCCTGGGACATCGGACGGGCGGGTGTCGAGCTGCAGGGCCGCGGACACTCGGACCTTGGCCTTCGGGGGCACCTCGATCACCTCGGCGGTGACGCGCGCGAAGACCCGCACCTCGGCGGTGCCGCCCTCCACCCCTTCGGGCCCCGCCGCCGCGTCGGAGGGCGGCGACGCGCGCAAGAGCCCGGAGGCACGCAGGCGAGCCGCGATGACCTGCGCGAGGGCCTCGGTGTCGAGCGCCACCCGCCCGTCGCCTTCGGGGGCGGCCACCACCTCGATGTGGCCGAGGACGAGGGGAGCACGGGGGAGCGGCGATCCCTCGGCTCCGGTCGACCGACCCCGGCGACAGGCAAAGACCCCCGTGACGACCAAGGTGAGAACGGTCAAGGACACAACGGGCAGGAACGGGACGGCCATTATCCGAGCATCGAGGGGCAGCGCCGTGCTCGTGCCCCCGAACCGCGGAACCGGCCGAGGGGGACTCATGCCGGGGCCAGGCGCTTGGCAAAGGTGAGCAGGTGATCGCCCATCCGGTAGAAGTCGTCGATCCGGCCGACCTCCGAAAACCCTTGCCGGGCGTAGAAGCGGGCCGCCCCGCCCGCGCCCTCGAGGCTCGAGGTCTCGATGCGCAGGGTGCGCGCGCCCCGTCGGGTGAGCTGCTCCTCGAGGTGGGCGAGGAGCGCGCGGCCGAGGCCTCGGCCCTGGTGCTCGGGCGCGACGGCGATCCAGTAGAGATCGAAGGTCGCCTCGGTCATGGGGGTAGCGCCGAAGCACGCGTAGGCGAGCGGCGTCGACGTGACCGCATCCTCACTGAGGAGGGCCTCGTAGGTGTCGGTGCGGCTAACCGCTGCGTCCAGTAGTTCGAGAGCGCAGGCGATCTCCTCCGGTCGAAACGGTCCCCGCCGGATCAGGGCGGCGATGCCGTCGCGATCGGATCGCGAGGGGTATCGTATCCGCATCATGTTTTCGTATTAGCGCCTGTTGGAGGATTCGCAGGATCAAGTCATCATAGGTGAGTCCGGCCGCCTGCGCCGCGCGGGCGAAGCCCCCCGCCTGGTGAGAGAGATCGCAGTTCGGGTTGACGTCGATCACGTAGGGTATCCCGTCGTTGCCGAGGCGCATGTCCACCCGACCGTAGTCCCGCAGCTCGAGGGCGGTGAAGGCGGCCCGGGCGGTGGCCGCGACCCGGGCCCGCACGTCCTCCGGCAGCTCACAGCGCACCGGCTTGGTGCCCGCATACTCGGGCGAGGTCTCCACCCACTTGCCTTCGAACGAGACGATGCGCGGATGCGACGGGGGCAGGCCCGAGAAATCGATCTCGTAGAGCGGCAGGACCTGGGGCTCGCCGGAGGAATCGGCGAGCAGCGAGGCGTAGACCTCGCGGCCTTCGATGTACTGCTCGACCAGCGCCGGCTGGCGGTACTGGGAGAGCACGTGGGCGATGCGCGCGCCGAGCGCGGTCGCGTCGCGCACCACCGACTCCTTGTAGATCCCGACCGAGGCATCCTCGCGGGCCGGCTTGACGATCAGCGGAAACGGCAGCTCGGTCCAGCGCTGGGGGCCAGGCTGAGGGTCGGCGTGGCTGGTGGCGAAGGAGTCGGGCGTGGGCACGCCGCGCGCGCGCAGGATCTCCTTGGCCTTGGGCTTGTGCACCGCCATCGACAGCGAGAGCGGCGGCGAGCCAGTGTAGGCGATCCCCTCCTTCTCGAGCAGCATCGGCAAGAGGGGCTCGAAGCGGCTGTCGCCCGAGATCGACTCGCAGAGGTTGAAGACCACATCGGGCGCGAGGTGACGAATCTCGGCCAGGGTCTCGGCGAGATCGTCGTAGACCCCGAGCGGAATGGCCTCGTAGCCGCGGGCTGCGAGCCGGGCCGTCAGGTGGGTCGCGACGTTCTCGACGTCCTCGCGCGCTCGGTTCTCGGGATCTGCCTCGGCGTTCTCGAAGTCTCGGTTGTACGCCACGACGATTCGAGCCAGGCCAGCTTGTGAATGCACGCCCAATTCATTCTAGGGATGTTGTCTTGCAAAGCAATTCCGTTGGGTCGGTCGTGCGTCGAAACGCGATCCCGAGTCGCTCGCCGAGCGCGCGCGCCAGCCGCTCGGCCGAGGTGAACGGCGTCGGCCATTCGTCGGCAGCCGATCCAGTGGAGGTTGTCGGGCTGGTGGAGGTCGAGGCGGAGGTGGAGACGGAGCCACAGGCAGAAGCAGAGACAGAGGCAGAGCTGGAGGTGGAGGCAAAGGCAGAGGCAGAAGCGGAGGCGCAGGCGGAGGCGCCGCGCTCCGAGAGGAGCTCGGCCACCGACGTGACGGCCACCCCGGTCAGACCGCAGGGCACGATGCGGGCGAAGTGATCGAGGCGAGGACACAGATTGAAGGCCAGCCCGTGCACGGCGATCCGGTGATGGACGTTGATGCCGAAGGCCGCGATCTTCGCCGGGCGCCCGTCGCGCGTGACCCACACCCCTGGCGCGTCGTCGCGATAGTGGCCCTCGATGCCCCAGTCCCCCAGAAGATCGAGGATCGCCGCCGCCATCGCGCGCACGTGGGCCCGCACCCCGGACCGCAGCCGCACCACCGGGTAGGCCACGATCTGCCCCGGCCCGTGGTAGGTCACGTCGCCGCCCCGGGTCGCCCGCGCCACCGCGATGCCGTCGCGCGCCAGCTCGTCGGCGGACGCGAGCACATGGGCGGGGTCGGCCGCCCGCCCGAGCGTGATCACCGGATCGTGCTCGAGCACGAGCAGGGTGTCGCCGGCCGCTCCGGCGAGCTGCGCGCGGCGCAGGCGCTCTTGCAGCTCGGCCGTCTCGGCGAACGGCGCCCGCCCGAGCCAGCTCCACGCGCCCGCCGGGATCCGCCCGTCCAGACCGACTCGACTCACTCCGCTCGGCTCAGCTCAGCTCAGCTCAACCTTCCGAGAGCTCGGCGAAGAAGTCGCCGTCCACGAAGTCCACCACCACCGTTGCGGTCTGAACGCCCACCCCGTGGCGGGCGCAGGTCTCGGCCAGGGCGGCGCCGTCCACGATCTCGAGCGGCGGCCCAGGCTGCCTCCACTCGGCGATGGCATCGTCCGCCAGGCGCCCGCAGAGCATGAGCACCCCTTCGTCCTGGTTGCGCGCCCGGATCCCGGCCCGCAGCTCGCCGATGGCCCGGCGCCCCGCCGAGGCGGCGCCCGAGCGCAGCGCGATGAGACATCGGGAAGGCCGCGACCCGCGTCCGCGCAGGGCCTCGACGTAGATCGTGCCTTCGACCCGCTTGACGAAGGTCGTGGGGCCGAACCCCTCTCGCTGCAGGAGGACCCGCGCCAGCGCCTCGAACGCCCCGGGCGGCAACTCGGCGAGGCGTTTCTCGAGCGCCGCCATGGTCCGCTCGCGGAGCGCGCGACGGGCCTCGCCGAACACGTGCTCGGCCTTCTCGAGCTCGGCCTCCGGCGGCCGACGCGCGAGCGCGAACAGCCCGCTGCCCGCCGAGCGAACCCGCGGTCGCATGCCATTGCGCAGGCGGTGCTTGGCCTCGGTCGCGAGCGCGGTGCGCACCACCCGCCAGGCCTCGTTGGGCTCGCCGTGAATCAGTCGCTTGCGAATGGCGCTGTCGGCGATCTGTCGAACATGGACCCCGCGGCCCGGCGGCTGTCCGCGCAGGACCTCGATGGCGGCATCGATCGGCGCCAGGATCTTGCGCACCGAGGACTGTCCGTTGGCGTCGGTCCCACCCGCCCCCGCCGCGCCGCCGACCGAGGTCGCTCCGCCCGCGGGAGCTCCGCTGCCCTCGAGGGCCGCCGAGGTGCCGGTGGTCGATGCCGAGCCGGCCGCCGGCGAGAAGCCCGAGGAGGTCGAGCCCGAGCCGGAGAATCCCATCGAAGATCCGCCGCCGGCGGAGATTTGCCCTCGGGAGTCGCTCGCGTCTGCGGACAGACCGCCGCCGGACGGACCGCCCTCGAACGCGCCCGCGCCGATGCCACCGCCTCCGCCAGTCGCGCGGTCCTCACCGAGCTGGCCTGGCTGGCCTGGAAGTCCCTCGCCGTTGCCCCCGCGACGACGACGCCGCCGGCGCCGCCGTCGGCGCGCGGATTCGTCGCCGGCGTCTCCCAGGGCGGCATCTCCCTCGCCTTCGGGACCGTCGTCGCCGGCTTCGCCTGGGCCCTCGCCCTCCGCCGCGCCGAGCTCGCCCTCGGGGCTGCTCGCGCGCTCGCCAGGGCGCGCGCCGAATGCGGTACCGCCGGGAGGGCCCTCGACACCGGTCTGGCTCTCGGTGTCCTCGTCATCGTCCTCGCCGGCGCCCACCGCCTCGGCATCGCCACGGCCTCCGAAGGCACCCGTGGCCGCCGACGCGTTCCTGCCGGGCTCGCGCCTGGCTGGCTCGCCGAAGGCGTCCCCCGACTCCTGGTCGGCGTCGGCGTCGAGCCCGCCGTCATCTCCGGCCTCATCGTCGGTCTCGTTGTCGCCGTCCTCGCCGTCGTCGTCCTGATCCCCTTCGAGGACGCCCGTCTCGGCCAGAGCGGCGGCCCGTGCCTCGGCCGAAAGCCCACCGACCGACGGCTCGTCCATGTGCTCGTCGGGATGGTCGCTCTGACCCTCCGCCCGCGATGTCTCCATCGCCTGCTCTCGCGCCTGCTCGCGCTCCCGTGCAAGCTCGCGATCCCGAGAATGGGTGCGCACCTGCCCATGCGCCTCGCCCCCTACGCCCTCGGTCCGCTCCTCATCGCGGCCCGCGGCGCTCGAGGTCGAACCGGCGGTCGAGCCCGCCGTGCCGCTGGAGGCACCCGCGCTTCCGCCGCGACGTCCATGTGTCTCGGCCGAGCCCGAGGAGGATGACGACCGAGACGATCGGGTGGAGGCGCCCACGCCTCCCGCGGTCTTGGGCGCCGTCGCCGGGGCCGCATCGGCCTCACCGTCGGTGGCTCCCCGCGCCCCGCGTCCGCCACGCCGCCGTCGCCGACGGCCGCGCTCGGCGTCGCCTTCCGCCTCCGGCGCACGCGTGTCCTTGGCGTCCTTGTTCTCCTTGTTCTGTTTGTCGTCCTTGCCGTCCCTGTCCTCCTTGCGCCGGTCACTGGCCCGACTCGAGGACTTGTCGCTGGTGGACTTCTCGCCACCCGCCCCCGACCTGGCCGTCCCTCCGGCCGGCGCCGCGACGGGCTCGGCCTTGGTCGGCTCTTCCGGAGGCATCTCGGGATAGCGCAGGAGCCCGAACGTCCCGGGCTTCACCCGGACGAACGGATTCCCCGGAGCTTTCTTGATCGCTGCCGTCAACTGCGTCTGCATGGAGAGCTCGGGGGTGCGTCCGACGAAGGTCAACAGCTTCTTCGTCATCGCACGCTCGGTGAGCTCCTTGAAATGCAGAGGCTTACCTTCGCGCTTCAGGATCTCGAGCGCCGCCTCCAGAAAAGTCATGGCGCCCGTCTTTACCACAAAACTCCGATCTGTGAATCAAACGACGACACCGGCCGTCACATCCGAAAGGTCGAAACCGGCGGCGATTCAGGCCCACCCACCACCTGCCGATGAAAGGGGGATATACTCCGAGGAGAGCCATGCCTTCACCGTCGATCTCGTCACCGATTGGGAGCAACGGTCGTGCCCGGGCCCGGGTGGTGACCCGGCGCCGCGCGCGGAACCTCGGGATGGTTGTGGGCGTGGCGACGGTGTGGCTTGGCCTCGCGCTCGGACCGGGCGGCGGGCGTGCCCGCGCCTCCATCATGGTGGCCCTCGAGCTGCCTGACCTGGTCCAGCAGGCCGATCACATCGCCGTGGTCGATGTCAGGTCGGTGCGCTCCGAGTGGGACGCGAAGCACGAACGCATCTATTCGACCATCGAGCTCGGGGTGGTCGACCTGTGGAAGTCCTCGCCGCCGAGCGGCGTCGGCTCCGGCGGCACGACCTCGACACCGGCACAGGCACCCACCTCGCTCACCATCGTGCAGCCGGGTGGGACGGTTGGCGACATCAGCATGGTGGTGATGGGGATGAGCCGCTTCGTCCCGGGGACGCGTTCCCTGGTCTTCCTGCGCGGGCAGGCCACGCACGCGCAGGTGGTGGGGATGTCGCAGGGGTTGCATCCGCTGACCTTCGAGTCGACGACCAGGCGCTGGACCGTGGCGCCGCCGGCGCTGGGGGAGGTCAAGCTGGTGCCGCGCGCCACCGCGCCGGTGCGACCGCCGACCACCACCCAGCAGATCGCCGCGGGCAGCCGGCTCCCCGTGAGCGCCCTTCCCCCGGCGGCGACGGCGATTTCTCCGGTCAGTCCCCGGGCGCCGGTCGCGCTCGACGTCATGAAGGCCGAGGTGCTGCGACTCATGTCGGCCGCCGCGCCCTGAGTCCGGGGCACTCGAGCGATGAGACGGGTGTCGCGCGCCGCCGGAGGCCCCGTTCCGCCGATGGCGCGATGCGCGGCCAGGCTGCTCGCGCTCACGGTGCTGCTGCTCGCCACCGGCCTGTCGCGCTCGGCCGCGGGCTACGTGCGCTACGAGACCGGCCTCGGGGCGCCCTATGCCTGGTTCCAAAGCCGGGTGCGCATCGAGGGATATCCCCAGGACCTCGAGAACATGACGCGCGAGCAGATGCGCGGGGCGATGCAGGCCGCGGTGGCGGCGTGGGACCGCCGCGCCCCGGGGCTCGGTGGGTGTTCCTACCTCGAGCTCGACTTCTCGGTGGCCGACGCTTCCCGCGCGCTCGACGCCACGGTGACGGCGGCGGTGACGGCAAACGATCAGCGCAACGTGGTGGTCATGCGCACGGACGTCTGGGGCTGTGACCCCACGAGCGGAGCCCAAGCGACGCCCTGTTACGATCCGAACGCGCTCGCGCTGACCACCCTCACCACGCTGAAGAAGACCGGCGAGATCCTGGACGCCGACATCGAGATCAACGGGGTCGACGACGTGTGGGGGGATCTCACGGTCGTCTCGATCCCGCATGGGCAGGACGTCCAGAACGCCCTCACCCACGAGATGGGACACTTCATCGGCCTCGATCACCCGTGCTATCTCGGCCAGGCTCCCGACCCGCTGCCGCTCGACGACACCGGCGCTCCGACCGTCAACTGTCGGGATGCTCCGGCCTCGGTGCGGGCGGCCACCATGTTTCCCTCTTCCACCCCGGGCGATCTCGGCCTGCGCACGCTCTCGCCCGACGACTTCGCCGCCGTCTGCGACATCTACGCGCTCGGCCGCGATCCCCACGACTATTCCCTGCCCGCGAACCCCGCGGGGTGTGCCTGTCGCGCCGCCGCCGATCCGGGCACGAGGCGCGGAGCTGGCTCCCGCCGAGCGCCGTACCCGGGCCGTCAACAGCGACAAGATGATGCTGCGGGCGCGCCATCCCTGGGTCTCTCGGTGGCCCTGGTGCTGGTCGCGCGGTCGCGCCGGCGGCGGGGCCACCCGGTCGGCCCGACGACCGAGGATGGGATGACCGCTCAGTGAGGCAAGCGCAGCGTGATGGGGGCCGGTGGGGGGCGATCGGGCGCGAGCTCGACCAGCGCGACGGCGACCGGCTGGCGCGGAGCCGAGGCGATCACCCGGAAGGCACCACGGCGCAGAGGCAGCGAGAAGCGTCCCGCCTCGTCGCTGACCGTGAAGAAATCGAGCCCGCTCCCGGAGCGCAGCCCCGGGGCCGTGACGGTGACGGTGGCGGGAGCGGTGGCGGTGGACGCGGGCGCATCGCTCGGGGTGGACGTCAGGCTGGCGCTGACCCGCGCGCCCGCCACCGGTGATCCGTCCGGACCAACCACCCGCCCCGAGAGGCGAATCGCGCGGTGCAAGGCGATGTTCCCGAGCTCCCGCCGCTGCCCTGGAGCGAGCTCGAGCGGCAACGTCCGGAACGGGGTCGCCTCGACCTGGGAGATCGCCACCCGCACCTGCCCAGGGCCAAGCCCGGTCAGCCGAAACGTCCCGTCCTCTCCCGTGACCACGCTCCCGACGCCGATCGAGGTCGCGCCGCCGCGCGGTCCCGGGCCGCCCGAGCTCGCCGCGCGCGGGGCCGCGAGCCCGACCGGCAGGGCGGCCGCCTCGGCGGCCAGCGGAAGCGGCGTCGAGATCACGCCCAGCTCTTCGAGGTCGGCCAGCTGCGGCTCGACGCGCGCTCCCGACACCGGGGCGCCCGCCTCGTCGACCACCCGTCCGTGGAGCTCGGCGGTGCGCACGAGCTCGAGGGGAACCTCGTGCGTGACCGAGGACCAGGGGCTGCTCGTCGCGACGGCGGCCGCGGATGGGGCCATCCCGAGCTCGACGGTGGCCATCCGGCGGGAGACGTATCCCGGGCGTCGCGCCTCGAGCTGATAGCGCCCCGCCGGCAAGGCGCTGGTCGCCCAGGCCCCGTGCCGATCGGCGGCAACGATCTCTACCATTCCCCACGACGGGACGGTGTCGAGGGACACCTCGGCCCCCTCGACTGGCTGCCCGGCATCGTCGCGCACCTGGCCGCGCAAGAACAGCCCTGGGCCAAGCACCAGGGCCACGTCGGCGGTTCGGCGGTCCAGCCGGTCGAGAATGACGTTGGTGAGCACCACCGAGACGAGGCCTCCCGAGTCGGCGCGCAAGGCGTACGCCCCCGGGCCGAGCCCGCCGAAGATGAAGAAGCCCTCGGCATCGGTCTCGGTCCGGCGTGGCTCGGACAGCGTCTCGCCGGCGAGCAGCACCCGCGCCCCGAGGACCGGGCGTCCGTCGTGCACCACCCGCCCCCGGATGAAGCGGCTCTCGCCGGGGAGAACGACCCGGACCGATTCATCGGGGACCGCGACGTGGGCCGCCACCGACGTGCCGAGCCCGGGGGCCTCGATGAGCAGCCGGTAGACGCCCGCCGCGAGACCTTCGAAGCGGAAGTGGCCCCCCGCATCGGCCGCGCGGGTGGGGACCACCGCCCCCTGGGCGCCGGAGTCGGCGAGCACCAGCACCCGGGCCAGGGGGACGGGCGCCCCGACGGCATCCTCGACGGTGCCCGCCAGGGCCTCCGCCGGGACCAGCACCATGCGCACGGGGTGCGCCCCGTGCGCGTCGCCGCTGGCTCCGACGTCGACGTGCAACGCGGCCGTGACGGCGCCCCGCCGGCTGGCGGTCAGCCGGAACGCGCCGGGGGGGATCCGCCGCAGCCGGAACGCGCCGGTCGCATCGGTGCGGGCGGTCGCCATCGGGATGCGCCCGTCCGGCGGATCGTTGCCGAGCTCGAGGGCCGCCCCGCCGAGTGGCCGATCATCCGGGTCGACGACCGTTCCAGTGAGATCGTGGGTCGCGGCCGGGCCCACCAGGGTCGACCGCCCGCAGGCACCCGACGTCAGCGTCACCAGCGCCGTCACCAGCGCCGTCGCCCTCGCCCCGGCGGCGCGGTGCGCGGCGAGCCGCCCCGGCCCGGAGGGGGCTCGCGCGCGGTCCCTCGAGAGGGCACGCGCGAGGGTCCGGCCCGCACGGCGCGGGAGCAAGGCGGGGAAATGGCTTGCGAAAGGCATCACGCGGTGCTAGAGCTTGCCGCCTTTTCGGAGGGATTTATGCCAGCCCAATGCGCAGTCTGCGGCAAGCAGCGACGAGTGGCGAACAACGTCAGCCATTCGAACATCAAGACCAAGAGTATCCAGCGGCCGAACCTGCGCCGTGTTCACGTCAAGGTCGACGGGAGCAACACCCACGTCCGCGTGTGCTCGCGCTGCCTTCGCTCCGGGCGCGTGGTCAAGGTCGCCTCGTAGACCCCGCCGTCCCGCGGCGCGCGCGCGGCGGTCACGACGGGACGACCGCGATGGCGTCGATCTCGACGCGGACCGCCCTCGGCAGCGCGGCGACCTGCACGGTTGCGCGCGCCGGAGGCTCCGCCGCGAAGAACCCTCCGTACACGTCGTTCACCACGGCGAAGTCCCGCAGGTCGACGAGGTAGATCGTCGTCTTGACGACGTGGGCCAGGGACGCCCCGGCCGCCGTCAAGACCGCGCCGAGGTTGCGCATCACCTGGGTGGTCTGCGCGCGGACATCGTCGGTGCCCACCACCTCGCCGCTGGCGGGATCGAGGGGGATCTGTCCCGAGCAAAAGATCAGGCGACCAGCGGCCGCGACTGGAACCGCGACGGCCTGCGCGTAGGGGCCGATGGCCTTCGGTGCGTCGGGGGTGGATATCGCCTCAGCCATGGTCGGATGATAACCGAACTCGGTGCTGACCGTTCCCTTCGAGCGCGGCCTCAAGCCCCGTACTCGTCTCCGTACTCGTTCGTCGCGTCCGTTCGTGGGACGGGACGGCGACGAGGACGGCGGCGGGCAAGAGGACGGGGAGATGATCGCGAACCTGTACTAAGCTGCGGCCGAGATGAATCCGCGCCGGCGCCGCAACCAGCCCGAGCCCGAGAGCACGAGCGATCTGATGGCGGGTCTGCTGTCGCGGCTCGGAGGGAGCGGGCGCGCCCTCGAGTACCGGGTGTTCGATGCGTACGCCCAGGCGGCGGGGGCGCTCTTCCGCGCCGAGACCCGGCCGGATGCGTTCCGGGGTGGAACGCTCTTCGTCAGCGTGTCGAGCGCGGCCCTCGGCCACGAGCTCACGCTCCTGCGGGTGGAGATCCTCGCGCGCATGGCCGAGACCCTCGGCGCGGGGGTCGTGACCGAGCTCAGGACTCGGATGGGATGATTCGAGCGGCGGCGGCGCGGGCGGCGGCGATGAAGCGCGCGACGAGCTCGGGATCCTTGCGACCCGGGGCGGTCTCCACCCCGCTCGCCACGTCGACGCCCGCCGGGCGGGTGGCGGCGATCGCCGCCGCGACGTTGCCGGGATGAAGGCCGCCGGCCAGCAGAAAGCGCGGGGCTCGGGTGGGCTGCGTCGCCAGGAAGTCCGCGATCGCTGCCCAGGGGGCGACCTCCCCGCCTCCCCCGTAGCCGTCGACGAAGGCGTCGAGCAGGAACGTGTCGGCGCTCCAGGCGTGCACGTCGGCGAGCGCGGCGGCATCGCGCACGCGCACGGCGCGCACGAGCTGCCGGGCGGGCACGGCGGCGAAGTCCCTGGGCTCCTCGTCGCCGTGGAGCTGGATGCGATCGAGGCCCCAGCGCCGGGCCTGCGCCAGCACCTCTGAGACCGAGGCGTTCACGAACACCCCGAACTTCAGGACCCCGGGCGGGATGGCGGCCACCACGCGCTCGCGGTTGGCGTCCGGGCCCACGAACCGCCGTGAGCCCGGCCAGAAGTTGAGCCCGACGGCGTCGGCCCCGGCCGCCGCCACGGCCTCGGCGTCCGCGGGCGTGGTCACGCCGCATATCTTGATCACGAAGGACATCGGGGCTGGCGCGCGCCCTCAGACGGCGCCGCCTCCCGGCCGCTCGATCAGGGCCCGCAGCTCCGCCCCCGGATCGGTCGCCCGCATCAGGCTCTCGCCGACCAGGATGGCGTCGATGCCCGCCTCGGCCATCCGCCGCGCGTCCGCCGGGCGGCGAATCCCCGACTCGGCCACCATCACGCACCCCGGGGGGATCTCGGCGCGCAGGCGCACGGCCAGATCCATGTCCATGGTGAACGTGCGCAGATCCCGGTGGTTGACGCCGACGATGGTCGCGCCGAGATCGACCGCCCGGGCCGCCTCCTGCCGGTCGTGGGTCTCGACCAGGGCCTCGAGCCCGAAGGTCGCGCAGGCCGAGAACAGGCCGCGCAGGGCCCGATCGTCGAGCGCGGCGACGATCAACAGGACCGCGTCGGCCCCGGCGGCCCGCGCCTCGGCGAGCTGGTACGCATCGACGACGAAGTCCTTGCGCAGCACCGCGGGACGCCCGCCCGGCGCAGCGGCTTGGCGCCTGTCGGGGGGACTGGCTCGATCCGCGGACCCATCACCGAGCAGCGCGCGCGCGCGCGTCAGATCCGCCAGGCTCCCGCCGAAGAATGGCCCGTCCGTGAGCACCGAGAGCCCGGCGGCCCCGGCCGCCACGTAGGCGGGGATCACCGCGTCGATCGCCGCGTCCTGCCGGATCCAGCCGGCCGACGGCGAGCGCCGCTTGAACTCGGCGATGGCGGTCAGCCGTGCGGGCTGGCCGGGCCGGCGCAGCGCCTCCCAGAGGCTGCGCACCGGCGGCAGATCGCGCACCGCCGCCTCGAGCCTCTCGAGCGGCGTATGGGCCTTGCGCTCGACCAGATCGAGTCGGGTGCGGGCCACGATGTCGTCGAGGATCATCGCAGGGGCGCCAGGACGCGGAGGCGCTCGAGCACCGCGAGGGCCGCGCCCTCGTCCACCGCGCGGGCGGCGCGCGCGGCTCCGCTCACGAGGTCGGGGGCCTGGCCGGTCACGTACAGCGCCGCGGCTGCCGTCATGAGCCCGACGTTGCGCACCGGCCCTCTTTCGCCCTGCAGCGCCGCGGTCAAGATCCTGGCGTTCAGCGCCGAGTCCCCGCCCTTGAGCCCACCTGGATCGGTGGGCTCGAGGCCGAAGTCGCGCGGCTCCACCTCGTAGGTTCGCACCGCCCCGTCGCGCAGCTCGGCCACGAAGGTCGGCCCCGAGGGGACGATCTCGTCGTAGCCGCCGGCGCCGTGCACGACCATGGCCCGCTCGGTGCCGAGGGCCTGATGCGCGTGGGCCAGGAGCTCGCAGCGATCGCGGGCGAAGATGCCGTTGACGGCGAAGCGCGCGCCCGCCGGGTTGGTCAGTGGACCGAGCAGGTTGAACACCGTGCGGACGCCGAGTTCGCGGCGCGGTCCGGCCGCGGCCTTGGTCGACGCGTGAAAGAAGGGCGCGAACAGGAACGCGATCCCGACCTCGTCGAGGCAGCGCGCCGCCAGGGCCGGGCTCGGCATGGGATCGAGCCCCAGCGCCTCGAGCACGTCGTGCGATCCGGTCCTGGACGACAGGGCGCGGTTCCCGTGCTTGGCGACCTTGACCCCGCAACCGGCCACGATGAGCGCCGCCAGGGTGGAGACGTTGACGGAGCCCGAGCCATCCCCGCCGGTCCCGCAGGTGTCGACCAGCACGGGGGAAGGAAAGACCACCGGGGTCATGCGGGCGCGCATGGCGCGCGCCGCCCCCACCACCTCGGCCACCGTCTCGCCCTTGAGGCGCAGCGCGGTGAGCAGGCCCCCGATCTGCGCCGGGGTGGCCCGATCCTCCATGATCTCACCCACCGCGGCCGCCATCTCGTCGGGCGTGAGATCCACCCGGTCGCAGACCCGGGCGATCGCCTCGCGGATCCCGAAGGGGGAGGAAGGCATGCCCGACGACGCGCCGGTCGCCCGGGGCACCGTGGCGGTCACGATGCGCGCCCCGCCGTGAACCCGAGGAAGTTTCGCAGCAGATCTTTTCCCACCAGGGTCAAGAACGACTCGGGGTGGAACTGCACGCCCTCCACCGCGAGGGTCTTGTGGCGGAGGCCCATGATCTCGACCTCGACCTCGACCTCGACCTCGGCCTCGGTCCCGGCCTCGCCGTCGACCTTCTTCGTGTCCCGCCCGGGGCCCACGGGCGCGATCTCTCGCGCGACCTCGGCGGAGATCTCCAGGCAGTCCGGCAGCGACCGCCGCTCGACCACCAGGGAATGGTAGCGGGTGGCCTCGAAGGGGTTCTCGAGGCCCGCGAAGACCCCGCGGTTGTCGTGTCGGATGCGGGAGGTCTTGCCGTGCATCACCTGGCGCGCCCGCACCACCTTGCCGCCGAAGGCCTGCCCGATCGACTGGTGGCCGAGGCACACCCCGAGGATGGGTATCCTGCCCGCGTAGGTCCGGATGGTCTCGAGGCTGATGCCCGCCTCGTTCGGGGTGCAGGGCCCCGGCGAGACCACGATGTGCGAGGGCGCGAGGCGCGCGATCTCCGCCACCGGGATCTCGTCGTTGCGGACCACGCGCACGTCCTGCCCGAGCTCGCCGAGATACTGCACGAGGTTGTAGGTGAACGAGTCGTAGTTGTCGATGACCAGGATCATGGGAGGGATTCCATCCGTGGGGGTTTCATCCTCGTGAGCTTCATCCTCGCGCGCTCGCCATCTCGATGGCGGACACCACGGCGCGCGCCTTGTTGACGGACTCGTCGTATTCCTCGGAGGGGACGCTGGCGGCGACGATCCCCGCCCCTGCCTGGATGTAGAAGGTCTCTCCGAGCGCGACCAAGGTGCGAATCGCGATCGCGAAGTCCAGGTTCCCGCCGTAGCCGATGTACCCGACCGCGCCGCCGTAGATGCCCCGCCGGGTCGGCTCCACCTCCTCGATGATCTCCATCGCCCGGATCTTGGGCGCACCGCTCAGCGTGCCCGCCGGGAAGGTCGCCCGGATCACGTCGGCCGGTCCGAGCCGCGGATCGAGCGTGCCGCGGACGTTCGAGACGAGGTGCATGACGTGGGAGTAGCGCTCGACCACCATGCGCTCGGTGAGCCGCACGCTGCCCGGCAGGGAGACCCGACCCACGTCGTTGCGGCCGAGATCGATCAGCATCACGTGCTCGGCCTGCTCCTTGGGATCGGCGCGCAGCTCCGCCTCGCGGGCGGCGTCCTCCTGCCGGGTGGCCCCGCGGGGCTTGGTGCCGGCGATGGGCCGCAGCTCGAGCTCGCCGCGATCGAGCCGCACCATCACCTCGGGCGAGGCCCCGGTCACCACCGCCTCGGGGAACTCGAGATGAAACATGTACGGCGATGGGTTGGTCACCCGCAGGGCGCGGTACACGTCGAAGGGATCGACGCCGCCCCGCGGGAGCTCGAAGCGCTGCGCGTACACCACCTGGAACGCGTCGCCGGCCAGGATGTACTCCTGGATGCGGCGGACGTTGGCCTCGAAGGCCTCGCGGGTCACGCCGGAGCGCAAGGTCGCGGAGAACGACGATGACGACGGCAACGACGACGATGACGATGACGATGACAGGGACGGACTGGGCCTGGTCCGCGGGGCCAGGGGACTCGGATCGATCACGTGCAGAGGGGCACCGATCGGCTGGGCCAGGCGATCGAGGATCGCGTCGATGCGGGCGCAGGCCTGGTCATAGGCCTGCCCGGGGTCGATCCATCCCTGGCCGCTGCCACCCGTCCCCTCCTGCGTGTCGCCCCCCACGTCGGCCGCCGCCACGACCTTCACGGTTCCCCGCAGGTTGTCGAAGATCACGACCGTGTCGGTGATCGCCAGACACACCTCCGGCAAGCCGAGCACATCCGGCTTGGTGCTGGGGAGATCCTCGAAGCCGCGCACGGCGTCGTACCCGATCCATCCCACCGCCCCGCCAAAGAAGCGCGGCAGACCCTCGGGGATCACCGGGGCGAGCCTGGCCAGGTAGGCCCCCACGAAGTCCACCGGGTTGCCGACCTCGGCGGTCTCCGTCACCCGGAAGGCCTGTCCATCGGGCACCAGCACCTCGACCCGCCGGCCGTACGCGCGGATCACCGCCCGCGGTCGCACGCCGACGAAGCTGTAGGCCGCCCATTTCTCGCCGCCCACCACGCTCTCGAGCAGGAAGGAATACGGACCTCGCCCCAGCTTGGCGTAGGCGGAGACCGGCGTGTCGGTGTCCGCCAGCACCTCGCGGTACACGAAGGCCAGCCGACGGCCGCCGGGGAGTGGGCCAGGGATCGTGGAACCGGTCCCATCGGCGTCGCCGCCAACGACAGGATCCCTGGCCTGGCGGGCGAGCTCGACGAACGCGGAACGCTCGGGCAGAAAGCGAGACATTTTGAGCCGGTCAATTTATCACGACCACGGCCGCCGCGGAGCGCCCGCCCGAACGGCGCGCTGGACCTTGGCGCCGATCTTGGGGATCGACGGTCCTCGGAACCGAGATGGGCGCCATATTTCTGTCTGGGCGCGTCGCCGATTCGCCCGATATAGTTCGCGCTCCGTGACGACCGAGACCGACCCATCCGACGATCTGTCGCGCCGCTTCGTGGCCTTCACCCTGCGCCATGGACGTGCGTTGTGGATCGCCGCCTTGCTGACCGCGGTGGTCGCGGGCTGGCGTACGGTGCACCTGTACCGCCACCTGCGCAGCGACATCGAGGAGCTCCTGCCCCGGAACGCGCCGAGCGTCCTCGCCATAGGGGAACTGCGGAAGCGGATCCCGGGCCTGCAGTTTCTCGGGGTGATGGTCGACGCCGGTCCAGACGCGCCGCCCGCGCGCATGGCCGCGAGCCGGCGGCTCCTCGACGATCTGGCGGCGCGGGTGCGGGCGTACCCGGCGCGGGTGGCCGGAAACCTCCGGCTCGGGATCTCGGCCGAGCGCACCTTCGTCGAGGGGCACGCCGCCCAGCTCCTCGGGGTCGAGGACCTGCGCACCATCCGCGAGCGCATCGAGGCGCGCCTGCACTACGAATACGCCACCGAGACCGGCACCCTGCTCGACGACAGCGAGGGTCCGCCCCCCCTCGACTTCTCGGACATCGAGCGGCGCTACGAGGCGCGGGCCCCGTCGAGCCGGCTCGATGGCGACCGGTTCGAGAACGCCCGCCTCGGCAGCTCGCTCCTGCTCATCGAGGCCGGTCGCTTCTCGACCGGCTCGACCGAGTCGGCCGAGCTCATCGATCGGGTGCAGGCGGACCTGCGCGCGCTCGGGGGCCCCGGGGCCTATGCGCAGGGGCTGAGGGTCGGCTACACCGGCGACGTGGCCATCTCGGCCGAGGAGACCGCGGCGCTGGTGGCCGACCTGACGCTGTCTTCGCTGCTGGTGATGGGGGCGGTCGTGCTGGTGCTGCTGCTCTACTTCAGGTGGTGGCCGGCGGCGCTGGTGCTGACCGCCCCGCTGGCGATCGCCACCCTGTGCGCGTTCGCGCTCGCCAACCTGCTCGGGGTGCGCGACCTCAACTCGAACACGGCCTTCCTCGGGTCGATCATCATCGGCAACGGCATCAACTTCGGGATCATCCAGCTCGGACGCTACGTGGACGAGCGACGGCAGCATCGCACCGTGGAGGACGCCCTGGCCATCGCGCTGTGGGGGACGCGGACCGGGACGTTGTCGGCGGCCCTGGCCGCCGGGGTGGCCTACGCGTCGTTGATCGCGATGCAGTTCCGGGGGTTCCAGCAGTTCGGGGTGATCGGGGGCATCGGGATGATCCTGTGCTGGCTCGGAACCTCGACCTTGACGCCCCCGCTCGTGCGCTGGCTGGACCGGCTGCCCGAGTTGCCGGCGCCCATCGGCGCGCGCTGGTGGGGGAATCACCCGGCGAATGGCCACGGCAGCGTCGGGGGCGCGGGTCCGGGGCCGGCTCCCGCTCCCGCGCTGGCGCACGGCCTGATGCGGCACCTGTCGACCTGGGTCTCGCGGTACCCGCGCTGGATCGTCGGCACGGCCATGGTGCTCACGGTCGGGGCGCTGGTGACGGTGCGGGGGTTCGGCGAGGGGCAACTCGAGCACGATCTGTCGCGGCTCCGGCGCGCCGACACCTGGAAGACGGGTGAGGGGTACTGGGGCGCCAAGATGGATACCTTGCTCGGTCAGTACCTCACCCCGACCGCCATCCTGGCCGACAGCCAGGTGGGGGCCCGGCAGGTCACCCACGCGCTGCAGCTGGCAATGGACCGGCCGCCGCTGTCGGAGATGGTGGCGATGGTTCGAACCGCCGACGACTTCCTGCCGCCTGATGCCGCCGCCCGGCTGGTCGAGATCGACGCCATCCGCCACAAGCTGACGCCCAACATCCGCGCCCGCCTGACGCCCGAGCAGCGGGGCAAGATCGATCGGCTGCTCGGGCCCGAGACGCCACCCCCCATCACCGTCGACCAGATCCCCGAGACCCTGCTGAAAGGGTTGCGCGAGATGGACGGATCGCTCGGTCGGGTGGTGCTGGTGTACCCGAAGCCGACGGCCGCCCTGTGGGACGGGCCGCGGAACAGCGCCTTCGTCGACGCCTTGCGCGCGGTGGCGCGGGTGGCCCGGCCGGTCGACGGCCGCGACGCGCGGGTGGCGGGCGGCCCGCCGCTGACGGCGGACATCACCGTATCGATGAACCGCGACGGGCCGCTGGCCTCGGCGCTGGCCTTCGCGGGGGTGGCCCTCACGGTGATCCTGCTCTTCCGGTTCGGGGTGGCGACCCCCTTCGTCCTCGGGGCGCTGGTGCTGGGCGTGCTGTGGCTGGTGGCCCTGGCGATGCTGGCCCACATCCGCATCAACTTCATCAACTTCATCGCCTTCCCGATCACCTTCGGGATCGGGGTCGACTACGCCGTCAACGTGATGGGACGTTACCTGCGCGACGGCGCGCGCAGCGTGGTGGGGGCCATCCGCGACACGGGCGGGGCGGTGGCGCTGTGCTCGATGACCACCATCCTCGGGTATTCATCGCTGCTGGTGGCGCAGAACCGGGGCCTCTTCCTGTTCGGGTTCCTGGCGGTCCTCGGTGAGATCACCTGCCTGACGGCGGCGGTGGTGGTGCTGCCGGCGGCGTTGATCCTGTTTCGCGGTGGAGATTCGCCGGGGGTGGGCGGCCAGGCCAGCGAGCCGCCGACCGCCGAGCCCATTGCCCACGGCCACCTCGCGGGCACGACCCCCACCGCGGCGGGCGGCGCCACGGCGTTGCCGGACCGGTGAAGGCGCCGCCTCATCAGGTGGGACAGCCAGGGCGATTGACATACTTATGTCAATCGCGCAGGATTCAACGATGCGTACGACCGTTCGTCTCGACGAAGGTCTGATGGCGGACGTGAAGCGGCTCGCGGTCGAGTCGGGCCGAACCCTGACCGCGGTCATCGAGGCGTCCTTGCGGGAAACACTGGCACGCGAGGCGAAACCCAAGCGAAGGGGCCGGGTTCGGTTGCCGACTTTCCGGGGCGACGGCCTTCGGTCAGGGGTGAATCTGGACAGCACGGCCAAGTTGCTCGACCTGATGGACGGCGGTCGTGGTCCTGCCTGACGTCAACGTCCTGGTCTATTCGTTCCGCGCCGATGCCGGGGATCACGCCCGGTATCGGGCGTGGCTGGACACGACGGTGAACGGAGATGCAGCCTTTGGCCTGGCCGACCTGGTGTTGTCGGGCTTCTTGCGCGTCGTCACGCATCCATCGGTGTTCAAGACCCCCACCCCCATGGCGGACGCCCTTCGGTTCGTCGAAGTGATCCGGGGTGTCCCGAACGCCATCGTCGTGGCGCCCGGTCCGCGCCACTTCGACATCTTCACCGGGCTGTGCCGCTTGACGGGCGTTCGTGGCAACCTCGTTCCGGACGCCTACCTTGCCGCTCTCGCGATCGAGAGCGGCAGCGACTGGGTGACCGTCGACAAGGACTTCGCCCGTTTTCCCGGTCTTCGCTGCCGTCATCCCCTGGACTGAGCACAGGTTCGGTCGAGCTGCTTCGGTTTCGAAACCGCCCGGGCGGGGTTAGATTCGGGGCGTGTCCGACGACGACGATCTGTACCTGCCGCCCCCCAGATCCCCCCTCCCGGTCGCTGTTCTGGTGTCGGCCTTGACGACGGCGGCGCTGTTCTTCGGCCTGCGCGCCCTCGACCACCGGGGCGCCCTGCCCGGGGCCACCGCCGCCTGGACGGCCGGTGGCGCGGGGCAGCTCGCAGCCGGGGTCGATCCGGGCGTCGTGGCCGAGGTCCCCTCCGTGCTGGGACTTCCCCCGGGGGAGGCGCGGACGGCGCTCAACGCGCGCGGCCTGCTGCTGGTCCTCGGGGGTGAGCGCTTCAATCCAAAGCGCGCCGCCGGAACGGTCGGCGAGCAGGCTCCCCTTCCGGGCTCTCAGATGCACCGGGGAGATGCGGTCCAGGTGTTCCTGTCGCTCGGAGCGCGCGGCGCGCGCGTTCCGAAGCTGACCGGACTGAAGGTCGAAGACGCGACCCGCGCCCTCGCCGGCGCCGACCTGGTGGCCGGACCAACCACCGTGGTGGCGAGCGACGGGGTGGCCCCGGGCCTCGTGGTCGGAACGACACCGGCCGAGGGGTCCTCGGTGGCGGCGCAGTCGACCGTCGCGCTCCTGGTCGCGGCCGGTGTCCCTCCGAGGCCCACGCCCAAGGTGGCCGGGCTCCGCCTGCGCGCGGCCCGGGAGGCCATCGCCCAGGCCGGCTTCAAGGTGGGCAAGATCCAGTACCTGGTGGACGGCGACCGCCCGAGCGGCATCGTCCTCGACCAGAGCCCCCCGGCGGAGGCGCCCCTCGTGCCCGGCGCCACCATCGATCTCACCGTCAACGACGATTAGGCCCCCGAGCGGTGAGGCGGTCCCTCAGGGCAGGTTCCAGAAGTTCCCCGACATCGCCAGCATCGAGAGCACCCCCCACGACGCGTGGTAGTAGGTGTAGAGGCCATTGATGCTCATCTTGGATGGATCGGTGCTCAGCAAATCCAGAGCCTGGTACACGTAACCCGTGAAGTCCGCGTGGCCCCCCACCATCGCACCGACCCCGGCCGGGCCAAGCAGTGACATGCCCGCCGAGCCAGTCCCGTCGGCCCCCGCCGTGGTGTAGGTCGCCTTGAGCGCTCCGAGGGTCGCCAGGCTGGTCACCTTGCCCGCGAAGAAGGCCGTGAGCTTGTCGAGGTAGGCCTTGGCGCGGGGCTCGCCGTTCTCACAGTAGTCGTGGGCGATCCGCCACGGCGTTCGCGACGCGTCGAATCCGAAGATCGGCCCTGTGGTGTCATTGTTGGGGCCGTTGACCCCGGCACCGGAGGCGTTGGACCAGTTCGGGACCAGCCCATAGGCTCCGCTGGCCTTTTGCAGGATCGTGTAGCTCGAATCCACGACCGCCATCCAGTCGTGGCTGGTGACCTTGGCGAAGACGCGGTAGTACGCCGGTGCGAAGTACGAAGGGTCGGTCTGACCGGAGCCGCCGAAGTTCTCGCCCGGCTTGAGGACGTTCCCGCCGCCCTGGTCGATCTCCTTGCTCCAGATGTTCTCGATGAGCTTGACGGCGTCGGTCTTGTAGGTGCCACCACCCCACTGTGTAGCGGCCTGCAGCAGCGCCCAGGCCATGTCCTCGTCACCGTCGGTGGCGCTACCGTTGCCGATCACGTTGCCGCCAGCGCCGATCTGCCAGTTCATGAGCCCGCTGCCATCGAACTTGCTCTGTGCGTAGGCCCACAGCGCATCGAACATGGGGCGGTCATTCATGTACACGCCGATCACCATCCCGTATCCGATCCCCTCGGACACGGTGTCGTTGGCGTTTTCAGGGCGAATCACCCTGCCCGTCTGCCCCTGGGGCTGAAAGAACTTGGCTTTCCAGTTGAGGTACATGGTCGCCATGGTGTCCGTGTCGTACGGCGGATACGTGCAGTTGGCGAAGAGGTGCCCCTGCGGAAAGGGGTACTTGGCTCCAGCGCTGTTGAAGGCATAGGAGCCTGGCGCCTTCGTGACGGTCGTTCCACCGGAGGCGGAGGCCATCGCTCCGCCGGTGCCGGTCGCGCCCCCTGAGCCCGTCATCGACGCGCCACCAGAGCCGGTCGGCTGCCCCGTTCCCCCCGGAGCCCCGGACGCGGGATCCTTGGCGCAGGAAAAGATCAGGCCGACGAGGCCGATGACGACGTAGGGAGCTCGGCCTTTGGCGGATGGCAACGGCTGGGTCGAGACGAGAGATCGCGTTGGGGGGGGGCGCAAGGCTCTCACGATACCATCGGGGGGCCGGTGTTCCGTCCCATTCGGAGCACGACCTTGACGGTGGGAATTGCGGTGCGGATACTAGCCGGAATCGCGCCGGAAAAACGACGCGGCGGGCGGAAGTCTTCCATGCCTGCCCGTTCTTTCCACCCCCCAATGAAGTGAGGACTGGTTCAATGAAAAATGGCTCCACCGTTATTCTTCTAGCTTTGTGCGCATCGACCCTGGCCGTGGCGGCCTGTTCCTCTGATACGCCCGCAAAATCTGGTACTGGAGGATCGAGCGGTTCCCAGACCGGCACCGGTGGCAGCTCGTCCTCGGCGGTCGGGGTGGCTTTGACGCCCGATATGACCGGCTGGGTCGACAAGGCGTCGAACACCCTGGGCGTCCAGGGGGCCTGGTACACGTACAGCGATGCAACCGGCGTCGCCAGCTGCACCGGGACCGGCAAGCACATGGCCTCCGAATGCTCGATGATCACCATGCCACCCGCCAGCGCCACCGGCTTCCCCAACACGGGTGGGGTCATGTGCACGGCTGGCTCGGTCGAGATGGTCATCGGAACGCCCCCCGACTACTCGAACATGTGGGGAGCCGGCATCGGCCTCGACCTCGCCTCCTCGGGAGGTGCGCTCAGTACCAAGGGAGAGTTCGACGCCAGCAAGCTCAAGGGGATCTCGTTCGACATCGACACGGTTCCAGGACCTGGTCTGCGCGTCGAGTTCCCGTCGGCGGCGACCGACGCCGGAACCGCGGGAGGAGACTACTGGGGAGCAACCGCTTCTTATCCCAACTCGCCGGTCATGAAGGGCACGAACACCGTCCTGTGGTCGGCCATCGCAGGGCCGATGGGCCACATGTTCACCCCGGCCCACATCGAGAGCATCCAGTTCCACGTCCCGACCACCCTCTCGGCTGGCGGCTCCTACAGCTTCTGCATCAGCAACCTCAAGATGCTGATGTAGCATCCGCGCTCGCCCGTCTCCCTGGAAGGGCCCACTGCCAGACCATCGGCATTGGGCCTTTCGTCTTTGGGGGCCGGGGTTCCGCCTCAGGGCTTGGTGTAGTCGAGGAAGTTTCCGGACATCATCTGCATGGTGAGGACCCGCAGGGTGTCCTTGAAGTAGTCGTTGGCCGTGTTGCTGACGCCGTAGTTGAATGCGCCGTCGAGCAGCGTCGGGAAGCCCTCCATGGCCGCGGCTCCCGCGGTGCCGATGAAGGCCATGTTCTTGTCGCCGCTGCCCTTCGAGGTTCCGCTCAGGGTGTAGCCGTCGGCGATGTTGTTCGCCCCGACCCCGTTGAAGAAGGCCCCGACCTTCATGAGGTAGGCTTTCGCGCGCGGCTCGTCGTTGAAGCAGTAGTCGAGGGCGATCCGCCAGGGCGTCCGACAGGCGTCGTAGCTGTAGGTTCCCGAATCGAACTTGCCCATGAGCAGACCCTGGTTGAGGCTATACGTGTTGGTCGTCCAGTCGGGGACGAGACCATCGGTGCCTGAGATCGCGTCGAGGGCATCGTAGTTCCGCTTGAGAACGGTCGTCGACCAGTACGTGTCGTCCGTTGCCGTCGCGAACACGCGGAAGTAGGCAGGGGCAAAGTAGCTGATGTTGACCATCGTCGTCGCACCCCAGTTGTCTCCGGGCCGGAGCAAGCCGTCCGAGCCGAGCGAGTAGGTCCGAATGGCGAAGATCAGCTTCTTGGCGGCGTCGAGGTACGCGGTCTGGGACCATTGCTCCGAGGCCATGATGAGGGCCCAGGCCATGTCGAGATCGCCGTCGCTGGCGGAGCCCATCTGCAGGATGCCGCCGCCCGACGAGATCTGCCAGTTCATGAGGCCGTGGGCGTCGAAGTGGGACTGGCCGTAGGTCCACAGGCCGTCGAAGGTCGCGCGATCGCCCATGTAGACCGCGGCGATCATGCCGTAGCCGATGCCCTCGGAGACGGTATCGTCGCTGTTGTTGTTGCGCCGGACCCGCAGGCCACCGCCGGCCCCCGAGGAGGTGACGTAGGTGGACTTCCAGGCGTTGTAGGCGGCCTGCACGTCGCCCGAGGCGTTGGCCACGGTGGTGAGCATGCAGCTTCCTGGCTTCTTGTTCTGCGGGAACGGGTGGCCGCCCATCCCGAGGAGCAACGTGGTTCCCGCGCCGCCGGTGCCCGGGGGGACGCCCGCGCCGCCGGTGCCGCTCGACGGGGCGGCGCCTCCGGTCCCTGCGGGGGCGGCGCCACCAGAGCCACCCCCCATCATCTTGGGATTGGCGGCGCACGCCGCGACCAGACTACAGGCTGCGAGCGCGATGAGAGCGGCGGGCCCGCGACCGCGGCGGCGGGCTACCACCACATCGTGCCCGAGATGGCCAGCACGTCCGGATCGGCCTTGGCCACCCACTCGTACGGGAAGACCGGGTAGGCTTCCGAGCCGAGGAAGTAGTGCTGGTACATCACGGTGATGGCCTCGTGGGTCACGAAGGCCGTCTTGAAGACCAGACGCGGTGAGAAGATCTTGAAGTTGGCCTGGCTGCCGAACTCCACCGCGTCGAGATCGGGCTCGACCACGTCGAAGCGCCCGCCGATGCCGAACCAGTCGAGCGGGGTGTAGATGAGGTCGGCGCCGAACTTGAGCTTCTTGGTGGTCATGGTGTGGGAGTTCAGAGGCGGGCTGTTGACCATGGTGAACATCCCGAACAGCGTGACCGCCAGATCCGGGCCGTCGCCCCAGAAGGCGGCCGGCCGACGGGCCCAGCCGCCGAAGCTGAAGGTGTACTGCGCCGACACGGTGTCGATCTTGCCGGACTCGTTCTGCGGCCCGAGGTATTCGCCGGTGTGGAAGTTGTAGTTCCGGCCGAAGTAGCTCTGCTTCATCGACCAGCCGCTGTTCGAGTTCAGGACCTCGACCGAGTCGGCCAGCGCGTTGATGTTCTTGGCGTCCATGTGCGAGAAGCCGACGTAGCCGTCGCCCCAGTACCCACCGTTGAGGCGGACCTCGCCCCCGGCGATGAGCAGGCTACCCGTGGTCGGCCCCATGGCGCGCGGGGTCTTGTCCGTGACGTTCTTGATGTTCGAATTTTGCATGTCCCAGTTGTCGTCCGGGGTCCAGGTGTAAAGGAGGTGCGCCCCGAAGCTCCACATCTTGCTCGCCAGGCCCACGTGGCCGTGCGCGAGGAAGGTGGAGCCCTGCGGCGTGGGCCCCGACGTCGGGAGGTACTCCAGCTCGCGGTTCGTGCGGGAGACGGGGTCGGCCCAGGGCATACCGGGCATGGCCAGAGGAGCAGACTTCGCCAGCTGGTAGAGCTGGTTGTTGGTGAAGGGGATGATCTCGATCTTCGATCCGATGCCGGCCTCGGTGCTGAGCCCCCACTCGCTGCCGGTGTCGATGTTCGCCGTCCCGGTGATGCCGGAGACGTGCGTGCGGCCGAAGACGTAGGTCTCGTACATGCCGCCGTCGTACTTGCCGGCGGTACCATAGCGGTTCTGGAAGGTCCCGACGTTCCACACCAGGCCCCCGAAGCGTCCGAGGGCCTCGGGGAAGTTGAGGGTGATGAAGGCCTGATCGATGCCCTGCTGCGCCTGAAGGTCGCGGTAGCCGCCCGAGGTCTGGGAGTAGCCATCCACGATCACGGTCATCATCGCCCGGGAGTTGCCGTAGGAGAAGTTGAGCTGCGACCAAGGTCCCGGGATGGTGTTGGTGTACTGCCAGTCGATGTAGCTGGAGCCAGGGACACGCGGCACGCTGTGCAGCTGCGTGCCAGAGGTGACCGGAGTCGGGGCCTGTCCCAGAATCTCGCTCGACGTCGTGGGCGGCCCGAAGCTCACCCGCATGGGGCCGCGCAGGTAGCCATGGAAGCTGAACTTCCACTCGTCCGCCGAGCCCGCGCTGACGGTCGGCGTGAGGGACTCCGCCTCCTTCTCGGTGAGGTTGGTGCCACCGCCGAGCTGCGGGGTGTTGGGAGACAGTCCCACGCCACCGCCGACGGGGCCCTTGGGCTTGGCCGGCTGGTCCGGCAGGAGCGCGGCTCCCGCTGGCTCGGCGTCGGCTGCCTGCACCCGGCCCGCCGATCCCGCGAGCGAGGCCGCCAGCACGACCATCGCCGACACCGTCGAGAGGCGGCAGCGCGCGCGCTCGCGAAGGCAGGTTGCGTTGCCTCGCGCTCCGTCGCAGGAGGGACGGTCTCGGGACAGGAGCAGATTCGTTTTCATTCGTGCCTCTTCGGGATGGAGGTGGGGGGGAACGAAACCGGGCATGCGGACCGGACGGGGTTGACGGAGGCCCACCGTCGGGCAGCGCAGGAAGCCGCCACGACGCGCGCCAGTCGAGGTGATCTTCGGAGGTGAATCGGCTCGCAAGTTCACCCAAAGCCAGGTTGGTGTCAAGGGAATCGAGCCCCTCCTGGAGGAGTCTCGGCGGTCGGCCCGACCTGTCTCCAGAGCCTCCGCGTGGCTCACCTTTTTTGTAATGATGCTGCCCGTCTGGCCGAGGGCGTCCGACGCTTGACTCGGTCGTCTGTTCACGGATATCTACGCTCGGTCACCCAACGCTTCGCCCCCCGGAGAAAGCCCATGACGCTCAGTCCGACGCTCAAATCGCCCCTGCTCGTCGCCCTCGTGTTCCCTGTCTGTCTGGCCGCGGCGGCCTGTGTGGCCCCCGGCGCACAGGTCTCGAGCGGTGGCTCGGCCGCGCTCAAATCTTGCGGGCCCGTGGGCCTCATCGACGACTTCGAGGACAACAACAACCAGAACAACGTCGCCGACAACCGCGGGGGCTACTGGTACACCTACGTCGACAAGGTCGGCTCGACGGTGTGGCCGGAGGCGGGTGAGGCCGGCGGAACCTTCACACCATCCGAGGGCGGCCACAACTCGAAGTATGCGGGCGAGGTCAAGGGCAAGATCGGCACCGCGGCCATCGTGTTCGGCGCGCTCGGGATGAACTTCACCGACCCCAAGGGCGCCTACGACGCCTCGAAGTACGAGGGAGTGACCTTCTTCGCCAAGCGGGCCCCCAACACCACCGGCAACGTGCGCCTCAAGGTGCCGGACATCAGCACCGATCAGGAAGGCGGCATCTGCACCGAGTGCTTCAACGACTTCGGCACCGACCTGAACCTGACCGAGCAGTGGCAACGCTTCGTCATCCCCTTCCACGACATGAAGCAGATGGAGGGCTGGGGAGCCCCGCGCCGAGCGCACATCGACTCGACCAAGCTCTTCGGCATGCAGTGGCAGACCCAGGTCCAGGGCGCGGACTACGACTTCTCGATCGACGACGTGTCGTTCATCTGCAAGGGGTGACGGAGCGCGGGGAGGGGCGACCCCTCCCCGCGGGCCCCTCCCGACGGAACGACGAGAGCGAAACCGGATCTGCTTTGCGGGTGCTTTCTCCGGCGGGCAAAGCCCACCTCCGATGATCCGATCCAAGGACCTCTGCTCGGGGCTCTCGTCGTTGTCCCTCCGTCTTAGCCTGAAGCCGAGCCCGCTTTCCGCTTCATCCCCTCTCCCCGCGGAGCCGGGAGAGGGTCAGGGAGAGGGGACCCATTGCAAACAGTGAATCGCGAAAGGCGGAGATGATGTCGAACGCCAGTCAGGTTTCGAAGCCGGGTCGGGCGCCAGGCTTCTGGGTCCCGAGCGCGTATCTGGCCGAGGGGATTCCCTTCGCGATGGCCGTGTGGGTCACGGGGACCATGTTCAAGAACCTCGGGCACACCGACAGCGAGACCGCCCTCGTCACGGGGACCATCGGGATCGCCTGGTCACTCAAGCCCTTCTGGGCGGCCTTCCTCGACATGTTCAAGTCGAAGAAGTTCTTCGTGGTGGCGACCGAGATCATCATGGCGATCATCATCGCGGGCATGGCCGCCGCCCTCCGACTCCCGAGCTACTTTCGTATCATCGCCGGGCTGCTGTGGCTGCTGGCCTTCTCGTCGGCCACCCAGGACATCTGCGTGGACGGCATCTACATCACCGCGCTCGATCGCCGGCGGCAGGCTGCCTGGATGGGCCTGCAGTCGGGGTGCTGGAACCTCGGCCGGATGTTCGCCACCAGCGCCATCGTGGGCCTCGCGAGCTTCCTGATGAGCTCGGGGACCGACCCCCGGGCGGCCTGGTCGTTGGCGCTCGGCGCCGCGGCCGCCTTCCTCGCCGGTCTCGCCATCTACCATTCCTTCGTGCTGCCGGAGGGACGGGTCGCACGCCGGCCGGAGAACGCGGCCGAGGTCGTCGCGACCTTCGGAGAGGCGGTGCGCGCCTTCTTCAAGAAGAAGTCGATCTGGGGAATGTTGCTCTTCGTGTTCCTCTACCGCAGCGGCGAGGGCCTCTTGCTGGTCGAGGCGCCCCTCTTCATGCAGGCCTCGCTGGCCCAGGGGGGCCTCGGGCTGTCGCTGGCCCAGAAGTCGGTGATCGACGGCGCGGTGGGGACCATCGTCAGCGTGCTCGGGGGCCTGGCGGGTGGCCTCTTCGTCTCGCGCATCGGGCTGCGGCGCGGGCTCCTTTACCTGGCGCTGTGCATGAACATCCCGCACCTCTGCTACATCGCCCTCAGCCAGATGGTCACGCCGACCAACCCCCTGCCCCTCCCCGTCATCTACGCCCTCGTGAGCGTGGAGAAGTTCGGCTACAACTTCGGGTTCGTGGGCAACATGCTGTACATGATGCAGCAGATCGCGCCCGGGCGATTCAAGATGACCCACTACGCCTTCGCGACCGCCTTCATGAACCTGGTGCTGGTGCCGACCCAGTCGCTGAGCGGGATGATCGCAGACCGGCTCGGCTACCGCAATTTCTTCATCTTCGTGCTGGTGGCATCCATCCCCAGCATCATCGCCGCCTGGCGCGCGCCGTTCCCGAACGCCCCCGACTCGGAGGTCGACGAGGATCCGGAGGACCGGGTGTCGGCGGCCGTCCGCGCCAGCGAGATGGAGAGCGCCGCCCGGCCCTGACCTCGACCTACTCGAGCTCGTTGGTCACGATGGCCGCGCGGCTGCCCGAAACGTCGCCGTTGGCGTCGATGGCGCCGACGCGCTTGAAGTTTGACGTGACGCCGTTGCAGTCGAGATCCCCGGTGGTCTCGGCGGTGAAGGTGGAGGCGGCGCCGGTGCCGGCCGAGGTGTACTTGGGCTTGTAGAGGAAGGGATCGGGCAGCGAGAAGCCGAGGGCCACCCAGCTGGCGTTCTGCCACTCGGTGCCGCCACCCGGGCACTTGCCGTTGGCCTGGCAGGCGCACTCCAGCCCCGGGACGTTGGCCACGCTGGCCGGGAACTGCTTGGGGATCGCCACGCCGTTCGCATCCAGGTGGTCGGC
The DNA here is from genome assembly GCA_964540815.1 of uncultured Myxococcales bacterium. Classification (GTDB taxonomy): domain Bacteria; phylum Myxococcota_A; class Polyangia; order Fen-1088; family Fen-1088; genus CAZIOH01. Next base: position 34,870 of record CAZIOH010000023.1, on the reverse strand, counting down.
CTCGAAGTAGGACACCGAGCCGGCCCACATCTTGTTCAGGTGACCGGCCGCCTCGGCGGTCTTGGCGCGCTTGATGTACTTGGTGAACGCCGGGATGGCCACGGCCGCCAGGATTCCGATGATCGCGACGACGATCATGAGCTCGACCAGCGTGAATCCTGCGTTGCGTTTCCGGGAGCGAAGCATGTAGTCCTCCAGCGTGGGTCCGTGTCGCGTGTCCTCGTCGGCATCGACGGAAGGCGGAGGCGTCTTGAGATGGCGGCAGGTAGGCCAGCGGCCGGCTCGGCGACCTCTCACTTGCCTTCTCATTTGCCTTCTCTCACTTGCCTTCGTTGAAGGCGCGCAGGGCGGGAGAGGTGTTCGAGATCCCGAGGATGGTGACGTCGGCGGGGTAGCCGGCCGGGCCGTTCAGGTTGCAGGCGGCGAGCGCGTAGAACCAGGCGGCGGCGGTCCCGGAGACCAGCTTGGCGCCATAGGTGGCGGCCGCCGGGATGGCCTGACCGCCGCCTCCCGCGTTGGTCATGTAGGTGCAGTAGAGGGAGGTGTCCCTCGGGCTCACCCCCACGGTCCTCCAGGCGGCCGGCCAGGCCGCGCTGCTGGCCACGCTGACGGCGGTTCCCGCCGAGTCGAAGCTCACGGCGCTCGGGTTCGTCGGGTAGTAGGCGCTGGCCGGCTCGTCGGGGCTCGGCTGGGTCAGGTTGTTGTCGGCCCGCAGCGGCAGGAAGGTCCCGAACTCCATCCGGTAGGTCTGTTCCTTGCTGTTCATCTCGGCCAGCATGGCCACCGCCTCGGTGGTGCGAGCCTTGGCGATCCACCGACGGAAGCCGAAGCCCCCAAGGGCGGCCAGAAGCCCGATGATGGCGACGACGATCATGAGCTCGACCAGCGTGAACCCTGCGCGCGCCCGCCCGGCCGTGGAGGCAAGCGAGCCGTGGTGCGCCACTCCGGCGCCGCTTCGGTGTGTGTCCATGACCGCCTCGTCGGCAGAAAGGCGCGGCGACTCAAACATGACGCGTGAAGTGGGCGATGACCTCGACGTGGTGGGTGTGGGGCATCAGATCGAGGGCGAGCGCATGGGTCAGTCGAAAGCCCGCCGCCTGCAGGCGGCGGGCGTCCCGGCCGAGCGTCTGGGGATCGCACGACACGTAGACGATCTGCGCCCGGGCCCGGACCGCCGCCGCGAAGGCCACCGCATCGAGCCCCCCGCGCGGAGGGTCGACGAACACCGTGTCCGGGGCCGCGCCCAGCATCGTCGAGGCCAGCGCCCCCGCGTCGAGCCACCGGGCCGCGGGCGCATTCAACCGGCCGCGCGCGACGGCGTCGCGATCGCCGTCGTGGGCGACGACCACCCCCGCCCTGGCGCAGAGGTGCCGCGTGAAGTTACCCGAGCCGGCGTAGAGCTCGAGGACGGAGCCGGGATCCGGTCCCACCGCGCCGAGGGCAGCCTCGACCAGCGCCGCGTTCGCCGCCCGGCCCACCTGCGAGAACCCCCCGGCGGGGATGCGCAGCGGGGGGCTCCCCGGCTCCGCGACGTCGACCGCCGCCTCCCCGGCCGCGCAGCCTCGCCGAGTGGCCGTGACCGTGACCGTGACCGCGACCACACCCACCACCCCGTATGGCCGCAGGGCCTCGAGCCACCTCGAGCCGTCCGGCGCGGCAACCGGCGCCGACATGTGGCTTCCGTTGCCTCCTCCGCCACCGGTGCCTCCACCGTGACCGTGACGGTCACCGTCCGCGGCGAGCTGCACCCGCAGGTGCACGCCGGCGCGTCCCGCCTGCAGATCGAGCTCGCTTCCCGGCGGCAACCACCCGGCGACGCCCAGGGAGCGGAGGCCTGCCAGCGCGGCGGCGAGCGGCGGCGCGAGGAGCAGGCAGCGAGGCACGTCGACCACCTGATGGCTGCGGCGCGCCCGAAACCCGATCTCACCGCCCGCGCCCACCAGCACGCGGGCGCGCTCGCGGTAGCCGGCCCCTTCGGGCGTGGGCGCGCGAAGCTCCAGGTCCACCTCCGGGTATTCGAGCGCCCGCGCCACGATCTGGCGCTTGCTCGAGCGCTGCGCCTCGAGCGCGACGTGCTGCCACTGGCAGCCGCCGCAGGTCCCGAAGAGCGGACAGGGCGGCGCCACGCGCACGGCAGCCGGCGGCGAGACGATCGCCTCGAGCTCGCCCCAGGCGACCCGGGCCTTCTGCCGCGTGAGGCGCGCCCGAACCGTCTCGCCGGGCGCGGCCAGCGGCACGAAGATGGCCCGACCGTCCCCCGGGCCCGGCTCTGTCGAGGGGCGTGTCGCTCCGTCCCGCGCCTCGACCACGGCGCTCTGCTGGCGCCCGACCGCGTCCCCGCCGGGCGCGAGCCCGTCGATCCGCACGAGGACGAGCCCCCCCGTCGCTTGCCCCTGCCCTTCGCGCGTGGCGCCGACGCGTGGGCGTGACCTCGGGTGGTTCATCGGCGGCACTGTAGCCGCTGACCGCGACCTCGGCCATCGGCCACGCGACGTGCGACGCGCGACCTGACCGGGCCTGGACGCGCTTTTTGGCGCTTTGTCCGAGGCCAGGGTAAAACCAACGGGCGCGTTGCTCGCTGCCGACGCCGACGAGGTGCCCCCATGAACAAGATCGTCGCAACCGCCGACCAGGCCGTCGCAGACATCGCCGATGGCGCGGTGGTGATGGCGGGCGGCTTCGGGCTGTGCGGGATCCCCGAGAACCTGCTCGCCGCGCTCCACCGCCTCGGCAGCCGAAACCTCGGCGTCATCTCGAACAACTGCGGCATCGACGGCAAGGGGCTCGGCGTGTTGCTCGAGGCCGGCCAGATCCGTCGCATCACCGCCAGCTACGTCGGGGAGAACCACACCTTCGAGCGCATGTTCCTCGACGGCAAGCTGGAGGTCGAGCTCTGTCCCCAGGGCACCCTGGCCGAGCGGATCCGCGCCGGCGGCGCCGGCATCCCCGCCTTCTTCACCGCCACCGGCTACGGGACCGCCGTCGCCGAGGGCAAGGAGATCCGGAGCTTCGATGGCAGGCCCTACGTGATGGAGACGGCCTTGCGGGCCGACTTCGCGCTGGTCAAGGCCTGGAAGGGCGACCGCTACGGCAACCTCGTGTACCGCAAGACCACCCGCAACTTCAACCCGATGATGGCCACCGCCGCGCGGATCACCATCGCCGAGGTCGAGCAACTGGTCGAGGTCGGCACCCTGGATCCGGACGCGATCCACACCCCCGGGATCTACGTCAAGCGCATCGTGCTCGGGGCCCGCTACGAGAAGGCCATCGAGCAACGAACGGTGCGCAAGCGGCCGGCGACGGCCGAGCTGCCGCCGGGGTCCGCGGCCGCGCGCCGGGAGCCAGCCTGATGCCACCGCTCTCTCGCGACCAGATCGCCCGGCGCGCCGCCCAGGAGCTGCGCGACGGCATGTACGTCAACCTCGGCATCGGGATGCCGACCCTGGTCGCGAACTTCGTTCCACCCGGAATGACCATCATGTTGCAGTCGGAGAACGGCCTGCTCGGCATCGGCCCCTTCCCGCTCGAGGGCGAGGAGGATGCCGATCTGATCAACGCCGGCAAGCAAACCGTCACCGAGATCCCCGGTAGCGCGTACTTCTCGTCGGCCGAGTCCTTCGCCATGATCCGCGGCGGGCACATCGACTGCGCGATCCTCGGCGCCATGCAGGTCGCCGAGAACGGCGATCTCGCCAACTGGATGATCCCAGGGAAGCTGGTGAAGGGCATGGGCGGCGCGATGGATCTGGTGGCGGCCGCGAGGCGGGTGGTGGTCATGATGGAGCACGTGGCCAAGGGGGACGCCCCGAAGATTCTCCGGCGGTGCACCTTGCCCCTGACCGCGGTCGGCGCGGTTCATCGCATCGTCACCGACCTGGCGGTGCTGGACGTGGGCCCGGCTGGGTTGACGCTGGTCGAGCGGGCCCCGGGGGTCACGGCCGCGGAGATCCAGGCCAGGACCGAGCCGCGGCTGATCCTGCACGGCGAGGTGCCCGAGATGCGTCAGATTGGTTTCTCCGGTGGGCAAGGCCCACCTGTTCCGGGGTGAACCGTGGCGGAAGGTCATCGTCCGGCCGATCCGAGCTCCCCGGCGCCCGGCGCGGTGCCGGCCCCGACGCCGGCAGGCCCCACCGCCGCGGCCGCGACGCCGGTCGAGACCACGTCCGGCATTCCGCTCGCGATCGTCTACGGTCCCCCTTCCGTCCGGACCGGCGACGGCGCGGCCGAGGCCGAGGCCGCGGCCGAGGCCGTCGCGCCCCCCGGCACGTTTCCGTACGGACGTGGGATTCACCCCACGATGTACCGCGGGCGTCCCTGGACCATGCGCCAGTACGCCGGGTTCGGCTCGGCCGAGGAGTCGAACCGCCGCTACCGCTTCCTGCTCGATTCCGGCCAGACCGGGCTCTCGGTGGCCTTCGATCTGCCCACCCAGATGGGCCGCGACTCGGATCACCCGCTCGCCGCGGGCGAGGTGGGGCGCACCGGGGTGGCCATCTGCAGCCTCGACGACATGCAGGTCCTGCTCGACGGTCTGCCGCTCGAGCGGGTGTCCACCTCGATGACCATCAACGCCACGGCGGCGATCCTGCTCTGCCTCTACGTGGCGGTGGCCGACGCCCGCGGGGTGCCGCGCGCCACCCTCTCCGGGACCATCCAGAACGACATCCTCAAGGAGTACATCGCGCGCGGGACCTACATCTTTCCGCCGGCGCCCTCGATGCGCCTGGTGGCCGACACCTTCGCCTTCTGTCGAGACGAGCTGCCCCGCTGGAACACCATCAGCATCAGCGGCTACCACATGCGCGAGGCCGGCAGCGACGCCGTGCAGGAGATCGCCTTCACCCTGGCCAACGCCATCGCCTACGTGGAAGCCGCCCTCGGCGCTGGCCTGGCCATCGACGACTTCGCGCCGCGCCTGTCGTTCTTCTTCAACGCCCACGCGCACCTGCTGGAGGAGATCGCGAAGTTCCGGGCGGCGCGCCGCCTGTGGGCGCACCTCGCGCGCGATCGCTTCGGCGCGCGCGATCCGCGCTCGACGATGCTGCGCTTTCACGCGCAGACAGCAGGGTCGACCCTCACCGCCGCCTCGCCCCTCAACAACGTCGTGCGGACCACGGTCGAGGCCCTCGCCGCCATCCTCGGCGGCGCGCAGTCGCTCCACACCAACGCCTTCGACGAGGCCCTGGCGTTGCCCACCGAGGCGTCGGCCCGCCTGGCCCTGCGGACCCAGCAGATCCTGGCGTTCGAATCGGGCGTGGCGGACGTGGCGGATCCCTTCGGCGGCTCCTACGCCATCGAGGCGCTGACCGACGCGATCGAGACCCGCGCCCGCGCCATCCTCCACACCATCGACGAGCTCGGGGGGATGGTTCGCGCCATCGAGGCCGGGTGGCCGCAGCGCGAGATCGAGCGGCGCGCCTACGAGCACCAGCGGGCGCTCGAGGCCGGGACCCGGGTTGTCATCGGGCAGAACCGTTACCAGGATCCTCCCGAGGCGCTTCACGCGGCGGCGCCCCAGCTTCATCGAAGCGACGCCGCGGGGGAGGAGCTCCAGCGGGGCAGACTCGTTCGTCTGCGCGAAACACGAGACCAGGCCGGCGTGGCGAGCGCGCTGGTGGACGTACGAGAGACGGCGCGGGGCTCCGGCAACCTGGTCCCGGTCATCCTGCGTGCGGTGAAGACCCGCGCCACGCTGGGGGAAATTTCCGACTCGCTGCGTGTGGTTTTCGGGGAGCACAGGCCCCCGTAACCGGCCGGTTGCGGCGAAAAATTCTTTACCTGAGCCGAAAATCCCGAGGCGGATTCCTGCTCGTTTCGATTGCGCCGGGGCCGGTGGCGGGGTTACCTTTTGGCGTTCCATTCCAGGGGGAAGCGGATGACGAAATCAGATCTCATAGAGCGGTTGTGTCAGGCGGGTGGGATGCCGCTGGTCCGAGCCGAGTCGATCGTGAACACCATCTTCGACTCGATCGAGGCGGCCCTCAAGAAGGGGGAGCGCACCGAGATCCGAGGCTTCGGCAGTTTCGAGGTCCGCGCCTATGGTGAGTACGCCGGGCGAAATCCGCGCAGCGGAACCACCGTGCTCGTCAAGGCCAAGCGCTTGCCCTTCTTCAAGACCGGCAAGGAGCTGAAGGACCGCATCAACGCCTCGGCCCACCTCAAGAACACCGCCCGCCGCGGCCCCCTCGCGGCTCCCACCTTGCCGGCGCTCGCCGCTTCTGGGCACGCCTCGGGGCTCGTCACCCAGCCGAGCTCGGTCCCCTCGGTGGCAGCCGCCGTGGCGTCCACCGACGAGGCCGCCTCCCTCTCCGGTTACTCTCGCGCCGTCGCGCGGTAGAGGCGCACCATGCGGAGGGGCGCCGCGAGCAGGTGGCGCACGAAGACGCCGAGCAACGCCCCCACCCGATCGGCGAGCACCAGGGAGCCGCACACCCGCGCGGCATAGAGCGCCCGCGCCCGCGTGTCGAACAGGGCGAGCGGCAGCCAGAAGTGAAAGCCGCGGCGCGCGTAGAGGCGGGAGGCGATCTTGCCGTCGAGCGACAGCTCCCGCCCGACGATCGCGCGCGCGATGGCCGACCGGTAGCCGGTGAACGAATAGTCGTTCCGATCGAGGGCCCGGGCGATCTCCGCGGCGGCGATCGCGCCGTGCTCGAGGCCGACGGCGATCCCTTCTCCGGTGAGCGCGTCGATGCCGGCGGCGTCGCCCACGCACAGGACGTGGGGACCCGCGATGCGGGCCCGGGGATGGTAGGGCCACGCCGGCCAGCCTCGTGCGGTGCTCGGCAGCCGCACGCCATGGCGGGCCAGGGTGTCGGCGAGCAGGCGCTGGAGCTCGGCGCCACCGAGACGCCGCGACGGGTAGTGCATGACGCCGACGTTCAGGCGGGCGCCGTCGACCGGGAAGAGCCAGACATAGCCGCGCAGCCCGTCCCGCATGGGTGAGAAGTCGTAGATCATGCGCGCTGGCGCCGGGGACGGGAGGGTCACCTCGTGCTTGAAGAGCCGCAAGGGCCGCGGCGGCGCGTGGGGATCCCCCTCGACCAGGCTCTGGCGAATCCGGCTCCCCGCACCGTCGGCGGCGACCAGCACGCGCGCGTCGAGCTGCCGGCCGGCCGAGGTCGTGACCGTGACACTCCCGCTCGCGGGATCGACCCGGTGCTGCACCACCGACTCGCCCTCCACCACCTCGACGCCGAGGTCCCGGGCCTGGCGCACCAGATCGGCATCGAACTCCGCGCGCCGGATGATGTCGACGGGGCGCTCGAGCGCGACGGTCTGGCGGGCCTGGCCATAGACGATCTCACCGGTCCGGCATGGGATCGCGGGAACCCGGACCTCGAGGCCGAGCGAGGTCAGCGCCGCGTGCGCGTGTCCGGTCAGCCCTCCCCCGCAGGGCTTCTCCCGGGGGAAGCGCGCGCGATCGAGGCACAGTAGACGCCCCCTCGCCGCCAGCTCCGGGCGCTGGCGCAGCAGGGCCACGGCCGTCGCGACGCCGGCTGGTCCGGCGCCCGAAATCACGACGTCGAACGCGCGAGGCCCCATGGGGGCTCCTTCTACTACAGGTTCGGCTTGGCCGAGACCTTGCCGCGGACGGTGATGTCGACGCTGCCGGTGGGTGTGGAGTCGCCCCCGCGGATCACCACGGTGGCCCGACCGAGGAACTGGAAGGGCGTCCCGAAGTGGTAAGCGTAGCTGGAGAAGGTGGCGCCGGCGTCCGGCTCGAGCATCACGTTGGCGCCCGTGAGGTTGGCGGCGGCCGGCGTCGCGGGGACGGTCCCGAACTTGTGCGCCTGGGGATCGCTCGTCGAGGTCACCCCGGCGGGGGCGAGAAAGAGCACCACCGGAGGCAGCTCCCGGTTGAGGGTGCTGGTCACGTCGTACTGGATCTGGCTGATCGAGACGTTGGCCAGCGACTGGCTGGATCCGAAGCTCGCGAGCTGCGGCACCTGCATCTTGAGATCGATGGTCTGCGGGGGCGTCTCGACCGGGATGCTGACCGCGCAGGTGCTGGGCGGCGCGGTGGTGTCGCAGATGAGCGCGGGGTTGGTCGCGCAATCGTACCCGACGAGCTGCTGGGCGAGCGTGCAGCAAATGTCGGATGACGTACAGGGGATGCTGGGTAAGGTCCCCGCGGGCAGCTTCCAGACGGCGGTGTCGAACACGTAGTGGCGCGCCGGCAAGTCGAAGGAGATCGACGCGATATCCGAGCTCAAGATCCCGCAGCCCGAGGTCGCGACGCCAAGAGCCCCGAGGCCGAGGGCGAGGCCGAGGCCGAGCACCAGGCCGCCCACCATGCGAGGTCCGACCCGGGCGCGCCAGCCGGCGGCTCGGCCATCAGGCCTGCCGCACCCCCTCGAGGCTGCGGAAGGACGAACCTCGGAACGGTACCCGGGGGCACGCTCGGATCTCATGGTCGTTAGTATTCATCATGAACGGCGGCCATTAAACCTTCGGCGACCTCAATCGCGCTTCGTCGCCGCTCCGCCACGTCGTCGAGCATCCCGAGCACGTCGGGACCGCCGGCGTCGAGCCGGGCCTCGAGCTCGGCCGCCAGCCGCCGGGTGGCGCAGAGGACGATCGCGTCGCGCGCGCCCCGTCGCCGGCGCGCGGCGCGCAGCGGCACCCGGGCGGCCCCCGCCGCCTCGATGGCCGCCGCCAGCGCCGGGATCCCGTCCCCAGCCAGGGCCCGGGTCTCGAGGATCGGGACCTCGGGGGCCAACTCGGCGCCGGCATGGGCGGCGGCGGCGGCACCGGCGTGGGCATGGCCCGCGGCGCGGGGCCCGCTCGCGTGCCGGAGCTCGAGCATGGCCCGCAGGTTGGCCACCGCCGCGTCGGCCCCAGGGAGATCGGCCTTGTTCACGACCAGCACGTCCGCGAGCTCGAGCACGCCCGCCTTCATCGCCTGGATGGTGTCCCCGAGCCCGGGCACCAGCACCACCACGGTCACGTCCGCCTCCCGGGTCACGTCCACCTCCGACTGCCCCACCCCGACGGTCTCGACCAGCACCAGCTCGAAGCCACCGCAGCCCAGCACGGCGATGAGGTCGTGCACCACGCGCGCGAGCCCCCCGCTCGCCCCGCGCGAGGCGACGGACCGCACGAACACCCCCGGGTCGGTGGCGTGGCGCTGCATGCGGATGCGGTCGCCGAGGATGGCCCCACCGTGGACCGGGCTGCTCGGGTCGACGGCGATCACGCCGACCGGGCGCGCGTCGCCCGCGTCCTCGCCCGCTCGCCCGCGCCAGTGCCCGAGCAGGGCGTCCACCAGGGTCGACTTCCCGGAGCCCGGGGGACCGGTCAGCCCAACCACCAGGGGACCTTGGCTGGGTGCGGAGAGACCGCACGCGCGGACGAGCTGGCCCAGCTCCGTGACCGCCTCGGGGCGCCCGGCCTCGAGGTCGCGCATGAGCGAAGCCATGGCCGCCGGATCCCGGGCCCGGATGCGCTCGGCGCGCGCGGACAGCGGCGGAAGCGGAGTGTCGCTCACCTGCTCACGGCTCACGGCTCACGCGCTCACTGGCGCCTCAGCCGCCGGACCCCACGCGGTTCGACCACTCCTTCAGGAGCTCGCGGGCAATGACCATCTTCTGCACCTCGTTGGTGCCCTCCCCGATCTCCGCCAGCTTGGCGTCGCGCAGGTATCGCTCCACGTCGAACTCGCGGGTGTAGCCGTAGCCTCCGTGGATCTGGATGGCGTTGCTGCAGGCCCGCATGGTGGCCCGCGCCGCGTAGTACTTCGCGACGGACGATTCGCGCGTGGTGTTGAGGTTCTGCTCCTGCATCCAGGCGGCCCGCCAGACCAGCAGGCGGGCCGCGTCGAGCTCGGTGGCCATGTCGGCGAGCATGACCTGGATCCCCTGGAAATCGGCGATGGGCTTGCCGAACTGGACCCGCTCCCGGGCGTACTTGAGGGCCGCCTCGAAGGCCGCGCGGCCGATCCCCACCGCCCAGGCCCCGATCCCGATCCGGCCCTTGTCGAGGATCTGCAGCGTGTCGAGGAAGCCGCTGTTCTCGGCCCCGAGCCGCTGCTCGTCGGAGACCTCGACCTCCTCCAGCACGAGCTCGGTGGTGTCCGAGGCGTGCAGGCCCATCTTCTCGATGCGCCGTCCGGTGCGAAAGCCAGGCATCCCGCGCTCGATGATGAACGCGGTGAGCCCCTTCTGCCGGCGCTCGGGCGCGGTCGAGGCCAGGACCACGAAGATCTCCCCCACGGAGCCCTGGGTGATGAAGGTCTTGGTCCCCGAGATGACCCACCCCGACCCCTTGCGGACCGCGCGCGCCCGCGCCGCCCCGGCATCGGAGCCCGAGCCCGGCTCGGTCAGGCCCCATCCGCCGAGCACCTCCCCGCGCGCGAGGCGCGGGATGTACTTGCGTCGCTGGGCCTCGTTGCCGGCCAGGAAGAGATGTCCGGTGCACAGCGAGTTGTGCGACGCGACGGTCAAGCCGACCGACGCGTCGGCGCGGGCGATCTCCTCCAGGGCCACCACGTAGTCGGTGAACGACATGCCCGCGCCCCCGTAGTCCTCCGGGATCTGCATGCCGAGCAGGCCGAGCGCGCCCATCGCCGGGATGATCTCGATGGGAAAGTGCTCCTCGCGATCCCAGCGGGCGGCGTGGGGGATGATCTCGCGCGCGCAGAACTCGCGCACGGATCTTTGCAGAACCTGTTGCTCTTCGGAGAGATCGAAGTTCATGGGGGGATCACTCGTGTGGGGTGCGACGGGGTTGGTGAGGAGGAGCCGACCTTGGCGGATCGCGCTCAGGGGGCCTCGTGAGGATCTTGCGATGGGGGCTGACCTTTGGAGGCGGCCGGCGCGAAGATCTGCAGGAAGACGCTCTTGTCGTTGCCGGCGACATGAATGGCGTGCGGCTGCTTCGCGGGGAGGTGAATGGCCTGGTCGGCCGCATAGGGCAACCGCTCGCTGCCGATGTCGAGGTGACCGGCTCCGGAGAGCACGTACAGGATCTCCGCCGAGTCGTCGTGGGCGTGCCGGGGCACCTCCGCCCCGGGCTCGCCCTCGAGCAGGAACATCGAGACCCGGTGACTGCCCCCGTGCGCCGGATCGACGAGGATCCGCTGGCGCACCTTCCCGGTGGCGCCCGGCAGCGGGCGGCCGGCCGCGGTGGCGGCGCTCTCGACCGCGAAGGCGGCGCCGGGCGGCCGCACCGCCTGCCGGGGATCGCGGATGATCTCGAAGGCCGCGCGCCCGCGGGCGTCTGTCGGATCGCGGTACACCCGCTCGGGACCGAGGGGGGCGAAGATCTGGATGAGCTCGACGGAGGCGCTGCGCACCATGTTCTCGATCACGTGCGGCATCCCGGCCGGGATCAGCGCCGCCGTGCCCTCGGTGAGGATCTCCGGGCTCACCCCGCCGGGACCGAGGAGCCGGGCGCGACCCTTCCGGACGAACAGCAGCTCGTCGCCGGGGTGCCGGTGCATGGCGATGCGGTTGGCCGGCGCGAGCGTCAGCAGCGACAGCGAGGCCTGCTGGGCCCGCATGGTGGCCTCGTCAACCAGCACCTTGACCGAGAAGGCTGGCAGGCTCCTGCCGGCACCGCCCTTGGCCCGCGCATGGCCGGGGTGACCGGCGGCCGTGGCGGGACCGCGCTCGGGCGCATCCGCGGCCTTCACCGAGAACTGGGCCATCTGTCCCTCGAAGGCGAGCGGGACCACCACCGTGGAGCCAGCCGCCACCTCGGGGATGACCCACTCGGCGGCGCTGGTGGACAGGCAGGTGAGGAGGACCGGCGAGGTCGCGGTGTGCTCGAGCGGGACGGCCCGGGTCACCTTGCCGCCCTCGCCCACGTCCATCGAGAGCTCGACCTTGCCCGACACGTCGAGGGTGTCGGCGAGGGCCAGCTCGAAGCACCGGTTGACCTCGCCGCCGTGCTTCTCGAGCGTGGCCTGCAAGGCCCGCGAGATGCGCTGCTCCTCGGTCTCGGAGCTGGCCAGCGCGAACGCCGAGGTGGGGCCGGGACCTGGACCCAGGCGCCACCCGGAGGTTGGACCCAGCGCCAGGGTCAGGGCCCCGGCGAGCAGGCCCGCGTGCAGGCGCATCCCCCCGGCCTGCGGGCGCGCGCGTCTCACGCCGCCACGCCTTCCACCCGGGGCCGAAGCTCGCGCTCCACCCAGTCGACGATCTCGCGCGACGAGGCCCCCGGCGTGAAGAGGCGGGCGACCCCATCCGCGAGCAGGCGGGCGGTGTCCTCGGCGGGGATGATCCCGCCCCCGAAGACCACCACGTCTCGGGCTCCGCGCGCGCGCAAGGCAGCGAGGACCGCCGGGAAAACCGTCAGGTGGGCGCCCGACATCACCGAGAGGCCCACCGCGTCCGCGGATTCCTGGACCGCGGTGGCGGCGATCATCTCGGGCGTCTGGTGAAGGCCGGTGTAGATGACCTCGTATCCGGCGTCGGCCAGGATGCGCGCCACGATCTTGGCGCCACGATCGTGCCCGTCGAGGCCCGACTTGGCGATCACGATGCGGAGCATTCGGCGTGGGTGCACGGCCACCTGCCGAGTCTATCGCATGGATCGGGCCCGGGCGATGCCGGGCGCGGTTCACAGGCCGATCGCTGGACGATCTCCGACGGGGCGTGGCCGGATCGGCGGCTATCATGCCCGCGCGCGCCGCGCGCGCCCGCGCGCGGCCGCGAGCCCGCGAGCGCGCGCGGGGTGGCAATTGGATCTGTGGGCAGCTTCGAGGCCACAATGAAGGATCATGGCTGACCCTGTGCGCTCCGCCGGAATCGTCGACGCGGTGGCCGTCGAGGCCCCCCTCCTCGTCACCGATCCCACCACCGGGCTGGTGATCGCCACCGTGCCGGTGGCCGACGCCGCTGCGGTGGACGCGGCCTGGCAGCGGGCGCGCGCGGCGCAACCGGCCTGGGGGGCGCTGTCGCTCCACGAGCGGGCGCGCATGCTGCGGACCCTCGCGCGCCGGATCCGCGACGATGCGCGGCTGACCCACACGCTGGTGGCCGAGAGCGGTAAGCCGCGCTACGAGGCCGAGGCCATCGAGATCTTCTACACGCTGGAGCTGACCCGGGCCCTCACCAGCCGGCGCGCGCGGCGCGCCCTCGGCGACGAGCTGCGGGCCCCGTTCGTCTTCGCCTACAAGCGGGCCAGGGTGGTCAAACATCCGCGCGGGGTGGTGGGCGTGATCGGGCCCTGGAACTGGCCCCTGCTCAACAACTTCGCCGACTGCGTTGCGCCCTTGCTGGCGGGAAACGCGGTCCTGCTCAAGCCGTCGGAGTGGACTCCCCTCACGTCGCTGCGGGTGGCCGAGCTCTGGCGCGAGCTGGCCCTGCCCGACGGGGTCTTCCAGGTCTTGCCTGGGCGGGGCGCGCTCGGCGCGGCGCTCTGCGATCGCTGCGACATGATCTTCTTCACCGGGAGCCAGATGGTCGGCCGTCGGGTGGCGGCCCGCTGCGGCGAGCGCCTGATTCCCGCGGTGATGGAGCTCGGCGGAAAATCGCCCTTCATCGTGCTGGCGGACGCGGACCTGGCGCGGGCGGCCCGGGCGGCCGTGTGGGGCGCGTTCGCGCACAGCGGGCAGGTCTGTGTGCGCCCGGAGCGCGTGCTGGTCGAGGAGTCGGTCGCCGAGCGCTTCGAGGGCCTCTGTCGCGAGCTGGTCCTCGGCCTGCGCCAGGGCACGGGTCCCGACCCCGAGGGCGAGACCGAGATCGACGTGGGCGCGATGACCTTCGCGCCGCAGATGCAGCACGCCGAGGCCCAGGTGGCGGACGCGGTGGCCGGCGGCGCGGTGGTCGTGGCGGGCACCGGGCACCCGATCGCCGGCGAGGCGACGGCCGGGACCGGAGGCGGGGGACCGCGGTTCTTTTCCCCCACCCTGCTCACGCAGGTCCCGGCCGACGCCCGGGTGGCGGTCGAGGAGACCTTCGCCCCGGTGCTGCCGATCGTGCGGGTGCGCGACGCCGAGGAGGCGCTCCGGGTCGCCAACGACTCGCCGCTCGGGCTCTCGGGCAGCGTGTGGACCCGGGATCGCGCCCGCGGGCTGGCGTTCGCCCGCCGCCTGCAGGTCGGCAGCGTGTGTGTCAACGACGTCCTCACCAACTACTTCATCGTCGAGGCCCCGCTCGGAGGCACCAAGGGCAGCGGGCTCGGGGTGCGGCATGGACGAGAGGGCCTGCTCCAGTTCTGCCGGCTCGAGACCATCGTCGAGGACCGCCCCGGGCTCGGCTGGCTGGCGGCGCTGGTCTCGGGGCAGCTCATGTTCCCCTACCGCCGGCGCACCCTGCGCCTCCTGCGCTGGTTGATGCGCCGGGTCTACTGATCTAGTAGGGGGGACCGCCCGGCGCCTTCAGCCTCGTCCCTCTTGGCCCGCGCCTCTCGCGCCTCTGCGTCCCCCCTTGCCCCCGCTGGTCAACGCGGCACAGCCGCGTCGCCCAGCCATGTCGAGGACCGCCTCCCCATACATCCCGGGTCGGCGCGGCCGATGTTGATCTACCGGGGGCGCTGGGGTCGGCGGTGGGAGACGGCCAGGCCCCAGGGCAGTCCGCCAATCGCAATTCGCTTGACGACCCGTCTCGAGGCCACCTCGATGACCGCGAGGTCGTTGGAGGGACCGTTGGCGGTGTAGAGGAAGCGGCCGTCGCCGCTGAGGCCGATCCCCCAGGGACGGGCCCCCACCCCGTCGATGATCGCGGTCTGCTTCCGGGTGTGCACGTCGATGACCGCCACCGATTCGCCGCGCCCGGTGGAGACGAAGAGGGTGCGCCCGTCGCGCGAGAGCACCCCACCCATCGGTCGAGGCCCGAGCACCGTCTTGGCCTTGGCGAGCACCGCCACCTGGCCGGCGCGCCGGTTGGTGAGCAGATCCAGCACGGTCACGCTCGGCTGCATCTCGTTCGGCACGAAGGCGGTCCTCCCGTCGGCGGTGACGATGACGTTGCGGGGCCGGGGCCCCACCTCGATGCGGGCGAGCGGTACCAGGGAAGCGGTGTCGACCGCCACCACCACGCTCTCCTCCTCGGAGGTGACGTACACCACCTTGCCGTCGGGGCCCACGGTGACCCCTTCGGGCTCGCGGCCCACCGGGACCCGCGCGACGACCTGGCCGGTCGGCAGGTCCAGCACCGACATCTCGGCGGTCTCCTCGTTCGAGATGAAGATCCGCCGGCCGTCGTGCGAGAGATCGAACGACTCGGGATCCTGTCCGCTTGGATAGACCCGGGCCAGCTTCAGCGGGGGCTCGCCCGCGAGGTCGATCACCCCGATGCCGTCCGCGGCTCGATCGGCGGGTGGCAGCTTGCTCTCGTCCACCCCCGGCCCCCCCTTCGGCGAGCCCGACAGCGCGACGTAGAGCGTGCGCCCGTCGGGCGCCAGCCGGATCCCGCGGGGGCGCTTGCCGACCGCGATGCGGGCAACCACGCTGGCGGACTCGGGATCCACCACCGCCACCTCACCACCGTCCTCGGCGGTGACGTAGATGCGCTCGGCCGCGGCGTGCGACGCGATCCCGTCCGCCGCGCGGGCGGCAAGGCCGCTGGTCAACAGGAGCGCCGCCAGGGCCAGCGCGGGGAGGATCGTCAGTCGAGGAGCAGGAGAGAGGCCGGAGGAGCGGGAACGCGACGGGCGCGGCGACATGGGCCACGCTTACACGCCCGAGACCCCACCTGCAAATTCAGCCTCGGGTCTGTCGGGACCAAGGCCAACGGAACGTCACGGCAGCGCGCTCGCGGTGCGCGCGCCAGCCGGGCCAGCTGCCGGCCCGGCCGCCGACTTGACGTCCGGGTTCGAGCGCGTGCCGGCGGCGCGGCCGAGCCAGGTCCCGAGCGCCGCGATGCCTTCCTGGGGAGGCAGCGCGATCCAGTGCGCCACGATCCACTGGGCGGCGGCGTGCTCCTGGCGCTGGCGAAGCAGGGCTTCGAACGGCTCGAGGACGGGGGTCGCGGCCGAAGCCGTGCCGCCGGCGCCCGCGCTCGCGCTAGCCGGGGAGGCCGATGCGGGGGCTTGAAGCTCTTGCCGCACCTGCGCCGGAAGCTCGGCCGCGAGCTCGGCGAGCTGGGCCCGGGCCGCGGCGTCCTTGCGCCGGGCGAGGGCATGCGCCGCCGCCAGCTGGACCGGGAGGTTGTTGCGCTTCAGCATCTTGCCGAGCAGCTCGGCCGAGGCCGGGCTGCCGAGCTGCGCGAGCTCCTCCGCCACCGCCTGGCCGGGGCGTGGGTCGGTCTCGCGGGCCAGGAGATAGAGCTGGTCGAGCGCCTGGTCCCCGGCGGCCCGGACGATCCCCGCCGAGGCCGCCGTCCGGATCTCGACCGCGCGATCGTGGAGCATGGGCGCGAGGCGATACATCTCCGGGCGCCCAGCGCCCTTCTTGACCGATGCATAGATCCCGGCGCCGCGCACCGCCGGATCCTTGTCCTGCATCGCGACGGCGATCGCGGCCTTGGCCCCGGCCGGGACGTGGCGAACCACGATGTCGAGCGCGGCCAGCCGGATCGACGCCGGCTGGGTGTGATCGCCGAGGACCCGCATGAGCGCGGGCACGCACGCCGTCACGTCGGCGCCGTCGCCCGCGCGGCCACGAATGGTGTCGAGGGCGATCTCGCGCGAGGGTCGGGTACCCGAGCCGAGGGTCGGCTCGACCGCATCGCACACATCGACGCCGAGCCGCGCGAGCCCACGGGCGGCGATCGCCGCGGTGGCCCGGGAGCCGAGCCCACCGCGCAGGCGATCGATCTGCGAGCGATCGCCCACCTCGGCCAGGGCCGCCGCCGCCGTGACATCGAGGACGGGATCCGGGATGGCCCGCGCCAGGAAGAGGCGGGCGAAGCGATCGAGGGGGGCGTCCGAGCCGCTCGCGACCGCGCCGCCCACGCGCCGCATGGCCTCGGGCACGCGGTTGCTCTGGATCAGGCGTGGCAGCGAGACGTCGAGGGGATCCTCGGCGCGGGTGATGCGCGCTCCGGCCGCGCAGCCGCGCGCGTCGCGCGAGAAGGTCCACTCCACGTGCGCGTAGCCGTCGTCGGACACGATGTCCTGAGGGGGCAGCGGGAAGGGCGCGCTCTTGCGGGTGATCTCGATGGCCCGCCGGTCGAGCTCCGGGGATTGCGAGCTGCCGCGGACCGAGAGCTCGGCGATGGTGCCATCCCAGCGAATTCCGATCGCGAGGGTGACGTCCTGCCCGCCCGAGGCGGCGGCGCCCGACGCGGGAGCCACATCGGCCGGACGGGTGGCGCGGAGGCCAGCCGGACCCGCGACGGCGGCGCCGCTCTCGACCCACCGCGCATGGATGCGGTCGTGCATGCGCTTGAGATAGTCTCCAGCGGGCGGGGGAGCCGACGACACCGGAGGCTCGTGACCACCAGCGACGACGGGCGTTTGCCCCGGCGTGGGAGCGGCGGCGCGAACGGAGGCCGCGATGCTGGTGACCGCGAGCGATGCCAGAAACAGTGAGCGAATCTTCCCCTGCATGCCCTGGCTCATCGTCAGATTCGGCCGCGCATAAAGCGCGCGTGAGCAGCGGCGGTGCATACATGTGGTGTCCGGGCGGAGATGCGTTCCCTCGTTCCCTCGTTCGACCAGGGGCGGTGTGGATGTATAGACTCCCTCTGCTCGTGTCCGGCCCCGGCCCGTCCCCACGGAACCATTTGCGGTGATTCGCGTCTACACATCGAATGCGCTCGAGGCGCTGGCTGGAGCCCTGGCCGAGACCCTGCCGGAGCCGGGCGACGCCGACGGGCGGGCGCTCTTCGAGGACTTCTGGTTGCTCACCCCGAGCCACACGCTCGGGGCCTTCGTCGAGCTGGAGCTGGCGCGTCGGCGGGGCATCGTCAGCAACCTCGAGCGCCTGTCGCTGCGCGAGGCGGCGACGCGGCTGTGTGCGTCGGCGCATCCCGACGTGACCATCATCGGAGCGGGCCACATCCTCGGCGAGCTGCTCGACCTCTTCGAAGGGCTGCCGCCGGGCGGCTCGCCCTTCGCGCGCTACCTGCGGGCCGGCGGGGCCTCGCCCGAGGCCCAAGACTCCCAAGAACTCCAAGAAGTCCACGACCGGAGGCGCGTGCAGCTCGGCGGAGCGCTGGCGGCGGCCTTCGATGACTGGATCGAGAGCCGCCCCGCCCTCGGCCGCGCCTGGCGAGCCGGCGCGGCGGCCCCGGCGACCGGCCCCCGGCACGGTTCCGACGGCCCACGCCAGGAGCACGACGGCGGCGACGACGCCACCGCGCTGGAATCGGCGGAGGCCGACCTGTGGCGGGGGTTGTTCGGGCGGGGAGGCCGCTTCGAGCAACGGGGCCGGCGCACGGGGAGGCGGTTCGTGCCCGTGGATCGGATCATCGAGGAAGGTCTGGCCCGCGCCTGGCAGCCCCCCCGCCAGATCCACCTCTTCGCCTTCTCGGACATCCCCGAATCCTACTTTCCCATCCTGCAAGCGCTGGGGGCGCTCACGCAGGTGACGATCTACGCGTTCAATCCATGTCGGGAATTCTGGGAGGACACGGACACGGCCCGCGCCGCGCGCCTCGCCGCGATCCAGCCCGCGAGCGCCCGTGCCGCGTTCGCGCGCCCCGGGCGCGGTCGCGGACGCGGCGCGCGCGGGGCCCGTCCGGGCCCGGCGCCCGGGCAGCTCGAGCTCGCGGGCCTCGGCGCCGCGCCGCCCGGGTCGACCGAGGACCTTCCGGTGCCGTCCGATTCCCCTTTTCCTCCGGCGCCTCCCCCCGCCAATCCCCTGCTCACCCTGTGGGGCCGGGCCACGCTGCCGGGGCTGCGGGCGCTCGGGCAGCTGGTCGACGGGGACTTCGATCCCCGCTTCGTCGAGCCCTCGGGCCGCTCGCGGACCGGGTCAGCGTCCCTGCTCGCGCGCCTGCAGCGCGACGTGCTCGACGGGCGCGTCCCCGAGGGCGGCGCCCGGGGCGACGCGCACGCCGACGACACCACCACCGCCGCCGCCGCCGCAGCCGACAAGGCAGACGCCTCGCTGCGCATCCTCGGTGCGCCTGACCCGCGCCGCGCTTGGGAAACGATCGCGGGGGAGATCTGGGCCGCCGTGCGCGCCGATCCCCACCTGCGGTTTTGTGACATCGCGGTGCTCTTGACCGGGGCCGGAGATCCGGAGGATCCCTACGTCGTCCTCGGCCCGACCGTGCTGCAGGAGGCGAGCGGCCTGCCCTTCACCTGGGTGGCGCCCACCCTCGCCAGCACCAGCGCGGTCGGCGCGGCGCTGGTGCAACTGCTCGAGCTGTTCGCGGGGAATTTCACCCGTCGCGAGGTCCTCGACGTGCTCACGCACCCCAACATCCAGGCGCGGGTCGCCGGGCTGGCCAGCGCCGCCGCCGCAGAGCTCTGGGTGTCCCTGTGCGAAGCGCTCGGGGTCGCGCAGGGGCCCGACCGCGGCGCCTTCGCCGACACCTACGTCACCGAGGACGTGTTCAACTGGGATCAGGCCCTGCGCCGGCTCGGCCTCGGGGTGTTCGCCGCGGGCCCGCGCAGCGGCGCGGAATCCCCGATGCGGATCGCCGAGGGGCCAGGGGGGCCCCTCACCGCGGGCGCTGCGCCGCGCGCCGGCCTCGTGCCCGCGGAGATCCCGGCGGGGATGCGCGCCGACGTGGACACGCTGGCGCTCCTGCTGCGCTCGCTGCTGGCCGACGCAGCCTTCGCGCGCGGCGCCCGCCTGTCGTTCGGTGAATGGGCCGGCTGGGCGCGGGCGGTCCTCGATGCCTACGTGGCGCCGCTCGGCCCCGATGACGACGCGGCGCGCGCCCGGATCCTGGCCGAGCTCGACGCCCTCGGCGAGGCCGTCGGCGCGCCCGAGCCACGCGGAGGCACGGACGGCGGGACGGAAGAAGCCGGCGAGCGCGACAGCGGCTTGCGGCTCGGCCTCACCGCGGCGACGGCGCTCATGCGCGAGGCGATGGCCGGGCTGCGGGTGGCGCGCGCGCAGCCCTTCGGAGGGGGTGTGACGGTGGGGACGTTGCGCGCCCTGCGCGGCATCCCGTTCCGGGTGGTGTTCGTGGCCGGGCTCGACGCCGAGCGGTTCCCGGCGGCCGAGCGGCGCAACGTCTTCGATCCCTGGGGCTCCATGGGCGAGGGGCGGGCCCCGTCGGGCTCGCCGGGGATCTCCGCGCCGATCTCGCCCCGGGAGGCCGATCGGTCGTTGTTCCTCGAGGCCCTGCTCGCCGCCCGCGAGCGGCTGATCCTCACCTCGGTCGATCGCGATCCCTACACCGCCCTGCCGGTGCTCCCGTCGGTGGTGGTGCTCGAGCTCGCCGAGGTGGTGGCGCAGCACTACGGCGTGAGACTGCTCGCCCCGCCCGGAGCGCCAGAAGGAGCCGGCGCGCGCCGACTCCCCCTTCACCGGGACGAGGACGCCCTGGCGCGGGCAGCCTTTCCGGGCGCGCGCGCCGAGCATCGGGCGCGCGCGATCGGCGAGGCGATCCGCCGGGCAGTCCCCGAGGCCGCCCGCCTGCCTGGCGATGTCCTCTTGCAGGCGCTCGCGCCCGAGACCCGTCACCTGCTCGCGCCGCACTTCTCGCAGATCGAGTCGCTCGGTCCCACGCCGACCGAGCCGAGCCCCGATGAGGAGCCTCCCACCGCCGGACAGAGCGGGCGCACGCCTCCGGGAACGGGCGCTGCCCCGCCGCTCGTGCTGCGCCTCGGAGATCTGGTGCGCTTCCTTCAATGTCCGCTGCAGGGCAGCGCCCGCTTCTTCCTGCGCCTGCGCGACGTCGGTGACGAGGGCGAGGCCCGCGATCTCGAGGACGAGCCGGTGGATATGCCCCGCCGGGTCGAGAGCTCCCTGCTCCGCGAGGCGTTCTCGGAGGCGCTCTTCCAGCTCGGCGCCGCGTCGGATGCGCCTTCGCCCGAGGCCGCATTCACCACCCTGGCGGCGGCCTACGATCGCCGCGCGGTCCGGCAGCGGTACGCCAATCCGCGCCCGACCGGGCTGTTCGGCGACCACCTGCGGTCCCGCCATCTCCAGCAGCTCGGGAAGTGGTGGGCGGCGGTCTCGGCGCACCTCGCATGGTCCGACGCCAAGGTCCGCCCGCAACCACGCCGGATCTGCTTCGGCCGCCCCGAGCTTCAGCACCTCGACCTGCCCATCGCGCTGGCCGGATCCGCCGAGGGCGAGCGCGTGGGGCTCGAGCTGCTTCCGCCCCTGCGCCTCACGTTGCCGTCCGGTGCGTTGCCTGCCGCCGGGGCCGCGCCCTCGGGACGGGACGCTGCCGCCCCGATCGCGATCGAGATCCACGGCACCACGGAGCCGCTCCTGACCCTCGGCGACGGGAGCCTGGCGCTGCTGCACACCAGCCTCGGGCGGCAGGCCGACGCCAAGATCGCCCGTCAGCGCGTGCAGGCTCTGGTCGAGGCGGTGGCGCTCGTGGTCGGCAAGCGCGACCAGCGGGAGCAGCTCGAACAGCAGGACATGGAAGAAGAGATGGCTGGGGCTCGCCTGCACAGCCTGCACATCGATTCGGGGGCCCCGAGCCCGGGGGGCGCCAAGAAGTCCGGCAAGCCTGGCAAGTCCGGCAAGCCTGCCAGCAAGCCCGGCAAGCTGGTGAGGATCTTCCACTCACCCTTCACGACCGTCGCCGCGGCGCGCGCGTACCTCGCGTGCCTGGTGGGCGACCTGCTCGCGGGTGTGGAGCCCATCCTCTTTCCGTGCGAGGCGATCGAGCTGGCGATGCGCAGCCGCTTGCCCCTCGCCGAGCAGATCGCCTTCATGCGCGGCGATCCCTTCTATCGCGGGAGCATGAGCACCGGATGGGGGCCCGTCCCCGACCCCTGGGACTACCCCATCCCGGATCCCATCACGGCGCGGGCACTCCGTCGCCGGCGCTTCGAGATCGCGTTCGGCCCCGAGCCTGCCGAGGGGGACCCACCCGGCGCCGGATCGGCGGCCACCGACGCGTCCGACGAGGTGCAACCCGACGCATGAGCACCCCCGCGCCCCGCTCACCCTCTTCTTCCGCGTCCGCGACCTCGACTGCGTCCGCGCGTCTCGTGCGCCCGCCCGAGCTCGACGAGCTCGATCTCGGGGTGGGAACGGTGATCGAAGCCTCGGCTGGAACCGGCAAGACCTACCTGCTCGAGCACCTGGTGCTGGACCTCGTCCTCACCGGACGGGCCCGGCTCGAGGAGATCCTGGTGGTGACCTTCACCGAGCGCGCCACCGCCGAGCTCCTGGCCCGGATCCGCGCCAAGATCGACCAGGCCCTGGCGTGCACCGACGGCGGTTCCACCCGCGAGGCCTCGACGAACGCTCCCGGCGGCGCCACCTCCGCTGGCCCCGGGGTCTGGCGCCTCGATGGGCTCGCTCGCCAGCGCCTCTTCGCGGCGCGCGCCAGCCTCGACCGCGCCGCGATCTCCACCATCCACGGGTTCTGTCAGCGCATCCTCGTCGAGGAGCCGTTCTTCACCAAGCGCCTCCTGCACCAGACCCAGACCGATGGTCGCCGCCTCTTCTCGGAGCTCTTTCGCGACCGCCTGCGGTGCCGCTTCGCCACCGAGCCGGCCTACGTCGACTATCTCGACACCTATCTCGCCACGGTCCAGACCGCCGCCGTCGAGCGGCTGGAGGAGCTGCTCTACCGGGCCTTCGCGGCCCAGCAGGCCAGCCCAGAGGCGGTCGTCTGGGACTGCCCCTACGACGAGCGCGCGCTCGACGAGGTCATGCGGACGCTGGTGGCCCTGCGCTGCGAGAGCGCGCCGATGGCCGTCGCGTTCAAGGCCATGTCCCGCCGGCGGCGCGGCCACCAGGAGCGGCTCGAGGAAGCCATGAAGGTGGCCCGCCGCTGCCTGGACGAGGGAACCCGGGCGCCCTTCCTCGCCCACCTCGACGGCGCCGAGACCTTCGTCGACCATCTCGGAGATCTCGACGCCGTCCCCGACGACGATCCCGCGCTCGGACCGCTGGCCCGGGTGGCGCGGGCCATCCTCGATCACGCGCCCACGCTCGACGAGGCGGTGGTCCAGACGTTCCTGCCCGAGATCGCACGGGCGGTCGCGCAGCGCAAGCGCGACCAGGGGTTGTTCGACTTCGATGACATGATCACCGCGCTGGCCGAGGCGGTCGAGGCACCGGCGGGCGGCGCGGGCCTCGTGGCGCGCATCCGCGCCCGCTACCGGATCGCCCTGATCGACGAGGCGCAGGACACCTCGCCCGCACAGTGGCGCGTCTTCCGGCGGTGCTTCCTCGAGAGCGGCGGGACCCATCCCCTGGTCCTGGTCGGCGATCCCAAGCAAGCCATCTACGGGTTCCGCGGGGCCGACGTGCGCACCTTCCTCGGGGCGGCCGACGAGCTGGTCGCGCGCGGTGGCCGACGGACCGTCCTCTCGGTCAACCACCGCTCCTACGCCGAGGTGGTGGACGCGTACAACGCCATCTGCGCCCCGACGTCGCCCATCCCGGACGGCCGCGGCGCCAAGGGCGAGGGAAAACATCACGAGCTGGAGCTGGGCGCCCTCCTCGGCGCCGGCGCGCCGGCGCCGTTCTTCACGGGCGGGGTGACCTACGCGCACCCGGTGCGGAGCGCGCGCGGCGCCCTGGCTCCAGGCGAGGCGGCCCCCGGGATCACCCTCTTCAAGCTGGACTTCGAGGCGAAGACCCGCCGCATCGGGCACGTGCGCGCCGCCCTGCGGGCCGGGATGGTGCGCACCATCCTGCGGCTGTGGCGCGGCGAGACCGGGCCGGAGGATCGGGGCGTGAGCCTCTCGGAGATCTTCGTGCTCACCCGGACCAACGGCGAGTCGGCGGAGATGGCCGAGGCGTTGCGTGAGGCCGGGATCCCGAACGCGCTGTACAAGCCCGACCACCTCTTCGAGACGCCGGAGGCCGAGCACCTGCGCAGGCTGCTGGCGGCCATCGCCGATCCCACCGATCGGGTGGCGCGCTTCCAGGCGTGGCTGACGCCCTTCTTCGGCATCCCGCTCGCCGAGCTTGGCCGCGTTCCCAACCCCGAGCCGGGCCATCCGGCGTTGCGCCGGCTCGGCGCCTGGCACGCGCTCGCCGCCGAGCGCCGGTTCGACCTGCTGTGGCCGGCGATCCTGCACGACAGCGGGGTGACCCGTCGCCTGCGGCTGTCGCCGTTCAGCCAGCGGAGGCTCGCCAACTATCGCCAGCTCATCGACGTGCTGGTGGCGGAGGCGGGACAGTCGGCGCGGTCCATCTCGGATCTGGTGGCGCTGCTCGGGTCGCTGCAGGCGCGGCGCCGACAACCGACGGGCTCGCTGGCCGAGGGACGGGGCATTCAGAAGGTGGAGACCGAGGAGCCGGCGGTCCAGATCCTGACCATTCACAAGGCCAAGGGGCTCGAGGCCGACCACGTCTTCGTCTACGGCGCCCTGCGGGCGGGGCCCGGCGCCAAGCGCAAGGTGAGCGTCCTGCACCGCGGGGGAGAGCGGGTGCTGGTGACCGGCCTGCCGCGGCGAAGCGCGCGCGCGGTCCAGATCGCCGAGGAGGCCGAGGAGGAGGATCAGCGGCTCATGTACGTGGCTCTGACGCGTGCCCGCGAGCATGTCTACCTGCCGTACGTCTCGCGCCTCGGTGATGGCGACGTGTCGGCCGTGCAGGCGGCGCGGGAGATCGGCCGGGAGATGGTCGAGCGGGACGACGAGTTCTTGAAGAAGCTCACGGGCGCCTATCGCCTGGTGAACCACCGGCTGGTCCACCTCGCGGCGTCCTTGCCCGCGGAGTTCGAGCGGTGCTTCCGCATCGAGCCGTGCCCGGTCGTGGCGAGCGCGGGAGCCGTCGCGCCGGCACCTGACACGCGATCGCCGTCGCCGTCGCCGTCGCCGGGGCCGGGGCCGGGGCCGGGGGCGTCACCGTGGTCGGGGCCGGCGCCGGCGACGGTCGGGGATCCCTCGGGAGCCGCGACCGGTGGCCAGGACGACTGTCTCGCCCGGCTCGCGGCCTGGCGTCCACCGGCAGACCTGCTGGCACCCACCGCGGGGAGTGGACCGGGGCAGGCCATCGACGTGGCGGCGCGCCGGGGCTTCGAGGTGACCTCGTACTCGCGGCTCAAGCAGTCGGGTGGCGGCTACGTCCGCCCCGCCGGGCTCGGCGCCCAGGTTGGCGGCGCGGGTGAGGCGCAGGGGCCCGCCGAGGACGAGCTCCCCGGGGAGGCGGCCGCCATGCCGGGGCAGCCGCGCGGGGGGATCGACGCCGGGCTGTTCCTGCACGCGCTGCTCGAGAAGGTCCCTCTCCCGCGCGGGGGCTCCCCGGCCGAGCCCGCGCGGCTGCCCTTGCCGCCACTGTTCGAATGGAGCGCGCGGCCCGACATCCGGGGCCTCTTCGACGCGGAGGCGCGGCGCTGGCAACGCACGTCCGAGGAGGTGACGGAGGCACTGGCGATGGTGCACGCCGCCCTCGGCCAGCCGCTGGCCCTCCCGGGCCGTCATCTCCCTTCTGGCTCCTCTTCCGAGCCGTCCGGCCCTGCCCTCGAGCGGGCCGCGGTGGGCTCGGCGGATCGGATCCGGCGCGAGGTCGAGTTCGTGTTTCCCCTGCCGCGCGGCGCGGGCGAACCCGAAGGTCCCGAGCCCGGCTTCGTGCGGGGCGCGCTCGACGTGCTCTTCGAGCACCAGGGTCGGATCTACCTCGCGGACTGGAAGAGCGATCGCTTGCCCGACTACGGCGCGGCAGCGGTCGCGGAGCACGCCGCCCGGAACTACGCGCTGCAGGTGCAACTCTATGTCCTCGCAGCCCTGCGCATGCTCGGCGTCCGGAGCGAGGCCGAGTACGAGCGACGCTTCGGGGGCTGGGTCTACGTGTTCCTCCGCGGGCTCGTGCCGCCGTCCGGGGCGAGCGCCGCGCGCGCGACACCACCAGGTCGACCCGCCGTGTCCGGAGACCGCGGGACCTGGATCGGCCGTCCCACCTGGCGCGAGGTGCAAGTCTGGCACGAGAAGCTCCCGCGCCTGCTGGCCCCCGGTCGGGGAACCAGGGAGGACGGGCCGTGAGCGATGGGCGCCGCTCCTCGAACCTGCCCAGCGAGGTTCTTCCCCTCGGCCGGCCCATCTTGCCCGCCGGGACCGCGCGCGCCGGCTTCGCCAGCCTGGCGGGCGCGGGTCCGGGTGCCCGGGAGGCAGAGGCATGGGCCCGCGCCGACATCTTGCCAGCAGCACTTTGCCTGCACCTGCACCGTGCCGAGATCGCCGAGACCACCATGTGGGTGGGCCACGAGCTGGCGGCGAGCTGTGGGGCGAGCCCGCTGGATCTGCGCCGCGCGGTCGCCTTCCTGGCCATGGCCCTCGCCACCGCGATGGAGGCGGGCAGTGTTCACCTCCCGCTCGAGCCCGGCGAGCTCGTGGCCAGCCTCGAGCGCCTGCTCGGCGCAGCCGGTGCGCCGCCGCCCGATCCCCTGATCGAAGCCGTCGTCACCGCGACCTTGGCCCTCGCCCGGTCCTTGCGCGGCGGGACGATTCCCGCGGGGCTCGAGCATCTGTTCGGGACGCCCGGCGCCCGCACACCCATGATCCTCGCCCCGCGGGGCCTCTACGCGGAGCGCATCTGGCGGATGGAGGAGCGGGTCTCGCGCCACCTGCGCGCCCGCCTCCGCGCCGGCGAACCGAGCGACGGCGCGGTGTCCACGCCCGGAGCCCGACCGCCAGACGGGGCACGGCGCGCCGATCGTGGTCCGGAGGCCTCTGCCGTGGCGGCGGCACCGAGCTTGACCGACGAGCAGCGACAGGCCGTGGCGCTGGCGCTCTCGGCGCCGCTGGCCCTCGTCACCGGGGGTCCCGGCACCGGGAAGACCTCATCGGTGGTCGCGCTGCTGCGGGCGCTCGTGGCCCGCGGCGTGAGGGTGGAGGAGATCGCGCTCGCCGCCCCGACCGGTCGGGCGGCGCAACGCCTCAGCGAGTCGATTCGTTCGGCTCTCTCGGCCGCCGGCTCGAGCTCGGCCGCCGCCTCGGGCGCACCCGAGCTCGGCATCGCGGATGCCACCACGCTCCATCGCCTGCTCGGCATCGGCACGGAGCGGCTCGACCGCCTCGATCGTGCGCTGCCCACCTTCCACGCCGGGTGGCGGCTCCCCCGTCGCGTGGTGATCGTCGACGAGGCGTCGATGATCGATATGCCGCTCATGGACGCCCTCCTCGAGGCGCTGGCTCCGGACACGCAGCTCGTGTTGCTGGGCGACGCCGACCAGCTGCCCTCGGTCGAGCTCGGCGCGGTCTTCCGGGATCTGGTGGCGCAGGCACCCGCCCGCGCGGTCGCGCGCCTGACCCGCAGCCACCGCGCGGGAGCCGGCAGCGGCGATGTCCGTGCCGGCGGCGCGATCCTGGCCGCGGCCAGCGCCATCAACCGAGGCGCGCTCGCCTCCGCGGACGTGCCGAGCTTGTTTCGCCCCGTCCCCGACGCGCGCGCGGCGAGCTTCCGGGGAACCGAGATGCTCGCCGCGGCCTTCCTCGAGCCGCTGCGCGCGCCGGTGCTCGAGCCTCTCCTCGACTCCTTTCTCGCCACCTGGTGGAGGACCATCCTGCGCGGTGCCGAGCGCCTCGGGCCCGTGGTCGAGCGGCGCTTCGTCCTCGAGGAGGGACGCCTGGTCGGGCCCGGAGCCGCCGCCGCCGAGCTCACCGCTCTGCTCCAGCTCCATGCGCGGGCCCGGGTGCTCTGTCTCGCGCGCCAATCGCCCTGGGAGGGCTCGACCGCCGCCGTCAACCAGACCCTGCACGGGCTTTGCCGGCGCGCGGCCTTCACCATCAGCCCCTCCGCGGCACAGGGGACGGTGGTCCCGGGCGCCCCGGTCATCTTCCTGTCGAACGACTACGGGCGCGGCCTCTTCAACGGCGACATCGGGGTCGTGGTGCGCGCCACCGCGGCCAAAGATCTCGCGCTCGGCACACGCGCGCCCGAGGCGCTGCAGGTGGTCTTCGCGCGCCCGCACTCTCCCGATGGCCTGCTCACGTACCCCTTCGAGGATCTGCGCGCCCGCCTCGAACTGGCCTTCGCGCTGACCGTGCACAAGGCGCAAGGCTCGGAGTACGACCACGTCGCGCTGGTCCTGCCCCCGCGCGACACGCCGCTCCTCTCCCGTGAGATCCTCTACACCGCCCTCACCCGCGCCCGCCATGGCGCCATCGTGATCGGCGATCCGGCGCTCCTGGTCCTCGGCGCCAGCCGCCCCCGCCCCCGCTCCTCCGGCCTCGACCTGACCCCCTCCGCCCCGTGAGACGAATAGGTCGATTGCCAGTGCGGTCAGCTGAACCAGGGCGGCAGCCAATCCGGCGACGAGGACCACTCACACTAGGTCCGCTCACACCGTGACCAGGGTGCCCACGCCCTTGTCGGTGAAGAGCTCGGCCACGATGCTGTGGGGGGCGCGGCCGTCCACGATGTGGACCGCCTTGACCCCGCCGCGCAGCGCGCGGATCACGCCCTGGGTCTTCACCATCATCCCGCCCCGGATTCCCGAGGCGCCCGCCTCGCCGAGGCGGCCTTCGAGCTCGGCCATCGAGACCTCGCTGATGAGCTTGCCGTCGGCGTCGAGGATGCCAGCCACGTCGGTGAGGAAGATCAGCTTCTCGGCCCGCACCGCCACCGCGATCTCGGCGGCCGCCACGTCGGCGTTGATGTTGTAGCTCTCCCCGCCCGCGCCCGCGCCCACCGGCGAGATGACCGGGATGTAGTTGCGTTCGAGCAACATCTCGATGACGTCCCCGTTGACCGCGTCGATCTCCCCCACGAACCCGAGATCGGGCTTGCCGGGCTTCGGCAAGGCCTTGTGGGCGGACAGCAACCGCCCGTCCTTCCCCGACAGCCCCATGGCCAGCCCCCCGAGGGAGTTGAGCAGGCCCACGAGCTCGGTGTTGACCTTCCCGGTGAGGACCATCTCCACCACCCGGACGTCGTCCTCGCTGGTGATGCGCTGTCCGTCCGCGAACTCGGTCTTGTGCCCGAGGCGCTCCAGGGTCCGGGTGATCTCCGGCCCGCCACCGTGCACCACGATCGGGCGCAGGCCGGCCGCCTGCAGCAGCACGACCTCCTCGGCGAAGCTGCGCTTGAGCGCCGGATCGACCATGGCGGCCCCGCCGTACTTGATGACCGCGCGTCGCCCCGCGAACTTGCGGATGTACGACAGCGACTCGACCACCAGCGAGCGGTTCACCCCCGACAGCGCGTGGGCCGAACCGTTTCCCGGTGCAGGAACGCCCGCCGCCGCCGGGCCTTCGGCCGTCGCGGCCGTCGCGGCCGTCGACCCGGGCGGCACCCGCGCCGTGGGCGCCGCACCCGCCGCCGCCCGCGGTCCAGCGGCCATCGCCCCGACGTAGTCGGCGTTGATGCGCACGTACTCGTAGGTGAGATCGCACCCGAGGGCCCGTGCCGAGGCCGAGCCCACCGACAGGTTCAGGCGCACCGCGATCTCGGCCTCGCGCATCCGCGCGTTCAACCCATCCCGATCGAACGCCGCCGGACCGCGCTCGTCGAAGATGCGCACGCCCTGGATCTCCAGGCTGATCCGTGCCAGATCGACCTCGTAGCCGCGCGCGCCGACCCGCGCGCCCACCGCCGCCAGCACCCGGCCCCACGACGGATCGCCGCCGAACATCCCGGACTTGACCAGGCTCGAGCCCGCCACCGCCCGGGCCAGATCCCGGGCCATCCCCCGCTCCGGGGCCCCGAACACGTCCACCACCAAGAGCTTGGTCGCGCCCTCGCCGTCCGCCGCGATCTTGCGCGCGAGCTCGCCGCACACCTCGGCCAGCGCGCCCCGAAAGGCGTCCATCGCCCCGGAGGTGGAGTCGATCGACGGCGTCCCCGAGCGCCCGTTGGCCAGCGCCACCACCGCGTCGTTGGTCGACATGTCGCCATCCACCGTGATGGTGTTGAACGACTCGTCCACCGCAGCCTCCAGCGCCGACTGCAACGCCGCCGGCGAGATCGCCGCGTCGGTGGTGATGAAGCACAGCATGGTGGCCATCTGGGGATGAATCATCCCCGAGCCCTTGCACATCGCCGCGATGCTGACCGGCTTGCCCGCCACGGTCAGGGTCCGGAAGGCCGCCTTGGCCACCAGATCGGTGGTGCGGATCGCCTCGGCCGCCGCGTCGAACGCGGCCATCTCGCTCGACAGGGCCGCCACCAGGGCCGGCGCCGCCGCCCGGATCTTGTCCACCGGCAGGCGCGGCCCGATGCTCCCCGTCGAGGCCGTCAGCACGTCGACCGCCGACACGCCGAGCGCCCGCGCCGTCACCTCGGCCATCGCGCGCTCGTCCTCGATGCCGGCCGGGCCGGTCATGGCGTTGGCGTTGCCGCTGTTCACCACCACCGCGCGCAGCGAGCCGGTGGGGACGTGCGCCGCGGCGTAGCGCACCGGCGCCGCGCACAGCCGGTTGACCGTGAACACCCCCGCCGCGGCGGCCGGCACGTCGGAGACCACCAGCGCCAGATCCCGCCGGTCGGGCTTGATGCCCGCCTTGACCCCGGCGTAGCGAAATCCGAGGGGCAAACGGACGCTGACGTTGGCCTTGGCGGCGCCGGTGTCGCTCATGGCGCAGTCGCCGACAGCAGCTCGAGCCCGGTGGTCTCGCCGAGCCCGAGCATGAGGTTGGCGTTCTGGATGGCCTGGCCGGCGGCGCCCTTGACCAGGTTGTCGATGGCGGCGAATCCGATCGCCACGCCCCGCTCAGGATCGGCGTCCGCGCCGACCAGCGCGCGGTTGGTGCCGACGACCCCGTGCAGGCGCACCTGCTCGGCGCCCACCGCGCGCACGAACGGCCGGTTCTCGGCGAAGGCCCGCACGGCGGCGGCGGCGTCGGCCGCGCCCTTGCCCCGCACCAGCCGCCCGTAGGCGGTCGCCAGGATGCCTCGCCGGGTCGGCAACAGGTGGGCCGTGAAGGTGAGCCGCGTCCCCGGCGGCAGCGCCTGGGTCGTGGCCAGCACCCGCTCGATCTCCGGGGTGTGCTGGTGCTTGAGCACCCGATAGGCGCGGAAGTCCCCGTCCACCTCCGAGAACGAGAAGTCCTCGCTGGCCTTTCGCCCGGCCCCCGTGGTCCCGGTCTTGGCGTCCACCACCAGCCCGCCAGGCTCGATCACCCCGGCCTCGAGCAGCGGCAGGAGCGCCAGCACGCTCGCCGTCGGGAAGCACCCCGGGTTGGAGACCAACCGCGCCCGGCGCACCTCCGCCGGGTTGCGGGTGGCCTCGGGGAGCGAGTACACCGCCTCCGCCAAGAGCCCGGGCGCCGGATGAACGAAACCATACCAGCGCGGGTAGTCCTCGGCCGCGAGGCGAAACCCGCCCGACAGGTCGACCACCCGACAGCCCGCCGCCAGCGCGCGGCCGGCCAGCTCGATCGACACCTCGGCTGGCGTGCACAGGAAGACCAGCTCCACGTCGGCGAAGGCCGCCGGCGCCACCTCGGCCTGCGCCAGGCAGCGCACGGCGCCCGCGGGCCCCTCGAGCCCGAGGGCATCGGCCAGCGAGCGCCCGGCCCACTTGTCGCTCACCGCCTGGACCAGGCGCAACCGTCCATGCCGCGAGACCAGGCGGGCGAGCTCGATCCCCGAATAGCCCGACACGCCGACGATCGCGACCGGAATCGGGCCCGCGGAGGCGGCCCCTGGAACAGGCGAATTCATGGCGCGAATACTCATTCGCCGATCAGCCCCGGTCAACCCGGAATCGCCGACGGCGCGGGGATCACGCGATCCTCCTCGGTCCTGCGGTCGTCCTCGACATCGTCGGCGCCGCCAGGTTGCCCGTCACCCTGGTCCTCGAGGTCCTGCTCCTCGATCTCGAGCGGCGTCAGCCCCTTCCACGAGTCGCGCGCCAGCGGGTAGAGGATGAGCGCGTAGGCCGTCATCATGATGACGCTCTCGTAGGTGTACGTGACGTCCGGCCACTCGGCCAGCGTCGGGAGCTGCACCACCCCCATCGCGAGCACGATCCCCGAGACCCGGGCGAAGAGCGTCCGCCCCTCCGGCTCGGACCACGGCAGCACCGGCCCGCGGCGGGTCGCGAGGAGCGGAATCAGGAACACGTAGTGGCAATAATAGTTGGCCGGATAGAAGAACACCGGGATCATCAGCGTCCCCAGCACGGTCGCCTGGTCGAGCCGTCGCCCCCGACAAGCCCACACACCGAGCCCGAGGAAGCCGAGCACGCCGAGGTAGAAGACCGGCTTGCGCCGGGCGAAGGTCTGCCGCTGGGTGTCCTGCCAGGTCATCCAGGCGTTGGCGCGGTTCGACTCCGAGAGCCGGCGCGCGGTCAGCGACGGCGAGAAGGCCACCAGGTTCCGCAGGCCGACATGGTTGGAGTTCGGCTGCTCGGCGTGCAGGGTGATCTTGTGCATCCAGGACACCCACGACGCCGAGAATCCGAACATGGCCGACGAGATGCCCACCAGGACCACCACCGTCCCGGCCGCCCCCGCCATGGCCCGCAGCGCCGGCGACTGGGTCGCGACGAATTCCTTCATGGGCGGCATGCGCTTCGACGCCCGATAGCTGTCGATGAGCCACCAGACCGGCGGGACCGCCAGGAAGAAGGTGGAGAAGGCCGGGAAGGCCCGGATCAGCCCCCCGTAGGCCACCAGGCCGCCTCCGAGGGCATAGCGGCGGGTCTTGAGCGCGCACGCCCCGAGCCCGAGCGCCACCATCCAGTCGGCGCGCAAGGTCGAGCCCATCAGGTTGGTCCCGAAGCGTGAAAAGTCGGTGGTTCCCCAGACGATGAGGCAGATCAGCATCACGCGCGCGCCGAAGGTGCGCGCCATGATCACGAAGAGCAGGATGAGCAGCGCCGGATCGATGAGCGCCGTCAGGGTCAACGTGAGCTCGCTCGCGGGGGCGTTGCGCCACAGGGCGTAGGCGCTGGTGATCCATACCGGAGTGGCGTTGCCCCCGTGATCCTGCATGCTGCCGAGGTAGTCGCCTGCCCCCATGACGTCCTCGAAGTACTTCATGTCTCGCTTGAAGGACTCCCAGCGCGCGGGGCTGAAGCGCTGGCGAATGGCCTCGATCTGCTCGGCCTCGTCCCGGACGGTGTGCAGCTCGTTGTCGTGGAGATCGCGCAGGTTCACCTGGGCCAGCTGCTCGATCTTCATCCCCGGGTGGTTGTCGAGGTGGGCCGCCACGCTGGCCAGGTAGAGGCCATCGAAGCGCAGCTCCTCGAAGTACTTGGCCACCGGGAAGTACACCCGCATGTCCCAGGGGTGCACCAGGGTCTGCCGGCCCTTGGAGTTGTCGCGAAACTGCGGCATGCCGAAGTGGTAGTAGGAGGCCACCGCCACCACCGCCAGCAGCCCGAGGGTCGGCACGACCGCCCGCGGGCGGACCGGATAGCGCTCGGGCGCGAAGTACTCGCGCAGCACCAGGGTGGCAGCGATGGCCGCGACCAGGGCCCGCACGTAGGTCTGCTCCGACTCCTCGAGGGGCCACATCTGCCACAGGTCGACGGTCGCCGACAGGGCGATCCCCACCGGCACCACGATGAGGAGCCCCACCCAGTCGGGGCGGCCCTTGCGATTGACGAGCAGGAAGATCACCGCGGCGATCGCCAGGATGACGATCTTCCAGCGCACCGCCTCGTCCTCCGGGCTGCCCTCGCGCGCCACGAAGCGGGGGGGCCAGTCCTGGGCGCAGTCCGAGTAGAGCCCGAGCTCGCTCACGCTGTAGTAGCCGTCGCCGCCGTGGGCGGTGAGCTTCACGTAGCGCGCCTGGCCCTGCAGGTTCTGAACGGTCCGGGACTGCATCCCGGGCTTGCCCAGGATCGGGCTCGCCGACCACAGCGGCGAGAAGGTCGCCCCGTCCTGGGACCCGGCGAGCTCGTAAAAGTCGTTGTTGTCCCCCTGCAAGAACCCGCAGCGGATGGGGCGCACCTGCCCGAGATCCCACACCACCTGTCCGGAGCCCGAGACCACGCTGGTGAGATCGGTGCGCCAGAAGCCCCCGTCGACCGAGATCGCGGCGTCCGTCATGCGCCCGGGATGAGAGGCTCCCTCCGAGCGAATCGGGCGCTTGCCGGCCAGCAGATCTCCCGCCGTCCCAGGCAAGTCCTCCACGCGCGCGCCGCACGCCAGCACCGTCGCCGCCAGAGCCACCGAGACATACAGGGGAAAGGAATGGGTTCGTCCGTGCCAGGGGCTCCGCATGGGCGAAACTGTCGCATCCGTCCCGCCCCGTCGCAATCCCCAAAGGCTCCGTCACCGCTTCGCGCCGTGACCGAGTCACGACATCACGAAATCACCCGGTGTGACCGAAGCCGCCCGTCCCCCGCTCGGTCGCCGACAGCTCGCCGCCCTCGTCAAGCTCTTCCAGTTCCACGCGGGTCACGGGCGCAATGACCAGCTGCGCGATGCGATCCCCGGGCGCGATGGTGTAGGCACGCAGCCCGAGGTTGATGAGCAACACCTGCACCTCACCGCGGTAGTCGCCGTCGATGGTGCCGGGCGCGTTCACCATCCCGATCCCGTGCTTGCGCGCCAGCCCCGAGCGCGGGCGCACCTGGCCCTCGAACCCCGCCGGGATCTCGAGCACGAGCCCGGTCGGCACCGCCGCCCGCTCCCCGGGCTCGAGCACCACCGGCGCATCCATGGCCGCCGCCAGATCCATCCCCGCCGCCCCCGCTGTCATGTACGCCGGCGCCAGCGCATCCGCACGCACTCTCCGAAACCGCAGCCTCGCCATCTTCTCTCCTCTTCGACAGAAAAGTGGGCCCCTCTCCCCGCTCCGCGGGGCGAGGGAACAGGAGGAAGGGGCGGGGCTCGTCCTCTACCTTCTCTTCATGTTCGCGGATCGGAGGTTGGCTTTGCCAACCGGAGACACCACGCGCCAAGCAGATCCGGCTGCGCCTCTCGTCGTCCGGGGGGGGCCCGTGGGGGGGCGAGCCCCCCCACGCTCCGGCGCCGGGGGGCCCCGGGGGGGGCGCGCCCCCCCCCCCGCCGGGGGTGCCCCCCCGGGGGTGGGGTACCC
>CAZIOH010000022.1:21506-75763 GCA_964540815.1 uncultured Myxococcales bacterium | reverse complement strand
GACGGCGGGAACAGGTACTGGTTGGCCACGCAGTTGGCCCCGGCGCCGAACGCCGCCGAGGAGTACCAGTAGGGCCACAGGTTGCAGAGCAGCGGCTCGTTGGTGCCGGGGACCGTCCGGACCATGGGGGACGGAGGGAACGCCCCGGCGCCCGGAGGATCGGCCGGGAAGAACCCGCCGGTGATGGAGTTGGGATTGCTCGAGAACTGGAACTGTCCCGCGCCGAACGGGCCGAGCTCGATGGTCACCACCGAGTGGGTCATGTTGTCGTACGCGCTGTCCACCCACCACGTGCCGAAGCTGGTGGCGTCCTTGATGATGGGGGCAGGGCCCTTGTACTGCGGGTGCCCGACCGGTCCGGCGGTGTAGACCAGCCCCTGGGTGGGGCCGTTGGCCACCTGCGTGTAGCCCGGGACATTGCCTCCGTTCGTGTCGTGGCTGTAGTCGGTGAACTGGCAGTCACAGAGGTTGCCGCTCGCGCGCGCCGTGTTGAAGGCGGGCTTGCCCTTGGCGTCGAGGGTGGGCGTGGCGAGATCCCAGCACCGGGCCGTGGAGTCGTTCTTGCGCGCCGGGCCGCTCGAGTTCGGCACGCAGTAGCGCTTGCTGAACGAGAAGGGGGCGGGCTGGTTCAGCACCCCGGCGATGGTGATGGGCGTCGCGATGGGCGCGCCGTAGTAGAGGAAGTCGGGGTGACCGCCGGTCTCCTTCTCGCTCTTGAAGTCGCGGACGATGACCGGCAGGTGCAGACACTTCACCGTCGGGTCGGTGCTGCCGACGCAAGGCTCGCTGTCGGGCTTGAGCATGGGGGGGCACATGAATCCACCCTCGGTCTTGCACTTCGACGAGCAGCCATCCCCGTCGGCGGTGTTGCCGTCGTCGCAGTCCTCGCCCAGCTCGAGGTTGCCGTTGCCGCAGGTCACGTCGCAGGCGCGGGTGGTGGCGCCGTCGCGACACTTGGGCTCGGTGGTGCAGGTCTTCGAGCAGCCGGTCCCGTCGCCGAGGAAGAGGCCGTTCATCGGTCCAGCGTCGCAGGTCTCGCCCGTCTCGAGCTTGCCGTTGCCGCAGACCGCGGTGGTGCAGGCCATGCCCGGGGCAGGGCAGGTGGCGCCCGGCTCGAGCTGACAGGTCGATGAGCACCCATCGCCGCTCATGGCGTTGCCGTCGTCGCACATCTCGCTGCCGATCTTCATGCCGTCGCCGCACAGGGGGATGCAGGACTTGCCTGGCACACGGCACTGGTACCCGGGCTCGACCTTGGTGCAGTCCGCGCTGCAGCCGTCACCGCCGGTGGCGTTGCCGTCGTCGCAGGCCTCGATCGAAGCGAGCTTGCCGTCGCCGCACTTCGCATCGGTCGTGCACGGCTGTCCGGGGGTTGGACAGACGAAGTCGGCTTCGATCTGACAGAGCTGGGTACAGCCGTCCCCGTTCTTGGTGTTGCCGTCGTCGCACATCTCGCCGGTGTCGAGCTTCCCGTTTCCACAGGTCAGCTTCACCGAGCTCGCGATGACCACCCCGTCGGGCGTAGATGAGCGGAGCGCGTCGGAGAACGTGCTGCCGCTGGCATCCTGCGGGGAGTTTCCTCCGCCAGGGGTGCCGGTGTCGACCTTGGCACAGCGGATGCTGACCACCGAACAAATCGCCAATACCAGAATCTTACAGGGGGGGGCTTTTGGCATGGTGACCAGATATTCCGGTGCCCATGCGATTCCCGCAAGCACGGAATGCGCCGCGATCGCTCGGAAAGGTACGAAAAGAATAGGGAGATGCGGTACGTCGATGCGCGCAGTGCCGGTCAGGTTCCCCGCTGCCGCGATCCCCATCTCCCCAGTGAGGAGGTGTGAGGGAGACCATGCTCGATGCGAGGGGGGGAGATCGGAAAGAGAGGAAAGGAAGGTACTCAGGCAGCAGGCAGGCAGCAGGCAGGTAGCGTCCGCCTGTCCGTGCGCGTGTTCGGATGCGGTGGCAGGCTCTTCCTCTCTCGCGAGAGCCACCTCGGAGCTACTTCGGAGGCAGGACCAGGAGCTCGCGGAGCGTCGGCGCGGGGCCCGTGAACATGGGCTTGGGAGGCGGACGGGGAGGGCGCATCGGCCAGCGGCGGCGGGCGACCTTCTTCTCGGGCGTGTCGCCGTCGGTGGTCGCGGTCTCGACGCTCGTCGCGGGGACGTCGCCGTCTTCCTTGGCGTCGGCGTCCTCGGTCGTCGGGACGGTCTTGGCCCCGGACTGGACCCCGGTCTTGGAGACCACCACCTGGCGAGACTCCTTCGTCGCACCCTCGAACTTCACGGTCGGCTGAGGCGCGCGCCGCGCATCATCCTTCTCGCCCCGACCAGCGCGGGTGTTGTCCGCGTGGGGTGCCACGGCTCTGGATTCGCCGCGGGGTGCCCTCGCATCGTCCTTCGAATCGCCCGCGCCGGACTGGCCCTCGTGAGACCGGCCTTCGGGGCTCTGGCCCTCGGGCGGCTTTCTCTCGGGCGGCGCCCCCTTGCGGGCCTTGCCTTCGGGCGCTCCGTCCTCGTGGACGGGCTCGTCGGTCGAGCCTCGATGGGTCGACGCTTCGGGCTTTGATCCTTCGGGCTTTGATTTTTCGGGCGTCTTGGGGTGGGCGCGGTGGATGTGGCGCCGCCGCTCCTGGCGCGCCTCGTCCTTCTTGACCGCCTCGGGGTTCACCCCCTCGACGTGGAAGACCACCCTTCGATTTTGCGCGCGGCCCCACGGCGTCTCGTTGGACGCCCAGGGCAGCTTCTCCGCCTGACCGATGGGCACCAGGCGCGCCCGCTCGATGCCCTGCTCGACCAGGAAGTCGACCACGGCGTTCGCCCGCCGCATCGACAGGTGCTGGTTCCAATCGGCGGGCCCGGTGGCGTCGGTGTGTCCCTCGATGCCGACCCGGCCAATCTCGGGGTGCGCCTTCATCAGGGAGGCGACCTGCCCGAGCATCCGGTAGAAGGCGTGCCGGACCCGCGACCGGTCGGTCGCGAAGAAGATTGGCCTCAGGGTCTCGATCTCGTGCGGTCCGAGGCGCACCTCCGGCGTCCCCTCGTCGGGACAGCCGTCGTCGTCGTTCACCCCGTTGATGGTCTCGGGCTCGAGCGGGCACTTGTCGGTGGCGTCGGGAATGCCGTCCTTGTCGTTGTCGGGGTCGGGGCAGCCGTCCTCGTCCTCGAAGCCGTCCTTGTCCTCGGCCTCCTCGGGGCACTCGTCCTCCTCGTCGACGATGCCATCCTTGTCGGTGTCGACCGGGGCGGCGGCGGGCGGCGGCACGTCAGGGCAGCCGTCCTCGTCCTCGAAGCCATTCACCGTCTCGGGCTCGAGCGGGCACTTGTCGGTGGCGTCGGGAATGCCGTCCTTGTCGTTGTCGGGGTCGGGGCAGCCGTCGGCGTCCTCGAAGCCATCCTTGTCCTCGGCCTGGTCAGGACACTTGTCGGTGGCATCCGGGATGCCGTCTTTGTCGTTGTCGGGGTCGGGACAGCCGTCGGTGTCCTCGAAGCCATCCTTGTCCTCGGGGACGAGCCGACAGCGATCGTCGTCATCGGGGATCCCGTCGCCATCGGCGTCGGGGGGGCGGTTGGCCCAGGTCACCCCGGCCACGATGCGGAAGACCGGCGTGCCGTAGCCGTCGGTCAGGCCCGGGCCACCTGCCAGGGTGAACCAGGTCTTGCCGATGCGCCGGCGGATTCCTCCCAGGGCCTCGACCGGGGTCTGGCGCTGGTTGCCGAACGGGCTCGCGAGGCGGGTGGTGCCCGCCAGCTCGGCCATCAGCACCGTCCGCAGGCCGAGCTCGACCGCGGCGCCGGCCGCGAAGCCGAGCTCGTTGCCGACGGGGGTGTCCTGGAAGATGGTCTCCGATCGCAGCCGGAGGCCGCCGCGCGCGCCCACCGAGAAGCGACCGCGCGCGTAGTCGGCGAAGAGCCGACCCTCGGCCCCGAACCCGTTCTCGGCGGTGAAGCTGCCGAGCCCACGCGGGGCCGACACCAGCACCGCCGCCCCCGCCCCGAAGCCGCCGCGGGCGAAGAGCCGGGCCTTGATGCCGAGGCGCGCGTTGCCGATCCCCACCAGCGACGGCGTCGCGACCCCGGGGACCGCTTCGCCTGCCTGGTACATCGTGACCGGCAAGGCCAGGGCGAGCTCGAGGTGATGGCCGAGCCCCACGCTCGCCGCCAGGGACGCCGTCACCGCGTTCGAGATGAGGATGTGCTCCGGTCCCGGCCCACCCACCTGGAAGATCCCGGGGTTGGCGTCGTCGAGGACCAGGGGCCGCAGGGCATAGTCGATGTCGGCTCCGAGGCGAAGCTCCCCGCGCGGGAGGACCGCCGTCCGGTCGAGGCGCAGCAGGCGCTCGCCGAAGGGCGAGGGCTGGTAGGCGCGCAGGTCCACGGCCTCGGCCCTGGCGCTGCCGGTGGCGGACAGCACCGTGGCCACGGCCATGGTCGCGGCCACGGCGAGTGACGGGCCCACGGGGCCGAGCGCCAACCGCGGCCTCCGGGCGGCGGAGGGAGCCGGGGCGGAGGGAGCCGGAAGGAGAGCCGGGACTCTGAATCGATGGGAGGGGAGCATTCTTGAAGAGGTGGGGCCGCGCGAAAACGGATCGCGTCACGGCTCACCTCGGACGCTCGGCGCCATCGCTTGAGGACAGCGGGCCGTGTCGTGCCAGACTCGTGGGATGCTCTCGCGCGTTTCCCGCACCATCGCCGAGCACGGACTGTTCGCGGGTCCGCTCGGCACCCGGATCCTGGTGGCCGTCTCGGGCGGCTCGGACTCGATGGCGCTCTTGGCCTGTCTGTGGGAGCTGTCGGGCCGCCTCGGGCTCACGCTGGAGGTGGCGGTGGTCGATCACGGGCTGCGCCCCGAGGCCGCCCGCGAGGTGGCCCTGGTCGCCGAGCGGGCGAGCGCCCTCGGTCTGCCGTTTCACCGGCTGCCGGTGGACGTGGGCGCCGCCCGGGCCGGGCGGCAGAGCCCGGGCGGGATCCAGGAGGTGGCGCGGCGCCTGCGGCTCGAGGCCCTGGCGAGCGTCGCCGCGACCGCCAACCTCGGGACGGTCGCCCTCGGGCACAACGCCAACGATCAGGCCGAGACGGTGCTGTTCAGGATCTTGCGGGGCACCGGGATCGACGGCCTGGCGGGAATCCCCTACCGGCGCCCGCCGTTCGTGCGCCCGCTGCTCGATGTGTGGCGCCCCGAGATCCTGGAGTACCTGCGGGCGCGGAGCCTCACCTTCATCGAGGATCCATCGAACCACGACTTCCGGTACACCCGCGCCCGGATCCGACACCGCATCCTGCCGGCCCTGCGGCAGGAGAACCCGCGGCTCGACGAGGCCCTGCATCGGCTCGCGGCCGCGGCCGCCGGCCGCTTCCCAGATGCCGAGGTCCTCGAGAAGCTGGCCATCCCGGCCCGGGTCGCCTTGCCGGTGGCGGCGGCGGCGCGTGCGGCCCACGGGACCCAGAGCTTCGATCTGTCGGATTCGCGTCGAATCGTCGTAACGTACGGGCAGGTCCGGGTCATCCAAAGAGCAGGGAAGGACGGGGTGACCGGCCATGTCGACCGCCAGAATGCCCTCGCCGGGGTCGAGGTGGAGATCGCGGGGGCGGGCGCGCACCCGCTCGGTGAGGCCGGCGCGCTGGTCGTGCGGGAGATCGCCGGCGAGGTCCCGCCGGCCGTGGATCTGCCGTGGTTCGATGGCGATCGACTGGCCTGGCCGCTCACCCTGCGCGCCCGGCGGCCGGGCGATCGGATGCGCCCGCGGGGGGGGCGTGGCAGCAGAAAGGTGGCTGATTTGATGATTGATGCCAAGATTCCTGTCGGGGAGCGGTCGCGCCTACCGGTGGTGGCCGCAGCCGACGGCGAGGTGCTGTTCGTGGCGGGGCTAAGGCCGTCGGAGATCGGGCGTCCGTGCGAGAGCACGCGGCGGTGGATCGGGTTCGATCTGCGACCGGGACCGCCGGTCGACCCAAAGCGGCCAATCGCCCGGGGGCCGGACGTCGTTGGTTGACCCTACGATTCTAGGAAGCAATACTCACGGACAGCTGCACCGCTCAAGCGACCCGACGCACGGGTCGATGCTTGAAAGGATTCGAGTGACTCGAGCGGGCAGATGAATGAAAGGACAGCGCGTGCGCCAGGGACATAAAACATTTCTCGTCTGGGTGATGCTGATATTCGCGTTCTTCGTCGTGTATCAGTTCCTCAGCGGCAATCGCCCCGACGATCATCGGGTGGCCTTCTCCCTCTTCATGCAGGACGTGGAGCAGCACCCCGAGAAGTTCAAGGCCGGGGCGTCGATCCAGATCCGCAAGACCCAGGACGCCGCGGAGTTCCGCGGGCAGCTGGCGAGCGGAGAGGGGTTCACGACCACCGGTCTCATCAGCGACAAGGTCCTCGACCGCCTGGACAAGGCGCACCTCAACTACGACGTCGTCAAGGAACAGGAGAACTCGTTCTGGCAGCAGGTGCTCGTGACCTGGCTACCGATGGTGGTCCTGGTGGTGCTGTTCCTCCTCTTCATGCGGCAGCTCCAGGTGGGCGGGGGCAAGGCCATGAGCTTCGGCAAGAGCAAGGCCAAGCTCCTGACCGAGAACCAGAAGAAGATCACCTTCAACGAGGTGGCCGGTATCGACGAGGCCAAGGACGAGGTCGAGGAGATCATCTCGTTCCTCAAGGATCCCAAGAAGTTCACCCGCCTCGGCGGGCGCATCCCGAAGGGTGTCCTCATGATGGGGCCCCCGGGGACGGGCAAGACCCTGCTCGCGCGCGCCATCGCCGGCGAGGCGGGGGTCCCGTTCTTCTCGATCTCGGGCTCGGACTTCGTGGAGATGTTCGTGGGCGTCGGCGCCAGCCGGGTGCGCGATCTCTTCGAGCAGGGCAAGAAGAACGCGCCCTGCATCATCTTCATCGACGAGATCGACGCGGTCGGCCGGCACCGGGGCGCGGGCCTCGGCGGCGGTCACGACGAGCGCGAGCAGACCCTGAACCAGCTCCTGGTCGAGATGGACGGCTTCGAGTCCAATGACGGGGTCATCCTGATCGCGGCGACCAACCGGCCGGACGTGCTCGACCCGGCGCTCCTGCGCCCGGGGCGGTTCGACCGGCGCATCGTGGTGCCCCGTCCCGACGTCAAGGGTCGGCTCGGCATCCTCAAGGTGCACACCAAGAAGACCCCGCTCGCGGGTGGGATCGATCTCGACGTGATCGCGCGTGGCACGCCGGGCTTCTCGGGGGCCGACCTCGAGAACCTGGTCAACGAGGCGGCCCTGCTCGCGGCTCGGGCCGACAAGGACCGGCTCGACATGCACGACTTCGAGATGGCCAAGGACAAGGTCCTGATGGGGCCCGAGCGGCGATCGATGATCATCAGCGACAAGGAGAAGCGCAACACCGCCTACCACGAGGCCGGGCACGCCCTGGTCGGCAAGATGGTCAAGCACGCCGATCCGATCCACAAGGTCACCATCATTCCGCGCGGTCGTGCGCTGGGGCTGACCCAGCAGCTGCCGGCGGAGGACCGGCTCAGCCTGTCGGCCGACTCGGCCAACGACCACATCGCGGTGGCCATGGGCGGGCGGCTGGCCGAGGAGATCATCTTCGGGCAGCTCACCACCGGGGCGTCGAACGACATCCAGCAGGCGACCGACATGGCGAGGCGGATGGTCTGCGAGTGGGGCATGTCCGAGCGGCTCGGGCCCCTGCACTTCGGAAAGCGGGAGGGGGAGGTCTTCCTCGGGCGGGACTTCGCCGATGGCGGCAAGGAGTACAGCGAGCAGACGGCGATCGAGATCGACGCCGAGGTGAGGCGCATCGTGACCGAGAACTACGCGCGGGCCAAGGCCCTCATCGTGGACAACCTCGACAAGCTGAAGTTCCTGGCCGAC
This sequence comes from uncultured Myxococcales bacterium, assembly GCA_964540815.1. Lineage (GTDB taxonomy): Bacteria > Myxococcota_A > Polyangia > Fen-1088 > Fen-1088 > CAZIOH01. Next base: position 67,898 of record CAZIOH010000022.1, on the reverse strand, counting down.
GCGCTGCTGGAGTTCGAGACGGTGGACGGCGCCGAGATCGACGTGCTGTTCGCGGGCGGGCGGCTCGACCGCAAGCCCTCGACCTGGGCCTCGGAGGGTGCACGCGTGCCTCCCGAGAAGCGGCCGTTGACCCCGGAGAAGCCGGCCCGTCCGGGCCTGTTCTCCCCGACGCCGCCGCTGCCGGATCCCGAGAAGGCCTAGGCGAGCAGAGGAGCGGCCGAGCGAGGCGGAGCAGGCGGATCCAGGCGGAGGACGCGCGGCCCGCGGCTCCGGGCCCACTGCCCACCTTCCCGCCGGCCGCCTTCCCGCCCCCGCCGCGCCAGACGGAGCGATGGTAGCCTCAGCGACGACCGAGCGCTGCCTGGTCGTCGGGGTGGTGAACTGCACGCCCGATTCGTTCTCGGACGGCGGGCGGTTCGCGCAGGCGGAGGACGCGATCCGCGAGGGGCTTGCCCAGGTGGAGGCCGGCGCGGACTGGGTGGACGTCGGGGGGGAATCGACCCGTCCGGGTTCGGTTCCCGTCGAGCCGGCCGAGGAGCAACGACGGGTGCTTCCGGTCATCGAGGCGCTCGCGCGGACGGCTGGTGGGCGGGCCAAGATCTCGGTCGACACGTACCATGCGGCGACGGCGCGGGCGGCGCTCGAGGCTGGGGCGACCATCGTCAACGACATCTCCGGTGGCGGCCTCGAGCCGGAGCTGCTCGGGGTCGCCGCCGCGCGCGGAGCGACCGTGGTGCTCGGGCACCTGCGCGGCTTGCCGTCCACGATGATGGCGGACGTACGCTTCGACGACGTGGTGGGTGAGGTGGCGCGCGAGCTCGCCGCCGCGGTGGCGCGGGCGCGGGCGGCTGGGTGTCGGGAGATATGGGCCGATCCGGGCATCGGGTTCGGCAAGCGGCTCGAGCACAACGTGTCCTTGCTGCGCGAGCTGCCGAGGCTGATCGAGGCGCTCGGTGTTCCACTGATGGTGGGCGTGTCGCGCAAGGCCTTCATCGGGCAGCTCACGGGGCGCGCGCCCGAGGCGCGGGTCTTCGGCACCGCCGCGGCGGTGACCGTCGCCGTGCTGGGTGGCGTGTCGGCGGTGCGCGTACATGACGTCGCGGCGATGCGCGATGTGGTTCGCGTGGCCGAGGCGTTGCGAAAGTCCACCTCTTGACCGGGCGGCGTTATCATCGGTGATATGAGCCAAGAGGGGATTCGTCGACTGTTCGGAACAGACGGGATTCGCGGGGTGGCCAATCGTCATCCCATGACGGCGGAGGTGGCGCTGCGGCTCGGGCGCGCGGTCGCCCGGCGCTTTCGCCATCCCTCGCGCCCGGGGCGCGTGGTGATCGGCAAGGACACCCGCCTGTCCGGCTACATGCTGGAGAGCGCGCTCGAGGCGGGCATCGTGTCGGCCGGGGCCGATGCCATGCTGGTGGGGCCGTTGCCGACGCCGGGGATCGCCTTCATCACTTCGTCGATGCGCGCGGACGCGGGCGTGGTGATCAGCGCCTCGCACAACCCCTACATGGACAACGGCATCAAGCTCTTCGCCGCCGACGGCTTCAAGCTTCCGGACGAGGTGGAGGCGGAGCTCGAGCAGCGGATGGAGGAGATGGAGGCTGGGCGCGAGAACGGCGCCTCGGTCGGGGCAGACGCCCTCGGCAAGGCGGTTCGCATCGAGGATGCGCGGGGGCGCTACGTGCAGTTCCTCAAGCACGCCTTCCCGCGCGAGCGGACCCTCGACGGCGTCAAGATCGTGGTCGACTGCGCGAACGGCGCCGCCTACGAGGTGGCCCCACGGGTCTTCAGCGAGCTCGGGGCCGAGGTGATCGCGCTCGGGGTCGAGCCGAACGGGCGCAACATCAACGACGCGTGCGGGGCGATGCACCCCGAGCACATGGCCGCCGAGGTGCGCAAGCACGACGCGGCGCTCGGCGTGGCGCTCGACGGTGACGCCGATCGCGTGATCCTGGCCGACGAGCGGGGCGAGATCGTCGACGGCGACCAGATCATGGCGTTGCTCGGCACGCGGATGCTGGCCAAGCGCACGCTGCCGGAGCGAACGGTGGTGGCCACCATCATGTCGAACCTCGGGCTCGAACGGGCGCTGGCCGGCTGCGGGGGCAAGCTCATGCGCACGGCCGTCGGGGACCGTTACGTGGTCGAGGCCATGCGCGAGCAGGGGCTGCTCCTCGGCGGAGAACAGTCCGGGCACATCATCTTCCTCGACCACGCCACCACCGGCGACGGAACCGTGGCGGCGCTGCGGGTGCTGGCCGTGATGCTGGAAGAGGGCCGTCCCCTGTCCGAGCTCATCGCGGGCGCCATGGTCCGCTACCCGCAGGTGCTGGTGAACTTCGCCGTCTCGCACAAGCGCCCCCTCGAGGAGCTCTCCGAGGTCCAGCGGGCGATCTCGGCGGTGGAGCGCGAGCTCGGGGTCGAGGGCCGCGTGGTGGTCCGCTACTCGGGCACCGAGGCCAAGGCCCGGGTCATGATCGAGGGCACCGACCAGGCCCGCATCGCCGTCCAGGCCAACGACATCGCCCAGGCCATGCGGCGGGCGCTGAACGGATAGAAGAACGCGCCTTCGGCGCTCGCGGGAAGGGGAGGACCGGAGCGCGGGAAGGGGAGGACGGACGCGCCTACGGCGCTCGCGGGAAGGGGAGGACCCCTCCCCGCGGGCCCCTCCCGGGGACGACGAGAAGCGGGCCCGTTTGATGGAGCTGTCTCCGGTTGGCAAAGCCAACCTCCGATCAACCGCAGGGAGAGGCGGATCCCGGGGCCTGGTCGATCTTTCTCGATCAGGGAGGCGATGTTGGACCGGGGTGGCGTGATTGGATGAGGCGAGCCCCGCCCTCCAGTCTTATTCCCTCGCAGAGAAGCGGGGAGAGGGTCAGGGAGAGGGGCCCCACTTCATTTTCGGGGGCCGCGCCGCGAGGTACCTTGTTCCGCCACGCTGGCAGGCGAGCGTAGCGCGGCTTTGCCGCGCGGAGCGAGAGGGGCGCGGGGATGTGCCAGCGGCAGCGAGCCACCTCCCCGTTTAAGTCGCCACGAGCGGCAGCGGGCCACGGCCCCGATCAAATACCTTATACTGCTCGGTGAATGGTCCCTCGACTCTATGTGAACGTCGATCACGTCGCGACGCTGCGGCAGCAGCGCGGGACACGTCATCCCGATCCGGTGGTGGCGGCGGCGCTGTGCGAGCTGGCCGGGGCGGAGGGCATCACCGTGCATCTGCGCGAGGATCGGCGCCACATCCAGGATCGCGACGTGCGGGTGTTGCGCCAGACGGTGGCCGGGGTCTTCAACCTCGAGATGGCCGCCACCGAGGAGATGCTGGCCATCGCGCTCGACGTGAAACCCCACTTTTGCACCCTGGTCCCCGAGAAGCGCGCCGAGCGCACCACCGAGGGTGGACTCGACGTGCGGCCGGGCGGGGGCAGCCGGCTGCTCGAACGGGTGGTGGGAGGCCTGCGCGATGCGGGCATCGGGGTCAGCCTGTTCATCGATCCCGATGCGGAGGCGGTGTCGGCGTCGCAGCGGCTCGGCGCCAGCACGGTCGAGCTGCACACCGGCTACTACTGCGATTCCCCGCGCTTCTCGACGGCGGCGGAGCGTCAGCTGGCCCGCCTCGTGGTTGCCGCGCGCGCGGCCAGCGAGGCGAAGCTGCGCCTCGGGGCGGGACATGGCCTCGATTGCACCAACGTGGGTCCGGTTGCCGCCTTGCCGCACCTCGAGGAGCTGAACATCGGGCACGGCCTCCTGGCCCGGGCGGTGATGCTGGGGATGGAACGCGCGGTCGCCGAGCTGCGGGCCGCGATCGTGGCCGGCGCGACCGGAGCGGTCGGGCCCGCCCCGCCTGGCCTCCCCCCGCCATGATTCTCGGCGTCGGCCTCGACCTCGTACCCATCTCGCGCATGGCCACCCTGCTGGCCCGGCACGGCGTGCGGGCCGAGCGCCGCCTCTTCTCGGAGCGGGAGCGCGCCGACTGCGCCGGGCGCGGGCTGCCGGCGCAGCACTACGCGGCCCGCTTCGCCGCCAAGGAGGCGGCCGCCAAGGCGCTCGGCGTGCCCGCCGGCCTGCGCTGGCTCGACATCGAGGTGCACTCGCTTCCCGGAGGCGCCCCCGTGCTGGTGTTCTCGGGCGCTGCCCACGCCGCGGCTGCCCGGCGCGCCGTCACGGCCCAGCACGTATCGCTCACCCACGCCGGGGACATGGCGGCTGCCGTGGTGGTCCTCGAGGGCCTGCCGGCATGAGGCCGCGCGTGCTGTCCACGGCCGAGTCGCGCGCCGTCGATCGGCAACTGGTGGCGAGGACCGGCATGCCGAGCCTGCTGCTGATGGAGAACGCCGGCCGCGGGATCGCCGAGGTGGTGCTGAGGCGCCTGGCGCCGCGCCGCGGGGCCCGCGGCGGCCGTCGGGTGGCCATCGTCTGTGGTCCCGGCAACAACGGCGGCGACGGCTTCGTGGTGGCGCGCCACCTCTGGCTCGGCAGCCAGGGCGAATTCGGCGTCGAGGTCTATCTGGCGACGCCCGAGGGCCGGCTCTCGGGTGATGCGGCACTCATGTTTCACGCGCTCACGGCGGCCCTTCCCGAGGTGCGCATCGTCGATCGGTCGCAGCAGGACGACGCCGCCGCCTGGCAGGCCGACCTGGCGGGCGCGGAGCTCGTGGTCGACGCCTTGTTCGGCACCGGGTTGCGCGCGGCCGTCGCCGGGATCCCGGCGCTCGCCATCGCGGCCATCAACGCCGCCCGTCGGCAAGGTGCCCTGGTGGTCGCGGCGGACGTGCCTTCGGGGATCGACGCCGACACCGGGCGGTCCCTCGGCGTGGCGGTCGAGGCCGACGTCACCGCCACCGTCGGAACGCACAAGCTCGGGCTGGTGCTCGACGCCGCCGCCAGGGTGGGAAACGTCGAGGTGGTCGGCCTCGGCTTGCCGGTCCCGGAGTCGGACGCGGACGAGCACGCTCCACCGTCTCCTTCGTCCCCTGGCCGACGCGCGCCGCGCTGTTACCTCCTCACCGAGCGCGACGCGCGGGACCGCCTGCCGAGGCGGGCCGCGGATGCGTTCAAGGGAACCTCCGGGCATCTCGTGGTGGTGGCTGGCAGCGCGGGCAAGACCGGGTCCGCGCTCCTGGTGGCGAAGGCGGCCATGCGCACGGGCGCGGGGCTGGTCACCGTCGCCACCACCGCCGCCGCCCAGGCGGCGCTCGATGCCAAGGTCATCGAGATCATGACGGCGAGCTATTCCACCGGCGACGACGCGGACGATGGCAGCCGTGCCGCCATCGATCTCCTGCTGGCGCGCCCCCAGGTGCGGGCGCTCGCCCTCGGTCCCGGCATTCCGGTCGGTCCCCGCATGCAGAGCCTGGTGCGCGCCCTCGTCAGCGGGCTCGGCCTCCCCATGGTCATCGACGCCGACGGGTTGAACCTGCTCGGCCCGGACGCCGCTGCTCGGCTGGCCGAGGCCAGCGCCCCCCGGGTGGTCACGCCCCATCCTGGCGAGATGGCCCGCATGGTCGGTGTCCGCAGCGCCGACGTGCAGGCCAACCGTCTGGCCACCGCGCGCGACTTCGCCGAGAGGAGCCGCGCGATCGTGGTGCTGAAGGGCGCGCGCACGCTGATCGCCTCGCCCGATGGCACCGTCTTCGTGAGCCCCATCGCCGAGCCGGCCCTGGCCACCGCCGGGAGCGGCGATGCGCTGACGGGCGTGATAGCTGGGCTCATCGTCCAGGGCACGGATCCCCTCGTGGCGGCCGAGCTCGGCGTGCTGCTCCATGGCCAGGCAGGCAGCGTCGCCGCCGCCGTCCACGGCACGAGCGGCGTCATGGCCGGCGATCTGCCGGACGCGGTCGCCGAGGTGGCGCGGCGCTGGAGCTCCTCGGTCGACTGAGGCCCCCGGTTCCGACCGACGCCCTGGACTGTTGTATGCTCGACCCATGACTCGGGAAACCATCGTTCAGGTCTGGGAGGCGGAAGGCGCCAAGCTCAATGGCCACACCATCGCCATCCGCGAGGAGCGCGAGGCCACGTGCTTCGTCCAGACCCAGGGCGAGATCATGACCATCGGTCGCCTGAACCGCCTCGACCTGCGCGAGGGGTTCATTGCGCTGCAGACCTCCAAGGACGAGCGCTACGTCTTCGCCTACGAGGACATCCTCGGCTTCAAGCTGGCCGCTCCTTCCGCACCCAAGGATCGCCCCGCCGGCTTCGGCCGCTCTTAGAGTGACTTTGCGGCCTGCGCGACGGACGGCCGACGATCCGGGCCGCCCGCCCCCAAGCCTTTCCCGACCTCCAATCCCGCAGTCCGCGGACCCTCACCCGCCGCCTGCGGCGGGAACCGTAAACCCCGGTCCGTAGGGGTTGCTTAGAACTCGGCCGAAAAGCCGGGTCGATGGCGAAGCCGGCGCGAGGACCGCACCGGAGCATACTCGTGCGTATGTGAGGAGCGGACCGCAGCGCCGGCGCAGCCAGCGGCCCGGATCGTCGGCCGTCCGTCGCGCGAGCCGCAACGCCCGACTCTGTCAGTGGCCCATGGACATGGACCAGCTGGCGATGGTCTTGGATCCGTCGAACTTCGGGAAGTTGAAGCTCTGCATGCGCGCGAGGACGCAGGTGGGCAGGGGACCGCCCTTCTGGCCGTTCACCTTGACCGCGCTCACCTTGCCCGAGCCGCGCACCACGAAGTCGATGGCCAGGTTCGACATGCCCGGCGCGTGCGCGATGCAGGGGATCAGGCGCCGGTAGTTGGCCATCATGGTGGTCTGAATCTGGTCGTCGTCGAGCGTCTGATCGCCCTGGGCCATGCCCCGGGTGGCGTCGCCGAAGCGCGAATCGTTGTTGAACTCGTCCGGGCCCCCGGCGGCCGCACCGGCGACCGCCCCGCCGGCGTGGTGCGTCCCGCGCCGGACGGTGGCCTTCATCTCGCCGATCTTGACCCCCTTGAGGAACGACTCCACCTCGGACTCCTCCTGGCGCGAGGCCAGGCGCCCCCCCGAGACGTCTCGGCGCGAGAACACGTAGAACAGGCCGCTGCCCACCACCAGCGCCACCACCAGCGTGACGATCGCGGTGGTCGCCATCGACTTCTTCTTCTGGGTCTGCTGCGAGCGCTGCTCGGCGTGCTCCCGCCGCGTGCGCTCGATCTGGCGGTGGGCGTGCTTCGCCAGGTCACCCAGCCCCGGGACCTCGCGGACCAGCCCCCGCTCTCCAGAGTGGCTGTCGAGCAGGGTGTGGTCCCCCAGGATCTCGCCGCGCTCGATCTGCGCGCGGATCTGGGCCATCGAGAACGGTCCGAAATCGAGATTGCCCTTTTGTACCAGCCAGCGCTCGTCTTGATCGTCGTTGCTCCCCGGCGCTCCGCCGGGGCCAGCGGCGAGCCCAATCGGCAAGGCCGATCCGGCGGCGAGCCCGGCCGGGACCGGGGCCGCCACCGCCATCGCCACCGGGCCGCTGCCGGGAATCGGCCCCACCGGGAGAGCCAGGACGGGGCGATCGCCCACCGGCTGCGCTCCGCCCACTGGCTGCGCTCCCCCCGCAGGCGAGGCCGACGGCCACCCCCGAGGCGCCGGTCCGGAGAGGGCCTGCGCCTCGTCGTGCGGCGCCGGCCCGGCCTCGGGGTTGAACGGCAACCCAGCGGCCGCGCTCTGGAGAGCCGTCTTCAGGATGGCCGGGGTGGCCCAGCGCGCCCCGGGGGTCAACGCCAGCGCGCGCTCGATCACCGCATCCACGGGGGTCGGGATCCCGGGCACCACGTCGCTGACCGGTCGGTATGGATGGCGCATCCCCTCGCCGGTGAGGAGCTCGTACAGGATCATCCCGAGCGCATACACGTCCCCTTCCACCGTGGGGGGCGCGCCGGTGAGCAGCTCCGGGGCCATGTACAGGGTGTCGGGGAGCCCGGCCGGGTGACCGACCCGCGCCACCCCCGGCAAGCCCGCGGAGAGACCAAAGCCCTCGACCTTCACCCGACCGGTGCGGTTCACGAGGATGAGCGTGGGGTTGAGCGCACCATGGGGCCCCATCGGGCGCGCATACTCGAGCGCGTTGGCGACGTGGGCCACCAGGTTCGACGCCCCCTTGAGCGAGACCCCGCGGCCCTCGGCGCGCTTGCCGTCGATGAAGGCACGCAAGGTCTGGCCGTCGACCCACTCGGTGGCGACGTAGATGAAGTCGCGCTCCCGACCGACCCCGACGATCTCCGCGAGGTTCTTGTGCTGGAACACCCGCACCTGGGCCAGCCGCTCGAGGAACGCCTCGGGCCTGACGGCGAGCACCTGCAGCGGGACGATGCGCAGCGCGCGCGGGAGCCTCTCGCCGGGCTGGCCGTCGCCGGCGGCCGGGAATGTCTGGGTGTCGGTCGCTCGAAAGAGCCGGGTGCCGGACCCCGGACCGTCGGTCTCCTCGGAGAGCTCCTCCTCGACCTGGAAGCGTCCACCCACCAGGGTGCCCGGGTGCACGTGACTCGCGGCCGCCACGGGTTCGAACGAATCGGCTTGCCTCATTGGGGGGTCCGTTGCTTTTTTGGGGAGGGGGGGATCCGAGGAGGTCGGGGGATCAACGCGACGGCGTTGCGGGTGGCATGTCCTGGAGTCGAGCCCCGGCGCGGGCCCGCACGCCGCGCGCGCTCACTTGAGCTCGAGCACCGAGGGAAGCTGCTTGGCCTGCTCGATCCAGTTCTCGAACTGGGGTTCGGTCGGCGGCTTCTCGGTGATCTTCTTGGCCTTGTTGGCGGCGTCGGCGGCCGTGGTCAGCGCGGAAGGATCCTGCTTGGCCAGATCGGCGGTGCTCTGCACCTTGGCGGCCTCGAGCAGAAGCACCATCTCGGGACCCACGCCCTTGATGCGCAGCAGATCGCAGCGCCGTGCCAGGCTCAGCACGGCCGGGCCCGACAGACCGGAGGCCTTGGCCAGCGCCTTGCGGTCCTTGGGCTTGGCCGCGTGGTTCAGCAGGTCCTCGGTGGTGGCGACGCCCGCCTTCTTGAGCTTCTCGGCGTCGTTCCCCGAGATGAGCGACGGGATGTCGGTCACGGCGTAGTGGCTGGCCAGCGCCGCCCGTTCGGACAGCCCGAGGAGCCCGAGCACGAGCCCCATCCCCATCGCGACGGCTAACCGGCCCCGCAACCGCACCGGCATCCCCGTCCCCGTCCCCATCGCTCGGGTCGTTGCGCAGCCGCGTCCGAACGTGGTCCTTCCGTGTGGTCGCATCGGGTCTCCTTTGACGCACCTTCGCCGCGCCGCCGGACGACGCGCCTTCCGATGCGAAACGGGATCACAGTGTCTTGAAACGGCGCACCAGCTCACGCAGACGCCGGGAGCCACCACCTTCTCGGTACAGAAACTTAACGCCGGTCTGATTCGGGCCAGCATGATAGACCACGCGCCCCGACAGGTCGAACGGCGCCTCGCTGCCGGGCGGGGCCAGCTCCATGACGATGTCCGTGCCTATGGCCGGCTGCACGGAGCCCGTCAGCAGGCCCCCGCTCACGCTGATTTCCCGCAGCTCGGCCGAGACGGCGTCGAGCTGGTTGTTCTCGCGCACCTTGACCGGCACCCCGATGGGAATCCGGGTGTGCTTGCGCCGGCGGGTGGGGGGCCGCGAGCCCCGCATGGTCTCGAGCACGAAGTCGCGCTTGGGGATCTCGTCGGTCTCGAACTCGACGTCCGCCCCGGCCCGCACCCGCATCCGTGGCAGGGCCGGGCGCCAGGACAGGACCGTCCCCCGGATGAGGACCTTGTTCGGCAGCCCATCGCACGCGAGCTCGATCACCACCGAGGTGCCGGGGGGAAGCTCGGTCGTGGTCGGGCAAAACACGCCTCCGTTGGGCGGGTCGGGCAAATAATGTTCCTCGAATTCGTCGAGGTTGCGACACCGGACACGAAGGATGATCACGAACAGGAGCCCCCGAACCCGGCAGCATAGCCGAGGACCGTGAACTGTACTAGGTTGTGTGCCGTTCATGCCCCAGGATGTCGGACACGACGGCGGACAGGATCGCGGACCAGGTGTCGGATTGGTGCGCGCGTTCGTTCACGGTCGGGTCTGCAAGCCCGAAGACGCGCGCATCTCCGTCTTCGACCGGGGCTTTCTCTATGGCGACAGCGTCTACGAGACCGTGGGCACCGTGTCCGGGCGCCTGTTCGCGCTCGACGAGCACCTGGCGCGGCTCGAGCGCTCCGCGGAGCGCATCGGCCTGCGGGTGCCGCCCCGCGCCGAGATCCTGCGGGCGGTTGCGGCGACGGTCGAGGCGGCCGGCAACCCCGAGTCGCGGGTGCGGGTGATGCTGACCCGGGGCGCGGGGCGCCGCCCCGGGCAGGGCGACCTCGATCCCGCGACCGCCGACGACACCGAGCTCGTCGTGCTGGTCTCGCCGCTGGTGGCGCCCACCGCCGACATGTACCGGAAGGGGGTCTCGGTGGCGGTGGTCTCGGTGCATCGCAACAGTCCTCGCGCCATGGATCCGTCGGTGAAGTCCGGGAACTATCTCAACAACGTCCTGGCGGTCGGCGAGGCCCGGCGCGCCGGCGCCTACGAGGCGATCCTGTGCGCGGCCGACGGCAGCCTCGCCGAGGGGGCGAGCAGCAACTTGTTCATCGTCCGCGCCGGGACGGTGCGCACGCCGGGGCTGGCGGTCGGCATCCTCGACGGCATCACCCGCTCGAAGGTGATCGCGCTCTGCGCCGCCCACGCCATCGCCCTCGAGGAGGGCCACGTGACCCCGGACGAGCTCCGGGCCGCCGACGAGGCCTTCATCACCAGCGCCACCCGCGGGGTCCTGCCGGTCACGCAGGTGGACGGCGCACCCGTCGGGAACGGCTCCCCGGGCCCCACGACCCGACGCCTCATGGCCCTCTACGACGAGCTGACCGGCGCGGGCTCGCGCCCCCGCGCTCGCCCCCTGGAGCCGACATGAACCCCGCGCTCGCCTTCATGCCCAAGTTCTTCGTGATCTCTGGCACCATCCTGGTCATCTCGGGCGTCGCGCAGGTGCTGGTTCGTCAGCACAAGCCGAGCGAGACCGCCCGGGATCGCTGGCTCAACGCCGCGGTGATCCGCGCCTCGGTCTTCGTCCCGGTCGGCATCCTCGGGGTGCTGCTCGGCCTCGGGGTGATCCCGCTGCCGCACTGGGGGCGCTGACCCGCTCAGGACTTCTTGAGCTTGGGGGAGACGAAGACCTGGTCCTTCGGCAGGAAGGACAGCGCGTTCAGGTAGGTCTTGGTCTTGTGGGCCTCCTGCTCCTTGTTGGCGCCCTTGTCGTTGGTCTTGTGCAGGCCGAGCTTGGCGAAGGTGATGGCGGCGAAGCTCGAGATGGTCTCCTGGACCGTCGACAGCTTGGAGTCGAACTCCGGGCGGGTGACCGTGATCTTGAGGACCTGCTGATCGTCGAGCAGGCCGACGTAGGTGAGCTGCTGCAGGTCCTGCGACTTCTGGAACATGGTGCTCGTGAACTCCGCCCAGTAGGTCATCGCCGAGTTGAAGGAGAGGGTCTTCACGTAGGCGTCCTTGCCCGCCTCGAGGTAGGGAAACTGCACCTCGACCGCCTTCTTGGCCTCGTCGAGCTTGAAGGTCGGGCGGTGGGTGAACTTCTCGTCGATGCGCGCGATCTTCTTCTTCTCGTCGAGGTGGCAGGTGTCCTCGAGATCCTCGTTCTCGCCCTGGTTGAGGCTGTAGGCGAAGGCCTTCTCGACCTGCTCGGGCAGCTCGGTCCGGATGGCGTTGTCGCACTTCGGGCCCTTGTCGGATTGACCCTTCCAGACCTTGGCCAGCGGGTTGGCGCCGGCGGCCGCATCGGACTCCGAGCCGTAGAACTCCCCGTTGAAGGTGCGCGGTTCGAAGGTGTTGCGGGTCATGGCGTAGCGGTAGAGGAAATGCAGCGCGGGGTAGATTCCGTCCCGGCGGGGCTTCTGCTTGAGCACGACCCGGATGGTCACGTCCTGGCCGTCCGTGGGGCCGGTGCTCTCGTCCTTCGCGACCTGGAACGCCGGGACCCCGGCCGGAATCTTGGGCTGATCGCAGTCCGGGGGGCATGCCCGCGGGGCTGCCGCCTTCTCGGTCGAGCAGCCGAGCCAGGGCGACAGCGCGGGGGCCAGGGTGACGATCGCAGCGACAAGCAGGGGACGACTGCGCATGTGAACCTCCTCGGGGCGGGTCCGGCCGGGGTGGGGGCATCCCCGTCGGTGACGTGGTGGCGGGCGGATGAAGGGGCGGGCAACTTCCCAGCGGCGGCGAGGTACGTTACTGTATGCCCCGACGCTGTCTACTGCCAAGCGAGCGGGGATCTCACTTTGTCGAGCGAACGCTGTATCTGTTCAACCAGGGAGTCAATGTCTTCAAGGCCTTTTTCGGTGGGCGCGCCGGGTGGCGGCCCAGGTGGCGGCAATGCCTGGCGGGGCCCTGGTCGAGCGCTCCGCCGCCTGGTCCTGGTGTTGAGCCTCGCGGTGGTGGGGGTGGCCGCGGGGGCCACCAGCGGCCGCGACGCCTTCGCCATGCAGCTCACGCCCGCGCAGAAGTCCGAGATGAAGATGCACTACGACAAGGCCACCCGGGCGTACGACATCCAGAAGTACACCGAGGCGGTGGAGGAATACCAGAAGGCCTACGAGATTGGCGGTGATCCCGCCATGCTCTACAACGTGGCGCAGTCGTACCGCCTGAACGATCAGCTGCCCGACGCGCTCCGTTTCTACCGGCGGTACCTGCAGCGCTCTCCCAACGCGCGGAACCGGGATGACGTCGAGCGGAAGATCGCCGATCTCGAGCGGACCATCGCCGAGCGGCGCAAGGCGCTGGCGACGACCGTCCCGACCGCTCCGACCGCTTCCGTGCCCACCCTGGTCGCCCCGGCGCCCTCCCGGCCGCCGACCTCCCAGGCCGTGTCCGAGGAGGGCATCGGCGCGACGACGGTGGTCGGGATCGTCGTCGGGTCGATCGGTGGCGCCGCGCTGATCACCGCCGGGATCACCGGATACCTCGCCAAGAAGAAGGGCGACCAGCTGTCCGAGGACTCGAACGCGATGAAGACCTACGACCCGTCGCTGCAGTCGGACGGCAAGAGCCTGGACACGCTGGCCAAGATCTTCGGCGTGGCCGGTGGGGCGGCGCTGGTGACGGGGGCGGTGATGCTCGCGATCGGGCTGTCGTCGAGCGCGCCCGAGCACAGGGCCACGGCCGAGAAGGCGATCGAGGGCGGGATGGCCTTCGCTCCCGTCGTCGGGCCCGGAATCATGGGAGCGGCAGCCTCGGTCCGATTCTGATGGAGGGGGCCACACCCGCTCCACCCTCGGGGAACCAGGCGGCGTCGCCGGACATGCCCCCGACGAGCCCGGGGATCGGGGCCATCGCGGCTCGACCGCGCCCGTGGACCCGGGCCAGCGCCCGGCGGCTCTGGGCCCGCCTCGTCGGGCCGTCCGTGGCGCTGCTGGCTGGCGGCGGGTTTCTGTGGGCGTGCTACGGTCCAAAGATAAGTCCCGGCCTGCGCTGTGCGACCTCCCCGGCGATGGCGTGCCCCGACGGGTTCGTTTGTGTTTCGGAGGTGTGTCTTCCTGTGGGAGGCCCGTCCGCCCTCGGAGGTGGCGGCGGAGCGGCCGCTGGCGGGGGTGGCGATCCCGGGGCAGGGGGGCTTGCGAGCGACGTCGGGGGTGGAGGCGCCGGCGTGGGTGCCGGCGTGGGTGGGGACGACGTCGGCGGGGTGGGCGGCGCGAGCGACGTGGGCACGAGCGGCGCGGGCGGAGGACAGCCCGGGACCCGAACCCTCGGTCAGACCTGCCTCGCGTCGGCGACCGGGACGGCGGGGGCCGCCAGCGATTGCGCCGACGGGCTCGAGTGCGTGGACGACTGCGGCGCCGGCAAGGGCGCCCGTTGCTTTCGGCTCTGCGCCACCAATGACGACTGTCCCGATTCCGCGTGTTCCCGGATGGCGCCAGCCAGTGGCCACCTCATCTGCGAGATCGCCTACACCACCTGCGATCCCACCGATCCCACCGCCGCCAGCTGCGCCGGCGCCGCCGAGCGGTGCTATCTGCTGTCTGGCGGCACCTCGCTCTCCGGCAGGTCCGCGACCGTGTGCGATGCGTGTTCGTTGGACGCGAGGGGGGCCGGCATGCCGTGCTCCGACTCCCGGGCCTGCGCGCCTGGCCTCGTGTGCCCTTCCGAGGGCAGCGTTGCAGTGGGCGGTGGCTTCTGCTGGCATCTGTGCGACCTGACGATGGGCAACGCCGGCTGCCAGAACGGCCAGGCCTGTCGCGCATTTGGTACCAAATGGGGCTATTGTTTCTGATGCGGGTGGACAGCGGGCGCGACAAAGGCGGTCTTGGGAGCATCGCGGGTCTGGTGACGCTCGCGGCTCTCGTCGTGGTCGGGCTGTCGACCTGCTTCAACCCGCACGTCACGACCCACGGGCTGATCTGCGCCCCGTCGGCGACCTCCGGGGAGCCGGCGCTTTGCCCGGACGGCTTCGTCTGCGTGGGCGGGTACTGCGACGCCATCAGCGGGGGCGGCGGCGGAAAAGGTGGCCTGTCCGGTATGGGCGGGGCGGTGGGAGGTGCCGCCGGGAACGGTGGCACGTGCGCGAACCCCATTCCCCAGCTCTGCGCGGCGAAGAACGAGTCGCCCTGCGATCCGGTCTGTCAGACCGGCTGTCCGTGCGGGCTGCGCTGCGCGGTGTCCGGCGCGACGTCGAAATGCATGGCGCCCGCGACGGCCACCCCCGCCAAGCAGGAGGGCGACGTGTGCGATCCGTCGGGCCCCGATGACTGCGCCCCCGGCTACGTGTGCACGCTCGAGGTGTGCGGCGTGGGCCGTTGCTACCGGGTGTGCTCCGACAAGAGCCAGTGCGCGAGCGATGTGTGCCAGGCCCACACCGGGATCGTCCACAAGGTCTGCAGCCTGCCCCAGCTGAGCGGTGCCGAGGGGTGTGATCCCCTCGCTTCCCCCGGCGCCAACGGGTGTCCATCACCGGTCCTTGCGTGCTTCGTGCTCTCGCCCAAGAACTCCTTCTGCGACTGTCCGCCGAGCCCGGGCCCGGAAGGTCAGACCTGCCTCAACTACAAGTCCTGCGATCAAGGTCTCGCTTGTCTCAACTTCAATCCCGACCCGATGAGCCAGGGCACGTGCTACCGACTCTGCGATTCCGCGGGGACCCAGTGCATGACCAGGACGTGCATGGCGTTCGGGGGCGGAACCTTTTCGTACTGTGCGCTTCCGTGACCGTGCTGTGGGCTGGCATGGTGGGTCTGGCCCCCGCGTCGGTCGCCAAGGGTCGCGACAGACCGTGATGGACGGACCGGCGCCATCCACTATCCTTCTGCGGTGACCTACCGGTATCTGACGCCCCGAGCCTTGCCGCCGGCTTCCACCTTGCACGGCCGGGTGGTGGTGCTGGACGTGGCCTTCGCGGCGGAGGGCGGCGGGTCGTCGTTCGAGAAGATCACCTTGCCCTTCATCCGCGGGCTCGGCGCGCGCCTGGCGGCCTGGGTGGATCACCACGATCACGAGCGGCACGTGGACTTCGCGCGCGATCCGCGCTTCGTCCTCGCCACCAAGGCGATGCACGGAGCCTGTCCGGAGATGATCACCCCCGAGATCGTGGCCGCCGCCGGTCCGGTCGACGTGGTGGCGATGCACGTGGATCTGGACGGTCTGTACTCCGGGGCCAAGTGGGTGCGGGGCGGCGTCGAGCCGTACGCCGGGGCCGACACGGATGCGCGCGCGGTCGACACCCGGCGCGGGACGCCCGGCCCCATCGCCGCGCGCATCGACCGCGCCCTGCGCGCGCGCTTCCGCGACGAGACCCTCAAGCACCGGATCGTGCAGTTCCTGGTGGCGGGGGCCGACCGGCGCCAGCAGGCCGAGCCATGGGAGGAGATCGAGTCGGCCGCCCGCGCGATCGATCCCCTGCTCGATGGCGCGCGCCGGATCGCCGAGCAGTACCGGATCGAGGACGGGGTGGCCTACGTGGACGTGGCCGGTCAGCGGGGCTACGACAAGACCGAGCTCTTGCTGCTCGGACAGGAGCGGGCCCCGGTCTCGGTGGTGCGGGATTCGGGCTCGCTGACCATCGCCGCGGACTTCGACTCGGGGTTCGACTTCGTCAAGATGTTTCAGCTCGGCGGGGGCATGCCCACCCGGGTCACGGTGGCCGAGGCCAGACACGACGAGGTCCTCGGGAAGCTGGCGCAGGCAGTGCGTGCGCACGCGCTCGCGCACCCGGCGGCCGACAAGACGGCGAGCCCGAGCACGGGCCCGAACGGGACCCCGAGCGGGCTCACATGAGGAGACCATGAGGGGAGCGCGCGGAAGAGCAGCGGGCGGGGATGCAGGCGCGTCGGCCCGCGACGGGCGCCTGGTCGCGGTCCGTGGCGCCGGGCGGGGACGTGCGGCGCAGCGGCCCCATCGGGGCGTGCCGCCGGCGGCAAAGGGCTCACCCGTTCCTTCGCCTGCGGAGAAGGTCGTGGTCACCGCCCCGGATCCGGCAGCGACCCTCGTCGCCGGCGATCTGGACCTCGCGGATGCGATCCTCTCGGCGGCCGCCGGCCTCCGGGAAGGGCTGGCCTCGGAGGGACCGCTCCCGACCCGGCAGGACATCCGGCTCATCGTCGAGGAGCTGATCGAGGTGCTCTTTCCCGAGTCGCACCGGATGGGCATGAATGGCGGCAGCCTGCGCGAGCACGTCGCGCGCACCATCGCGTCGCTCGGGCAGCGGCTCGAGGCCGCCGTGCTGCTCGGGCTGCGCCGGGGCGGCCGCGAGGTCTCGCCAGCGCAGCAGAAGAGCTACCGGCGGAGGGCCAGCACGGTGGTCCGCGGCCTGCTCGAGTCGCTGCCGGCGCTGCGCTCCGCGCTGGCCGGCGACGTGGTGGCGGCCTATGAGTCCGATCCAGCGGCGACCGGGATCGACGAGGTGGTGGCCTGCTATCCGGGCCTCTACGCCATCGCGGTGTACCGGGTGGCGCACCGTCTGCTCGGGCTCGGGTCCGAGGTGGTTCCGCGCATGTTGACCGAGCACGCCCACTCCCGGACCGGGATCGACATCCACCCAGGGGCCCACATCGGCTCGTCGTTCTTCATCGATCACGGGACGGGGATCGTGGTCGGCGAGACCACGACGATCGGCAATCGCGTCCGGATCTACCAGGGCGTCACCCTCGGGGCGCTGTCGATCCGGGACCGTGGACGGACGGATCACCCGGGAACGAAGAAGCGTCACCCGACCATCGAGGACGACGTGATCATCTACGCCAATGCCACCATCCTCGGCGGCCAGACGGTGATCGGGCGCGGCGCGGTGGTCGGAGGCAACGCCTGGATCACCTACTCGGTGCCGGCGGGGATCCGGGTCGGGGTCGGGACATGACAGGGGCCGGGCCTCGTGCCTCCATCCCACCGCGGCTGCCGGCGCGGTCGCCGTCACCGTCGCCGTCTCGGCTGTTGCACGCACCGGCGCGCGAGGTGAAAGCCCGCTCGTGACGGTTTCGGCCCGCTGCCAGGACCTCTTGCGCCAGGTATCCGCGGGCATCCTCGAGGCCCAGCGGCCGGTCCGGGTGCTCCGCTGCCTCACCTGGGATCCGGCGGTCGAGCGGACCTTCTTCGAGGGCGGCGCGCAGGTCTTGCCAGAGCCGGTCTATTCGGTCCCGACCACCGAGATCCTGCGCTCGCTCGAGCGCTTCCGGGAGCTGAAGGCGGCGGTCGGGGGCGACAACGGCATCGAGCGCTTCCTGCGGGACACCTGCGATTCGTTCGAGACGGCGTCGCGGATGTTGCTGGCCGTGGGGACCCGCGCCTTCTACTTCCACTCGGCGGAGCTCTATGGCCGGCCGGGGAGCCTGTCGGCCGACCGCAAGACCACCAACCTGGATCTGGCCCGGCACTTCGCGCAGGTGGTGGCGGAGTTCGGCGGGGCGGGCCAGGTACCGAGCGTGCTCGACGAGGAGATCCTCTCGCCGGAGGAGGTGGCCCCCGAGCTCGCCCGGCGGTTCGCGGCGTCGTTCCCCGACCGGGTGGTGCGGGTGGAGATCGTCGAGCACATCGCCGCCAAGGCGGCGGCGCGCATCGACATGGTCCAGCTCAAGCGCGGGGCGCGGTTCTCGAGGCGCGACCTCATGCAGCTCGAGGTTCACGAGGGCGACGTGCACGTGGCGACCGCCCTCAACGGCCGGGCCCAGCCCATCATGCCCTTCATCGGGTTCCCGTCGCCGCGCACCACCGGCACCCAGGAAGGCCTGGCCGTGCTGACGGAGTTCCTCACGCAGTCCACCGGGGTCGAGCGCCTGCGCCGCCTCGCCGACCGGACCATCGCCATCAAGATGGCGGAGGATGGCGGGAGCTTCCTGGAGGTCTACCGGTTCTTCCGGGCGGGGGGCTACGATGAAGCCAACGCCTTCGATCTCGTGCGGCGGGCGTTCCGGGGCGGGCTCCTCAGCGGGGGCGCGCCTTTCACCAAGGACGTCTGCTACCTCGACGGCCTCCTGCGGGTCACCAACTTCCTGCGGGTGGCGCTGGTCAAGGGCCACGTGGAGTACGTGCCGCTCTTCTTCGCCGGCAAGATCGATCTCACGGACATCCCCCTCTTCGGGCGGCTCTTGCGCGAGGGCCTGGTGACCAGCCCGCGCTACGTCCCCGCCTGGGCCAAGGATCTCTCCTACCTGACGGCCTTCATGAGCTACGCCGCCTTCCTGGGCGAGACCGATCTCTCCGACGACCGCCGCCGCTACGAGGACCTGATTGCCCACGCCGAGGGGGATCTGTACTGATCCAGAGGTGGCGGCGCCAGCGACTCAGGGGGCTGGGGCGCCGGGCGTCGCTGGGAGCGGCTCAGGAAGGGGAGGCGGGGGGCCAGTGAACTCCACCACGGGGGAGGGGCGGCGGAGGAGCCAGATGCCGACGCCGAGGGCCCCGAGGCAGGCCCATTGCGCGGCGGTGAGGCCCGCGTAGCGCAGGTCGGGGTGGGGGCCGTCCACCGCGCGCAGGAAGTCGAGGCCGAAGCGCACGGGGGCGTAGATCGCCGCGAAGAGGCCGATGATCCGGCCAGCCGGGCGAGGCCGGCGGGCGTAGACGAAGAGGACGACGGTCAGCACCACCGTGAAGACGAGCTCGTAGAGGCCGAGGTCGAAGCGCGGGCCGTCGGGGTAGCGCACCGCCAGCGGGAAGGTGGTGTGCCGGCCGGGGTGATCGTGGGCCGTCGTGCACCCGAAGCGCCCGAACACCCAGCCCACCGCCAGCCCGAGCCCGACGGCGTCCGCGTAGGGCAGGGGCGGGATCTTCTCCTTGCGCGTGAGGTAGAGGTACGTCAGCGCGGCGCCGAGGAAGCCGCCGAAGGACGACAGCCCCGCCCACAGGTTGAGCAGGATGATGGGGTTCTCGCGGATGCGCTCGGGAAAGTAGAAGACCAGCGAGACGAGGTGGGCCATCACGAACCCGCCGATCACCATCCGCGCGTTGAGGTAGCGCACGTCCCGCGGATCGAGCCCGCGCTTGGCGCCCTGCCGGACCGTGACGCGGTCCCCGATGATCACCCCGAGGGCCACCAGCACCCCGAAGGGCTGCAGGAACGGCAGCCCGAGCCGGGGGAACACGTCGAAGTCGATGTACGGGATCACGCGCGTCGGGCCAGCTCGCGGACGATGTCCCGCTGGCCGTCGGCGTGGTAGCTGGAGCGCACCATGGGGCCGGACTCCACGTGGGGGAAGCCGAGCGCACGCCCTTCGCGGGCCAGCTCCGCGAACTCCTCCGGGGGAACGAAGCGCGCCACCTCGAGGTGCTTGCGCGACGGACGCAGGTACTGCCCGAGCGTGAGGATGTCCACCCCGATCTCGCGCAGCTCTCGCATCACCTGGCGCACCTCGGAGAGCTCCTCGCCGAGCCCGAGCATGAGCCCGGTCTTGGTGATGGCCCCCCGGGACTTGGCGTGACGCAGGATCGCGTACGAGCGCGCGTAGCTGGCCTGCACCCGCACCTGGCGCGACAGGCGCGGCACCGTCTCGAGGTTGTGGGCGAACACGTCGGGGCCGGCCCCCAGCACCACGTCCACCGCCCCGGTGTCGCCCTTGAAGTCGCCCACCAGCACCTCGAGCACCAGCTCGGGCGCGGCCGCCTTCACCGCGCCGATGGTGGCGGCCCAGTGCGCCGCGCCCCCGTCGCGCAGATCGTCCCGATCGACGCAGGTGATGACCGTGTGGCGAAGGCCGAGCTCCGACAGCATGGTCGCCACCCGCGCGGGCTCGTCTGGATCGGGGGGCAGCGGTCGCCCGGTCGGGACGTCGCAGAACTGGCACGAGCGGGTGCACGTTCCGCCGAGGATCATGATGGTCAGCGACTTGCGGTTCCAGCACTCGCCGATGTTGGGGCAGGACGCGCTCTCGCAGACGGTGTGCAGCCCGAGCTCGCCCACCCGCCGGCGCAGGTCGAAGAAGGCCTCGCCCGCCGGCACCTTGGCGCGGATCCAGTCCGGCTTGCGCTGAAGCGCCGGCTGCTGCTCGGCCCCGCCGAGCCCGGGCACACCGCCGCTGTCCTGCAGGATGCGCAGGCGGCGGGATCGGGTCTCGACCATGCGTTCGGACATCTGGTGGTGCTGCGTGGGTGGTGGTGCCCGCCCGCGCTCCTCCGCTCGCTAGAGGTGGAAGCCCTCGCCGAGCGCCTCGGCGGTGGCTTCCAGCATCGCCTCGGACAAGGTGGGGTGGGGATGAATGGCGGTGAGGATGTCGTGGGCCGTGGCCTCCGACGTCATGGCCAGCGACATCTCGGCGATGAGGTCGGTCACGCCGTGCCCGATGGCGTGCACCCCCACCACCTCGCCGCGCGCCTGGTTGATGATGACCTTGACGAACCCCTCGGTGTGCCCCGAGCCGAGCGCCTTGCCCTGGACCGAGAACGGGAACTTGCCGACCTTGATGTCGATGCCCGCCTCGCGCGCCTGCGCCTCGGTCTTGCCGATCGAGGCCACCTCGGGATCGCAGTAGGTGCACCCCGGGATGGCGTCGTAGTCCACCGGCTCCGGGTGCTTGCCGGCCATCCACTCGACGCAGCGGGCGCCCTCCTGCATGGCCACGTGGGCCAGGAGCGGCGGCCCCGCGCAGTCGCCGACCGACCAGATGCCGGGGCTGGTGGTCTGGTAGCGATCGTCGACCTGGATGAACCCCCGGTCGAGCTTGACGCCCATGCCCTCGAGCCCGATGCCCTCGATGTTGGCGCGCACGCCCACCGCCAGCAGCACCCGGTCGCTCGTCACCTGACCCGCCTGACCATCCGCGGTGGTGTAAGAGGTGGTGGCCTGCTTCCCCGTCACCTTGATGCCGGTGGTCTTGGTGCCGGTGAGGATCTTGATGCCCTTCTTCTGGAGGCTGCGCGTCAGGGTCTTCGAGATCTCCTCGTCCTCGATGGGCAGGATGCGCGGCATGAACTCGATGATGGTGACCTCGATCCCGAACGCGTTCCAGAAGTCGGCGAACTCGACGCCGATGGCGCCGGCGCCGATCACCACCATCGACTTCGGCGCCTCCGGCAGGACCATCGCCTCGCGGTAGGTGATCACCCGGTCGCCGTCGGGCTCGATCCCCGGCAGGAACTTGGCCCGCGCTCCCGTGGCGATGATGATGCGGGGCGCCTCCAGCTTCTGAGCACCCGAGGCGGTGTCGACCTCCACCTTGCCGCGGCCGGTGAGGCGCGCGGTGCCCTTGAACGAGGTGACCCCATACTTGCGGAAGAGCGACTCGACCCCGCCCGCCAGCTTCTCGGACACACCGCGGCTGCGGGCGATGACCTTGCTCCAGTCGAAGCCGATCTCGCCCTTCACGATCACGCCGAAGTCCGCCGCGTGCTGGACGGTCCGCATGGCCTCGGCCGACTTGAGGAGGGCCTTGGTCGGGATGCAGCCCCAGTTCAGGCAGATTCCGCCCGCCCGCTCGCGCTCGATACAGGCAACCTTGAACCCCAGCTGGGCGCCACGGATCGCGGCCGGGTAACCACCGGGGCCCGCCCCGACGACGATGAGGTCGAACTTGTCAGCCATTCGTTCGTCCTTACCAAGTTTCTCGGCGGGAGGCGAACAAACCCGAGGCGGGTGCGCGGGGCACGGGGTGGCCGGGGACCCGCGCGCCTGGCGCGGTCGAGAGGGCCGCTCGTGCCGTGCTCAAGGGGGGCCCCCCGGACGCCGATGCAAACGACTCGAAACATGACGAGCGCCCACCAGATGTTGCGGTCCCGCTGGCCGAGCCACCCGCCCGGCCGCCCGGCGAGCGAGCCGGCCCGATGAAGCGCGACGGCGGCGCCATCTTCGCGCTCGATCTGGACGGGACGGTCACCCGGCGCGAGATCCTGCCGGTGGTGGCGGACGAACTGGGATTCGCCAACGAAATTGCACTCTTGACCCGGATGGTCCTGCAGGGATCGATGCGCTTCGAGCAGGCCTTCCGTCTGAGCGTGGAGATCCTGCGCAGCATCCCCGTCTCGCGCGTACAGAAGGTGGTGGGCGCGATCCCCCTCGATCGGGAGATCGAGGAGTTCATCGCGGCCAACCGTGGTCGTTGCGCCATCGTCACCGGGAACCTCGACTGCTGGATCGCCCCGCTGGTCGAGCGGCTGGGGTGCACGTTCTATGCGTCCGTGGCGGCGACCCAGGGCGACACCCTGGTGGGCATCCGCAGCGTCCAGAATCGCACGCGCGCGATCCAGGCCTTGCGCAAGCGCGGCCGGGTGATCGCCATCGGACAGACGCTGCGGGATTTGCCCATGTTCGAGGAGGCCGACGCCAACGTCGCGTACGGCGGGCTCTACGACCCGCCCGAGTCGCTGCTCGGGATCGCGGACTTCGTCACCTACGAATCGGGGGCGCTGTGCCAGCTGCTCGCCACGCTGTCATAACCGCCTCGCGGATCGGCGCGGGGCTCGGCCTCGGGGTGCCGAAGTGCCTGGTCCCGGTGGCCGGCCGTCCGGCCATCGACTACCTGCTGGCGGCGCTGGTGGACGTCCCACACGTCCGACTGGTGGTCGGCTTTCGCGAGGCCGAGGTCATGGCCCACGTCCGCATGTTGCGCCCCGACGTGCTCTTCGTGCGCGACCCGGCCTTCCTGCGGACGACCACGCTCGAGACGCTGCAGCTCGGGGTGCGGGGCCTCGACGAGCCGTTCCTGGTGGTGGACGGCGACGCCATCTACGGACGCGAGTCGCTGGCCCGCTTCCGCGCCACCGCCAGCGACGGCAAGCCGCTGCTCGGCATCTGCACCGAGCTCGGGGCCGCCCCGATCTTCGCGGGCGTACGCTCGACCCAGGCCGGGCTCTCGGTCACCTCGCTGTCGCGCACGGACGAGAGCCACTACGCGTGGGCCGAGACCGCCCTGCTGACGCCGGCGATGCTGGTGTCCACCGGCGCCGCGCCGCTCTTCCAGCACCTCGGCCAGCGCCTACCCATCCGCGCGGCGTTGCTCGACCGGATGCGCATCGACAGCGTCGACGATCTGCGCCTCGCCGAGCAGAACCTCGCTGCCCTGACGCGCCCGCGACAGGGCACGCTCATCCCGTTCCCCAAGCGCCGCCCCCAGCGCAAGAAGCGCGAGCGCGCCGCCAGCTGACCTGCCCCGCCCCGCCACGCCCCGCTAGAACGCCAGGGTGATCGGTCGCTCGAGGATGGCCACGATGGCCTGCAGGAGCTTGGCGCCGATCGCGCCGTCCACCACCCGGTGATCGCAGGACAGCGTCAGGAACATCCGCTGGCCGATCACGATCTTGTCGTTCTTGACCACCGGCTCCTTGCGCACGCGGCCCACGGCCAGGATGGCCGACTCCGGCGGATTGATGATGGCGGCGAAGTGATCCACCCCGAGCATCCCCAGGTTCGACACCGAGAACGTGCCGCCGGTCATCTCTTCGGGGCGGAGCTTGCGATCGCGGGCGCGCGCGGCGAGCTCCCGGGCCTCGTTGCTGAGCTGCCCCAGCGTCTTCTTGTCGGCCCCGCGGAGGACCGGCGTGACCAGCCCGTCCTCGATGGCCACCGCCATCCCGATGTCCACCCGCGCGTGCTGCACGATGGCATCCTCGGTGAAGGAGGCGTTGGCCTCCGGGAGCTTGCGGAGAGCGAGCGCCGCCGCCTTCAGCACCAGGTCGTTGACCGAGAGCTTGGTGCCGTGAACCTGGCTCACCTGCTCGCGGAACTCCATCGCCGCGTCCATGTCGACCTGGGTCGTCAGATAGAAGTGGGGGATCGTGGTCTTCGACTCGACCAGGCGCCGCGCGATGGTCTTGCGCATCAGCGACAGTGGCTTCTGGATGTCGTCGGCGGGCGGCGGAACGACCGCCGCGGGACGGGCCTCGGCCCGACGCTCCGGGATCAGCTGGGCGGGCAGGGGTGCCGGAGCCGGCGCCGGTGCGGCGGCGGGAGGCGCGGGCGGAGCCACCGGCTCGGCCGCGGCGGGCGCCGCGGAGCCGCCCGAGGCGGAGGCCGCCTGGACGTCTCGCTCCACGATCCGCCCCCCCGGACCGCTGCCCTTCACCCCACGCAGATCGATGCCGAGGTCGGTCGCGAGCCGCCGCGCCAGGGGCGAGGCCAGGACCTTGGTGCCCGAGATCTTGGCGCCATTCGATGGCGACGGGGCGGCCGGGGCGGCTGCACTCGGCCGGGCGGCTGGAGCCGTCGGTGCTGACGGCGCTGCCGACGGCGCCGGTGGGGCTGCTGCCGCCGCGGGGGCAGTGGCAGGGGCCGGGGCAGCAGGCGGCGGGGCGGCCTTTGGCGCGGCCGCGGCCGGGGCGACGGCCGCGGGCTGCTTCTTTCCGCCCGCGCCACCCGCGCGCGCGGCGGCCTCGGCCACCAGGGCCGTGATGTCCTCGCCGGGGTTGCCGAGGATGGCGATGGGGGTTCCGACCGGCACCGTGCTGCCGTCGGCCACCAGCTTCTTCAGGAGCGTTCCCTCGTCGTAGGCCTCCCAGTCCATCGTCGCCTTGTCGGTCTCCACCTCGGCGAAGAGCTCCCCCGGGACGATCTTCTCCCCTTCGTTCTTCCTCCACTTGCGCAGGACCCCCTCGCGCATGGTGTCCGAAAGCTGAGGCATATCAACGATCTGGGCCATATCTCTTCAAGTCCTCTCTCAGGAAAATCACGCCACCGAAAGCACACCGATCCCGGGCTTCACGCCGCCGCCGCCACGCCCGCCGCCGCCGCTCAGCGCCTCCTCAGTCCTCGAGGTAGAGCAGCTTCTTCACCGCGGCGACCGCTCGGGGAACCGTCGGGATGCACAGCTCCTCCAGGTGGTGGTTGTACGGCATCGGCATGTCCGCCCCCGTCAACCGCTCCACCGGGGCGTCGAGGTCGTCGAAGCACCGCCGCGCGATCCGGTAGGCGATCTCCGCGCCCACGCCGTTGAAGGGCCATCCCTCCTCGATGATCAGCGCCCGGCCGGTCTTGCTGACCGACGACACGATCAGCTCCTCGTCGAGCGGGCGGATGGTGCGAGGATCGACCACCTCCACCTCGATCCCCTCCTTGGCCAGCTCGGTCGCCGCGGCGAGCGCGATCTTCACCATCTTGGACCACGCCACGATGGTGATGTGCTTTCCCTCGCGCTTGACGTCCCCGACACCGAGCGGGATCAGGTACTCCCCCTCGGGGACCTCCCCGAGGTCGCCGTACATGATCTCGCCCTCGATGAAGACGATCGGGTTGTTGTCCCGGAGCGCGCTCTTGAGCAGCCCCTTGGCGTCGTAGGGGTTGGCCGGCATCACGACCTTGAGGCCGGGAACGTGGGCCCACAGCGCCTCGGTCGACTGGCTGTGCTGGGCGGCCAGCATGTGGGCGGAGCCGCCCGGGCCGCGGAAGACGATGGGCAGGGTGAATTGCCCGGCCGACATCTGGCGGATCTTGGCGGCGTTACTGATGAGCTGGTCGGCGGCCACGAACGAGAAGTTCCAGGTCATGAACTCCACGATCGGCCGCAGGCCGGCCATGGCCGCGCCGATTCCGATGCCGGCGAACCCGTTCTCGGCGATGGGCGTGTCGAGCACCCGCCGTTCGCCGAACTTCTCGAGCATCCCCTTCGAGACCTTGTACGCCCCGTTGTAGTGTCCGACCTCCTCGCCCATGAGGAAGATCCGGTCGTCCCGTTCCATCTCCTCGACCATCGCCTGGTTGAGGGCCTCGCGAAAAGCGATCTGCGCCATATCGGGTCTCTCACTCCTTGTAGGTGAACTGCTCGAGCTCTTCGAAGGTCAGCTCGCCGCTCTCGTCGGCGAACTTCACGGCGTCCTCGATCTCGCGCTTGACGCCCTCCTCGATGGCGAGGACCTCGGACTCGGCGACGCTGGCCTTCTCCAGCAAGCCACGCCCCACGGTGATGGGGTCGCGCTTCTTCCACTCGTCCACCTCTTCCTTGGTGCGGTAGAGCCCCGCGTCGGACATGGAGTGCCCGCGAAATCGGTAGGTCACCACCTCGACCAGGGTCGGCAGCGACTCGCTGCGCGCGCGGCGAATCGCCTCCGCCATCCGGTCCCGCACCTTGACCACGTCGTCGCCGTCGAAGCGATCGCGGGCCATCCCGTAACCGAGCGCCTTCTGCGACACGTCGAGCACGGACATGGATCGGTGCAGCGGGGTCCCCATCGAGTACTGGTTGTTCTCGCAGATGAAGACCACCGGCAGCTTCCAGAGCGCCGCCAGGGTCAGCGCCTCGTGGAAGGCGCCCTGGGCGACCGAGCCATCACCGAAGTAACACAGGGTGACCCGTCCATCCCCGCGATATTTCGAGGCAAAGGCGGTTCCGGCGGCGAGCGGAATGTGCCCGCCGACGATCCCGTAGCCGCCCATGAAGTTGCGCGGGGCATCGAACAGGTGCATCGACCCGCCGAGCCCCATGGAACAGCCCGTCCGCTTGCCGAACAGCTCGGCGATGATGGAGCGGGCGCTCATCCCCTTGGCGTAGGCGTGGGCGTGCTCCCGGTAGGTGGCGAACGCGTAGTCTTCCGGTTTGAGCGCGGCGATGGACCCCACGGCAACGGCCTCCTGGCCGATGGCGAGGTGAAGGAAACCGCCGAATTTGCGGAGGGAATAGGCCTTGGCCAGCGCCTCCTCCATTCGACGAATGGCGAGCATCTGGCGGTAGTACTCCAGAAGCTGGGCCTTCTCGACGCTTCGTGTCTTTTCGTGAGGTTCCATGACCTCCCGTTCGATTGCGCTCATCTTGGACCTGATCTCCTGCTCCGCCGTTCCGTGACGGTTCGTGTAAGAGCGAAAGATATATCAGAGATCGATCTCGAAGGAATAGGCTCGGTCGAAGGAATGGGCCCGAAAAATGGGCGTCACGTGCGGGGGAGGCCGGCCGACCCGAGGTCGCGATTTCGACCTCAACCCGCCAATCGCACCCGCCGATGTCAGGTGTGATGTCGACATCTCTGAGCATCCGTTCCACCGTGGGCCCAGCCGGCCCCGGACCCGGCCAAGCGCCCCCCACCGGGCTCGCCGACACGGAGCGCGGAACAATCCTGCTCGTGGACGACGAGCCCACCATCACGCGGGGGTACGCGCGCATCCTGGCCGACGTGGGCTTCAAGGTCGAGACCGCGGGCTCGGGCCTGGAGGCCGAACAACGCCTCGAGATGTGCGTGTTCGACGCCATCGTGAGCGACATCGCCATGCCCGGCATGAACGGCATCGAGCTCCTGCGGGCCATCCGTCAGCGCGACCTCGACGTCCCGGTGATCATGATGACCGGTGGACCGGCGCTCGAGAGCGCCATGAAGGCCATGGAGTACGGGGCGCTTCGCTATCTGGTCAAGCCGGTCGAGGCCTGCGACCTGGAGGAGGTCGTGACGCGGGCCGTGCGGCTCGGGCAGATGGCCCGGGTCCGGCGCGAGGTCCTGGAGCAGCGCCACCGGGAGGATGCGCTCCAGCTCGGCGACCGCGCCGGGCTCGAGGCGCGCTTCGCGAACGCGCTCGAGCGGGTGTGGATCGCTTATCAGCCCATCGTGTCGTGGGCCGAGCGATCGCTGTTCGCGTACGAGGCGCTGGTGCGCAGCGACGAGCCGACCTTGCGGAGCCCGGGCGAGCTGTTCGACGCGGCCGAGCGCCTCGATCGGGTCCACGATCTCGGCCGCGTCATCCGCGCGCGGGTGGCCGCCTCGATCCCGTCGCTCGAGGCCGGGCACGTCTTCGTCAACGTTCACCCCGCGGATCTCGGCGATCTGAGCCTCTTCACCCCGGACTCGCCGCTCTCGGCGTTCGCCGATCGGGTGGTCCTCGAGATCACCGAGCGCGCGGCGCTGGATCAGATCCCCGATCTCATGGCCCGGGTGTCGCGCCTGCGCGCCATGGGCTATCGCATCGCGATCGACGATCTCGGCGCCGGCTACGCCGGGCTCACCAGCTTTGCGCAGCTCGAGCCGGACGTGGTCAAGGTGGACATGTCGCTGGTGCGCGGGGTGGATCGCTCGCCCACCAAGCAGAAGCTGCTGCGGTCGATCATCGAGCTGTGCCGGGACCTGCAGATCCAGATCATCGCCGAGGGCATCGAGACCGAGCTCGAGCGCGACACCTTGATTCGACTCGGCGGCAACCTGTGCCAGGGCTACCTGTTCGCCAAGCCCGGCAAGCCCTTCCCGCTGCCCAACCTGGACTGAACCCCACACCCCCTCAGCCGACTCCCGCCACCGGGGCGCAGGTGGGTGGGTGCGTCGGATCTTGCGCGAGGACGCGTCGGAAGATGAGCGCCGCCGCCACGCCGAAGAGCGCGAGCAGGGGCCAGGTCAGGCGATCGGGCAGGGCGTCGAGCAGGGCGGTGCCGAGCAGGGGGCCGAGCGATTGTCCCACCGACTGGGTGAGGCCGAAGAGACCGGCATAGGCGCCGACCCGACCGAGCGGGGCCATCATGGTCATGGCGGTCTGCTGAGCGGGCGCGCTCATGATCTCCGAGAGGGTCACGAGGCCCACGCACGCCAGGAGCGAGGCCTGGTCGGTGGCGAGGCCGCAGAGTGCGTAGCTGACCGCGTACGCCAGGCCGCCGGCGATCAGCACGCGCTCGGGACCCACGCGGCGGATGTAGAAGAAGGCCGGGAGCTGCAGGGCCACCACCATGAGGCCGTTGGTCAGGTACAGGTGTGAGACCGCGCCGAGGTCGAGGCGAAGGTGATCGGCGGCGTAGAGCGAGAGCGGCGCGTAGAGCTGGGCTTGCAGCAGGAAGTAGCAGAGCGACGCGAGCAGGAAGCCCATGTAGCGCCGGTCGCGCCAGTAGCTGTGCAGGTTGACCGAGCGGAAGATCCCGAAACGCCAGAACGCCGGCAACCCCGCCGCGGGCGGCTGCCCCGAGGTCGAGCTCGAGGTCGGTGTCGATGTCGATGTCCGCCCCGTGGCGTGGGTCTCGACGATGGTCGACGCCGCCCAGGTGGCGACCAGCGTGATCGCGGCGCTGACGTAGAACAGCTGCCCGAACGGAAGATCGAGCGCGCGCGAGATCCCGGGGGCGAGGCTGCCGAGGGCCCAGCCGATGTTGACCCCGATGCGCTGCAGGGAGAAGGCCGCGATGCGATGGGGCCCGGCGGAGAGATCGGCGACCATGGCGGAGGCCACCGGATCGAAGAAGCCGCGCAGCACCGAGTTCAGGACCACCAGCGCCGCGATCGAGAGGATGGGCCCCCGATGTCCAATCGCGTAGCCGAGCGCCACCAGGTTGACGGTTCGCAGCGCCATCGCCGACAGCAAGACCGGGCGGCGTCCCAGGCGGTCGGCCACCTCCCCGGCCACCCACTGCATGACGGCCCCCGACAACCCGGCCACGGTCCAGATGACGCCGATGACGGTCGCGGGGACCTGGCGTTCCTGGTGCAGCACCACGCCGAGGTAAGGCAGCACGGCCGCGAACCCCAGCGTCACCACCATGCGGGCGGCGCCGAGGATGAACACACGGCGGTCGAGGGACCGAAAATCGCCGAGCAGGCTCAAGGGGGCTGACTCAAGGGGAGCGCTGAATAGTAGCCGAACTCGCCGAGGGCGCAGGGGAACCTCGCCCCATCGCGACGCGCCTGGTACGCTGCGAGACCATGATCGTCGAGCTGATGAAAGAGTACCGCTTCGAGGCCGCGCATCGGTTGCCGCGGGTGCCCGAGGGCCACAAGTGCGCGCGGGTGCACGGGCACAGCTACCGGGTCGAGGTGTTCATCGTCGGGCCGGTGGATCCGCAGTCCGGGTGGCTCATCGACTTCGGCGCGATCGACGACGTCTGGGCGGACCTGCATGGGCGCCTCGATCATCAGTACCTGAACGACGTGCCCGGCCTGGACAACTCCACCTGCGAGAACCTGGCGGCGTACCTGTGGGGCGCGATGAAGGCGCGGATCTCGCAGGTCTCCGCCATCACGGTGTGGGAGACGCACGACAGCAAGTGCACCTACCGGGGGGCCTGAGCGAACGCCAATGGGAGCGAACGCCAATGGGCCAATGGGAAAGAAGGCCAATGGGCAAGGCGGCTGAAGAGTCCGATGAAAGGTCCGGTGAACGGGAGGACGGCGCGGGGCGCGGAACCCGGCTCCGTTGCGTGACGCTCAACCTGTGGGGTGAACAGGGTCCGCACGTCGAGCGGCTGGACCTGGTCATCGCCGAGCTGCGCCGCCTCGGCCCCGACGTGGTGGCCTTCCAGGAGGTGCGCGAGGCGCCCGGCCGTCTGCGGAACCAGGCCGAGACGGTGGCGCGCGCGCTGTCCTTCGATTACGGGTTCGGTCCGGCGACCGAGTGGGGAGGTGGCTGGGAAGGGGTGGCCATCCTCAGTCGCTTCGGGTTCAGGCAGTCGGTGATCCGGGCGCTGCCTCACTCGGCGAAGACCGAGGGGCGGGTGCTGTTCTCGGCGGAGCTGGCCGGGCCGGCCGGGGCGCTCTGGGTCCACACCACCCACCTCAGCTACCGACAGGAGGAGGGCAAGGAGCGCGAGGACCAGATCCTCTTCATCGACGGCGAGGTGTCGACCCGGCGGCAGCCGCCGGCCGTCAAGGAATCGCCCCAGATCCTGCTCGGGGACTTCAACGCCACCCCGGAGTCGGACGAGATCCGCTGGCTCTCCGGGTTGACGACGCTCGGGGGCAGACGGGTTTTTTACCAGGATGCCTGGGCGACCGCTCGCCCTGGCGAGCCAGGGTACACCTGGAGGATCGAGAATCCGTTTCGCGCCCGGATGAGCTGGCTCTCGGCCAACCGCCGCATCGACTACATCTTCGTCACGCCGGCGCGGCGGGACGGGCGCGGAACCATCCGGGGCGCGGAGCTGGCATTCACCGAGCCCGGGGCCCGCGGCATCCATCCATCGGACCACGCCGGGGTGGTGGCGGATGTCCAGATCGTGGGCGCCGAGCCGACCCCGGCGGTCGTCCCGGCGCCGGTCGGAGGGGAGGGGGCGCCGTGACTGGTGCGCCCTATCGACTGGCCCACCTGACCGACCCGCACTTTCGCTCGCTTGCCGGAGTGCGCCTGGTGGATTTCACGGGAAAGCGGGCGGTCGGAATCCTGAATGTCGCCGTCAACCGCCGGCGCGTCCACAAGATGGAGCTGCTCGAGGCGATGGCGGACGATCTCGTGCTCCAGCGGCCGGACCACGTGGTGGTGAGCGGCGACCTGTCCAACGTGTCGCTCGAGGCGGAGTGGCGGGAGGGACTGCGCTGGCTGGAACGGCTCGGGCGCTCGGCCGAGGACGTGACCGTGATCCCCGGGAACCACGATGCCTACGTGCCGGACGTGGTGAAGTCCGGGGTGTTCGAGCGCCTGTTCGGGGCGTACCAGAGCGTGCGCCCCGAGCGGGGCGAGCGCGCGGGGCGCACGCGGAACGGATATCCATTCTTGCGCCTCCGGGGACCGGTGGCCATCGTGGCCGTCAACAGCTGCGTGGCGACCGGCGACCTCGGCGCCTGGGGGGACATCGGGGCGGAGCAGCTGGCGGCTCTGCGCGCGATGCTGGATCTCCCGGAGGCTCGGGCGCGGCGCCGTGTGGTGGTGCTGCACCATCCTCCCGTCCAGCTGAAGGGCGGCGAGGAGCGCAACCTGCGGGACCGGCACGTGCTGGCCGAGGTGCTGAGGGAAGTGGGCGCGGACCTGGTCATCCATGGGCACGATCACCGGGACGAGCTCGCGAGGCTCCCCGGGCCCGCCGACCGTCCGATTCCGGTGGTCGGCGCCGGGTCGGCCTCGTATGCGGGGGCCGCCGATCGGCGGGCCCGATACAACATCTACGCGTTCGGTGCACAGGGCGAGCCCGTGGCCGTGACCACCAGGGCCCACGACGAGCCCACCAACGCCTTCCGTGAGGTGCGCTCGGAGCGCCTCGGTGAGACGGCGAGGGCGAGCGAGTCGAATTTTTGACGCCGCGGCCAACTCCGCTAGCCTGGAGGGGAGCGTGGAACAGGCAGGAGGCAGCAGGAGGATATCTTGGACGTACACGAGACCTTCGAACGGTTGAAAGGGGAGTTGCTCCGGAGCCATCCGGGCCAGTTCGCGGTGCTCTGTCGCGACCGACTGGTGGGGGTCTACCGCACGGTCGATGACGCGGTCCTGGCCGTGTCGCGCGCCTTCGACGACCACGTCCTGCCCGATGCCGCGCCGGTGCTCATCAGCGAGCTTGCCGAGCCCGTCACCGTCCGGGTGACCGCCCACGCCTATCCGCGGACGGCCGCCTCCCTGTCCACGCCCGCCTGACGCCGCTGCACTTTCCCCCCCCAGCCCCGCGGAGACGGCGGCGGGCGTGCCTCTCTTGCGGCGGGCTTGCCCTCTCTTGCGGATCGATCCCCGCTCCGATAGAACGACGCGCCCGAGTGGGCACTTGCTTTCGGGGATCGATCTCGTCCCAATCTTTGCGGCCATCATTCGCGGGGGAGCTTGCATGCGTTCTGTGATGCGACGAATTGTAGTCTTCTGGGAACGGAGACTCGGGCGGCGGCAGCGAACGGACCGAGGACGCCTCGGCGGCGAGCAGCCGCGCCGTGCCACTGGCTGGTGGCGGGTGGGCCCGGCCCTCGGTCTCGCCCTTCTGGCCGTCGACCTCATGGGCCAGCCCGCCTGCGTCGAGCAGGACAGCGAGAAGCCCAGCGCCGAGGACTTGCAGTCGGTCAAGGCCAGCATCCTGACCGTCGCGCCGAGCCCCAGGTACCCGGTCAATGCCGATCTGGAAGGCAAGGTCGTCTACCTTGGGCTCGACGTCGAGCCGCCCACCATCGAGCCGGGCAAGCCGGCAAAGCTCACGCACTACTGGAAGGCGGTCGCCTCGCCCGGGGATGGCTGGAAGACCTTCACGCACCTCGAGGGCCCGAAGAACCAGGGCTTCATCAACGCCGACCACGGCCCGGTCGGCGGGAAGTACCCGGTCAGCCAGTGGAAGCCCGGCGAGATCATCAAGGACGAGCACACGGTCACCCTTCCCGCGAGCTGGGCCTTCGACACGCTGGTCGTGTACACGGGCCTCTGGCGCGGCCCCACGCGGTTGGCGGTCAAGAGCGGCCCGAGCGACGCCGCCGGGCGGGTGATCGCCGCCAACGTGCCGGTCAAGCTCGCGCCGAAGGCCGCCGCCGTCCCAAAGCGGTACGTGGCCCGGCGCATCGACAAGGCCCTCGTGATCGACGGCAAGCTGGAGGAGCAGGCCTGGAAGGACGCTCCGTCGACGGGACCCTTCGTCAACACCATGAACGGTGGGCCTGCCGAGCAGGCCGTCGAGGCCAAGCTGCTCTGGGACGACAAGTTCCTCTATGCCGCCTTCGACGTGGCGGACACCGACGTGTGGTCCAAGCTCGACAAGCGCGACGACAAGCTGTGGACCGAGGAGGCCGTCGAGCTGATGATCGACGCCGACAAGAACGGGAAGGGGTACGTCGAGCTGCAGGTGGCTCCGAACGGCGCGATCTTCGACACCTACCTGCCCGAGTACCGCAAGTACGAGGATTCCATCGATCCGAAGCGGAAGCCTTTCTCGTGGAACTCGAACGTCAAGGCGGCGGTGGTGGTGAACGGGACCCTGAACAAGCGGGACGACCAGGACCACGGCTGGGTGGTGGAGCTGGCCCTGCCGCTCGAGGACGTGAAGGGGCTGGACACGAAGGCCGAGCTGCCGCGCCTTCCGCCGCAGGTCGGCGACAGCTGGAGGATCAACATGTTTCGGATGGATCAGCCGGCCGGCAAGCCGCAGCAGGCCTCCGGGTGGTCGCCGCCCCTCGTCGGGGACTTTCACGCGCTCGACCGGTTCGGTGAGCTCGTCTTCGGGGACGCGCACGGGAGCACCGCTCCGCAGGTGGCCATCGGCCTCGGCGGCGCCCAGGGGAGCGGTGCGGGAAGCAAGGACCCGTCCAGGGAATCGAGCAAGGCCGGTCGCAGCGCCAAGAAGAAGGCCAGCGCAAAGCACGGCGGCAAGTCGGCATCGAATCCGTAGGCGAAGCGTCGGCCGAGGGGGCGGGGGGGACGCGGCGGCCACCGAGCCGGACTGTCCACCACGCCGAGGCCATGAGCTGGCTCGAGGCCCGGGGACGCGTGCCGGGCGAGAGCTTCGTGACCTCGTTGCCGGATCTGTCGGAGCTCCCGCGGTTCGGCCTCGCGGAGTGGAGCGCCTGGTTCGTCGAGGCCGCGGCGCGGGTGATGAGCGCCTCGTCGGACGAAGGGGTGGCGATCTTCTTTCAGAGCGACATCCGCCGGGAAGGGCTGTGGGTCGACAAGGGGGCCCTCGTCGCGCGGGCTGCCGACCGCACCGGGATGGGGCTCTTGTTCCACAAGATCGTCTGCCGCCGGCCCGCCGGGACCGTGACCTTCGGTCGCGCGAGCTACGCGCACCTGCTCGGGTACGCCCGCAGCCTGCGGCCCTCGCTGGCCAGGACCACGCCGGACGTGCTGCCGGATGCGGGGTTCATGCCGGGCGCGAAGTCGATGGGGGTGAAGGCCTGCCTCGACGCCTGTCGCTTCGTGGAGCGCGAGACCGCGACCCGGACCATCGTCGATCCGTTCTGCGGATGGGGGACGGTCCTGGCGGTGGCCAACGGTCTCGGTCTCGACGCGGTCGGCGTGGATCTGTCGGCCAGGATGTGCCGACGGGCGCGCGGCTTGCGGATCGCGGTCGCCGAGCGGGATCCCGTGGGCGAGATGGCCGAGCCAGGCGAGCGGGACGACGAGGAGGATGAGGAAGATGAGCATGGACGCGGCTGAGCGTCCCGGACAACCTGCCACTGCCACCCTCGGCGGAGCGTCGAGCCCGCCCGACGACGGCGGCCCGGGCCCGCGGCGGAGCGTCTGTGCCCGCTGCCGCCGCCCGCCCGTGGTGTGTTATTGCGCCGTCCTGCCGAGCCTTCCCACCCGCACACGGGTGCTCCTGCTGCAGCACCCGCGCGAGCGACACGTGGCGATCGGGACCGCTCGGATGGCCCATCTGGCCTTGCCGAGCTCGACCCTGCGGATGGGCGTGGACTTCTCCCGGGACGAGGTGGTGCGACGGATGGTCGACGTCGAGCAGGCGCCCGGCCCGGTGTGCGTGCTGTTTCCAGGGCCGGGGGCCACGGACGTGGCGCGGCTGCCGCGCGACCGACCGGTCACGCTGGTGGTCCTCGACGGGACGTGGACCCTCGCGCGCAAGCTCCTCACCTTGAATCCGTTCTTGCGGGAGTTGCCGCACGTGGCGTTCACCCCGAGCCACCCGAGCGACTACCGGATCCGCCGGCAACCCGCCCCCTTCTGCGTGTCGACCATCGAGGCGCTGGCCGAGGTGTTGCAAATCCTCGAGCCATCCGGGGCCTCCTTCGAGGCCTTGCTGGCCCCTTTCCGGTACATGGTGGCGCAGCAGGAGCGCTTCATCCACGACGTCCACGCGCGCCGGCACCACGGGACGCGACGAAAGCAGAAGGGGCCGCCGCGTCCGAGCTTGCCCGAACGGTTGCGCGCCGACTGGTCGCGGCTCGTGTGCGTGCAGGGCGAAGCCAACGCCTGGCCGCGACGGGATCCGCGGCGCAGGGCCCCGGAGCTCATTCACTGGGTGGCGCGCAGGGTCGCGACCGGCGCGCGCTACGAGGCCCTGATCGCCCCGCGCGGCCCGCTGGCGGACGCGACGCTGCGGCACGCGGGCCTCGGCGAGGCGGCCGTCCTCGGCGGGGTGTCGCTCGAGGAATGGCGCGGGAGCTGGAGCGCGTTCCTGCGGCCCGATGACGTCTGCGTCACCTGGGGGATGTTCTACGCGGCCCTCGCCACCAAAGACCGGATCGCGCTCGGCGAATCCTGGCTCGATCTTCGCGGCGCGACGGCCCAGCTCCACCGGCGGAGGTTCGAGACGGTCGAGGACGCGCTCGCCGCCAGCCCCGAGGCGGATGGCGGGGACACTCTGACTGGACCGGGCCCGGCACCGACCTTGGGACGTGCGGGCAGCCGACTCGAGACCCTGGTTCGCCTGGTGGAGGCGCTGGCAGCGCGGGCGACGAGCACACTGAGGATGTGAGCGAGGCGAGCACCGCAGCGGGGGCGAAGCCCCGGCGGCGCAGCGCTCTCTATTTCGCGGGAGGAGCTCTATCCCCAATGCCGTTCACTCAAGAGCGGGCATCGGGCCGGCTTGTCGGCCGTCCTCCAATCGGAGAACGGCATTGGCACTAGCCCGGGGGCTTGGGGAACGCGCGGGCGTGCGAGTGGGTGTCGAGGGTGCTCTCCTCGAGCGCGATGCGACGTTCGAGCCGCTCGAGGTTCATGCGATAGGACCGCCGCTCGGGATCGAGCGCGATGGCGCGCTGCCAGAGCTCCCGGGCCTCGTCGAAGTGGTGATGAGCCACGAGCTCGAGCCCGCGCTCGAAGCACGCGGCGGCCGAGGACGGCGCCGCGCCCGTGGGATCGTCGTCGACCGCGGGATGGGGCCCGGCCGCGCTCGCTCCGGCCCCGCTCCCACTCCCGCGAGAGGGCGAAGGCTCCTCGCCTGGGCGCTCGGCCTGTCCCTTCGCGGTCTCCTCGGTGCCGTCGGTCGTCTCCCGCCCACCCGCGGCCGCGCTGGCCGCGAGGCCACCGAACCAGGCTCCGCCCCCCCCGCTGGCCAGCGGCGGGAGGAGCTCAGGGATGGAGCGATGCACAGCCTCGCCGACCGT
This sequence comes from uncultured Myxococcales bacterium, assembly GCA_964540815.1. Lineage (GTDB taxonomy): Bacteria > Myxococcota_A > Polyangia > Fen-1088 > Fen-1088 > CAZIOH01. The sequence continues at coordinate 30,887 of CAZIOH010000022.1, read as the reverse complement.
CGCCTCGACGTCGCCGTCGATGCCGGCGCCCGCGCTGTCGTCGACCACGTCGCCGTCCGCGTCGATGGGGTCGCTGACCACCACCGCGACCCCAGGGGACCGGCCCGGCACCGGGGCGATCGCGCCGACCAAGCCGCCCGGCCCGACGGCCCCGCTCCCAGCCTCCGCGGGGCCGACCCCCGCCAGGCTCAGCACCGCCGCCCGCAGCCGGACGTCGGTGTCCCCGCCCGTGCCTCCTGCCCGGGCACGCGGCGATGGGGGGGCGGCCGTGCGGGGAGCCTCCGGCTCGGCGCGCAGGATCTCGAAGACCTCGGCCTCGGTCGCGGCGCTCTCGGCGTCCCCGAGATCTCGCTCGACCAGCACCGCCAGCTCGGCGGCCAGCTCCGCGCCGTCCGCGTAGCGCTGACCTGGGTCGCGGGCCGTGGCCTTGACGATGAGCGCCCCGAGCCTGCGCGGCAGGTTTGGCATCACCCGGCACGGATCCACCGCGTCCCCGCGCAGGATGGCCTTCTTGACCTGCGGCCCATCGTAGGGACGCTGGCCGGTCAGGTACTCGTACGCCACGATGCCGAGCGAGTACACGTCCGCCCGGGCATCGCCGATCGCGCCTTCCAGGCGCTCGGGGGGCAGGTACCGGTACTTTCCCACGAAGGTGTTCATGGGCGGCGGACAGTCGCGGGTCACCGCCGCCCCGAAGTCGATGAGCTTGGCGCTGCCTTCGATGGACACCATGATGTTCTCGGGGCTGACGTCGCGGTGTGCGAACCCGAGCGAGACCCCCCGCTCGGTCAGCGCGTGTCCGTAGCCGAGCGCCCGCGCGGTCTCCATCAACAACCGCACCACGAAGCGCCGCGGGAGGGTGCGGCCCGACTGCCGGAGGGCCCGCGCCAGCTGCCTCAGGGTGCGCCCCGGCACGAACTCCATGGCGATGAAGTAACGAGAGTCGAGCTGTCCGAAATCGAAGACCTGCATGATGCCCGGGTGGTTCAGGCGCGCCGCGATGCGGGCCTCGTTGATGAACATCCGCACCAGATCCTCCGACACCGCCAGCTCGGGACGCATGGTCTTGATCACCACCTCGCGGTGGAACCCCGCCATGCCGGTGACGACCGCCCGCCACACCTCCGCCATCCCGCCCCGCGCGAGACGACTCACGATTTCATATCGACTGAATTGGGTGCCTGGGCCCCATGCCACCTGCGCCAAGTTCATTCCGACGTCGCACCTTTGTCAGCGGGAGGAACCACAGTTTACCCGGCTGGACAATAGTGTTGACGTATTCATCCGTAAAGGCACGTTTTTGTGCATCCAGGTGCCATCCGCGCATCGTTCCGTTCGGCCCCCTCGGGGCGAGGCGATGGGGAGCGGGGCGGGCGATCAGTTCAGCTCGAAGTGGACCCTGAACAGGATCTCGGTCGCTACCGGGCGGCCATCGACCTTGGCGGGCTTGAATCGGTACAGCCGCGCCACCTTGGCGGCCGCGGCGCCGAGGCCGTGCCCAGGGTCGCTGACGACGGTCACCCGGGCCACCGAGCCGTCGTCGTCGACGATGAGCTTGACGGCCACGGCGCCCTCGAAGTGCTCGGCGCGGGCGACCGGCGGGTAGAAGCGCTCCACCTCGGCGGCCGAGACGTTGTCGAGGAAGATCGGCTCCTCGGTCAGCCCCGACAGGTCCACGAACTCGCCGGCCTTGTAGGGCTTGCCGTTCCCCGGACCGCCGCTCCCCGAGCTGCCGCCGTGCCGGCCGCCCGGATTGCCACCGCGCGCAACGCTCATCCCGCCAGCGACCGAGGTGGCCGAGAGCGCGAGACCGGGGACGAGCGCGGGGGCGAGATCCGGGATGTCCTCGGTGGGCGTGGGTGCGGAGGGGGTCGGCACGGGTGGAACCGGGGAAGGAGGCGAGGGTGGGGTCGGGGCCTCGGCTGCCCGGGCGGGACGGGGCGCGGCCGAGGCGATCCGGCGATGCGGGACCACGGGCGGCGGCGGTGGGGGGGGCGGGACCGGGAGCTCGGGCCTGGGCGGCGCGGCCGGTTTCGGGTCGACCAAGGTCACCTGATAACGCTCGGGCTGGGCGGCCGGCGCGGCGTGTGACGGGTGGCGACCGAGCCACCCGAGGACGAGCCCGTGCGCGAGCGCGCTCGCCAGCGCGAACGCCGCCAGCACCACCAGGGGAGAGCGGCGGTCGAGGAACGTCAGGCTCGGCTCGCGCACGATCCGGACGGGGCGCGGCGAGGTCCAGGCCGCGCGGCGCGCGCTCCGGGCGGTCACGGCGCGGCTGCGGCCGGGTCGCTGCTTCTCTCGACCTGGATGGCGAACTTGGTGACGCCCTCGGCGCGCAGGAGATCGAGCGCGTGGACGACCGCCCCGTGGCGGGTGTCGCGGTCGGCGCTGATGACCACCTGCAGATCGCCCGGCTTGCCTGCCGCGGTCACGCGCAGTCTTTGCGCGACCTCGGCGTCGCCCAGCGGCTTCCCATCGACGTAGGTGATCCCGGCCTTGGTGATCACGAGCTGCAGGGTGTGCGGGGTGCTCTCGCCGACCGAGGCGGCCTTGGGTAGATCGATGGGGACGGCCTCCTTCACGATGTACGTGGCGGTGACGAGGAAGATGATGAGCAGGACCAGCATGATGTCGACGAGCGGCGTGACATTGATGTTGGTGATCTGGAATTCGTCGTTGCTCGAGCTCGAGGCCAAGATGTCGCTCCCTTCAGACCGGGCCGGTGGACGAGCGCGCGGCGCCCGATTCCGGAAAGACCGACTTGAGGTGGCTGGCGAGGGCGTGCCCGATGCACTCGCTGCGGGCCACGATGGTCCGCAGCCAGCGGCCGAAGATGTTGTAGACCGCCACCGCCGGCAGCGCGACCAGCAGGCCCACCGCGGTCGCGACCAGCGCCTCGGACACGCCCGACATGATGTTGGCGGCGCCCTGGGACACCGCCCCGGCCTTGGCGTCGGTCGCCAGGGCCGCGAAGGCCTCCACGATGCCGAGGACGGTGCCGAAGAGCCCGATGAAGGGGGCGTTGTTCCCGAGGGTCCCCAGGTACGACAGGAATCGCTCGTAGTGCAGCCGCTCGCGCCCGATGGTGGCCTCGACCATCTCCCCCACCGCATCGGCGCCCCGGGGGGCCGTGCGCACCGCCTGGCGCAGGACCTCGGCCTCGAGCCCGCGGCGCTCTCCCACCATCTTGACGGCTCCCTCGAGATCGCCGTCGGCGAGCGCCCGCATGAGGCCGTCGATGTTCCCGAAGGAGTGGCGCGAAAAGAAGATCGTGCGCTCGATCATCACCGCGATCGACACCACCGAGAGCGAGAGCAGCAGCCACATCACCCAGCCGGCCCCCATGCCGCGAAACGCTTCGCCCAGCCGATCGACGATGGTGGCGCTGTGCTGGATCATCATGCTTTCCCTTCGAGTGTCCATCGCGACGTGCGCGCGACGTGCGATTGGTGGCGACCGTCACGTGTTCCACGCGAGTCCCTGCTGGTGCTCGGTGCTCTCCGACGGAGAGCTTTCGTTATAGGTCATGACCAGGTGGTGCAACAACGTCGATCGCATGCTTATACTGGCGCAGGCGCGGAAATCATGTTGCTCCTGCCCATGCTGCTCGTCGCAGTCTCCGCGCCGGCGGCTCCCGTGGCCAACGCCGACGCGAACGTCGCCAGCGTTGCGGCGACCGACCCTGGTCCGCCGCGCTGGGAGGTGGGAGTGGCCGTGGTCTCGGGGACGCCCGCGGTGTTGCCGGGCCTGGCGATCGGCGCGGCGGGCGAGGTGACGCGGCGGCTCTGGCAGGGCCCTTGGTTCGTCGCGGGACAGCTCGCGGTGGCATCCGCCTCGGGCGCCAACCCGTCCTGGACCATCGATCACCGGCAGATGGCGCTCGCGCTCGGCCTCGGGATCGAGACCGAGCTCGGGGTGGGAAAGCTGTGGGCCGAGGCCGGTGGCGGCTTGCTCGGCCTCGAGGAGGTCCTTGGTCGCCACCAGCTCGAGCGCATCCAGATGGCCGAGCTCGGCGGTGGGACCGAGACCTCCTTCGGGCTCGGGCCGCTCGGGTTCGCCGAGGTGGGGGTGGCCCTGCGCCTTCGCGGGGCGCTCCGCGCCAGGATCTCGGGAGGGCCCGTCGTCTCGAGGATCGGTCTCGCGGCCGCCGGCGCCTCCTGGCGGCTCGGCGCCGCGAGCAAGCTGGGCATCTCCTATGAGTTCTGAGGGCCGGGGCCGCGCACCCTCGGCCCGAAGATCGACGCCGGCGCCGACGCTGGCGCAGGTGCTGGGATGCGCGCTTGCGCTCGGCGGCGGGGGGTGTGGTCGGGTTCACGACCTCGGCGTGGCCAGCGTCCCCATCGTGACCTTTCACGGTCACGTCGACCTCGCCAGCCTCGATCCGCCGCCCGAGGCGCCGCTGATCGGCGCGCTCGTCTGGGCCGCGGTGGCCGCGGTGAACCCGGTGTGTCTGCCGACGCCTCCGACCGGGCTCGAATCCGAGTGCGCCGATCCCTACGGGGTGTTCGATGGAGAGGTGGGCTCCGGGGTGCCCATCGACGCGAGCGGCGACTTCGACGTGACCCTGCTGTCGTTGCCCAAGGCCAGTCTCTCGGTGGGGGACGCGGTCACGCGCATCTCCTACGGCTCCCTCATCGTGGTGGAAGATCTCGACGGAGACGGGCAGCCGTCCTTTCCGACCCCCGTCGTCGGTGGCCAGGGCCCCGATCTCGGGGCACCGACGGCCGCCACCTCCTCGGACCGCATCGTGGGCGCGACCTTCTGGTCCTTGAACGCTCCACAACAGCGAATCGTGTTTCGCGAGGGTGGCTTCGTGAGCCCATCCAATTTCTACCCGGCCTGCGCCTGGACCGGGCCCGATCCCCCCAACGTCGACGTGCCGCCGCCTGGGTTCTCGATCCTCGGCGTGCCCTCCCGCTCGGACCCTTTGCCGCCACCCGAGGCGTGCACCGTCGCCAGCCCCGACCTCCGCCTGACCGTGGCGCCGATCTCCGCCGCGGAGGGGCTCGGGATGATCTGCCGTCCGGTGCAGCTCGCCGATGCTTCCTTTCGCCGGTTGCCCTTCGACTCACCGATCCACCAGGGTGATGGGATCTGGTGCTCGAGCGACAACACCGTGATGGCCCGGCTGTTCACCGGCGATGGCCGCATCTGCAGTTCGCTGCGCAGCTACACCCTGCATTGCGCCCTCGATCCCGGCTGCGCCACCCCTGGCTCGGACTTCGTCGAGCCACCTCCCTCGTGGTGGCCGTGTCCAGCACCATGACCATGACCATGACCCCGCGGATCGGGTGGCGCGGCGCGCGGATCCGGAGGCTCGGCTTGCGGCTGGCGGCGATGCTGGCGCTTGCGCTGGCGCTGGCGATGCCGGCGAGCGCGTTGGCGGCGGACGCGCCCGCCAGCGGCTCCGGTACGCCGGGGGAGCCCCCGTCCGGCCCGGCCCCGACGCCGCCCGTTCACGTCATCGACGAGAAGGAGCGGGTGGCCCTGGCCCAGACCGACAACGTCCGGGTCGGGCTGCCCACCCAGGCGGACCGCGACGCCTGGGCGAGCTCAGGGGTCCGGGTCCAGCTCGGCTACGAGATGGGCAGCCTGCACGGGCTCGGGCCGGCCCTCTCCTTCTCGAGCAAGGCGGCGCTCTTGCGCCCGAGCGTCCGGATCGACGCGCACTGGGCGCTCGGCATCGCGCTCGCGTACGGGACCGGACCCGGCGGGCTGCGCTGGAGCGCCACGCTCGAGCCGACGTTCTTCCCGTGGCGACAGCTCGGGATCAGCGCGGGCGTCGGGTACGGCGGGCTCTCGGTCAGCGATCCCAGCGCGCCCACCGGTGGGTTGCAGGGGCCGACGGTGACCATCAGTCGGGACCTGACCTCCGGCGAACGCTTGCAGAGCTGCACCGGCTCGGCGCTCACCGCGGTGGTGCGGACGGAGTACCTGTTCGTCGTGGGGCCGCTCTTCGCGACCGGTCCGTTCGTCGAGGGGCTCGGACAGTGGACCCGCTGTCAGGCCACCTTCGGACGCGTCGACGACGAGACGGGCCAGCCCGTGGTCCTGTCGCAGTGGTGGCAACAGGTCGCCCTCGACCTCGGCTGGTGGCTGACTTGGCGCTGACGCGTGGCCGGCCTCCCGGGGCGGCTCACCTGGTCGCCGCGGTCGGGTGGCTCCCGGTGCTGGTGCTTGGCCTGCTCGGCGCCCGGCCGGTCCAGGCCGCACCGACGGAGGCGGCCGATGCGGGCGTCGCGGCCCCGCGGGCCCTCGAAGCCCGAGGAGACGGAGGGGGCGGCGATGGGGCGGCGGGAGCCGATGCGCTGGCGGGAGCCGATGCGGAAAACCGCGGGGCCCCGCGCGACGCAGGAGGCCCGGGGCTGCTGACGCCGCCGGTGGCGGTGGACTTGCCGACCATCGGGTTCCCCGCCGACGCGCCGCCCATCGCCGAGCCGGTGGCCGTCACGGTGGTCCTCACCATCGATGCGCGGGGCGAGGTCACGGCGGCGGTGGTGACGGGCTCGGGAGGACCGCGCCTCGACGCGGCCGTCGTCGCGGGGGTCAAGGCCTTCCGGTTTCATCCGGCCCTGCGCGACGGCCGGCCGACCGCCGTGCGAATTCCCTTCACCCAGACCTTCGAACCCCCGCCCGTGCCGCCGGCGCCCCTGGTGGCGGCCGAGCCCGAGCGGGACGCGGTGCTGGTGGGGCTGGTGCTCACCCGAGGCACGCGGCAGCCCATCGCGCAGGCGACGGTCTCGGCGCGCGACCAGGAGTCGGGGGCGGTCTACACCACGCTGACCGATGCGACGGGGGTGTTCGAGCTCCCCCTGCGCTCGGAGCGGGCGCTCGAGGTTCGCGTGACCGCGCCCGAGCACGAGAAGTTCCTGCAGACCGAGCGGCTCGAGAAGAGTCAGCGGCTGCGGGTCAAGTACCTGATCGAGGCGCGCAGCTACGGGCAGTACGAGTCGTACGTGCGGGCGGAGACCGATCGGACCGAGGTCTCCCGCACCACCCTGTCCGGCCCGGAGATCCGGCGGGTTCCAGGGACGTTCGGGGATCCGTTCCGGGTGATCAACCTCTTGCCCGGGGTCACCTCGGCCATGGGGCTCTTGCCGCTCCCCATCGTACGGGGCTCGAGCCCGGGGGCCACCGGGACGCTCCTCGACGGGGTGCGGCTGCCGCTGCTGTTTCACCTGCTGGCGGGCCCGAGCGTGATTCACCCCGAGTTCATCGATCACGTGGACTTCTACCCTGGCGGCTTCCCGGTGACCTACGGCGGATACACGGGCGGCATCCTGGACGGCGTGACCCGACCCGCCCGGAAGGACGAGCACCGGGTCGACCTCGACCTCAACCTGACCCAGGCCGGGGGCATGGTGCGCCAGCCGGTGCCGGTGCTCGGCATGACCGCCACCCTGGCCGGGCGCATCGGCTACCCGGGGATCCTGCTCAGCCTGCTGGCCCCGAACGTGTCGCTCTCGTACTGGGATTACCAGGCGCGCTTCGACGGAGGCAGCGGGACCCATCACTGGACCATCTTCGCGTATGGGGCGTCCGACGATCTCAAGTCGCGGACCTCGTCCGATCAGCCGCTCACCACCCTCGCGAGCTTCGGTTTTCATCGGCTGGACCTGCGGTACCAGCACGGCGGCGCCAGCGACTGGGAGCTCTACCGGGTGATCTTCGGGTACGACGACACCCAGGTCGGCGGGGCGGCGGGGGGGGGCTCGGTCTTCGGCGACAGCGGGCTCGGGAACGGGACCTGGTCGGTCAACCCTCAGGTCCGGGTGCACCGCGCCCTCGGGCCGAACCTCGACGCCACCTTCGGCCTCGAATCGTACGACCACACGGTCGACAACCAGTCGAGCGGCACGGTCGCCTCCCAGACCGGAATGAACATCGCAAAGTTCTTCGGGACCAGCGGCTATTACAGCCAGTCGGGGGCGCTCGCCGAGCTGGTCTGGAAGCCGACCGAACGGCTGCGGCTCATCCCGGGGGTGCGGGGCGATCTGTACGACGAGCACCAGACCAGCGGGGACACCACGCAGTGGAGCCTCGATCCCCGCCTGCTCGGCCGGTATCGCCTGACCGACGCGGAGCACGGGAGCGTGTGGTTGAAGGGGGTGGTCGGACGCTACCACCAGCCGCCGCGCCTGTTCTTTCCGGTCCCGGGGCTCGACGCCTCGTCGCTGTCCCTCGGGCTCCTCGCCTCCACCCAGTACAGCGCCGGGGTCGAGGCGCGCCTGGCGGCGGCCACCGAGCTCGATCTCAACGTCTACTACAACTCCATGGACCCGATCCTGTTCGATCTGACGGTGAACCCCACCGCGGCCTCGGTGCAGCAGGCGCAGCCGACCCAGCCGGCCTGGTTGCCTCCCACCTTGGCGACCGCCTCGCGGCGTCAGACCCTGAACAACCTGTTCGTCTCGCGGGTCGGACGCAGCTACGGGCTCGAGGTGCTGCTGCGGCGCCGCCAGGCGGGGCACGTCTTCGGGTGGCTGAGCTACACCCTGTCACGGTCGGAGCGTCAGACCAGCACCGGCTGGTCGCTCTTCGACTTCGATCGGCTGCACGTCGTGAACCTGGTCACGGGCCTCGAGCTGCCGCGCAACTGGGAGGTCGGCACCCGGGTCCTGTACCAGACTGGAACCCCGCTCACCACCATCTTCGGCACCAACGTGGTGCGGGGAGACAGCCAGTTCCGCGTGGATCTGCGCCTCGACAAGCGGGCGGTGTGGAACAGCTGGTTGCTCGACTTCTACGTGGACATCATCAACACCACCGTGGCGACCGAGTCGGGTGGGCTGATCGGCGCCAGCTCCATCCGCTACGTGGTTCCCACCATCGGCTTCCGTGGCGTGCTCTGAGGCACGGGGCGGGGCAGGGCGGCGAAACAATGCGAAATGATGACGGATGCCGGCTCGGCGCACCAACCTTGCATGCGCTGGATGACGCGATTGACCGTGGCCGCGAACGTGGTTGGCCCTGTCTGCTTGGTCGCACTGGTTGGCTTGGTGACCTTGGCCGTGGGCTGCGGAGGGGGAAGCAGCAGCTCGCCGGATGGGGGCGCCGGTCCCGCAGGGCCGGGCGCGTGCGGCGTGCGACAGGTCCTCTGCATCAAGGGCGATCACTTCGACACGAGGACCTGCAAGTGCGTGCCGGACGCGCCCGCGGACGCCGCGGTGCCGCCGCCTCCTCCTCCGCCGCCGGTCGGGGACGGTGGAAAGGCGTGCGTGGAGAACGTCGCCTGCGTCAAGGGCGATCACTTCGACCGGGCGAGCTGCAAGTGCGTACCGGATGGGGCCGCGGATGCCGCGGCACCGCCGCCGCCAGCCGGGGATGACGGTGGGAGGGCGTGCGTGCAGAACGTGGCCTGCGTCAAGGGGGACCACTTCG
>CAZIOH010000022.1:1394-21406 GCA_964540815.1 uncultured Myxococcales bacterium | reverse complement strand
CCTGCGTCAAGGGGGACCACTTCGACCGGGCGAGCTGCAAGTGCGTGCCGGATGGAGCGGTGGACGCCGCGGTGCCGCCGCCGCCGGCCGGGGACGGTGGGAGGGCGTGCGTGCAGAACGTGGCCTGCGTCAAGGGGGACCACTTCGACCGGGCGAGCTGCAAGTGCGTGCCGGATGGGGCGGCGGACGCCGCGGTGCCGCCTCCGCCTCCGCCAGCCGGGGACGGCGGACGGGCATGCGTGGAGAACGTGGCCTGCGTCAAGGGCAGCCACTTCGATCGGACCACCTGCAAGTGCGTGACGGACGGGACGGCGGACGCGGGCTCGCCTCCTCCTCCTCCTCCTCCTCCTCCTGCTGGTGACGGGGGAAGGGTCTGCGTCGACAACGTCCTGTGCATCAAGGGAGATCATTTCGACACCACCACCTGCAAGTGCGTCCCCGATGCCCCGTTGCCTCAGGTCGTCCTCTGCCAGAAGGACGCGGACTGTCCGGCTGGAGAGCTCTGCGTGGCCGCCCCGATGTTGCGGTGCCCGCCCGGGGCGTTTTGCGCGGCGCTCAAGCTGTGCGCCACACCCGTCGGCGCGGCCGACGCGGGCACCACCGGCGGCTGAGAGGATCGAGGACACTGTCGGGGGCGGACGCGGGGCCAGCGACCCCCTGTCCGTGTTCGCAGCGTGGCAGCGTTCAGCGCCTGGCGGTCCCGCAGCTCGCGAACACTCTGGCACCACTCGAACTCGAACTCGAACTCGAACACGAACTCGGGCTCGAACACGCCGGCCCTCCCGCTGCGCCTTGGGCGCAGGTCGACGGTCGTGCAGGGCTCGCATCGTTGAAGAGATTGACCGCATCGATCGCGTGGGTGAGTCCCGCGCCGAGGAACCCGATGCCGGTTCCTCCGACGGTGGCGCCGGCCCCGATCACCACCCAGCCGGCTGGACCCGACAGCGCCAGGAGGCCGATCACCAGGCCGGCCGCACCCGCCAGGTAGGCGGAGGCGCCCACGGCCAGATCCCGGTGGGCGATCCGCGCGTTCTCGCGCGCCGCAGGGCAGGTCGCCACCAGGCCGGGGAGGTTCCCGCTGAAGGGGCCCACCGGCAGCTCCCGCCCGTCCTGCACGTAGAGGGCAGCGCCGTGGTGGATCACGAGCCGCACCTGTCCGTCGGAGCGCGGGCGATAGGACGTTCCGCAGGCCAGGTTTCCCGCGGCGAGGAGCCCGAGCCCGACCCCCACCCGGAGCCCCCGCCACGGGCCCCCGATCCCTGGCCGGCGCCGAGCCCGTTCAGCCGGCCACCCATCCGGCCGAGCGAGCCGCCAATCAGGCGGCGGCAACGATGACCAGGGTGGGTCGGCCAGCGGTGGTCCATTCCGACATGAACCCTTCGAAGGTGTCCTCGCGAAGCCCGCGAGCGGGATCGAGGAGCAACAGCCTCCGGGTGGTGGAATTGATCCCCGTGATCACCTCGTAGTGCGCGCGCGCATGGTCTCCGTACTGCTGGACCAGCCCGACCAGGACCGGGTGATCGAGGCCGATCTCGGTCGCGAGATCCGCGAGCTCTCCGCGGATCACGTACGAGGTGAGACCGCGGGCCCGGGCGAAGTCGCGGAGGGCATCGAGCGCGATGCCATGACCTGGCTCGCGCGGGATGGATCGGAGGATCTCGGCGGCGGAGGTCGGCACCGCCCAGTGCCCGAGCATCATGGCCAGCGCGGCGGCTCCGCAGTCGTCGTTCGCGCTCTGGCGCACGAGTCCCATGCGGGCGACCACCACCCAGCCGGCCTCCGCCCCCCGTTCCACCACCTGCCGCGCGGAGACGTTGTGGGCGGAGCCGTGGTAGCAGCCCGACATCGACGCGCACGCGGCGGCAGCGAGCCCCGCCAGGCACACCGCCCGGAGCCACGCGCCGCGCGGCGCTGGTGGTCGGTGCGGCAGGAACATCTGGATCAGGCCGCGCTCACAGCAGCACGACGATGAGCACGATCACCAGGATCAGGACCAGCGCGCTGCTTCCGAGCACGACGGTGGTGTCGCCACCCTTGAAATGTCCTTGTGCGGCGGCGTTGCGCTCGCGGGCGGCGTAGGTCGCCGGGGCGGGGGAGGGAGGCCGGTCGCGTGGGCCCGCCTCGGCGACCACGGTTCGAGCCGGCGGGACGGCCGAGGCGCCGACGGTGACGGGCTGGCCTGGCTGCACCCGCGTGGTCGGCGCCGCTTCCGGCAGCCCGAGCCCCTTGGCCAGGCTCAGCGACACCGGGCCGAGCGCCAGCGCGGCGACCACCGCGATCAGCAAGGCCGGTCCGGGCAGCCGGGCCCGCGAACGCTGCCGGGCAGGTCGAGCGCGGGGCTCCGGTGCGGGCAGCCGTCGCGCCCAGGACCGATCTCCGAGCCAGCGGGCTCCAAACATCCAGGTCACGAGCAGCGTGGCGATCGAGCAGATGAGCAACATGGGCATCGCAATTTCTCCTTGGGGCGGTCGACGGCGCGACCTGCCTACGTTTACCTCCCGGATATAAGGACGGTTCCCCGCGGTCGCAATGGCGGGGCCTGCGATTCGGCGCCCGGAGGGCCGTCTCGCGATCGGCCGAGCGCGCCCAACGTGACCGCCAGGGCGGTCTCTGGCACACTGTGACCATGTCGCGCGCAACCGAGCTGCCGACCTCGAGGGAGGGGGGCCCAGGACCGCCGCCGCTCCGCCACCTGGTGGCCACCCGCTACGTGACCGCGCTGCGCGAGGGCGGCTCGGTCCCCGCGGTGGTCGAGGCCGACGATGGCGGGCTCTACGTGGCGAAGTTTCACGGGGCCGCGCAGGGCACCCGGGCCCTCGTGGCCGAGGTGATCGCGGGTGAGCTGGCCCGCGCGGCCGGCCTGCCGGTCCCCGAGCTCGGGCTCATCGAGGTGGACGCGGCCCTCGGGCGCAGCGAGCCCCACCAGGAGATCCGCGAGTTGCTCATGGCCAGCGCCGGCCTCAACCTGGCGATGGCGTTCCTGCCGGGCGCGCTCGGGTACGACGTGGCCGCGGGGCATCCGGTGTCGGCGGCCTTCGCGTCGGCGCTGGTGGCCTTCGACGTGTTCGCGGCCAACGTGGACCGGACCGCCCGAAATCCCAACCTGCTGTGGTGGCGGGGCGGACCGTGGCTGATCGATCACGGCGCCTCGCTGTACTGGCACCACGGCTACGCTGGGCGGGTCGATCCAGCCGAGCTGCAAGCGTCGGCCCAGCGGCCGTTCGCGCGGGTGGGGGAGCACGTGCTCCTGCCCTTCGCCGACGGGCTCTCGGCGGCGGCGCCGGCCCTGGTGGCGGCGCTCGACGACGACGCCATCGCCCGCGCGGTGGCCGCGGTTCCCGAGATCTGGCTGGCGGGTGACGACGCGCGGGAGCTGCGATCCGCCTATTGGCTGTGGTTGCGCGCGCGGCGGTCGGCCTTGCCGCAGCTCCTCGAGGAGGCGAATCGGGTCCGTGCGGCAAGCCTTTGACTACGTGATCGTGCAGCTCGTGCCGCGGGTCGAGCGCGACGAGCGGCTCAACCTCGGGGCGATACTGTTCTGTCCGGGCGCGGGGTACCTCGGGTGCCTGCTGGCCGGGGACGAGGTCGAGCGCGACCTGCGGGCCTCTTCCCTGGCGAGACAGCTGGATCTCCCGGCGGTCCGTCGACAGCTCGAGGCGATTCGCGCCGTGTGTGCCGGAGCGCCGAGCGCTGGACCGATCGCGCGCCTCTCGCGCTCGGAGCGTTTTCACTGGCTGTCCGCTCCGCGCAGCACCGTGGTTCAACCGTCGGCCGCGCACGCCGGCCTGTGCGAGGATCCGGCGCTGGCCCTCGCCCGGGTGTTCGAGGCGGAGGTGGCGCGTTCGTCGCCGACGACGCGTTCGGTCCCCCCGCCGGCCTGAGCCCCGCCATCCGGAAGACCCGCACTTCCTGCCTGCGGACGGTCGGAGCGCGCGATGTTTGCGCGATCGCGGGCCGGGGTCGGGGGATGATGTGTCGTGGGCTTGCCACCCCGCTCAGCTCGCCGCGAATGAGCCTCGCGGAGCCGCGATCACGGCGATCGTGGCTCGGCAAACAGGGAGTCGGCGGACAGGAGGCTGGCGCGCAGGCAACCTGCCTCCTCCTCCTCCATGTCGTGGAGCAGTTCGTCCGCCAGGCCGTGCAGGGCATCCGCCAACCGCTCCACATCCTCTTCCCGTTCGAAGCGGCTGCGCAATCCGTCGAGCTCGCGGCGTTGACGCTCGTGCTCGTCACACAGGTCCTTGACCCGTTCGGGGCCCCAGGCATCGATGATGGCGAAGATCGGCGTGAGGGCGGCCTGCTCGAAGGACAGGTGGTCCTGGAAGCGCTGACAGAGCTCCTGGGCCGCATCGGCCAGTCGTCGAGCGTCGCGGGACGGCTGCTCGGCGCCGGGCAGGTGGCTGTCCGATGCACGCATCCGCCGGACCTGCTCGAGGAGCTCGCGCAGCTGGCGGTGCTGCTCCAGGATCTGGTTTCGCACCAGCGCCGGAAACACCAGTGACGGCATGTATGGCTACCTCCGCTGCTGGTGCAGGATGCATGAACGGGGCCTGACCTTGGCCGGGCCCCGGCAGATCACTCTTGCCCGGCCCCGGGCAACGCAGGGGCTGTCCGCAATGCCCGGCGCTTCCGCTCGGCCGCCGCGCCGAGCCACAGCGAGACGCCGAGCCAGCCGCCGGCGATCGGCACGGAGAGCCAGCTGATGGTCATCCATTCGAGGCCCGCGGCTCGCATCGCGGAGACGGCCCAGGCCGAGGCGGTGTCTCCGGTTCGGTGGACGAGGGTGTCGATGACGTTCTTGGCGCGGTACTTCTGTTCGAGCGGCAGCAGGTTGAACAGGGTCTCGCGGGCCGGCTTGCTGAGGGCGTATTCACCCGCCCGACGCGCCAGCCCGAAGACGAGCAACACCGCGATGTGTGGATAGGCGCCGAGGACCACGAACCCAGCCAGCGACAGGAAGGGCATCGAGGCGAGCACCAGGCGGGTGCCGAGCCGGGCCACCAGCGTCTGGAAGGTGAGGACCTGCAGGAGCAGCGTGGCGACGTTGACCGCAAGGTCGAGACGGGCGAGGAGCTGGGTCCGCGCCGCGGGATCTCGGACGTGCCGGGGCAGGAGCTCCGCCGTCTCGAAGTAGAGGAACGTCGACAGCAGGGTGTATCCGAGGAGAAACGCACAGATTCCAAGCAGGTAAGGCGAGCGAACCACGTCCGCGAGCCCGCTCCAGAGGCTACCCTGAAAATCACCTGCGGGCGGGGCCGCGGGGCCCGCCGTCGTCGCTGCCGCCGGGGTCTCCGGGGAGGGGGGCGCCGACGGTCGCTCTCGACGGTCCCTCCAGGCACCGAGGCGCCCGACCGCGAGGATCGCCAGCGCCAGAAACCCCGCCGAGACCAGCATGAGCCGCGTCGGACCGACGAGCCTGATCAGCTCCGAGGTGATGAGCGGCCCGACCAGGGCACCGGCGGTCCCGCCGGCGGCGATGAACCCATAGAGGCGCCGCGCCTGCTCGACGTCGAAGGTCTCCGCCATCACGCTCCAGAACACCGAGACCACGAAGAGGTTGAAGACGTTGACCCAGACATAAAACACGCTTCCCCACGGAGCGGCCTGCAGGCCCTCGGCGGTCAGCACCGCGTAGAACCCGACCAGGTTCGAGATGAAGAACAGGTACACGCCGGGCAGCCAGCTGCGCCGCGGAAAGCGGCGGGTCAGCCAGCCGAACACCGGGACCACCGCCAGCATGGTGAGGAAGACCGCCAGGAACAGCCGCTGCAGCGCCGCGGTGCCCACCTCCATCGAGACCTCGTCCCGGATCGGGCGCAGCACGTAGTAGCTCGCCAGCAGCGCGAAGAAATAGACGAAGGCCCACACCGCCGCCCCCAGCTCGTCCGGTCTGGCCCGCGTCACCCGCAGCAGAATCGTTCTCACCCTCGGCACGAGCCGCATGATAAGCGGAATCGCTGGCCCCGAGACCCGCGCGAGCCGTCAAGACCCGTGGTGGTGGTCGATCCCGTGATCGTCGACCTGCACGTAACCTGCACGTGCACGTGCACGTGAACTCCGCCGTGATCGGGCCCGCGGCCGCGATCGATCAGTCCTCGCGGGCCAGCTCCCAGTGCTCGGGCGACCGCCACAGCCGCAGGCGCAGGAGCTCGCGCTCGAGCAGGAACTCCTTGGGGAGGCGATCGAGGAACTTGTCGAAGAGCTCCTCGTGCTGTCGGACCTCGAGGGCCGCGGCGTCGCGGTCGATCGCCATCACCTCCCGGAAGACCGAGGCGGGATAGTCCAGCGCCCGCCAGGAGAGATCCTCGTGCCGCGGCATCCATCCGTACGGGCTCTCGAGCGCGAAGGCCCGCCCGTGCACGCGATCGACGATCCACGAGAGCACCCGTAGGTTCTCGCTGAAGCCCGGCCACAAGAACCGGCCGTCGGCCCCGCGGCGGAACCAGTTGACCCGAAAGATGCGCGGGGCGTTCGGCAGCTTGCGCCCGAGCTCGAGCCAGTGGCTGAAGTAATCGGCCATGTTGTAGCCGCAAAACGGGAGCATCGCCATCGGGTCGCGCCGCATGGGAGGCAGCCCCGCCTCGGCCGCCGCGGTGGCCTCCGAGCCCATGGTGGCCGCGCTGTAGACCCCGTGCGACCAGTTGAAGGCCTGGAAGACCAGCGGCATGTCGCGGCTCATCCGGCCGCCGAAGATGAACGCCGCCACCGGGACCCCCGCGGGATCGTTCCAGTGCTCGTCGAGCGAGGGACACCGCGCGAGCGGCGTGGTGAAGCGCGAGTTGGGATGGGCCGCGGGCTTCCCGGCCGCGGGCGTCCAGTCCTCGCCGCGCCAGTCGATGAGGTGGCGCGGCGGGGTCTCGGTCATGCCCTCCCACCACACGTCCCCCTCGTCGGTGAGCGCCACGTTCGTGAAGATGGTGTCGGCCGCGATCGCCTCCATGGCGTTCGGGTTGCTGCGGGCGTTGGTGCCCGGGGCCACCCCGAAGAAGCCGTTCTCGGGGTTGATGGCGTAGAGGCGTCCGTCCGCACCGGGCTTGATCCACGCGATGTCGTCGCCGATCGTGGTGACCTTCCAGCCCTCGAAGCCAGCCGGCGGCAACATCATGGCGAAGTTGGTCTTGCCGCACGCGCTCGGGAAGGCGGCCGCGACGTAGGTCCGCTCACCGGCGGGCGAGGTCAGCCCGAGGATGGCCATGTGCTCGGCCAGCCACCCCTCGTCGCGCCCCATGACCGAGGCGATGCGGAGGGCGAAGCACTTCTTCCCGAGCAGGGCGTTGCCGCCATACCCGCTGCCGTACGACCAGATCGCCCGCTGCTCGGGGAAATGGGTGATGTGGGTCTGTTCGGGGTTGCAGGGCCAGGTGACGTCCTTCTGTCCAGGCGAGAGCGGCACGCCCACCGAGTGCAGACAGCGGACGAAGTTCTTGCTCTCGCCGAGCTGGGCGAGGGCCTTGTCCCCCATCCGGGTCATGATCCGCATGCTGACGGCCACGTACGGCGAGTCCGTCACCTGGACCCCGATCTGGGCGATCGGCGACCCGAGGGGCCCCATGCTGAACGGGACGACGTACAGGGTCCGCCCCCGCATCGAGCCGCGAAACAGGCCGAGCATCCGGCTCTTCATCTGCTCGGGCTCGACCCAGTTGTTGGTGGGGCCGGCGTCGTTGCGGTTCTTCGAGCAGATGAAGGTGCGGCTCTCGACCCGCGCGACGTCCCGCGGATCCGACCGGCAGAGGTAGCTGCGCGGGCGCTTGTTCGGGTTCAGCTTGATGAGGGTCCCCTGCGCGACCATCTCGCCGATGAGCGCTGTGCTCTCGCGCTCGGAGCCGTCGCACCAGTGCACGGCGCTGGGCTCGCAGAGCTGGGTCATCTGGTTGACCCAGGCCATCAGGGTCTCGTTCTTGCGGCCGTCGCCGCCGGTGGTGTCTCGCTGGGTCGTTTCGGTATCGGTGGCCATGACAGAGCCCCTTTCGAGTGGTTGGCATCGCGCCGTCCAAGGTGGCGCGCGATGGGGGCTCGGATCGGGCGCGGCGGTCGTTCGGCGTGGCAGGTGTGACCTCTGGATGATGTCTGGATGTCTGCAGATGCGGATACCGACTTCTTCGGTTCTTCTTTCAGGGCTCGAACGCCAGCAAGAAGCGGGCCCCAGGCGGGCGTCATCGACGGACCGTATTCTCGCACATCCCGCCAGCATGGGTGCGGCCGGGGGCCCGGGGCGCGCAACCTTGGCGGGACTGGCCTGCCGCCCGCGAAAAATGCGCGCCGAGTCCGAGCGCCCGAGCCCCGGGCCCGATCTCAGGGGGAGGCCACCCACAGCACGACCAGGACCTGGGCGGTCACGACGCGCAGGATCAGCGCCAGGGGATAGACGGCGCCGTACGCCACCGATGCGCCGTCCCCCGCCGTCTGGTTGGCGAACGAGAGCACCGAGGGGCTCGTCATGCTCCCCGCCACCACCCCGCACAGGGCCGTGTAGTCCAGCTTCCCCACCACCCGGGCCAGGAGCTCCATCAGGAGGAGCGGCGGCAAGGTGATGGCACACCCGTAGAGCATCCACCTCAGCCCGGGCCCATGGACCAGGGTCTCGACGAAGCGCTCGCCAGACAGCAGGCCCACGCACCCGAGGAACAGCACGATGCCGAGATCCCGCAGCATGAGGTTCGCGCTGTTGGGCAGGTAGAAGCTGATGCGCCCCAGCCGCCCGAGGTGGCTCAGGACCAGCGCGACCAGCAGCGGGCCGCCGGCGAGCCCGAGGCGAACCGGCGCGGGCAGTCCCCCGAGGTGAAAGGGGATCGACCCGAGGAGCACGCCGAGCGCGATGCCCACGAAGATCGGAACGAGCTGGGCGTGCTCGAGCTCCCCCACCGAGTTCCCCACCATGGTCTCGAGCGAGGTCAGCCGGTCCTCCTCTCCCACCGCGACCAGCGTGTCGCCGAAGCGCAGCTCCACCCCCGGCCTCGGGACCAGCTCGAGCCCGGCGCGCAGCACGCGGGTGACCTTGACCCCGTGGCGATCGAGGATCTCGAGCTCGGCGAGGGTCCGGCCGACCACCGCCCCGCGCGTGACGATCAGCCGTCGCACGCCGAGATCCCCCGGCACCTGGCGCAGGTCGACCCCGCTCTTCTCGCCGAGCAGGTAAGCCAGGCGATCCAGCGCCTCCGCCTCGCCGACCACGTGCAAGAGATCCCCGGCGGCCAGCTCGGTGTCCGCGTGCGGCACCTCCACGCTGCCCCGCCGCATCAGGCGCGAGACCACCACCGGAGCCCCGAGCAGGGTCGGGAGGCGCTCGACCGGCACGCCGACCACGGCGGGGTTGGCGATCCGCAGATCGATGTTGGCGAGGGCGCGTCCCTGGCGGACGGCGCGCTCGAAGCGCTCCGCCTCCTGCTTCGGGTCGAGCCGCGACACCACCCGCACGAGCAGCAAGCTGAGGATGGTGCCGAAGACCCCGAAGGGATACGCGACCGCGTAGCCCACCTCGGCCATCCCCCGGAGCTCGGCGGAGAGCCCCGGCAGATCGCGCAGCGCCTGCTCCGCGGCGGCCAGCCCCGGGGTGTTGGTCACGGCTCCCGACATGAGGCCCACCGTGGCGATGGCGTCGACCTTCAGCCAGCGATGCACCACAACCGTGACCAGGAGATCGAAGGCCACCAAGGCCACCGCCATGAGGTTCCAGCGCAGCCCCTGGGCACGCAGCGACGAGAAGAATCCCGGCCCGACCTGGATGCCGATGCTGTAGACGAACAGCACGAGGCCGAGCTCGCGCGTGAACTCGAGGATCTCGTGGCGTCGCTGCTCGATCGCATCCACCGCGCGCGCCACCTCGGGCGCCACCTCGGGCGATCCTCCGCCGGCGAGGCGCACGAGGAGGGCGTGGCCCCAGAAGACGAAGGCCATCCCGATCCCGGCGAAGAGCACGCCGGCGATGCCGAGCGACAGGCCCTTCACCTTGACGCTCCCGACGGCAAGCCCGAGGGTCGCCGCGACGCACAGGCCGAGGACCACGCCCGCGACGTTGGCGCCGGTCAGGAGCTGTGCGTACCACGACATGGGCATCGGCCGCACGAGTTAACCAGGGTGCCGAGGGGCCGTGCAGGGGAATTCATCGGGACGGGCGAGACGTTACGGAGATTTTGCCGGCGCGACATCGACGGTTGACACCGGTAGTCTTCGCAGAGCGCGCGGAGCCTCGCGATGTCCGCCTCGCGAAGGCGAGGCGAGCGCTTGACCTCGAACGCACCAGGCCGATCGGGGGGACCCAAACCGGCCGCTCGGCTATCCTCCCCAGGCGGCTCGACGCCCGCGATGGCTTGGACCAGATGAATGACATAGCCCGGCGGCGAAGGCGCTCCTGGTGCGGGTCCGTGGTGCTGGGCGTGGTGCTGGGCCTGGCGGGCGGACACGGCCGGGTTGCCTCGGCCCACAAGAACGGCATCATCTCGGGCGGGAGCTGCAACGGCTGCCACACCGGGGGGAAGATCCCCACGGTGACCCTGTCGGCGAGCCCGATGAACCCCGCCGTCGGTGAGGCGGTCACCCTGACCATCTCGGTGACGCAGACCAACGGCCCCGCAGCCGGGTTCTTCCTGACGACCGAGTTTGGCCACGTGGGAACGTTCAAGGCCATCGAGGCGGGCACCGCGGTGAACCCGGTCGGGGTGACCCACACCTTGCCGCGCAACGGGTCGGGCGGCGTGACCACCTTCAACGTCGAGTGGTCCTCCAGCGCCGCGACCGGGGTGCGGTTCTCGGTCTACGCGCTCTCGGCCAACGGAGACGGATCGTCGAGCGGCGACGCAGGTGGGGAGGCGGTGCTGAACCTCGCGTGCGGCTGCGCCGGAGCCACCTACACCCTCGACCAGGACGAGGACGGGTACGGCACCACCGATCCGGCGTATCCCACGCGCCTCGATTGCAGCAAGCCCACCATGTACGCCGCCGCCGGCGGCGATTGCGACGATTTCGATCCCGCGGTTCACCCCGGCGCCAGCGAGCGCTGCGACGGCAAGGACGACAACTGCGACGGCCAGATCGACGAGGGCTCCGGCCTCGCGCTGTGCGGGGTCGCCACCGCGACGTGCCTGCGCGGCGTCTGCTCGGCGGGCGGTCCAGGCGGGGCCTCCGGGACCGGCGGGAGCTCGGGGATCGGCCCGGCTGCCGGCCCTGGCTCGGGCGGCGGCGGAGGATCGGTTCTCGGCGCGGGTTCGGGCGGGCGAGGGGGACCGGGAGGATCCGGCGTCGCGGATCTTCCCGGCAGCGGCGGTGACCAGTCTCGGGATGCGGACGCTGGCGTGCACGACGGTGGCGGCGGGACGGTGGCGCCCCCCACCGAGGTGGATCCGAGCCGGGGCTGTTCGATCGCTCCCGTGGGGGCGAGCTCCGCGCGCACCGGTGTCGTCGCCTGGCTCGCTGGTCTATGGGTCCTCGCGCGTCGGACGCGCCGCACCGCGGTCCGACGTCCGGGACGGGGGGGCGGAAGACGGGCATCGGTGTGAGGCCCGGTGGTCGCGGGTGAGCGGGGTGAGATCGCTCACCAGGCATCGGCCCGCGGACGCAAGGGCGGAAAGGTCCTGCTGGACCACTCGGCCACGGGGACGGCGGAGGGATGGGGTATGGTCTTGCGGTGTTCAGGCCTGTCCTGTCTTCGGCGCGTCCATCCTCCTTGATCGCCGTCTCCTTGGTCGCCTCCCTGGTCGTGTTCCTCGGCCCTGGCTCGCAGGCCTCGGCCCACAAGAACGGGGTCAACACCACGAGCTGCATCGGGTGCCACACGGGGGGCAAGTCGCCGACGGTCACCCTGACCGCCGATGTCGCCAGTCCAGCCCTCGGGCAGATGGTGACGCTGACCATCACGGTCACGCAGACCAACGGACCGACGGCGGGTTTCTACCTGACGAGCGATTTTCAGACGCCGGGCACCTTCAAGGCCATCGAGGCGGGGACCACCGCCACCACCGTCGGGGCGACCCACTCGATGCCGCGGACCGGCTCGGGGGGAATCACCACCTTCAAGGTGGGGTGGTCGTCGACGGTCGCGACTGGCGTGCAGCTGTCGGTCTATGCGCTCTCCGCCAACGGGGACGGGACCAGCAAGGGGGACGGGGCCGGCGAGGCCCACCTCGCCCTCGTGACCGGCTGCACGGGGATGACGTATTACATTGACCAGGACGGCGACGGATACGGGACGTCCGATCCGCGCTTCGAGAGCCGCAAGGAGTGCGCGCAGCCGCAGGGCTACTCGGCCAACGTCGGCGACTGCGACGACTTCGACGAGAAGGTTCATCCCGGCGCGGCCGAGGTGTGCAACGGCGTCGACGACAACTGCGACGGCATGGTCGACGAGGGCACCGGGCTGCAGCTGTGCGGCTCGGCCGCGCAGACTTGCGTCCGCGGTGCCTGTTCTCCCCCCGGACCGGCGGGCGGCAGTGGGAACAGCGGCAGCGGCGGTGCTGGCGTGAGCGGCAGCGGCGCAAGCAGTGGAAGATCGGGCGCGGGCGGGCTCGGGACGGGCGGCAGCCCGGGGCGCGACGCCGGGATTGAACCCAGCGCCGGGACGGGCGGTATTGCCCCTGGTGCGTTCGCCAGCGGCGGCGCCGCCGCGATCGCGACCGGCGGCTCGGTCGGCGCGGGCTCGGGCGGTCCAGCGTCGAGGGACGCGGGTGTCGGCCCCGGTCTCGGCTCCGGCGCCACGGGCGGAGCCGGGGCCAGCGGCTCGAGCACGCCGCCGGCCTCCGGAGAAGCCGCGGATTCCAGCGTCGCCGGCGGTTGCGCCGTGGGTCCGCGCGACGGCGCGACGGGAGGCCATGAAGGAGGGCGGTGGCGCTGGCTGCCGATCGCGTCGATTCTGGTGGCGGTCACCGTCGGTGCGCGACGGCGCAGACCGCGCCGGCGAGGTCGCGGCGGCTGAGCTCGCGCTCGCCCCGCCAGGGCACGGGTCTCACGGCCGGAAGCGGCGGAGTCGCAGGGCGTTGCCGATCACCGAGACCGAGCTGAAGGCCATGGCCGCTGCCGCGAAGATCGGGCTGAGCAGCAGACCCGAGACCGGGTACAGCACCCCGGCGGCGATCGGCACGCCCACGCAGTTGTAGATGAACGCGAAGAACAGGTTCTGGCGGATGTTGGTGAGGGTGGCGCGGCTCAGGCGACGGGCCCGCACGATCCCGCGCAGATCGCCCTTGACCAGGGTCAGGCCCGCGCTCTGCATCGCGACGTCGGTGCCCGTGCCCATCGCGATGCCGACCGCCGCCTGCGAGAGCCCCGGGGCGTCGTTGATCCCATCGCCCGCCATCGCCACGCAGTGGCCCGCGGCCTGGAGTCGCTTGATCGCCTCGACCTTGTCGGTGGGCAAGAGCTCCGCCTCGACCTCGTCGATGCCGAGCTGGCCCGCCACCACGAGCGCGGTGCGGCGGCTGTCGCCGGTGAGCATGACGATCCGCATTCCCTCGCCGCGCAGGTCCCGGATCGCCTCGGCGGCACCCTCCTTGATGGGATCCACGATCCCCAGCAAGCCGCCGAGCTTGCCGTCGATCACCACGAACACCACGGTTTGTCCCGCCATCTCGAGGGTCCGAGCGCGGGCTTCGGCCGCCGCCCGCGCGTCAATCTCTCGCCCGCCCTGCGGGCCCTCCGCGCCGGGCGGGACCCCGAGCTCATCCAGCAGCTTGGTGTTCCCGAGCCCCACCGTGCGCCCATCGACCTCGCCCATGACGCCCTTGCCGGCCACCGTCCGGAGGGATCCGGGCGAGCCGAGCGCGATGCCGCGGTCCGCGGCGCCCGCCACGATCGCCGCGCCGAGCGGGTGCTCGCTCGCGCGCTCGAGAGTGGCGGCGAGGCGCACGAGCTCGCGGTCCTCGACGACGTGCCCCCCGAGCGCGTCGATGGTGACCAGCCTGGGCTTTCCCTCGGTGAGGGTCCCGGTCTTGTCGACGACCAGCGTGTCGACCTTGCGCAGGAGCTCGATGGCCTCGGCGCTCCGGAACAGGATCCCGACGGTGGCGGCCTTGCCGGTGGCGACCATGATCGACATGGGCGTCGCCAGGCCGAGCGCGCAGGGGCAGGCGATGATCAGGACCGCGATGGCGTTGACCAGGGCGTGCGCGAGCCGGGGCTCGGGTCCGACCGCCGCCCAGACGCCGAAGGTGATCGCCGCGGCGGCGACCACCGCCGGAACGAAGACGGCGGCGGCCACGTCGGCCAGCCGCTGGATGGGCGCGCGGCTGCGCTGGGCCTCGCCGACCATGCGGACGATCTGGGAGAGCAGCGTGTCCGCGCCCACCCGATCGGCGCGCATGACGAGCGCGCCCCCGCCGTTGACCGTCGCGCCGATCAGCCGCGCGCCCTTGGACTTCTCGACCGGGATCGGCTCTCCACTGATCATCGACTCGTCCACCGAGCTGCGGCCATCGACCACCGTCCCGTCGGCCGGCACCTTCTCCCCCGGGCGGACCCGCAGCCGATCTCCGACGGCGATCTCGTCGAGCGCGATGTCCGCCTCGGAGCCGTCGGGGGCGAGCCGCCGGGCGAGCTTCGGTGCGAGACCGAGCAGCGCGCGGAGGGCGGCGCCCGTGCGCGCGCGGGCGCCGAGCTCGAGCACCTGCCCGAGCAGCACGAGCGTCACGATGGCGGCTGCCGCCTCGAAGTACACGCCCACCCGACCGCCCGGCTCACGCAGGGAAGGCGGGAAGATCCCGGGGAGGACGGTGGCCACCACGCTGTAGCCGTAGGCCGCGGTGACACCGAGGCCGATGAGCGTGAACATGTTCGGGCTCCGGCGGCGCACCGATTCGACCGCCCGGACCAGGAACGGCCAGCCCCCCCACAGCACCACCGGGGTCGCGAGGGCGAGCTCGGCCCAGCCCCGGGCAGGGCGGGCGAGGAGCGCGTGCAGCGCCGTCCAGCTCGATGGCAGGACGTGGCTCATGGCGATGGCCATCAGGGGAATCGACAGCGCGACGCTCACCCGGAATCGCCGCCGCATGTCCGCGAGCTCCGGGTTCTCCCCGTCGTCGAGCGACACGACCTTCGGCTCGAGCGCCATGCCGCACAAGGGACAGCTGCCGGGCCCGGTCCGCAAGATGCTCGGGTGCATCGGGCAGGTCCACTCGCTCGCCGCTCCTCCCGCCGGTGATCCGGCCGGATGCGCCGCGCGAGCCGGGGCGTCCGCCATGTTCGACGGCGCCGGCTCGGCCGCGAGAAAGCGTCGGGGCTCGCGCACGAAGCGCTCGAGGCACCGCGGGTTGCAGAAGACGTAGGTCTGCCCCTCGAAGATCGTCCGCAGCGGCGCATCGGCGGGCACCATCATCCCGCAGACGGGATCGCGCATCCGAGCGCCTGCGCCGTCGGCGCCATCGCCGCCGGGCGCCCCCTTCGCGAGATCCCCGGCGAGCGCCAGGGACCGAGGACGGCGCGGGGGATGCTGCGGATCGTTTCCGTTCATGGGGATCCGAGGGTCATGGGTCATCGCCCCCACATGATGCCCCTGGTCTGAGTCTAGAGCACCACCCGCGGCAATCGCTGGTAAAAGTCCGGCGATGCTCCCCGACCCGCCTTCGGAACCGCCATCGGACGCGTCCTCGCCCCCGTCATCGCCCCGGGTGGAGGCGAGCCTCAACCGGGACTGGAAGTTCGTGCTCGGCGATCCCCCGGGTGCCGAGGCGCCCGACTTTCCCGACCAGACCTGGAGCCCGGTCGGGCTCCCGCACTCCTTCAGCCTGCCCTATTTTCTGTCTCCGGAGTTCCACACCGGGCCAGGCTGGTATCGACGACGCCTCTCGGTCCCCGGGGAATGGATGCAGGGGTGCGTCCGCATCGAGCTCGACGGGGTCTTCCAGGTCGCGGAGATCTTCGCCAACGGGCGCAAGGTCGGCGGGCACCGGGGCGGCTACACGGGGTTCTTCGTGGATCTGACCGGGTTCCTGCGAGAGGGGGAGAACCTGCTCGCCGTCCGGGTGGACAACACCTGGCATCCTGAGCTGGCCCCGCGGGCGGGTGAGCACGTCTTCTCGGGCGGCATCTACCGCAACGTGCGCCTGGTCGTCACCCGGCCGCTGCACGTCGCGTGGTATGGCACCTTCGTCACCACCCCCCGGGTCTCGGCCGAGTCCGCCACGGTGCACATCGAGACCGAGATCGAGAACGCCGCCGCCGAACCGAAGACCTGCACCGTGCGGTCGGAGGTCGTCGACGCCGTCGGGCGAACGGTGGCGACCGTGTCGACGGCCCGCCAGGTCCCGCCCGGCGCGCGCGAGACGTTCGCGCAGGACACGCCCGAGATCCCTCACCCGAGGCTCTGGTCGCCCGAGCACCCCGAGCTGTATGCCGTGGTCACGACGGTCCTCGATGGGGCGGCGCCAAGCGACACCACCCGCACCACCTTCGGCTTCCGATGGTTCGCGTGGACGGCGGACCGGGGCTTCTTCCTCAACGGCGCGCACCGCTACTTGAGGGGGGTGAATGCCCATCAGGACCACGCCGGCTGGGGCGACGCGGTCACCGATCGCGGGTTCGCGCGCGATCTCGAGCTCGTCAAGCAGGCCGGCTTCGATTTCGTCCGGGGCTCGCACTACCCGCACGCGCCCGCCTTCTCGGCGGCCTGCGACCGCCTCGGCCTCCTGTTCTGGGCCGAGGGGACCTTCTGGGGCACGGCACCCTTCGACAGTCCCTGGGGCGCCAGCGCCTATCCGCCCGAGCCCGAGCACCAGGGGGGCTTCGAAGAGAGCGTGAAGACCGGTCTGCGTGAGCTGGTCCGCATCCACCGGAACCATCCCAGCATCGTGGTGTGGAGCCTGGGGAACGAGGCCTTCTTCACGGCGCCGTCGACCTTGCCAGACGTGCGGAGATTTCTCGGAGAGCTGGTGGCGTTCGCCCACGCGCTCGATCCCACGCGGCCGGCGGCGGTCGGCGGCGTGCAGCGCGGCGAGCTCGATCGCCTCGGGGACGTGGCCGGCTACAACGGCGACGGCGCGCGCCTGTTCATCGAGCCCGGCGTTCCGAGCATGGTCACCGAGTACGGCTCCACCATCGCCCTTCGCCCGGGGAGCTACGAGCCTGGCTTTGGTGACCTGCAAGCGGAGGAATTCGCCTGGCGATCCGGGCAGGCGCTCTGGTGCGCCTTCGACCACGGAAGCATCGCGGGCCAGTTCGGGTGCATGGGCATGGTGGATCACTTCCGTCTGCCCAAGCGGCAGTGGTACTGGTATCGCGATGCCTACCGGCGGATTCCGCCGCCCGCCTGGCCGGCTCCCGGGACGCCCGCCGGGCTGCGGTTGACCGCGGACCAGACGGTGATCCGCGGGGTCGACGCGCTCGACGACGCGCAGGTGGTGGTCACCGTGGTCGACGCCGACGGCCGCCACATCAGCCACTCGCCCGAGGTGACCCTGTCGATCGAATCGGGCCCGGGAGAATTTCCAACCGGGCGCACCCTCGCGTTTGGACCCGACAGCGACATCGCGATCCGGGACGGCCAGGCGGCGATCGAGCTGCGGTCCTACGCGGGAGGCTCGACGGTGATCCGGGCGCGCTCCCCGGGGTTGAAGGATGGCGTGCTCACCATCGTGACCGAGGGGGCTCCGCGCTTCGTGGCCGGCGAGACACCGGTGGTTCCCGACCGACCTTACATCAGATACTCCCGCGCCCGCAGCGCGGCTGGATCCTCCCGCGCCCGGAGCGCGGCTGGATACTCCGGGGCCGGGAGCGCGGCGACCGCGGCGGCGCCACTCGAGACGAACGTGGCGTCCCCGCCCGAGCTCGTGCTCGGGCGGGACACCCCGGCCCGGGCTTCCGCCGAGGCGCCCGGGCATCCGGCACGGCACGGCAACGATGGCAGGGCCGACACCTTCTGGTCGGCACCCGCGGAGGCCACCGCGGCCTGGTGGGAGACCGATCTCGAGCGCCTGTGTCTCCTCGAGCACGTGGAGCTCAGGCTTCCCGAGGCGGCCGACCACCGCACCACCGCCGCGTACACCGTCGAGATCTCGCGCGACCGCCGGGAATGGAGCCTGACCATCGAAGCCGTGGATCGAGCCCAGGAGGGTGGGGGGCTGGGGGAGCCCGTCTTCAGCGAGCCGTTCCCACCCGGGAGCGTGGGGCGCTTCGTGCGAATCGGGTTCGCCGCGCCATCGCCCGGCGCCCGTGCCGCCATCGCCGACCTGTCGATCCGCGGCCGCGTCGTCTCCGAGTGAGGCGCCGGGCCGCGCGAGCCGCCGATCGTATATCATGGCCCGCCGATGGGCATGCCGAGCGTTGAGGATCCTCCGCGGCCGGTGCCGACGGTGCCCACGCAGAGCTGGTCGTTCGAGGTCATCCAGGCGCTTCCGGGGTTGTGCAAGCTCGGCAAGCGCTCGCCGACCCTCGACGGCCAGCTCCCGCTGCGCGCCGCCCAGCACTGCAGCCCGGTCTTCGAGGGCAACGAGGCCGGCTTTCAGATCTCCCTCGAGAAGCCCATGAAGCTCAGCCGGAATGGCCGAGGTCATTCCTTCCGCGTGGACATGACCGAGGATGCGCTGGCCCTGACCGAGGAGGCCGTCCGGGACGCCATCGAGGGGCTGCTCGCCGCCGGGCTCCTCGAGCGGAACGGCTACTGGCACCGGCTGCTCGCCGAAGACGCCATGCCCATTCGGGGCAACCGCATCTCGCTCTGGTCCGGCTTCCTCGTGCGGCCCGCGCCGGAGGTGGCGCTGCGGGTTGGCGGGGCCTTCAACCGCCGCAGCCGGATCGCGGTGCTCGAGCATGCCATCGCCGACCCCATTGGCTTCACCCCGCTCGTGCTCGAGATCGATGGACGGCGCCTCGGTCGCGAGCCGACCTGGATCGCCGACGAGATCGGCTGCGTGCTGCCCGTCGCCCGCCACAGCACGCTCAGCCTCGGCCCCATCCGGCGGGCGCCCGAGCTGGTCGCCGAATTCGAGTCGTTCTTCGACGCGCACTACTTCGAGACCAAGAAGGTGAAGCCGACCGGCAAGTACCGGCGCATGGTGCGGGAGTCGTCGGGGCCCCCGGCGCCCCCGGCGCCGACCTGCGAGGGCCGGGTCTACTCCGCGGGGCCCGCCGTTCATGTCCTCTCGTCTCTGCGCCGCTTTCATCATCCCGGCGGCGTCTCGACCGCACCCCCCCGGGGCGCCTTCCTTCCGGAGTGCGTGGTCAAGAACATCGCCCCGATCTCCGTCGAGTGGGATGGCCAGATGTTCACCCGGGAGCACCAAGGATACCCGGCCGCCGAGCGCGCCCTCGCCCGCGACTGGCGGGCAGCCGGTGGGCACACGACGAGCGACGGGTACGCGTATCTCGAGGGGTACCTGATCGGGCCTGGCCGTGACGAGCCTTACTGGCTGCTCCAGCCCTGGATCTTCGCGGTGACCCCCGAGGGGTGGTCGTCCGTCGTCGACGGGTTCCCGGCGGGCGGCAGCGACGGGATGCGCGGGATCATTCGCACCGATCAGTTCCACACGGTCGCGATGGTCTACCGGATGTACGCCCCCGGGCCGATCGTGGTGCGGAGGGGCGCCCCGCTCATGCGGTTCTTCCCGATTGCGCGTGCATTGCAGGACGCCCCGATGCGGGTCGTCGACCTATGACCCGGCCTGGTCATAGCCCTGGTCACATCTGACCTCGGTCGCTGGCGAACCGATCGGCTGTGACTGGCTCGGGAAGTGGTCTCGCCATCCTCGTCGAGGGCGCCATCCCGCGGGTCGGCCGGCGGCCCCGCAGTTGCAAATGCACTCCGTCGAACGCAGGGCGTCGGCTGATGGACGGCCGGCGCTCGATTCAACCTGGAGGTCGCGCCATGAACAAGATCACGAAGACGAGTGGGATCAAGGTCAAGTCGAACGTCAAGGCCGGCGGGTTCGGTTCCCAGAACCACAACCGCCTGGTGAAGACGAGTGGGATCAAGGTCAAGTCGAACGTCAAGGCCGGTGGGTTCGGTTCCCAGAACCACAACCGCCTGGTGAAGACGAGCGGGATCAAGGTCAAGTCGAACGTCAAGGCCGGTGGGTTCGGTTCCCAGAACCACA